>NFUO01000583.1 GCA_002197545.1 Acidobacteria subdivision 2 bacterium RH1 MAG20 | reverse complement strand
CCTTCTGGCCGGAGGAACACCTTGCCAGTCTTTCTCCGTCGCCGGTAAGCGAGCGGGACTGGATGACCCTCGTGGCAACCTCACCATCGAGTTTGCTCGACTTGCTGGCCGACTCAGGCCCCTATGGCTGGTGTGGGAGAACGTCCCCGGCGTCCTGTCAATCGACGACGGACGGACGTTTGGAGCCTTCCTCGGGATGCTGGTCGAACTCGGGTATGGGGTCGCCTACCGAATTCTTAACGCTCAACACTTTGGAGTACCCCAGCGACGGCGCCGCGTCTTCGTTGTCGGATGTGCTGGAAACTGGCGAGCTGCCGCAGCGGTACTACTTGAGCGGCACAGCCTGTCGGGGTATCCTCCGCCGCGCCGCGAAGCGCGGCAAGGAGCTGCCAGAGGCGTTGAGGTCGGCCCTGATGGAGGTCGCCTCACAGACATTTCTCCCACCATCGATAGGGGATGCAGGGATGGCCTCACCCGTAATCAATTAGGTCTTGGCGTCCTCGCATCGACCGGCGAAACATCCCATTGCCTCAATGCTGGCGGCATAGGAAGGCAGGACTTTGAAACCGAGACGCTGATCGCCCATTCGCTCTCGGCTGACGGCTTCGATGCCAGCGAGGACGGCACGGGCCGCGGCATACCGATGATCCCCGTCGCCATCAGCACCGCCCATACGAAGTCGAATGGCAGCGGCTTTTCCGATGACGTCGCTCACACATTGGAGAGCGGAGGCGGCGCTCAGGCCGTTGCCTTCTCACAGAACCTTCGCAACGAGGTGCGATTGTTTGGCGGAGACGGCAAAACAGTCGGTGCGCTGACGGCGCGGCCAGGGGCGAAACAGCAATCCTACATAGCCTTCTCCGCCAAAGACCACGGCGCCGATGCGGGTAACGTTGCGCCGACGTTGCGGGGTATGGGGCATGACGCAAGCCGTCCGAATGGTGGTGGGCAGGTCGCTATCGCCTTTACGCAGAACCAGGATGGAGATGTTCTGGCTGGCGACGTAATGCACTCGATTGGAACGAACCCGAACGCAACGGGCCGCAACGCAGCCAATGTCGCTGTCGCCTGGTCGGGAGAGCTCACCGCATCGACCGATATAGCCGGGACCCTTCAGCGTGGCGGCGAGGGCGGGCGGCTCGACGGAGTGATGACACCCCAGATGGCCGTTCGTCGGCTGACGCCGCGCGAGTGCGAGCGGTTGCAGGGGTTCCCCGACGATTACACCCTGGTCGAATATCGCGGCAAGCCGGCAGCCGACGGCCCCCGTTACAAAGCCCTTGGCAACTCGATGGCGATTCCGGTCATGCGCTGGATCGGAGAGCGCATCGCAGCCGTCGATGCGATCCTCCGTGATGGTCCCGGCGCCGGGAGCGTTTCGTGAACCGGCGCGCACAAACCCGGACGATACTGGCGCGTACCCCTCAACCGCTGAGAGAGGCGAGTCTTATTCCTGCCCTCACCGCCCCGGTGTTGGAGCTGTGCAGCTCACCCTCGTCCTCTACTCCGTCGCCCGAAGCCAGGCCCTTCGCATGGCGGGCTTCGGAGGACGATGCGGGACAAAGCACGGCGCAGCTCACCCACTCTCTGTTTTTGCAGCCGGATTGGTGGGAGACGACAGGGTATGGTTCTGCTGTCCGGTTGCACCGGCGTCCTGAACGCCATGCAGTCCTTCAGACAGGTGTTTCCGTAAAGCGCCATCCCTCCTCGTATTTTCCCTGCTTACCCTCGGTCACTCGCTTCGGTGCTTATCCCGCGCCCTGCGGCACGGCGCGACTCTGCTTTTTCGGCTTTCAGAAAATCTTTTCGGCAAGAACGCAAAGACCGCCGAAAGAAAAGATTTTCCGAACCTTCCGAAAATGCGTCGCTTGGCCTTGGGAGCGGGGCACACTCGCGGCGCAGAGCGCAAGAGTGTCCCGAGGGCAATCCGGGCAAATACAAACAAGGAGAAACACAATGGCACTCTACGAAAACAAAATCACTCTGAAGGGCTTCATCGGCAAGGATGCCGAGAACTTCGCAACCAAGCAGCAGAAGACCTTCACTATCCTCTCGCTCGCCACCAAGTCCGGCTACAAGGACAAGCAGAAGGACGAGTGGGTGAACCACACCGAATGGCACCGCATCGTCGCCTTCGGTAAGCCCGCCGACTACGCGAAGAACCTGAAGAAGGGCGACTACGTGGAGATCGAGGGTGAGCTGCGCAGCACCGAGTACGACGCCGAGGTCGGCGAGGGCAAGAAGAAGACCACGGTCAAGCGCCGTGGTTGGGAGGTACGCGCCAGCATCGTGAAGAAGCTGGCGCCGCCGGCCTCCGGCCAGAACCCCGATGCCGAGCCCATCACGGAGGACGACGCGGCTTAGGCCGCGTTGTCCTCCCTCGGGAGGTGCAATCATGACGACTCTCTTTGCGAATACCGTCACCCTTCGCGGGTTCCTCGGCAGCAATGCCGAGGCTCCCTCATCCGACCACATCAAAGAGGATTCGTTCGCGGTCCTGCTGCTGGCGACCGTCTCCGGCGTATGGGACCTCGGAGCCAACGAATGGCATCCGCGCACCGACTGGCATCGCGTCATCTGTCCCGGCCCGTTCTTCTGCGGCATGGTTCGCGGGATGCGGCGCGGCGACTACCTGGAAGTCGAAGGCGAGCTGCGCAATCAGGGCGAGCCACGGATCGTCCTGGTCGAGGGTGAACCCCATACGGTCAGCAAAGCCAACTACGCCGTCCATGCGATACGCATTCAGCGGCTGGACCGGCCCGACGCACTCGTCGATTTCGGCGAGGACGGCTAACGCAGTCCCTCGCTTTTTTGCGGAGAGGCTAACGGCTCTCCGCTTTCTTACGACAGTGCCGCGCACCGACCGCGGCAGAAAGGACCCCGATGATTGCCAACGCCGCCTTCGTAGCCGCGCTAATCTTTCTGGCGCTCGGCTTCTGGTCGATGCACACACTGCACTTCCTCACCCCGTGGCGCAGCCTGATCGTCCACAGCTACCTCAAGAGCATCGCGCTTTACTGCGCTCTGCTCTTCGCCAACATCCTCGGCCTCACGATTTGGATTGAACGTAAATTCTTCCTGCGCGATACAGGCCGCAAGCTCCGGCACTTCGATCAGGAGATTCATACCGGGAAGAACGAGTTGTCCGACGAGATACGTTCACGCTTCGGAGATGAGGAGGGACAGTAGCCATGCAGTCGGAAGATCAGTATCTCGACCGCACGCCCGATCTTGTCGCCAAGGTCCGTGCGATGCGCGAGGCCGCCGACAGAGAGATGGACCGCTTCACCCGCGTGGCCGACTACGACGTGCGTCGTGTCGTCGGCCAGGGGCCGAAGGCATCGCCGGTTTCTGACGAAACCGTCCCGCCTTCTCCTGCCGCGGAGCGCCCGAAAAAGTCCACGTCGAAGTCCACGACAACGCAGACCTCGATTGAGTTTGCGCCTGCTCCTGCGGAGCGCGGCGATAGTGAGGACGACGCATGAGGCTGGATATTCCCCAGGAGCAGCCCCGGCGCCGCGAGGGGAACGACGCGGCCCCAGGTTCATCGGACGGTCGCGCCGTCCAGCGCAAGCCGCCCGACAACCCTGTCCTCCATCACCTGAAGTCTCTGGAGGATCGCTCTGCGGATCACCGCAAGCCGCGCCCCGAGGCGGCGCGCAATCGTGCGGAGCAACCGCGCGATGTGCCACGCCAGCGCCGCCGTCCTGTTGCCTCGGCGGACCCGCGCCGTCCGGCGCGGGTCGCCGGCAACATCGTCGGGCTGGAGTTGCGCCCGGAGGAGAAACAGCTATTGCAAGAGGCTGGGCGCTTTCGCGTCGTCCGCACAGCGGACCTCCGCGAGACGCTGTACAACGGCAAGTCGCGTCCACTGGAGAACGACCTCCGCTATCTCCGCGACAAAGGGCTGGTCGAAACTACCCACATCAATCTGCGCCGCGACGGGCAGCGGCGCACGATTGAGCGCGCCGAGGTCGTCACGCTCACCAAAGACGGTCGCCGCCTGCTCATGAAGCAGGGCGACCTTCCCAAAGACCAGTGGATCTACGCCGGCCTGGTCAAGCCCCGCGAGGCTGAACACGACTCGCAGATTTACCGGGCGCATCGGAAAGAAGCGGAGCACATCGAGGACAAGGGCGGCAGCAATCTGCGCGTGCGCCTCGACTTCGAGATGAAATCCGATGTTCAGAAGGCCATCTATGCCGCGCGCAAAGCCGACCCGAAGCGTGACATGGCCGCGATCAAAGAGGAAGTGGCCGAGCGGTTCGAGCTGCCCTTCGTCGATGGAAAGATTCAGATTCCCGACGCGCGGATCGACTACGACCTCCCGCGCGAAGAGGGGCAGGACGCCAGCCAGGGATCACGCACCGGCCATGAGGACATCGAGGTCCTCACCGCCGCATATCATGCGGGTCACCTGCGCGCCAAGGCGCAGGCAGGTTTCCGCAACTACGCCGCGCCCTCCGACCGGGCCTCACTCACGGCCAAGATCGAGGACGACCACGGTTTGATGGAGGACATTCTGGACCTATGACAATCGACTACGACCCCATCTCATCCCTCGAAGCGGTTGGCTATCTCGAACGCGAAGCATCGTTCCTGTACCTGGTTGCCGTCCACTCCGGCTACTTCCTGCGCCGGCAGTACAGCCAGTTTGTCCAGTGCGATCGCGGGGCCATGCCCACGCGCTTTCTTGAGAAAGCGTCCCGGCTTCACCATCTCCGCGTGATCGAGTGCGGCCAGGGGCGGCATATCTATCACCTCGCGTCGAAGCCGGTCTATGAAGCGGTTGGGCGGCCTGACTCGCAGAACCGCCGCATCAAAGGCGACAACTATATTAAGGCCCGGCTCATGGTGCTCGACTACGTCCTCGCACACCTGAGCGCGAATGTCCTGGAAGACGAGGCGGGCAAGGTCGATTTCTTCGCTACGCAATGCGGCGTCCGCTCCGAGCTGTTGCCCCGGAGCTACGCCGGGCGCCTGATGTATTTCCCCGATGGATTCCCGATTCTCGTCTCGAACACCGGCGTCCCGACCTTCGTCTTCTTCGACGAAGGCCAGGTAACGGCCACCCGCTTCGAGCGTTACCTCAAACAGTA
Organism: Acidobacteria subdivision 2 bacterium RH1 MAG20; assembly: GCA_002197545.1. The sequence goes on along the minus strand of NFUO01000583.1, from coordinate 44,042 downwards.
CCAGCCGCTGTTTGCCGCGCTCGGCGAGTTCGAGCTGGTCTTCGTCGCCGACAACGAGAGCAACTCCGCTCGGGCGAAAGCTGCCTTCGGTCGCTTTCTGCCTGCGGACCGGATGCGCGGTGTGACGCCGCTGACGCCGTTAGGTGTCGATCACTTCCTCGAGTTCCTCGCCATTCGGAGACAGTCCGAGGTCGAAGGACGCGGCATTCTCGCCAGCAACCTTCAGGTGCTGCGCGAGGAGAGGGCCTCTACACCACGCTCGAACACCAGGCGTTGTATTCAGCGTGGAAACTGGGGACCGCCAACGCCGAGAAGATACGGCAGCGGTTTCTTCAGACTTCGTTGCGCGCGACGTTCTCAACTGTGGTGTTTCCGTACAGCTATCCCACGTCGGTGATGCAACATAGCCAGCCAATACACGAGGGGCTGCGGGCACGGTAGCGGGCACGCGCGTGGACTCAGACGAAAGGAGCTTACCGATGCAGAGACAACGAGTTACGCGGATAGATGGGGTCAGGGAAAGTGTGTGCGTGGGGTGGGAGCGACCCACCCCTCCGGGGTTTCCGCGACGGCTGACGCCGCGCTGGTCGCTCCCGCCCCAGCACATTAGGTATCCAGAAAATATCTGACGCAGACTCCAGATTGATCTGCGCTCGGTACAAACCGGATCAGTTCTGCATCGGTCACTGATCCATATCTCATCCGGATCTCATCCGGGACAGATACACACGAGAACGCAACTTCATCAACAGGAGATATCCATGAGCAAACTGAAACTGGAACACGGCGTCAGCAGGATTAGACGCGCGAAGCTGCAATCCTCCATCGACCAGACTGTGGCCGACGACATCGAGCTACTGGCGGAGTGGTCGAACAACGAAACCAACTATATCGTCAACGAGCTACTGCGTTTCGCACTGACTCAGGATGAGGATTTCCAAAAATACAGGGCCAGCTCTGCCGCGAATGCTGCACGGGCTGCCAGTGCTACAAAACCATCACCCACACCCATCAAGCCTGTATCCGAACCCGCTGCGAACGCGGCAGCTCGCGCATAAGAAAGGCATCCACACATGGGCTTCAGAGTTCAACTTCAGAAGATCATCCGGCCACTGGTCGAGAACCGCATCGTGCTCGCGCTCGGGATGAGCGTGGCCAGTGGCATCGTCCTCAATAGCATGTTTCCGCTCAATACAGCCAATCCGGTCCTGCGACTGATCAAGTTGGAGCGGCCTCCCATCTTTCACGCAGTAGCGTGGAGCTATGACCTCTTTCTATATTCGACTCCGTTTATAGCGTGTTCCATGATCTTCTCGTTGCTATATGTCCATCTCTATCGGGACGATTCGGAACAGCCTGTCGGTTCTCTGCCTCAGTATCCCGATCCGCGCACGCGAGAGGATCTTTCCCTAGTCCTTGGAGAGGTTCACCGTCAGCTAGTCCCGAAGCCCAGCCCGACTCCGCAGTGGCTCTCGATCCCCGAGCGCGGTCTTTATACCGGCATCGCATCGTTCGGCTCCATCGGCTCGGGCAAAACCTATGGGCTGATTTTGCCGGCGATGCGTCAGTTGTTCGCGTATCGCGCCGACGATCCCTCGCGCAGACTCTCCGGTATCGTGCTGGAGGTCAAAGGCGATCTTTGCCGTCAGCTTCAGCGCGTCCTTAAATGGTGCGGGCGCGAACAGGATTACGTAGAGGTTTCGCTCGATGGCGACATCCGCTACAACCCGCTGAACAACTCGCTCGATGCTTACGCCCAGGCGTTCAACATCGCCTCCATCATCACGTCGATATGGGGTAGGGGCAAGGAGCCTTTCTGGCAGCAGTCGTACACCGATCTTGTGCGGTACGTGATCCTGCTGCACCGCATCCGTGACGGATACCTCACGATGGTCGATCTCTTCCGCACCGTCATCAGCGCCGGAAGACTGGAAGAGCTGCTGACCGAGGTGGGTTCACGTTTCAGCACTACCAGCTATATCGGTATCGGCAAAGACGAGTACCGGGAACATGAAGGTCTGCTGTCTCCGCTCGGCTTCGAGTGGAACAAAGATGCTGGCCTTTACCTGATCGCATGGACGGAGGCGCTGGAGAACCTGCTCACACAAGAGACCTCCGCAGCGTTCGACGTCTTTACTCGCAAGCCCTATCGGCCAGAGCACCGGGACCGCTTCGACAGCATCCAGTATTGGTATTGGGAGCACTGGAAGTTCTTTCGTTCCGAGGTCAAGACCTCCATCATCCAGGGCATCGTCGTCTTCCTCTCGCTCTTCGAGACCGACCCCGACGTGCGCCGTGTCTTCTGTCCGCCGAAGGAACTCTACGACGGCAAGCCATGCGCTACTGATCCGTGCGGCATCGTCCTGCCGCCGTTCGATGAACTCATCGAATCGGGTGCGGTCGTGGGCCTGAACTTCCCTGTGGCCTTGAACCCGGCGCTGGCGAAGACCATCGGCTCCATGATGAAGATCGACTACCAGCGTGCCGTCCAGTTGCGTATCCCCAGGATGGACACCCACCCAGAGAGACACTTCCGTCCAACCGTCTTCATCTGCGATGAGTATCAGAACTTCGCCACGGTCGGCGGCGATAATCCCACCGGCGATGAACGATTCCTGTCCCTCTCGCGTCAGCCGAAGTGTATCCCCATCGTGGCCACGCAGAGCATCTCAAGTCTCAAGGATGCACTGCCCAACGAGGGCGTCAAGACGCTCCTACAGGCCCTCCGAAACAAGGTCTTCCTCACGACCACCGATCCCGAGACTGCCTGGTATGCGTCCGAGCTGTGCGGCAAGGCTGATCGCACCCGCATCAGCTACACCGTCTCCGAGTCCTCCACCAATGCCAATGTCGGATGGCTCTCAGGCCGGACATCGTCCAGTAAAGGCTCCGTCTCCGCTTCCAAGCAGTACCAGAAACATAAGGAGCCGCTGTTCGAGGAGAAGGTCTTCTTCGACCTTCAGAACGCGCAGTCCATAGTCGTCGCCTTCGATGGTGTCAGTCCACTGCCACCTACATATTGCTATCTCAAGCCTGACTTCCTACCCATCGATATGAGCTGGTTCGACCAGGAACAGATCGCATTCGACCCGGAGAGGATACCTGCATGAGTTTTGAAATTATCATCCCGTTCCTGAAGCCGATTGAACATCTGCTGATGAATGCGACCATCTCCGAGATCATGGTCAATCCTGACGGCTCGGTCTGGATCGAAGAGAAGGGTCACATCTCATTACAGCCAGGCATCCTGTTCGATGACGGGGCGTTGTTGACAGGTCTTGAAGTGATCGCTAATCGTTTCGGCAAGAAGCTCGATGCCGACTCACCCATCATGAATCTGCGTCTACCCGATGGTAGCCGCATGGCGGCGCTCATCCCGCCCGTGGTCAATCCCCAGCCCATGATGACCGTCCGTAAGTTCACCTCCCGGAACTTCACCATCCATGACCTGATCGAGCGGAGGACTCTGACGGAAGCACAGGCCGAGACTCTTACGAACCATGTCCAGCGTGGCGACAATCTCCTGATCTCCGGGAGCACCTCATCGGGGAAAACGACACTCACCAATGTTCTCGCGGGTTTCATCCCGGACGGCGATCGCATCCTGATCCTCGAAGATGTAGCAGAACTCTACATCAGGAAGCCGCACGTCATATCCGCGGAGGCCCAGCTCGATACCCACAAGAGTCAGATTGGATTCGCGGATTTGCTCAAGGCCGCGCTCCGTCATCGACCGGACCGCATCATCGTCGGTGAGATTCGCGGCCCCGAGGCGCGCGTCTTCCTCGATGCTTTGAACACAGGTCATCGCGGATCGTTGACGACCATTCATGCGAACAGCGCTGCAGATGCGCTTCGGCGCCTGGCCCAGCTCGCTGTGCGAGGTTCGGGAGGAGGTATCCCTCTGCATGACGTCGAGGAGGAGTGCGGAAGGTCCATCGACGTGATCGTGCAGGTGATCAATGAGAATGGATGGCGGCACGTCACAGAGATTTGCACATTGGCTGGTCTTGCGGATGCCCATCATCCGTGAGTTGCGCCGCGAGTCCATCTCCCGGAGCCTATTGCCCGAGAACTTCCCAGCCTTTGCTGGTTAACTGCAATCCCGCCTTTTCCGTTGTCTTCGATGCTCCGCCGACTGTCGTTCGGATATCGGAAAACGCCTGCTGCACCTCTGGGCGTTCTGCCCAGCTTGCTGGGTTCACAATCCTATACGTGTATGTAACTTCGGTCTGAGAGGATGTTCCCACGGTCGCCGGTTCCGTCCATTTGACGATTGAATCGACGTTCTTCTGCCCGTAACAGAAGCCGCCAGTCTGTCCGAGCGTGCCGGGAATCTGCTGAAAATACTTCTTACCATCCGCTGTTAGTTCGTATCGCTTCACAGGTCGCGGCGGGGTTGATCCCCGCAGAGCATCGAGCATCCCGTGGACCACCGCCGTTGTGTCGATCGCATGAACTAGGCCGGCCTGCTCCAGAGCCGCCAGCTTCAGCCCAATCCCATATTGTTCCTTTTGTTCCGATCGAGGAACATCGATGGGAAACTGGCGCCCAATCACCGTACAGGCTTCGCCATGCTTCGTCAGATACTCGTTGATCGCTTTTGTGAAATTCGTATCGCTCGGGCTCTTCGTGCTAGTGCATGCGGTGAGTGCGAGTAGACCTGCGATGGAGACGAGATAGAAGCTGCGCATGAATTGTCCTCCGAAGGGTTGATTGAGTTGTCGTTGTGGCAGTTGTCAGCCAGGTCAACTTGTATTCGCACGCAGAGCCGCAGTCTCGGCCCACGCCAAATCCACGAAGTTGTGTACGAGTTTCTGGTCATGATCCCGCCGCGTAAATATCCCGCTCTTCACCGTAAGCAGTCGGTCGGAGAGCGGCCTGACCACAACGTCGTGGCGATAGGCCGTGGCTGAGAATTTCGTCATGAGCGAGACGCCAGTGCCCTGTGTCACCAGCCAGAGCGCTTCTTTCACTGAATAGGCATCCGCTACGAACTTGAGCGGGACGCCAAGACTCTCAAAATGGGTCACGATCTCTTGGTGCCGTCCGGGGAGCCCCTTGCGGGATACGGACACGACAGGTTCGTTCTCAAGGTCTTCAGGCCGAATCGTTGCTCTGGTTGCGAGACGGTGCCCCACGGGCAGGCAGGCCATGAGAGGTTCTTCAAAGAGCAAACGAGTAGATAAATCAGGTTCCTGGAGGGGGATGATTCCGAATCCGATATGGAGGTCTCCCTGAAGCACTCTGGCGACTGCCTGATATGTCATCAGGCTTTCTCTTGTCACCGACAGAGAACTGATGCCCTCGGGCTGAATGCGCCTGACGATGTCGAGCAGTCTGGTATTCAGGTAGGTCGAATATCCAATGCGCAGGTCATTCGTCTGTACGCGGACAAATGCCTGCACGCGATCCAAACCGAGCCATGCCTGCCTTACGGATTCACGAGTCGACAGCAGGTAGAGATTACCGGCTTCGGTTGGCACCATCCCCTTTCCCTGGACGCGGAAAAGAGGTGTTCCGGCTTCGCTCTCCACGCTCCGAACGCGCTTGCGCACAGCGGATTTGCCGATGCCGAGGTATTTTCCTGCGGCATCAAACGAACCCTTTTCGGCTACCGCGAGGACGGCGATCTGGCCGTCCATAGTTACTCTGAGTCGACGCATAGCTGAACTGCGGAAGCAGTACGGGCTAATCACCGGTCGATCTACAGATCGCCAGTCCTGCTTCACCCTCTCAATTTACGACTCTTGCTTAAATCACTCTTCCCTCCGATAACATTCAATGCAGCTTGAGAGCCCGCATACTAGTAACAATCCGTCGAGTACGAGCTTCCTCTTCACACCAGTTATGTACCCTGCTGTTCGACCTATGACAATTTCTACCTGTATTCTCATGAAAGTGAGCGTTGCCATTCGCGACTCGCCTTCCTTTCACGTGACCCGGCAGACGCCCATCACGGTATGTGGCCCCGATGGCCGCCGACGGTGAGGTACCGGACGACAAACAGCAGGACGAGGGCGATGATCACAAACGCGTACACCCAGCGTGGTGTGCTGGTGGCCATTCCTCGGTCCGGCCCGAGATGCTGCTCCTGCTTACGCTGCCCGCACTGGGTCGTGCCCCTCGGCTTGTACACCGATAGCGTCGTGGCCGCGAGCAACGCCAGCAGGGCGAAACCTGCGTCGGCCACGAGTTGGATCTGTAGCTCGTGGAACTCGACACCGGACAATGTCGTCGCTCTTGCTACTCCTGCCAGGCGGCTGGTTGGCGGCATGTGCATCAGCAAGAGGATGATCGCAACGATGGTTATCAGGAATTTCAACAGAACCCAGTAGTTACGAAACAGGCCCCACGTGGTACCCAGTGCCTGGATAAGCCCGGTGAGCAGCGAAGCGTGGCTCAACGGGACGATGACGAACCAACCGGTCAACTCCATTGCAAGATAGGCTGCACGCACCATCTGAGCATCTTTGCTGGTCAGACCTGCGACGGCGAGAGCGAGGAATACAGCGACCGCGCCGAGCCACCCGACCGAGGAAGTGACATGCGCGGTAAGCGCGAACTTGCGGAGGGAGGGTGTCATTGTCATGGCTGTTGCACTCCGTGCTCAACGTGTGTGGTCATCAGGGCCATCGGACCACTCTTCAGTGAAAACGCCACTCAAGCCCCACCGCTGGAAAGAGCCCTTGTTGGTTGATAGGCTGAGTTTCGTTAGTAATTCGGTTCCAGGAGTGAATGAGTAAGTTCTGGCGATTAGTGGCATTCTGCAAGTCAAAGAATGCCGTCAGCGGTTTGTCGCGGACGGTCCATGTGCGATCAACACGGAGGTCGAGGCGGATGTACGCTGGCGCTCGCACAGCATCGACACGCGTCAGGTCGAAGATTCCATATCCCCGTTCTTGCGACAGGGTTTCATCGAAGGGGGTATACGGTCGACCGGACAAGTACGTGAAATGGCCCGACACGTTCCACTTTGTTTTTAGACGGTACCCGGCCAGCAGGTTGACGACAAAGGGGGAATCGAATGAACTGGGCCGCAGAACGCCGTCGAGTCCCGCTTGCCATGCCCGCGACCACGCTACGCTTGCCTGCCCGTTCCAGCTTGCTGTCCGGTGCGTGGCGAAGAGCTCCACACCTTCCGCCAAGCCATTTCCAGCACTCAGCAGAGGCATGAGGCTTTGGCCCTCGTCGAACGTGTCGCCCAGGTTCGCCAACGATAGCGTCGGGAATTGCGCCGAGACAGGATAATCGTGATAGTTCTTTCTGTACACCTCGACGCTGAATTTCGATTGTGAATTCGGGGTGTAATCTAGGCCAGTCACGAAGTGCGTCGCGCTAAGCGGCAGAAGCTTCCGATTTTGAGGAAAGGCGTTGAGGAAGAGAAACGGTGTCTGTTGGAAGTAGCGTCCGTAGCTGCCACTCCAACTCAGATGATGTGGCAGCCTGTACGTCGCCGCCGCCCTGGGACTAAACCGGGTCTGTCCGATGTAGATGTATTGGTAGTCATCTAAGCGTCCGCCGAGTGTGATGTTCAGTCTCGATGTAATGTCCCGTGTTGCCTGAACATAGGCTCCCGGTTGATAGGCAGAAAATGCGCTGTTTAGCTCGAACGGGTTCACGTTGGGGGTCGGCGAGTACGGATTGTTCAGACCCGAAGGAGCCGCTACCTGGTAATTGAGCGCGAATCGCTTAAGAGTTCCGCCGGCCTGCACCGTGCCAAATAGGGGGATTTTCTCTAAAGTCAAGTCATATTTCACGGTAGCTTCACCCTCACGAGAATGATCGACGTACATGAGGGGACTTCCCGGCTGCAGCAGATCTCCAACTGTGAAATCGGGGCGAGCGTCCGAATATGAGACACCGAGGAGCCCTATCGCGTGGTCGCCAAAGATGTGCTGCCAGCTCACACCGGTGGCAATGCGCGAGCTCCGCGACCGGATGTCCTGTTCGATGTCCTCTTTGATGACGGTGGGATTGTCGAGTGAACGGCCGTGGAGACCGATGTGTATAGAGTCGATATCTGTGAGGTTTACGATCCAAACACGGTCGCGTGGTGTGAAATCGTAGAGCGCCTTGAAATTGAGGTAGTAGGAAATGGGCACGCCTCCAGGACCAATGTCATTCGTAAAGAGGTCGAGAAACGTGCGGCGACCTGAAAGAATCCACGATCCCTTGCTCTTCCTGATGGGACCTTCGAGGACGAGACCAGTTCCGGCGAAACCCACAGTGGCAGTACCCTTGAACTTCTCGCGGTCTCCTTCGCGTAAGCCGATCTGGAGCACGCTCGATAAGCGGTTGCTGTACGAGGCCGGGTACCCGCCGGTAAGAAAGGTCACATCCCGCAGGAGGCTTGGGTCGAGGATACCCACGAGCCCACCGCCGGATGAGAAGTTGGCGAACGAGTTGATATTGGGGACCTCTATGTTGTCGACGATGAACAGGTTCTCGATGGGGCTGCCCCCGCGGACGATCAAGTCGTTCCGTTCTTCCCCCCCGCCCATCACCACACCTGGAAGAGATTGCAGATAGCGCGAGACGTCCTGTAGAGAGCCTGCGCTGTCCTGTACTGCCTTAGCAGGCACCAGGAAACCCGATGTCTTGATCTCGTCTGGGAGAGATTGTGCCGTGACCGTGACCGTCTGCTTGAGAGGTGCAATGGTCGCGAGCGCGAACTCAACGGAGGTTTCCACCCCAGCGTGTACCTCGAATTCGGTCGAAAACCTCGAGGGTTGGCCGGACGGTGTGATTTTCAAGCCGTAACGTCCGGCGCGCAGGTCGGCGAGGCGAAAACGACCGACCGCGTCTGTCAGTGCACAGCGGGTCGTCCCGACAACGCAAACCGTTACTTGTGCCGTGGGTTGCTGGTCGGCACCGGTGACCACGCCGACAATCGCGCCGACACCCGTGGTGTCTTGCGCCATGGCCGAGGAGCCAGTGAACAGAAATATAAACAGTAGGGGCGCAGCCACGAGTGTCTGTAGCACGAGTTGGAGTCGAGCATGCGTTCGCCGCGCTTGTGAATCCATGTGCTCATTCCACTATGGTGCGGGGGGGAGCGAAACACCCTGCGGAGGGAACTCCTTTATCGCCATTGAGTGGAGGCATATCCCCCTCTAGGGGGAGGCGAGTAGCGCGCGGAAGGTATACTTGTAGAGCCATGACCTCGTCAGCCACGGCGAACAGACCATTCGCAGTCGGGCCGAACTCGGGTGCGCTCCTTGACGTCGCTCTCGCGGCTTCCCTGTTTGTTGGTTCGCTGGCCCTTTTACACAGCGGCATCCGCGCTTCCCGACCCGGATCGGTGGAACTCAATCTGGTCTGCGTCGTACTTGCAGCGTGCTCGACGATGCCGCTCATCGTTTGGCGGCGTTTCCCGCTCGGCGTGTTCGCGATGACTGGGGCGGCGAGCGCCCTGCTGACGGGCATCGGCTATCTGACGGAGATACCCCTCGGCTTCACTGTCGCGCTCTACCTGCTCGCCGCGAGCCGTGAACGAGAGACCCCGTGGACGCGGCGCACGACAACCACCGTAGTCGGGCTGCTCGTCACGTACCTGGGCGCGCTGGCTGCGGGGCAGGTGACTTTTCCTGGAATCGTCGAGTTCCACACCGCTGTTGTCTGGGCCGTAGCTTGGTTTGCTGGCGAGCGAACACGTCTGCGGAGCGAACAGATCGTCCAACTCAGAGAAGGTGCCCTCGATGCCGAGCGCGAGGCGGAGCGCGAGCGCCTGCTCGCGGTCGCCGAGGAGCGCGCCCGGATTGCCCGCGATCTCCACGATTCAGCCGGCCACGCGATCAGCGTGATCGCAGTCCGCGCTGGCGCAGCGCGGTTGCGGCATCACCAGGATACAGATCGCTCGCTCCGTGCATTGGAGGCGATCGAGGAGCTGGCGCGGCAGACAGCGGAGGAGATCGACCACATGGTCGGCTCGCTCCGCGAGGGCTCAGCGAATGGAGTCGTTGAAGGCCCGCCAGGCCTTGTGTCGCTCGATACGCTAATCGCGCATCGTGCGGCGGCGGGACTTGAGGTTATGTTCGACCAATCGGGCACGCAGCGCCCGCTTGGGACCGCTGTCGATCAGGCCACTTACCGAATTATCCAAGAGGCGCTCACGAACGCGGCCCGCCACGGAGCGGGCAGCGCCAAGGTCGAGCTTGCATTTGAGGACACAGCAGTAGAGCTCACCGTCACCAACCCCGTGCTGGCAGGCGGCTCGCCGCAGTCCGGGGGACATGGGCTGATCGGAATGCGCGAGCGCGCGACCCTGCTGGGCGGCTACCTCGCCACCGAGTGCGCAAACGGTACGTTTCGCCTTCGCGCCCGGATTCCCTATGGAGGTTACAGCGCTTGATTCGGGTACTGATCGCCGACGATGACCACCTGATGCGGGCCGGGCTGGTCGAGCTCCTCACTGCCGATCCCGAGATTCAGATCATCGGCCAGGCGTCAACCGGACGCGAGGCCGTCGAGCGAGCGCGCCGACTGGTGCCGGATGTCGTCCTGATGGACGTTCGCATGCCCGACCTCGACGGGATCGGCGCCACCCGTGAGCTGTCACGGGCCGCCCCGGAAGCGAGGGTCCTGATCCTTACGACTTTCGAGCAGGACGACTACGTCTTCGGTGCCCTACGCGCCGGTGCCTCGGGCTTTCTGCTCAAGCGCACACGGCCTGAGGAGTTGATTGCGGCTGTGCACACCATTGCCATAGGTGACTCGCTGCTCTCGCCATCGGTTACCCGGCGCGTGATCGAGCGTATGGCTCAGCAGCCGACTCCCGAGTTTGCCGATCAGGCCAAGCTCGATGAGCTGACACCGCGCGAGCGGGACGTTCTTGAGCTCATCGCTCGCGGCTTATCGAACCGCGAAATCGCCACCGCGCTCGTTGTCGAGGAATCGACGATCAGAACCCACGTGAAGCACATCCTGATGAAGCTTGACCTTCGCGACCGGGTCCAGGCCGTGATCTTCGCCTACGAAACAGGCTTTAACCGCGCTGCGGTGGGTGCCAAGCAAGCACGTCCGCAAAACCGAGCCATGAGCTACGTTTCGGTGAAGAAATAATCGCGTAACGGCTACGGGTAGTTCGTGACGAGTGATCAGCGGCACCAGCGCAGGTTCATCATCCGCCCGGAGGAACCCTTGTTTATCGTTGTGCTCACTCGAATCTAGCGGGAGTTTACTGCGAGACCGCAAGAAAGATCAAACCAGCATAGACAGTAGCCATGCTAAGGCGATGGCGAACGTCTGGCGGAGGGGTCGCACCATACGCAAAACAAGTTATAGCGATTGCCCCGGCAGCGAGAGTCACATGCCGCTTGGATCGCCGAATCCAATAAGTAGCTTGAGGCATGATCAAAGTTTAGCTGCCCGCAGTCTTAGAGAGTTCCCGATGACAGAGACCGAACTGAAGCTCATGGCCGCAGCAGCAATCATGGGATTCAGCAGCAATCTCAAGAATGGGTACAGAACACCAGCCGCAAGCGGCACCCCGAGAGCGTTGTAGAAGAACGCAAAGAACAGGTTCTGCCGAATATTGCTCATCGTGCGTTGACTCAACCGTCTAGCCTTCACAATTCCGCGAAGATCGCCCTTAACAAGGGTGATGCCTCCCGTCTCCATCGCCACGTCCGTTCCTGTTCCCATCGCTATCCCCACATGGGCCTGTGCGAGTGCTGGCGCATCGTTTACCCCGTCGCCGGCCATAGCGACGATTGCTCCTTGTGACTGGAGCTTCTTGACAACCTCTGCCTTTTTCTCGGGCAACACGTCGGCCTCGAAGTCGATCCCGAGCTTTTGGGCGACAGCGGTGGCGGTAGTGTGATTGTCACCCGTGACCATGACCACTTTGATGCCTTCCTGCTTCAACTGCTGAATGGCCTCCAGAGTCGAACTCTTGATGGGATCGGCAACTGCAATCAGTCCCGCCAATTTTCCGTCAACTGCAATGAACATGACGGTCTGACCTTCTTTTTGTAATGCTTCGGCCCGTGTTTGGAGAGCGTCAGAGGAAACTCCGAGGTCTTCCATCAGAGCGGCATTGCCGACACCAACGCGCTTCGCCTGAGAGGTGCCGGTGACACCTTTGCCTGTGATCGACTGAAACTCTGTGACGGTTACCAACTCGATATTCTTCTCTTTGGCCCCAGCAATAATGGCTGCGGCAAGCGGATGTTCACTCGCCTTTTCGAGACTGGCTACTACCTGCAAAAGTTGTGTTTCTCGGAAGCCTTCTGCCGGGATTACTGCCGTAAGGCGCGGCTTGCCTTCGGTGAGAGTGCCGGTTTTGTCCACCACAAGGGTGTCCACCTTCTCAAAAATCTCCAGGGCCTCAGCATTGCGGATCAGTATTCCCTCACTGGCTCCGCGGCCTGTACCGACCATAATCGCCATCGGGGTAGCCAGTCCGAGAGCACAGGGGCAGGCGATAATCAGCACCGCGACTGCATTAACCAGCGCGTGAGCGTAGTGAGGTGCGGGTCCGAAGATCGCCCACACAGCGAAGGTAATGGCGGACGCAGCCAGTACCGCAGGGACGAAGTACGAAGCGACCGTATCCGCAAGCCTCTGAATGGGTGCGCGCGACCTTTGCGCTTCACTCACCATTTTCACGATTTGCGCGAGAAGCGTATCCGCACCGACCCGCTCGGCCTTCATCACGAAACTACCGGTGCCATTGATGGTGCCGCCGACCACTTTCGTACCCTCCGTTTTTTCGACGGGAATCGGTTCGCCGGTCACCATTGACTCATCAACGGAACTGCGTCCTTCAACCACAGACCCGTCGGTCGGAACCTTTTCCCCTGGACGGACACGGATATGGTCGCCAACTTGAATCTCACTGAGAGCTACATCGACTTCCTTCCCGTCTTCGGAGATCCGGCGTGCCGTCTTCGGCGCAAGCCCGAGGAGAGCTTTGATCGCGCTGCTGGTCTGGCTGCGAGCCTTCAACTCCAATACTTGACCCAGCAGAACCAATACCGTGATGACCGCTGCCGCTTCAAAGTAGAGGCCGAGATTGCCGGACATATCGCGGAAGGTGGCGGGAAAGATACCTGGTGCGATGACCGCAGCAACGCTGTAGAGATAAGCAGCACCCGTACCAATCGCAATCAGCGTGAACATATTTGGGCTGCGATGGACGATAGAAGCCCAGCCACGCTCAAAGAACGGCAAGCCTGCCCACAAAACCACAGGCGTCGCAAGTGCAAACTCCATCCAGCCGAGCAACTGGCCAGGCAGGAGATGTTGCAGCGGGTGACCGGGCAGAATATCTGAGACCATGACGGCAAGCAGTGGCAGCGTGAGAGCAACACCTATCCAGAAACGTCGCGTCATGCTGACCAGTTCAGGATTCACCGAGTCAACCGATACGTTGCGAGGTTCAAGGGCCATGCCGCAGATGGGACAACTTCCCGGCTGATCTCGCACGATCTGCGGGTGCATGGGGCAGGTGTACTCAACGCTGTCGGTCGTTGCTGCAAGATCGATCGGTTCGAGAGCCATGCCGCACTTCGGGCACGATCCCGGCTTGTCCGCCTGCACCTCGGGGTGCATTGGACAGGTGTATTTACCCGGTGTGGGTGCAGAAGCAACTGGCTTGGTAGCAGCTTGCACCTCGGCATCGAGCGGAAGAAGGGGTAGCACTGTGTCAGCCACATACTGCGCGGGGTTGAGGTCGAATTTCTTCTTACATCCCAGGGAGCAGAACGAGTAAGTCCGCCCTTGATACCGGCTATGTCCTGCTGCCTTCGCAGGATCGACCTGCATACCGCATACGGGATCTTTCACAACGCTTACCGATGTCTCTGAACAGCAATCCACAGTGTCCTCCCACTTCTTCTATTGCTGCTGACGCATGAGACCGCCCGATCTTACAGGCTGCTATCAGCAGAGGTAGAAGCGGTGGGGCAGCCTAAGTAGCGCTGCCCCGGTAGTGCCAAAATCCAAACGCCATCCTCGGGACTAGAGTCAGAGTCACTTTGGTTGCGGAGATGAGCTGCTGTCCATTTTCATGCCTGCCATCTTTCCCATCCCTACCTGCACAGTCGCTGCAAGCAGTTTGCCGTCCTTCTTCGTCGCATGGATAACGACATGATCGCCGACCTTGATGTCCTTCAAGGCAATCGCTGTATTCATCTTGGTGTACTTCGTGTCGGCGGTCGTCGCTACTGTCTGTGTCTTCCCGTCTGTTGTAGTCACCGTCACAGAGTTGTCCGTGATGCTGGCAACGGTTCCCATGACGTGCTCCATACCATTGTGCGCGTAGGCGCTGCTCACCATGAGCACAAGCGTGAAGAGTATTGCGAGTAGTTTTTTCATATGTCTTCTCCCTGTATTAGTGATGGTGCATTGCTGTTGCTGGCGTAGCTGACTGCGCATCGCCCTTCAAAAAATCCTCTTCTTCCTTCTCCTCCCGAATTTCATCAGGAGATTTCGGATTGAGGTGCTGCATTTCGGTCTCTTCGGCATCTGTGAGTTGCGGTAGATGCCGAATGAAAGCCACGAGCTTCCAACTATCCACGTCGTCATCGCCCGGATCGCCGAACGCCGGCATTCCGCTCAAGCGCACACCGTTCTTGATGGTGTAGTAGAGTTCGCCGTCAGACATCTCCTGCGTGTCCTTCTGGCGCATATCCGGCGGACGTGGATACATCGTCTTGCCGTACATGGTGTCCCCGCTGCCATTGTTGGCATGGCAGGCGGTGCAGTGGTCCGCCCAATGCGCCATGCCTTCGTGGATCACTTCAGGAGTGGCTGCAACCGGGTTCTTCATGGTCTTGTAGCGCAACGGAATAGCTTGCTCACGAATCGTGGTGGCCAGTGCCTTCTCCATCGGCATGGGGTCGGTGCGTGTGCTGAACCCGCGCTGCATCATATCGTGCATCATGTAGGCACCGACACCCAATGCGCCGATGACCAGTAGAAGCAGACCGATGATTAATTTCTTTTTCATGGCGGCTACTCCGGCGATCCACCGGCATTCGGCAAGTTGATGGTGGTGGTTGAAGAACCGCTTGACATCGGTGTTTGCAGCCCGCCACTCAAGGTGTAGTTCTGCAAAGCGATGGCACTTCGCCAGACATCGTGGAGGGCCGTGAGATAGCTGATCTGCAACTGGAAGAGCGTGCGTTGCGATACCAGCACCTGCGGATAGGCTTGCGCCATGTTCTGATACTTATTCAGATACAGCTCATATGCTCTTGCTGCGCGGGGAATGAGCTGTGATTTATAGCGGTCTGCCTCGAACTTTGCGGAAGCATAGGACTGCGCCAGCGGCGCTGCCTGTTGCTGGAGAGAGAGCCGTTCGCGCAGGACATCCTGATTCGCGCGCTCTATTTCGGCTTTCGCCGCTTCGACATTACCCTGGTTCCGGTTCCAGAGCGGGATGTTGACCCCAGCGCTGGCAAAGCTCTGCGCTCCGGCAGCCTTGGTTGGGTTCTCACTGACGTGCTCTCCGTTGTATTGTTCCCCAGCACGCAGTTGGAGGTCGGGAACGGATTCGCGCTTCGCATCCTTGAGACGCGCCTGCGCTACTGTCACCTCCTGTTGAGCGCGCTTGACCGTTGGACTGTCAGCAACGATGGAATCCATGATTTGTTCGGCGTTCAGGTCCGGTGCTTTCTCAAGCTCACCTTGCAATGGGCTGACCGGCAGATTGCCCTTGCCTGCAAGTGCTGAGAGTGTGCGGAAGGCTTGCAGGTACTGGCGCTGTGCCGTGACATAGTCCACCTTTGCCTGTTCAGTTTCAACTTCTGTCTGCAGAATGTCGGGCGCATCGGCCTGACCCACATTGGCAAGCTGATGGACTGTTTCCATGGCATCGTTTGCTACACCAAGCAAACGCTGGCGTAGCTGAACCATTGCCTGGGCGGTCAGCGCATCATAGAAGGCTTGTTGCACATCGCCATGAACACGATAGGTCTGCTCCTCGACACCGATCTGGTCGGATCTCTTCTGCTGGTCGTAGATGTTGCGACGCAAGCCGAGCTTGCCGCCAAGAACGACTGTTTGTTGGACAAAACCGCCCTGTTCACCGCCGCCGTAAGAGCCGCCGCGAATCTGCTCACCCTGATACCCAATGGATGGATTCGGATAGAGACCAGCCTGACGCGCCTGTTCTTGCGACCTGTGAACAAAAGCATTGGCTTGTTTCAGCGTGGGGTTATTGGCATCGGCAAGCGTCTCAAAATCGGTGAGCGCCATCGCAGCCCGACCCGCAACATCCTTGAGCAACTCGGGCGCGGGTAGATTCGATCCGGTCTTGTGTTCTGGATTCTCCGGTTCCTGCAACGTCATCGTCGCGTGCGTGTCTGGACTCTGCGAGTTTGGTGAGGCATTCATCTGCATATCGTTCATGTCATGCTGCATACCCATACCGTCTTGCTGCTTAGGCTGCTGCGGTTGAGTTTTATGCGGAGGCTTGCTCTTTGTATGGCTCTTGTCTGTCTGTGGACAGCCCGGCATCACCATACCTTCCATGCAGTTGTCCTGTTTCGCGGGTGAGCTGGAAGTTTGCGCCAATGCCGTCAAGGTGAAGGCGCTTGTAATCGCAAGTGCAAGCGTTGTAATTCTCATCTTTTTCTCCTCGCGCTTAAGCGCGCTCCAGAATGGCGGAATAGGGATCGTTCGATCGCTTGGCCTGCTTCATTCGGGCAATGATCTCGTCGTATTTTTCAGGCGGCAGCACGCGAACGAAGGTCATCATGCCCTGCATGAATCCGCTCCATCCTGGATTGAGACCATAGTTTTCGGGCCGCTCAACAGCCTCGTCCATCGTCATCATGGGACCTTCCATGTAGGCGTCCTGCGGGAAGTTCGGGACATCGTTCGCGTTTTTCGCAATGTCGTCCTGCCCCATCTTGCCCATCTGCATGTTCCCCATGTCGTGCTGCATACCCGGCATCGCATCCATCGCCCTTTTCTGTGAAAGAGGGCCGTTGGTGGATGGGGTATCAGAAGCGTTCCCGACGCCACCTAATCCACGGCCGAGGGCCGGGCCGTAGTCTTCTCCCGTGGGAGCGCCTGGTGTGCCTTTCAGCATACCCATGCCGGTATTCATGTCTCCTCCGGCTGGCAGGCCGGCAGTGCGCGTCATCTTCCCGGCGTTCGACGACATCTGATTCATCATGTGGTGGGGCAAGTGGCAGTGAATCATCCAGTCGCCGGGATTATTGGCTACGAACTCGACATCCCGCGCCTGGGCCACACCGACGAGCACCGTGTTGCCGGGCCACCAGCCAGCCTCGGGAATTCTGCCGCCCTCAGTTCCCGTCGTGTAAAAGGTGTGTCCGTGCAGGTGCATCGGATGGTGATCCATGCCGAGGTTCACGAAACGGATGCGAACACGGTCCCCGAGCCGAACGATAAGAGGCGTTGTTGCCGGACCAGCCTGGCCATTGAACAACAGCCAGTTAAACTCCATATTCATCGTGTTGGGCACAGTGTTGTTCGGGAGCACTGCGTATTCCTGCAAATGGATCAGGAAGTCCTTGTCGCAGTGCGGGCGGTAAGGCTCCTTCGGATGCATGATGAAGGCACCGAGCATTCCGGCCATCTCCTGCATCGCCATGTGCGAGTGGTAGAAGTAAGTGCCTGCCTGATGGATATCGAACTCATAGACAAAGCGTCCGCCCGGCTTCACTGGCGGTTGACTGATCCCAGGCTGTCCGTCGTTCTGGATGGTGTCTTCAAAGCCGTGCCAGTGAATGGAAGTCGGCTCCGGCAATCGGTTCTCGAAAACCACACGCACATGATCGCCCTGATTCACCTGAATTGTGGGTCCTGGGGCACTACCATTGAAGCCCCAGACGTCAATCGTCTTGAGTGGGCTGATCTTCTGTCTCACCACCTCGGCGGTTAGGTGAAAGACCTTCGTGTTGCCGTCCATCGTGTAGGGCATATCTCCGATGTCGGTAGTTACGACGGGAATGTTGAAAGCTGGCCCCTGATGCGTGGAGCGACTGCGGGACGAAGGCCCGTTGGGCGAATCGGCAAATAGCTTGGGTGCGGCAAACAGCCCTGCGCCAAGGCCAAATACCTTCTGAATGAAGTTGCGGCGGTTGCTCATAACTTTCCTCATTTTGAAAATAGGTCGGCAGTTGGCAGGACGGCACGCGAATACGCGCGCTAAATCCTGCAATATCTTGAGGAGGAAAGGGCTGGGTTAGATACGGAGGGAGGAGCCGGGACGCTGAGCGAGCGGTCTACTGTCGCGGGTTCGGCTGAATGATCTGAAGCCAATGGTTCTGCTCGACGCAATGCTGCCAAAAGGATCGGCTAACAGAGCAACAGCCGACACCAGAAGTTTGCCTGCGTAGGCTTCGCTTTGATCGGTGCTCTTGACGAGCGCCTTCAACTCTGTCCCGCAACCGTTACGGGAACAAGTCTCGCCGGCTGTCAGATTTGTTTCTTTGCCATGGTCCATCGACATGCCGTGGCAATCGGCCATCTGATCATCCGCGTGCAAGGCGCGGCTGTCTGTCGAAGCTCCCATCAACGAACAGCGTAAATCGCAACTTACCCCCAGCGCCTGAACGCTGACGAGAAGCAACAACACTGTTACGAAGAGGATCTTCTTAGGCATCTTCCACTACTTTCATCCGCCGAAGGCGTGACACTTGCAGCAGCACGTTCGCACTTAGACAGGTCGATCGACTTCAGCGCTGATCTGATGGTAGCACCGTCCGTTTTGGGGCCGCAAAATGCGGCATACGCGCTCCTCAGCGGAAGTCCGGAACCTCGCATCACTGCCAATGCAGGATTTGACAGCTAATGTCCCTTATAATATAGTTTATCTACTAAGCTAATATATGCGAGGACACGATGGAGACTGCACGCAAGAGCAAGCATAAACTGGCTGACGAAATCGTCGGGCGGCTGGCACGCCGACACAGCACCGCAGTGGTGCTGTTTCACCACGTGGTCGCGGAGCGCCTGGGGTTAGGCCCAACCGATCACAAGTGCCTCGACTTGCTACGCGAGCGCGGGGCGATGGCCGGCAGCGATCTGAGCGCGATCACCGGCTTGACCAGTGGTGCTATCACCGGTGTGGTCGCCAGGCTGGAGCGGGCCGGACACGTGCGTCGTGAGCCGGACCCCCACGACGGGCGTAAGCAAATCCTCCACCTTGAACTGGAACGGGCGCACATCCAGGACGTGATCAACCCATTGCGAGAAGATGTGGCCACGCTTTTGGAGAATTTCGATGCCCACCAACTTACCGCTATCGCCGGGTTCCTGGTTGGCACCACAGACCTTGTCTACCGTCATGCGGCCCTGCTGCGCGCTGAAACAATCTCCAACTTGGGCCGGACTCGCGCGACCGGACAAGCGACCGCCCCAACCGTGCCAAGTGAAAAGTCAGAAATGAGAGTCCAGCGATGACACCCGCACTCCGCAAGTTGACCATCACCGCGCATGTCACCTTTTCGGTCGGTTGGCTCGGCGCAGTCGCTGCCTTCCTGGTTCTCAGCATCGCCGGCCTGACCAGCCATGATGCTGAAGTGGTGCGCGGCGCTTATCTCTCGATGGACCTTATCAGCAGGTTTATCATCATCCCGTTGTGTTTGGCGGCGCTGGCCACCGGACTGATCCAGGCACTCGGCACGCCATGGGGCTTGTTCCGGTACTACTGGATCGTGCTGAAGTTCGGGCTGGCCATTTTTGCCACTTTCGCTTTGCTGATACATCAATTTTCGGTGATGGCAGAGGCGGCAAAACGTGTATCAGGGGCTACTGCAGAAACGTTGTTCAGCGCCGAGTTCGGCCCTCTGAAGACCGAACTCGTGCGCGCTCCCAGCCTCGCCATACTGCTGCTGCTAGTGGTCACGACACTGGGGGTGTACAAACCATGGGGCCTGACCCCTTACGGGCGGCGCAAACAGCAGGAGCGGCGTAAAGTACAGCAGCAACCTGACAGCGAGACTCCCTTTGGGGTCAAGATCTTCCTCGTCGTCATCGGTGTGCTGGTGTTGGCGTTCGTCGTGCTGCACCTCACCGGCCATGGTTTTGAGAGCCACGGCCACTGACCTTGGACAGTCATGGCACCGCAGGCAGAAAATACGTCAGCGTAATTCCGCTGCTAAACAACCCAAGTTAAAATTTGGAGACAAGAAAGCAAGCATTCAGATCTTCTGCAAGATGCAGTATAGAAATTGTTGTTCTGCACCAGAAGGTGTCGTGTGCCATTCCGTCACACTTTCGAGTAAGTGGAAATGACTGCCAAACACATCTTGAAGTGAGTCAGCATCGTATCGAACAATATCCAGCCCACTGCACCGCATAGGATCTTCCGGTCCAAAACCTTCCAATCACTACGTAGCTGCGCGCTCTAGGCGACTTTACGACCTGTGCGACATAGGATGCCCGTTGGTCGATCTGCATTAGAAAGTGAAAGGCTGCACGATCATGCCATACGTCGTAATGATCCGATGGAAGAGTTGCTTCGCAGACGTCCGCAATCAACCATTGAATCTGCAGTGCGACTGGCCCCAGCCTTCTTTCGTCACGCGTAGAGCAGCCTCCGACATATCGAGGGCTGTGATATTGGCATAGCCGCGATGGGCCAAATCATCGACAAGTGTCGACTCCCCGGCTCCGACATCAAGAATGGCGGCAGAATGGCTAGGAGCTATACGCTCGATAAGAGCCAATGATCCAGGCTTGGGAACGTCTTCTGATCGAGCGTGCCTTAAAAGCAGCAGAAGACACCAAAGCAGAAGCCGCCAGAACATTAGGAATCCATCGTAGGCTGCTCTACGAAAAACTTAGCATTGCAGATTCTTAGAGCAGCTTTACCAAGAATCAATCCTGTCTCTGCGTCAGCTTCGCGTACTCGACCAGGGGCTCACAGCAGAGGTCGAGATTCTTGCGGATGGCCCAAATCTTAAGGGCGGCGCCAGCCTCTTCGTTCTCTAGGAACATGCGGACAGCGTCTTTGACAGTCGCGCGGCGGGGCTGACTTGATCGGCCCGTGTGGGGTCGGAGTCGTTCCTACGCCACCATTTCTATCAGTCGCCTGCTGAATGGTATGACTAGCAAGTTCGTGTGGTTGCAGGCCCCCGCAACCATCCGAATTTGCTGTCGATCCCGTTTAGAAGACCGCTCATTGAGAGTGTGGCTTAGCTATGATGGTCAAGCTGATCTCTTTACACTCCTTCTAGGCAAGCCTACTGTTATCAATGGTTTGCTAGCTTTATACCCTCACATCTTCATCTGTTGCGGGCGAGATTTTTCGTGTTTGGGGGATTGGTCCCATCAGAACGTAACCTCCGCGCTGACCTGCATCCGGCGAGGCGGGTAAGCAGCCACAGCTTGTCCGAAGAACGGTGACGTAATCACTCCGATGTATGGCATATCGTTTGGGTGATTGAAAACGTCGAAGCTGCTGAGGCCAATGCGCAGGTTTTCCGGCTGCTCGGCGTGATGACCGAGAAGGAAAGTGTGCGATAGGTTGAGGTCGAGGTTGGCGTAGCCCGGCCCATGTCCGCTGTTGCGCGGCACACCGACGGGCCGGTCGGTAAGGACTCCATCGTGGTTGTTGTCCGCTCCTGTGGTCACGTCGAAAGGCATGCCGGAGTACAACCCCAGCACCAGGCCAAGATCGAGCCAACGGCCGACGCTTACGGTTCCTAAAAGGTTCAAGCGGTTGCGCTGATCGGGATCGGAGCGAGACCATTCAGCCTTCGGATTGTAGCTGTCCGCCGGAAAGGAGATGATCCCGCTCGTATTGTTGTAAGTCTTCGACAGGCGATACTGAACCTGGCCATTGAAATACTGAGTCAGATGGCCCCTATAGGTCAGCTCAAGCGCATTTCCGGCCTGCACACCCTCCGACTGAAATTGCTGATTCTGCCCCAGCGCAGTATCGGGCCGGGCGCTGTAGTTCGGCGGCGGTGGCGCGTTCACGTCGATGGACCGAAACATATGGCGGCTGCTGAGATTGATCCAGTTCGCGGAGACTGTGCTCGATTTACCGAGCTGCCGTTCCACGCCGAAACTCGACTCCACGATATAGGGGATGATGGCGTGAGGCGCCAGCGTGACGACGCTAGTAGGGTTGTTCCCAAGATCGGGACTGCCGAAAACAGGATTGTCGATCAGATAGCGCCGCAGGGTTACACCATTAAAGTGCAGCAGCAAGCCAATCGGAATCGGGCCAGTTCTGTCATAGAAGACTCCCGATCCACCGCGCAGAATCCACTTCTTCTGACGCCCAATGGCCCAGGCAAAGTTCGCGCGAGGCGCTACATTGTTTGGGTCGTCAAGGAAGTAATTCTGCCAATAGTAGCGCGCCAAAGGTCAATTGCAGGTTGGGCAGCACGCTCCAGGTGTCCTGTAGAAAGCCGGCGAAGTTCTTTTCGAGAAAGACGAGATGTCCTTGCCCCTGTTGCAACAACAGCAAAGTGGGCTGGTTCGCCTGGTATGCTGCGAGGCTGGGATAGGTATAGGTGCCCAGTTGATTCGTAAAGTCATCGCGCCCGCGGCGGCTGATGTCGGGAACGTCGATTCCGAACTGGACGGTATGCTTTCCGGCTGTATAGGTCACAAGGTCGGTGCCGTCGAAGTGGTATTCGGTGTTCTTTGCGTCTACCTGCGCGCCTCCACCGGTAAATGCTCCCTCTACGGCGACCTGCGGCTGCTCCGTAATGCTGGTAGTGGGTGAGTTGTAATGACCTACGAGGAAATGGAGATAATTCAGCCAGTGCTGGCCTTTGACTAACTGCCATGCAACGTTGACTTCGTGCTCCTCAAAGAGCGTGTTGTACCCGGCCTCGGGCAGCGTTGTTCCACCCACACCCTGGTTCTGGCTGCTCCGGTGTTCCCATGAGTAGCCCATCCAGAACTGATTGCCCTGGCCGTAGTCATGGAAGATGCGTCCTGAACCGAAGAAGTGGTGTGTGGGGTTCGGAACGTTCTGTTGCACAAGTCCTGACGCCGTTGCGGCGTTCACAAATGCCTGTTGATCGAGTAGATCGTAATCGACGCCGATCAAAAAAGTATCCTTCTTTTGATGTAGGACAGGGCCGGTGATGGAGCCTTCATAGTATTGCCGTTGTTCGGAGGGCTTGCTGGTTGCGAAGGCATTTGCCGCATCGAAGATCGAATTCCGATAGAGGGTGTTCAAGCTGCCGTGGAAGCGCGGAGTGCCGGATTCAGTAGTAATTTCGATACGCGCGCGCCCTGGACGCGAGAACAGTACGGAATATGGATCTTGATTGATCTTGACGTTCTTGATCGCGGAGTTGGTGACTCCGGGGCCGTTCGCTTCCACCCCATTGACGACCAGTGTCACTCCGCCGGTTGCGATGTCGTTCTGGTCGAGCAGAATGGAAAGGGTCGTCAAGTAGTCCGCATCGAGCAAGGGAAGGCTGTCGAGCGAACTCCTGCCGAAATTGTTGGCGTTCTGGTTGTTGCTGGTCTCACTGCTGGCTTCCGGTGATGCCTCGCTGGCCGTGACCGTGACCTGTGAACTCGCTCCCTCAATGTTCAGCCGGATAGCGAAGGGTGTATGTGGCGCACCTGTTAGAAGTATGCGAGTGCTGGATGGACTAAACCCGGGTGCCGTTACGAAGAGGGTATAAGCACCTGCAGACGGAGAAGGCACACTGAATCGTCCATTGGAATCTGTCTCCCCATGTGCGACAGTCTTACCGTCAGAGGCAAGAACCTGAACTGGCACTTTGGTCACGGCAGCCCCACTTGGATCGACGACGGTACCGCGTATCGGAGCCGAACTCGTTTGTGCCATCAAGAACGCGGTAGAACACAGAAATACTCCCACGCAGATTCCGCACAACCAACGCCGCGTCTGTATGTGAAAGATCAACTGAAAAACTCCTCGCGGGTCGTTGGGAAACTTGGTTCTGGCCTTGTCCCGAAAGGCCCGGGGCTGCGGAATCTTCATCCTGCTGGCTCTTGTTGCTTCAGTGGAAAGTGCAGCCGGAAGGTGCAGCCGGCATCGGGCGCGCTATCGAGTTCGACCCTGCCGCCGTGGACCGAAACTGCCCATTCCACGATGGATAATCCGAGGCCTGCGCCCCCTTCAGCATGTGTGCGCGCCTTATCAATCCGGTAGAAGCGTTGGAAGACTTTCTCCGCGTGCTCTGCCGGTATCCCTGGACCGCTATCTTCTATTTCAATCTGTGCTTCGTCGGTCGCCGCCTCGACACGGACTTCTATACGGCCACCGGCGGGAGAGTATTTCACTGCATTGTCGATGAGATTGATCAGCACCTGACGCAAGATGAGCAGGTCGGCGGAGATGGTGATGGATGGATCTCCTTGAACAGTGATGGTCTGCTCTTTCTCTTCGGCCAGGACTTCAAGAAGGGTCGCGGACTCTCTCGCCAAATCGAGAACGTTGACGACCGTGCGCTGTAGTTGAATCTGTCCCGCATCGGCCCTGGAGATCGTCAGTAGGCTTTCCACCAAGCGGGTGAGCCGGTTCGCCTCTTCCAACATGCTGCCGATGATGTCCCGGTAGTATGCCGTATCGCCTGTATTCTGAAGCGCGACTTCGCCGACACTGCGGATGGCAGTTAGCGGGGTGCGGAGTTCATGCGACGCATCTGCCGTGAAACGACGAAGCTGCTCAAAGGATTTCTCTAGGCGTGTCAGCGTCTCATTAAAGGCAAGCCCGAGATTGCCCAGTTCATCCCCGGCGTTCTGGATCGTCAGACGTTCGTTGAGACGTTCTGCGCTGATCTTCCTGGCCCGCTGCGCCATCTCGTCCACCGGTTGAAGAGCTTGCCCAGCAACGGCATACCCGGCAAAACCGATCAGAAGAACCATGATAGGCAGGCCAATCGCCAGCACAGAGACCATGTCCCAGAACTCGTCCCAGAGCGGCTCTTCGCTCACGGCAAGTCGAAGCAGAAGAACACGACCTTCCAAGCTGTGCCGACGTGCCGCCACCCGCACTCTCGACCCATTCGACAGACGGTAGGAATGGGGAGACCTGTCAAAAGGCTTCTGTGTCGCGTCCGGCGCAGGCCCAAGGGAAGCACCCTCCAGGCCCTCGCTCAGAAACATCGGCTTGCCACCGGCAGACCAGATCTCCAGCAGGTATCCATGCTCGGGACTTTCCGAACTGGCCTCACCTTCTTCCGAGCGAAGTTCCACCTCGCCCTCGGGAGAAAGAGAAATCAGACCCTCCACCGTCTCAATCTCGCGGTCCAGACTCACGTCCTGTTGCTTTCTCAAGTCATGCAGGAGATACACGGAAGTCCCCACCGCATAAAAGGCGAGCCCCAAAGCCAGCAGCCCTCCATAGAGCAGAGTCAGCCGTCCCCGTAGTGTTCTACCCAGCATTGCTTTCATGGGGTCTCCTCGCTCAGGATGAACCCGACACCGCGGACGGTGTGTAGTAGCTTCGTCTCAAAGGGGTCGTCCAATTTCTTTCTTAGGCGCGCCACATGCACATCAATGACGTTGTCTAACGGCGTGGCTCTCCCGGGTTCCTTCCAGACTTCACGCGCCAGCATCTCTCGGGAGACTACCCTGCCTCGATTGCGGCCAAGGAACTCCAGTAGTTCAAACTCCCGCGCTGTAAGCTCCAGTCGCGTGCCTTCGCGTACAACAGTTCTGTTTCCCGGATCGATTTCGAGTTCACCGATCCTGAGAGGAGTTGCGGGCTCCGGCTTGCCTCTGCGTAGAAGTGCGCGAATTCGGGCACTCAATTCCGGAAACGCGAAGGGCTTGACCAGATAATCGTCCGCCCCTGCATCGAGTCCCGCAACGCGGTCTTCCACGGCGTCCCTGGCGGTGAGCAGCAGAACGGGAGTCGTCTTGCTTTGTTTGCGCAGCGCGGCCAAGACCTCCAATCCGTCGCGTCCGGGCAGCATCACGTCGAGGACAATCAGGTCGAACGCGCGGCTGTTCGCGAGGAAGAATCCTTCCTCGCCCGTGGTGGCCAGGACCACTCCGTATCCTTCGGCTCGCAGCCCTTCCTGTAGGGCATGCCCAACCTTCGGTTCGTCTTCGATGACAAGAATCTGCACGTATTTGTCCTCCTTCATCTATAAGTGTGAATGGGCCGCGTATGTTCTGAATTGTTGCTGAAGTTCTCCTTACAACGACTTAAGGAAATCGTCAGGGTGTCTTCAGGTGTATATTCCAGCGCTTGCGCCTATAAAGAGAGACTGTATAGCAACCGATACTGGGCAAGGCAGGCAGGGACATGAAGAGTGGAACGGTTTTGGGATTGTTGGCGCTAGTAGGTGTGTGCGGTGGAACATTTGTACCGGCGCAAAGCGTAGATACGAGGGGCAAGACACTCCGGGAGATTGCACGTTTCGATCTTCCCGGGCCTCCCGGCAAACGTTTCGATTATCTGACCATCGATGGCGTGGATCACTGGCTGCTCTCCGCGCACCTATCGGCAGGCCAAACCTATGTCATCGATCTCAGGACGAACAAGGTTGTCGGTACGGTTGCAGACACGCCAGGCGTGGAAGGCATTGAATTCGTCCCGGAGACCCGCACGATGTATACCTCCAATCGCGGGGACAACACCATCGGTATTGCGAGCCTGGCCAGCATGAAGGTCGTCAAAAAGCTGCCGACAGACGATAAGCCCGATGGCAGTGCCTACGCCGCGCCTTTCCACAAGCTCTATGTCTCCGACGAGCGCGGCAAGGCCGAGGCTATTGTCGATACGAACAAGAATGTCATTCTCAAGACGCTTCACTTCGACAGTGAGACCGGCATGCCGCAATACGACCCAGTGGCGCGCAAGGTCTACATCAACTTGCAGGATGACGATCTCTTGGCGGTCCTCGATCCTGCGACCGATACCGTGATCGCAAAGTATCCCGTCGTTGGCTGCCGCGGCAATCACGGCATGGCGCTCGATCCCGAACACCATCGGGCGTTTCTCTCGTGCGAAGGAAACCTGCGGATGACCGTATTCGACCTGGACCAGCACAAGGTAGTCGGATCTTTGCCGATGCCGGCAGGCCCGGATGTCATCAAGTTCGATCCCGCGATTGGCCGCATCTATGTCGCTTGTTCCAGCGGATCGATAGCAGTCTTCCACCAGGACGGTTTAGATCACTACCGTTTCATCGAAAACTTTCCCGTTCAGCCGAAGGTTCACTCGCTAGCCGTCGATCCTGAGACGCATCGTGTCTACACTCCTGAAGAACAGGAGAACGGTCATGGCGTTGCGCGGATGATTGTTTATGGGGCGGTCGCGAATCAGTAAAGAACGTCCGGAGTCTCTGCTAGATGAGCGATGCGATGAAATCCTGGAAATCGATTCTCTTGATAGCTCTCGGAATTGGAATAATCGGGACTCTGTGTTCGTTGTTTCTGATCTTACGCGGTTTCCGTGCCACATCAACGCCATCGGCATTTGAAACAGCCGTGGCCCGGACGGCGCGCAATCTAGCGATTCCCCGAATCGAACGCCATAAGAAGAATCCGCTCGTAGCGGATTCAGATGCCTTGTCGGCAGGCCGGGAAGACTTCCTGATGAGGTGTGCAATCTGCCATGGAGTTGACGGTAGCGGCAAAACTCCTATGGGCCAGAATCTCTATCCGAGAGTGCCTAATCTGCATGCTTCGGCCACACAAAATCTCACGGATGGCGAGATTCATTACATCATCGAAAACGGAGTTCAACTCACCGGTATGCCTGCCTGGGGTAATCCGCACCGTGAGTCGAATGACGACAGTTGGAAACTCGTTCTCTTCATCCGGAGCTTGCGCCCACTCACACACGAAGAACTGTCACAGCAAGTGAACATCACTTCTTCCGCGCATTACGTTGGCTCGCAGGCTTGCGAGAAATGCCATGCACAGATATACCAGCACTGGCAGAAGACACCAATGGCCAATATCGTGCGTGACCCACGCTTACACCCAGATGCCATCATTCCCGACCTTGCGACCAACACTGTTGCCAGGTTCACAAAAGACCAGGTTGCATTCGTCTACGGCAGCATCTGGAAGCAACGTTACTTTACAAAAGTCGGCGACGATTATTTTCCCTTGCCCGTGCAATGGGACATCGACAACCACAAGTGGTTGCCGTATCATGTTCCCTCGAAGGGTGCGGACTGGTGGGCGTCTCTTTATCCTTCGGACAATATGCAACGGCCAACCGGCCCAACGTGCGATGGTTGTCATTCCGTGGATTACAACATCCATACCAAGCAGGTTGCGGAGTGGAACGTTGGCTGCGAACGCTGTCATGGCCCCGGCAGCGAGCATGTTCAGCATCCCACGCGCGGCAACATCGTCAACCCGGCTCAGATGGATTCTGTATCGGCGAATGACACTTGCATTCAATGTCATTCGCAAGGAAGGCCGCTCACGAATCCAATCGAAGGGAAATATTACGACTGGCCGGTCGGCTATCGTGTTGGCCTTCGTCTACAGGACTATTGGAGGCTTGAAAACTGCACGCTTGGGCAAACAGATTTTTACCATTTGCCCGACTGTACGGCGCACAAGAACCGGATGCAGGGGAATGACTTTGTGCAGAGCGTGATGTATCGCCATCAAATCACCTGCTCGTCGTGCCATGACGTACATGGAACGAATAATTACGCTCAGTTGATCAAACCTGCAAACCAGATATGCCTGGATTGCCACGGGCCAACCTCTCCGAACGGGCCGTACACGGCTACGCTCGAAGAACACACGCATCATAAAAATGGAAGTCCAGGAAGCCAGTGCGTTGCGTGCCACATGCCGGAGATCGAAAGTGAAGGCGTTCCGGGGGCCTTTGTGCATGCTCATACGTTTCGCTTCATAGCGCCAGCTATGACAGATAAATACCAGATTCCCAATCCCTGCACTTCATGTCACAAAGACAAATCAACTGCATGGGCAGAAGATGCAATGCGCCTCTGGCCCGAACGCTCTCCATGGCGGCTTCAGTAGGACACCGCAGCCATTCGAACTGGAGGACCTTCTCTGGGCCAGCCGGAGCCAGATAACAGGGTCATTTTCCTCCCCGAAAACATAGGCTTCGCGAAACCTCGCTTAGCCCAATCATCGCTCTGCGAATTGCGGACTGACTGATCTACCGATCATTGAATGTCCCAGTGTCTCGGCAAATTCGTGGCGTTGCGGAGGCTTGCAAGATCACGAATTTACTCGTAATCCCTTTTGAACGATCACTTGCGACATAGCTCCGGTCTCTGCGATGACAATTATGCAATGCAATTGACAACAGGATACTTACTGGGTATTGATGGCTAAAGCTTAATGCCCATGAGTGCACAAGAAAGCTGCCATCACGCCATGTTCAACCAACCAGTTGACGGAGAAGCTGTAATCAGCATACCATCCAACTGGATGGTTGATAATAATGAACAGAGATTCCTGGTTTCTCACTTTCGTCACAATCCTGGGCGCGTATAACGCTGGGGTGGTGTGGCTCGCGCAAATTTCCGGCTACCCGCTCTGGACCCAGATTGGAAGGGGAGATTTCTCGCGCTTCTACGCGGTGTGGTCGAACGGGGTATGGAGCATGATCTTCGTGCCTCTGCTTCTTACCCTTGCCGGAGCAGTGATTGTTCTTCTGCTGCGTCCGCAAGCAGTACCCGTCTGGGCCTTATGGCTTGGGCTGGCCTTGCAACTCGCCCTCGGGCTGCTCACCATTCTCTGGTGGAGCCCCTCGGCGTCCAGGATCGCCACTCCCGACGGAAGTCTCAATTTCGAGGTCTATGCGCGACTCATGCACTCCCACTGGTTGCGAGTAGCGATGGTCACCGTATACGCAGTGCTGATCTCCTGGATGCTCAGCCGCAATCTATGGCCGCAGAAACTCGGCAGTTTGCAAACGAGCCAATGGGTTCTGCTCAGCGCGTTCGTATTCGGCTTCTACGGGGTCGGCCAAGTATGGCTAGCCCAGTCGCTCTGCTATCGGCTCTGGCCACAGGTAGGAAAGGCCGCTTTCTTTGCCTACCAGATCGCATGGTGGCACAGCATCTGGATCGTGATCTTTGTACCCTCTGGGCTGGCGTTTCTAGCCGCATTGGCACTGCCGTGGTTGCGTCCGACAGGGGCGAGTGTAAGGCTTTTGTGGGTCGGCCTTGGCGTGCAAGTGCTTCTCTATGTTCTGACCGCAGTCTGGTGGGGTCCACTGATGGCCCGGATGTCCACGCGGGAACAAGGCCTTTTGCTACCGAACTATCATCTGCTGATGACTACGCACTGGTTACGTGTGGCGATCGTGACCGCCTATGGTTTGGTGGCGATTTGGATCCTGGCGCAGAGCGCAGACCCATCGCGAGCGGTGTCCCAGTCGAGGGCGGAAGCAGGCATTGTGGGTCATCCCAGCCGCTAGGTCGCACAGGAAAAGGAGAATACTGTTCTGCAAAAACGATCTACATCACATCAAAAAAATGCTGCTTCGCATCCGGGGAACGAGAACCCGCATGGAGAGTTGAACCGGCGGCAGCAATTGGTGCAGATTGCCTTCGATCTGATCGCGTCCAAAGGGTTTGAGGGTCTGCGCTTCCAGGAGGTCGCTTCGCGCGCTTGTATCAACAATGCCACGCTCTACTACTACTTTTCGTCGAAGGAAACGTTGATCCAGGGTGTCGTGGACTTTCTGATGGACGGGCTGAGAACTCCGCCAGCTACGCAACCAGCAGCCAATGCACTGGAGGAGTTGCGGCAAATGTTTGAAGGGGCGCGCCGCCGGATGGAGGAGGACCCTTCTTTCTTTATTGTCATCACCGAGCTGGCGCTACGGGCGAAACGCGATCCGGCTATTGATCGTATTGGAGAGCTGCGCGACAACTTCTGGGCACGCCGGCTGGCGGGCATTCTGGAGCGGGGCATAGAAGAAGGCGTTTTCCGGCACGATCTCAACAAAGACGCCACCACCACCGCTCTCATGGTGCAACTGAAGGGTATTGCCCACCATGCCGCGATGCGAGAACGAAAACCCGGCGAAATCGATTCGATCGTTTCCGAGATCGCGGCACAGGTCGAATATTGGATCACCGCTGGAAAAGCTCAACCACACAAGACGAGGCGGAGGAAGATATAACTTCTGATCGCTTTACAAGGGACAGCGGCTTGCATCTACGAGGGGAAACATTCAGTGAAACGCCCTATACCGACCGGAGTGCTCTTGTATCTCGCCGCGCACGGACTGGCGTGGGCGCAGTCCGCATTCCCAACGACTCCCGCGCCATTGACCCTTGATCAGAAATTTCATATTTATCTGAGGCAAACCTACCGTGTGTCGAGCATCCTCGTTCCCGCAGCTTTAGCTGGCGTGGACCAAGCTGAAAACTCTCCAAGGGAATGGGGTCAGGGTGGCGTTGCTTACGGAGAACGCTTGTCTACGGTTCATGGGCAGTTTCAGATAAACAATATCTGCGTATTCGGCGTGGGAGCAATGCTGCACGAAGATCCACGATACTTGCCCTCCGGGCTGCATAAGACTTGGCCCCGTATGCAGTACGCACTCGTTCACACCTTGGTTGCCCGTACGGACAGCGGTGGCCAACAACCTGCCTTCGCCACCTTCGCCAGTGCTTTCGGCTTTGGGTTCTTCCCCAATTTGTGGTTGCCACCGAGCGAGAACTCCACCGGGCAAGCGCTTACCCGCAGCCTCACATTTGTGGGCCTCAATGTAGGGATGAACATGGGGCTCGAGTTTCGCAAGGATGACCTTAGATTCCTCAAAAAACTATCCCATCGTGGAGTTGGGGGTTCCGCTTCGTCGAGTCCCTAAGCTGCTGGAGGTTGAAGCCAATGAAAGGATATTTTGCACAAGCGTTTCTGATGGTCGGCGTTCTTTTGCTTCCGCCGCTGAACCGAGCCGTCCAGACGGATACAAGACTTCTCCAGGTCGGAGAGGTGTTCCCGCAGTTCACCGGGAAGACGCTCATGGGGAAGCCGCTAGAACTCCCCACGGCAGCCGCTGGCAAACCCGCAGTTGTGATCTTCTCATTCAGCAAGTCAGCGGGCAAAGATGCTCATCTATGGAACGAAGCCATAGCCAAAGGCTTTCCCAACACTCTTCAGTCCTACACCTTGATCATGCTGGAGTCAGTGCCGACGCTCTTTCGCGGCATGGTCGTGGCCGGCATCAAGAGCAATATGCCGTCTGTCCTGCAAGATCGAACCATCGTGTCCTATCAAGATGAAGAACTTTGGAAGCACCGGCTAACTGTTACTGACGATGGCCGCGCTTACGTCGTCCTGGTGGGAACCGATGATCATATTCGCTGGATAAGCTTGGGAGCATTCAGCGAGACCGAATATAGGAGATTGAAGAATAAAGTTATCGATCAGCGTTTATCTTGCCCCCGCAAATCGGATTCCTTGGCTGCGAATCTGCGAAAGGGAAAAGGATGATGAAGGCGAGGCTGACTACGGGGAGCACACCCGAGGCTTCATTGATCTGAAAGCTGCGAGAACATTCTGGAATTGACATGCGATGTACACGGGAACAGCTCTTCTTGGGAGCGCTAATTGGTTACGGATTAGCTGAGAGGTTTGGAGCCTCACTTGTTGTCGCTGTGACTGGATGTGGTGCCTAATTTGTGGCCCTGATCTTCAGCTGGAGTGCCCGAGACCTCAGTTAGGCATCGGTCGTGTTCGAGAGCGAATGGGCCCCGAAGATAAAGAAGGCACAGGGGCTGACCGCTACGGTTTGAATACGACAGAAAGAGCGTGTCGGGCGCTTTCCTGACGTTTGGATAGTGCGCTCACAAGTATTCGGGGGCAGCTATGCGTCAGCTCAAAGTCACTATGGACGGCCAGATCGCCATTCTCGCAGTAGCGGAGAAAGGCTCATTTGAAGCTGCTGGGAAATACCTTGGGATCGGAAAGTCCGCTGTTCGCAAACGAGTTCGAGGCGTCGAGATTGAACTCGGGGCACCGGTTTTCCGATCCGCCGGAAACGGGATGCTGCCGACGGACGCCGGCAGTCTTTATCTACCTGTGGCGCGTGAGTCGGTCAGACACGCCTCGCTCGGTGTAGATCGCGTCCGGGCATTTCTGAGGGTGCAAACAAGCAACCTACGCATCGGGTATCGTTGGTGTCCGTGAGGACTTGGGAGAAGTGAGGCCCCAGCAGCTCAAAGCTGTGGAGCCAGTTGCCGTCAAGACCGTTCTGAGCGGATTGCCTTTCATTCGTAGCGGTCTATCAAAAGTTCCCGATTCTCCAGAGGCTTGGCTGCTCCTGCTTCAACAGGCCGGACAACGCCGATGGTTCCAAAGCGCAAGGAACGCGGCACCGTTCATCGGGCAATATCTCGATTCAGCGATATCGAGCGTGCGAAAGCCAAGGAATGGTCGCGGAGGGGAGTACGTCGCTCACGACGTGACGGTAGAGTATCGCCCAGATTGGTTTCTTGATAAGCGCATCGGGGGAGTCTGCAATCACTCATCACGCGCCCACATCGAGAAGGATCAACACCAATGCCCTGGGCTCCGATCCAACACAGATCAACCGTCTCATCCGCGAACTGCTAGATCTGTTTTCCAGAAACAGTTACGTAGGATTCACGGCAACACCCTTTGCAAACATCTTCATCAACCCGGACTCTCCAGAAAAGATGACCAATGACGATCTCTTTCCGAGAGACTTCATCTACGCTCTTGAAGCGCCATCGAACTACATGGGGGCTTCACGCGTTTTTGGTGAAATTAACGACAGCGTCGTTCGCGAGATCACAGACGCAGAGTTGGCGTTCCCGAAGAAGCACAAGTCTTCTTTTCAGGTGTCCGACCTTCCCGAGAGCCTTCGCGATGCGCTGCGTTCGTTCTTGCTGACCTGTGCCATTCGAGACCTGCGAAGTGAGGGGCCCACACACCGAACGATGCTGGTTAACGTCAGCCGGTTCACGGATGTCCAGATGCAGGTCCAAGCCTTAATCGCAGCTTATCTTGAGGACATCAAGCAGGACATTCGGAACTATTCGGCTCTGCCTACTTCTCAAGCATTACGTAATGCGACGCTCACCGACTTGCATCGTGAGTATCAAAAGCAGTTCTCGGCCTGCGGCTATTCGTGGGAGCAGGTGCAAAATCAACTTCATCCGAGCGTGGCGCCAATAGAAGTACGCGCGGTGAACCAACGAACCAGAGCCGCGAGTCTTGACTACACGGCTCACCGTGACACCGGGCTTCGCGTAATCGCGGTAGGTGGCAACAGTCTCTCAAGAGGCTTAACACTCGAAGGCTTGTCAACCAGTTATTTTTATCGAAACTCGCAAATGTACGACACTTTGCTACAGATGGGCCGCTGGTTCGGCTATCGGCCTGGATACGAGGACCTATGCCGTCTATGGATGACAGATGAGGCTCAGGACTGGTATGGGAAAATCTCCGAAGCGGCAGATGAGTTACGTAACGACGTGAAACGGATGATGAGGAGGAAGGCCACACCAAAAGACTTTGGACTCAGAGTCCGTGCGCATCCAAAGACCCTCCTCGTGACTGCTCAGAACAAGATGAGGCTAGGCGAAACAATTGAGATCGATGTTTCACTGAGCGAGCACTATCAGGAGACCACACGTCTTCGGCGGAGCCGGAATCTTCTGCAGGCAAATGAAGAAGCGGTGAAGGCGTTTCTTCGTCAATTGCGCGGATCAGGCCACGAGCTTAAGAAGAGCCTATTCGGTAAACATCCAAACATGGTTTGTAGTGGAGTCCCGAAGCAATTTGTTTCAGAACTTCTTCACAATTTCACCGCTCATCCTCTCAACCTGGATTTCAACTCGGACCTCGCGGCTTTTGTCGGCTCCACCACGGAGGAGAAGTTGCAATCATGGGATGTAGCTCTGGTGGACACTGATAACAATGAGGAGCCGGTTGATCTTGAGGGATATTCCATAAAACCATTCGCTCGTTACGTCGATACAAACCGCGAAGGCGCACTCCGGATCTCCGGTAGCAAGCAGAGGGTAGGGACACCTGGAGTTGAACGGGAAGGACTTGCACCCGAATTAGTAGATCGCATCCGCAGTGAGTTCCGTGCAAACGGCAAAACCGGCTCCGTTCCAGACTCCGTATATCGCTCTTACAGGCCGCGACCTCTCCTTCTAATCTTCGCTGTCGCGCCCTACAAAGAAAGAAATGGCGGCGGCGGACGGCTCGACCTGGGCGTTAGCCATCTTTACGCGCTAGGGTTGAGCTTTCCTGAATTTGACGACGTAGAGATCGCGAAGAAGGTGGCATATCGCGTCAATCTAGTGGAGTTCCGAAGCCTGGTTGAATCCTCACTGGACGATGAAACAGAGGATGGCCGACGCCGATCTCCTCGCGGTAGAAGGCTTCGACCACTACAGGGGCAAGTTCGGTCAGCTTCAACCTGCCAGCCACATACGCGGGCGATTTTCCTGTCCGGGCTGCGATCTGCTCGATGCTGTATTTCGGCTCTTCCAAGTTGAGTAGAGCGCGGAAGCCGTTGGCCTCCTCCATCGGGTGAACGTCGCGGCGCTGGAGGTTTTCAATCAACTGCGCCTCTAACGCTTCGGCGTCGGTAAGGTTCTTGATGCGGACGGGGACAGTGGCGGCTTCGGCCATCTGCGCGGCGCGGTAACGCCTCGCTCCGAAGACGATCTCAAAGCCCTGCTCGTTAGTTGGCCGCACTAGCAAGGGCGAAAGAATGCCCTGGGTTCGGATGCTCTCGGCTAGTTCCTTCAAGGGATCATCCTCGAAGGTGCGGCGCGGGTTGGTTTTGGACTCAGTGAGCAACGCGAGAGGCAGATTGCGGTACTCGGTGGCGTTGGCGATGATGGTGGTGTTCATGGCGATAGCTCCTTTCGAGCGGTTGGGTGAATGGTGGGTAAACGGGACGGACACACTTGCTTCGCCCGCCCATGATGGAAAAACGGTTAGCTTTGTGCGCCTCGCCGGGCAAGGGCTGCGACAAAGCCCTACTGGGAAAGGTTCTTGTCCCACAACCCCGCGAACTTTTCGTGCTGGTCGTAGAGGTCGCGGTCAAAAACATAATTGTCGCACTCGATCGTGCGGGAGAACTGCTCGATTCCGAGATAGTCATTGCGGAAGTAGAACGGAGTAAGGTGACCTCCTGTTAGTTGCGGGCACGAGTGGTACTTAAAGCGTACCGCTGGGCAGGTTCGGAGTCGAGAGAATGACTGTGGATACCCCGGCTCGCTTCCAGATCGGACGCATGGAAGCGCCAGAGCTTGCCAATATCCCTACATTGCCGGTCTGCTTTGGGTCATGGGCTTAGAGGCGATCTTCGATAGTGATAATCGCAATGACTTCAATCGGAAGCTATGCGATTGTCTTGGCCTGGAACATTTGTCTTCCCTGACTGGAATTCGCCCGATAAACCGCCCGCTTATACAGTAGAAGACATCGCCGTAGACCTCTACATGCTTCGCAACAAGTTGGCTCATGAGGTCGATTTACGAAAGGCAGCGACGGACAAGTCAACGCCCGTTGAGTCTGACCGCCAAGGTCAAGCTGACTGACGACTCCGAACCGACTGTGTATGCCCTGCTGCTCAGCGAAGCGGCCTGCTACCTGCTCTGCCAGGTGTTGCAAAAAGTGCTGTAGCGAAACGCACGGACTTGACCTCCTCCGCGTCATGCTGCCGTCGTTCTTCCCGGCTGCTGCCCAGCGCTCTTCATGAAGCGGCAAACGACCGCCATTCGGAACCGGGCCGTCTCGCTGGCACCAAACGCCAACAGCCGCACCACATTTCGGGCACTCCAACAGGCAACACCCGGCAGGACAAATGTAGTCCTGCTGGATAGGAGCCGTGTGGTAGTGACGTCCGGCGACGTGGCTCTCGAAGACCAGCTCCAACCCACTGGACTGGGTTGAATCGCCCGATTGAAGCCGCGCTTTCCGCTCATACTCGCGTTTCCAATGCAGCAGACCTCGGCAAACTCCGGGTCCAACGGAAGCTGGTCCTCCGAATACTCCGCCTTCACCATCTTGACGCGACCGTGATCCTCGTTCCGGATACTGTTGAGATCGCTGCAGCGTAGTCGATCGCACGCGTGCTTCCCGAAGATGTCATGCGCCAAGTCACTGTCATCGCAGCTATGCTTTTTGGCGACGAGTCGGATGTGCTCAAGTAGATGAGAGAAGGTGCGAAGCACAAAAATAAGGTGACCATACTTTTGGCTGATTCGCGCCTCGTATCACACACTCTACGATCTAGCCACTCAGGAAAAGGCTGTTCCAACACCTTCATGCCCGATCCGAGGATTCGTATTCAGGAGATCGCCCTATGAACCGCCATTGGATGCGCTTAGTCGTCTGCCTGTCGGTCGTGAGTTCCTTCACATTGCTGCGCCCCGCCGCGGCCCAAACCACAGGCAGCATTCTCGGTACCGTCACCGACAGCTCCGGCTCCGTCGTGCCGGATGCGAAGGTCACCGCACATTCCAACCAGCAGGGCCTCATCCGCACCACGACCTCGAACAGCAGCGGTTCATACATCCTTCCCGCGCTCCCGCTCGGCACCTATACAGTCACGGTCGAAGCGGGCGGCTTTGAGAGATTCTCGAACACCGCCGTTACCGTCGATGCCGATCAGAACGTGCGCCTCGACGCCCCGCTGCACCCCGGCCGTGTCAGCGAGCAAGTGACGGTAAATTCTGCCCCTCCGCAGGTCGACACGCACTCGGATACCATCAGCGCCATCATCCCTCAGGTGCTGGTGAACGACATGCCTACCAGCACCGGACAACCGTTGGACTTCCTCTCCGTTTTGCCCGGAGTTTCGGATGTAAGCACGCGCGCGGCGTTTGCGCCGGATCGTAACGGGCCGACGTTCAATGTTTCGGGCTCGCGCAGCTCCGACAATCTGTTGCTGCTGGACGGGCTCATGCACACGAACTTCTTCCGTAACACGGGGCAGAATTATCCCCCGCCCGACTTCCTTTCGCAGATCGAGGCGCTGATTGGCAACTACGGCGCGCAGTACGGACACAACACAGGCGGCATCGTCAACATTCTTACGAAATCCGGGACGGACCAGATCCACGGCACGCTCTGGGAGTACGACCAGAATACCGCGTTCAATGCATCGAACTACTATACGAAGCTGACCAACAAGTCGCACATCAACCGGTTCGGTGCGACACTGGGCGGACCGATCATGCGCGATCGCCTCTTCTACTTCCTGGGCTATGAGGGATACCGGCAAAGCAACGTGGATACGGCTACCTCCGCGCTGCCGCCGACCGCAGCCGAGCGCGGGCTGAACGGCGTGGCCGGAGACTTCTCGGCCGACGCGGAGAAGGCGAACAAGCCTGCCAACAGCTACCTGCAGAATCCTAATTACGCGAAGGGAACGTACTACTCGACCATCTCTAAGCTGCTGTCGCCCGCGTGTGCAGCGGCGCTCGGCACGGGCCAGTACATTGCCAACGCGCAGATTCCGAACGTCTGCCTGAATTCGGTGATTCAGAATTTCGACGCAAAATACGTGCCGCTGCCGAACGGCGTGAACAACACATTGATCCAGAACTATTACAGCCCGCTCGACAATGATACTGCGGAAGGCCGCCTGGATTGGCACTTCGGCAAGCACACCATCGACGGCCGATACATTATCATCAACTCGTTCCAGAACAGCCACACGACGTCAACAAACGCGATCCCGCAGTATGACGTGCTGAATCAGAATGCGCGCACGCAGACGATCAGCGTGAACGACACGTGGGTTATTTCGCCTTCCGCATTGAACGTGGTTCGCCTGGGATACAACCGGTTCTACGGCACGTCCGAGCCAACCGATCTAACCAGCCTGAACTCTCTGGGATCGAACTTCCCAGTACTGGGCAAGCCGGTCCTTCCGGCTTTTACGGTTAACTCACGCATGGTGCTGTCGTCGAACTCGACCGACGAGCAGAAGAATGTGGATGGGGCCATCGACCTCGTCGACAACGTGAGCCTTGTCAAAGGCAACCACAACATCCAGACCGGCGCGGAGTATCTGCGGCTGCAATATGTAAACCGCTCGTACTTCTACACCATGGGTCAGTTCACTTTCACCGGCACCTACACCGGTGACTCCATGGCCGACTATCTCTTCGGGTTGCTCAACAACGCAAACGCCGAGAGCCCCCAGATCGAGCAGACTGGCATCCAGAACAATATGTACGCCTGGTTCCAGGATGACTGGAAGGTGTTGCCGCGCCTTACCCTCAACCTCGGCCTTCGCTACGAACTGCCCTTCCCCTGGTACCAGCCACAGAACTGGTGGGCGACGTTCCGTCCCGGCCAACAGTCAGTAAAGATTCCCAGTGCACCTGTCGGGCTGGTCTTCCCGGGAGACCCTGGCGTGCCGCGTGGTGAGGTCCCAACGCCGCAGTTCGATTTCGCTCCGCGCTTTGGCTTCGCGCTGGACGTCTTCGGCAATGGAAGAACCGCCTTGCGCGGCGGATTCGGCATATTTTATGACCAGCTCAGTTCGAATATCATCCAGAACAACACTCAGCCGTACGTGTACCAGTTCTCGCCGAACGTAACGCCGGCGAGCATCTCCGACCCGTATGCCAGCGGCCCGACCTTCCCGACGACTGTCGATCTCTCGCATCCCAAATTCAAGACACCGTTCACGCTCACCTACCCCGCCTCGAACCTCCGCACACCCTATGTTGAATCCACCAATCTCGGCATCCAGCAGCAGCTAACAGCGAACCTCGCCATGCAGGTCATGTATGTAGGCAAGTTCGGCCGTCACCAACTACTGGATTTCAACAGCAACCCCGCCCTCTATGCCCCAGGCGCCAGCACCTCCACCTCCAGCTATCAGGCGCGCCGCGTCTACTCGAACTTCGGCAACATCGGCGAGATGGCCAGCATCGGCATGTCGAGCTACAACGCGCTGCAGGTCTCGGTCACCAAGCGCCTCGGATCATGGGTCAGCGCCATGGGCGCCTACACGTACTCGCGCTCGATCGATGAGTCCTCCAACTATGTCACCGACACCGCATACGTGCCGAACGTCTTCAGCACGCCAACTGTGCCAGCCGTCGGCTCGCCGCTGGACTTCAACATGAGCTCCGAGGTTGGCCCATCGGACTTCAACGCAACACACATCGCCAGCATCGGCTACAGCGTCAACCTGCCGATGTTTCAGGGTCGCAACCGCCTTATGCAGTTAGCGCTCGGCGGCTGGATACTCAGCGGACGCTACAGCTATC
Organism: Acidobacteria subdivision 2 bacterium RH1 MAG20; assembly: GCA_002197545.1. The sequence goes on along the minus strand of NFUO01000583.1, from coordinate 3,921 downwards.
GCAGCGGCCAGCCCATCAATATTCTCTCCAAGACTGACTTCGCCCTCACCAACACGCCCAACCAGCGTCCGAACGTCCTGCACAACTGGAACCTGCCTTCCAGCCGTCATCGCATCAACAAGCTCGCGCTTACCGGAAGCACTTGGTTCGACACCACGGCTTTCTGCGGCGACGGCAATCCGGCCTGTAGCACCTCCGGCTCGTTCAGGAACTACTTCCCGGCTCCGGGTACCTTCGGCAACCTGGGGCGGAACGCGATCATCGGGCCGGCGAACATCAGCAACGACATGTCGCTTGCGAAGACGTTCCCCATCCCTGGCCGCGAAGGCATGAACTTCCGCTTCCGCTGCGATGCTTTCGGCATCTTCAACACGCCAAACCTGGGCACGCCATCCGAGCAGATCGGGTCCAGTCTCGGGCAGATCACCAGCACCAGCGGACAGCGCTTTCTCCAGCTCTCCGGCCACATTCAGTTCTAACCACCATATTGCGCATGCTGTCTCTCTGGTGACGACCAGTCTTTCACTGGCCTCAGTTCCCTTTCTGTTGTGAGGATTTTTGGCGATGTTTCGTTCGAAGGTGATGTTTATTATCTTGTTTACCGCGTTGACCGGATTGCAGGCTACGGCTTCGGGTCCTTCGCAATCTGCAAAGGGAATACGAGTTATCCAGAGCCTTGACCAGGACTGGACATTTCAATACTTCTCGCGGCAGACGCCGGACAAGCGCTGGGCCGAGCCTGCCGCCGAGGATGCAAAGTGGCCCGCCATCGCTCTGCCGCATACCTGGAGTGTCTACGAGACCACCCGCGACGTCCACCCCTTCATCGAGCATGCGACCGAGCGCAAGGACTCCTACTGGTGGTACGGCTGGGGCTGGTATCGCAAGCACTTCTCCATCTCGAAGCGCTTCGATCAGAAGCTCGTCTTCCTTGAGTTCGACGGCGTGCAGAAGGTCGCTTTCGTCTACGTCAACGGTCATCTCGCCGGAGAGCACAAAGGCGGCTACACCAGCTTCTCGCTCGACGTCACGAAGTGGATCCGCTTCGGCAAAGACAACGTCATCGCCGTCCAGGTCTCCAACCGCCGCGACGACAATCTCGGCCACGTCCCTCCCATGACAGCCGGCAACTTCGACGTGTACGGCGGGATCTACCGAAGCGTGCGCCTGGTGTTGACCGACAAGGTCCACATCCCCTTCCAGGGCTCGGCCGACAGCGAGGGCGGAAGCTTCATTCAGACGCCGCACGTCACGGCCGACGAGGCCACCGTGCACGATACCACGTGGGTCCGCAACGACCGCGACAAGCCCGCCGACATTCAAATCGAATCGCGCATTCTCGACGCCGACGGCGCGGTGCTTGCAACCCAGACCACCCCCGCCTCCATCACTCCCGGCGAGTTAAAGCCCGTCATTCAGGACTTCTCTCCACTCACCAAGCCGCATCTCTGGTCGCCTTCGACTCCGTATCTCTATCGCATGGTGACGGAAGTGCGCGATCACGGCGCCGTCGTCGACACCTACCAGTCCGCCTTCGGCTTCCGTTTCTTCTACTGGAACAAAGCGGAGAAGCGTCTGTACTTGAACGGCAAGCCCATTCAGTTAATCGGCACCAACCGCCACCAGGACTTTCCTTGGCTCGGCGACGCCGTTCCCCTCTGGATGCAGATCCGCGACCTCAAGGACATGCGCTACAACATGGGCTTCAACTTCCAGCGTACTGCCCACTACACGCAGGCGCCCGTCATCTACGATTTCTGCGATCGCAACGGCATTATCGTCGCCGAAGAAAGCCCAAACATCAAGGACATCGACTTCGGCCGTGACGTGCAGCTCCAGATAATGAAGGAGATGATCCGCCGCGACCGCAACCATGCCTCCATCTTCTTCTGGAGCATGGGCAACGAGACCGACCACCCGGCCGACTCAGCTTGGGCGTGGGCCGAGGACAAGAACCGCATCATCAACCTGCGCCGCGGCACCAACGGCGGCAAGTACGTCATGACCACCGAGGACGACCTGCCGCTCGAGCAGACCCTGCGCTGCACCATCCGCGGCTGGTACAATGACGACGCGCACAACTTCTATCCCGACACCGGCGAGCCTGCCAGCGGACAGATCACTGGCACCGAAGAGTGGCAGCATACCACCGACGCCAAATATCTCCAGAAGAAGCGCGGCACCAACATCATCGTCTTCCTTTACGCGGATCATGGCGCGGACCGCATCTACAAGAACGCTCCGCTGCACAACATCAACCCAAAGGGCTGGGTGGACGACTTCCGCTTTCCCAAATACGTCTACTACCTCTGGCAGGCAAACTTCACCCAGAAGCCGATGGTCTTCATCCATCCCTGGCCATGGCAGCAGCGCTACATCGGCAAACGCGAGACGATCACGGTGGATTCGAACGGCGACTCCGTAGAACTCTTCGTCGACGGCAGGAGTCTTGGCACCCAAGGCCCGACCGAAGCCGACGTACACGTCCTCGAGTTCAAGAACATCAAGGTTGCGAACGGCACTATTCGCGCCGTCGCGCACAAGGGTTCGCAGACCGTTGAAGACTCCCTCGCCATGTCCGGCGCGCCGGTGAAACTCCGTCTTACCGTACAAGCCTCGCATCTCGTCGCGGACCGCAGCGGACTGGCGCTGCTGCAGGTCAATGCGCTGGACAGCAAGAGCGAGGTTGTCCCGTACATCCATCCCGAGATCGACTGGAAGATCTCCGGCGAAGGCAAGCTCGTCGGCCCGTCCAGGTACACCACCGACACCGACAAGAACGGCGCCGAATCCGGCACACTCTACATCATCCTGCCAACCGCCAACATCGTGCGCACCACCTCTACGCCCGGCGAAATCAAGGTCTCGGTAAGCTCTCCCGGCTTGGGACCGGCCGAGATCACGCTGCACTCCACACCGGCCGCCACGCCAATCGACGGCATCGAAGAGCCGCATCTCAGCGATGTCGGCCGTGTGCCCGTGGTCCGCGATGCCTCGATCGTCTCGATTACACCGGGCACTCCGTCGCGCGTCTTTGAACTGATCGGACAAGATTACAAGCTGCCGGCGCGTTCGCCTGCTGAGGCGCAGGCGTCGATGGAAGAGTTCCTGCATGAGCACAATCCGAAGCTCGCGAAGAATGGCGCTGCGTATGAGGACGCGCTGAAGAAACTCAGTGGGCTGCTCGTGGATAACCACGGCAATCTGATCGCGGACTGGTACAACTTCACGGCAAACCAGTATGAGGACCTGGCGGCGCTGGATGCTGCGATTGAGCGGAGCAAGCTGCCGCTCGATGCGCAACACGAGCTGGAGAAGGACTGCGCAGATCGCATGATTTTGAAGGGCGAGGCCGTCGATACGCGGGAGGAGGCGAAGCAGCTTGCGGGATTCCTGGCAGGTGCTCACGTCGTGACCGCGGCGAGTGCCGGCGCCGGTGTGGAGCGTACTTCGGCTGCCACGGTTGGCGAGCTGCTTGCTCGGACCTATCCGCAGTGGTCTGCGCTGAATGCGCAGAAGCAGCAGCGCTTCCTTGACCTGCTGTACCACTTCAATCCCGCGCTACGCGATGCCAGTGCACCGGCGCTGCAGTCACCGTTGCCGCACGGCCTCATTGTGCTACCCAGCCATATCGAGTAGTTGGGGTGCCCCTGACATTTGACACCTTGCAAGGGGACCAGGCGAGAGCCTGCGGGCCGGAAGAGTCTTGCATGGCTGAACGGCCCTACAGGTGGACGAGGCCGCGCTGGAGGGCTGAGATGACGGCCTGGGTTCGGTCGGTAACACCCATGCGCATGAAGATGACACGGAAGTGACACTTTACCGTGGCTTCGGCAATGCCTAGCTGGGCGGCAATCTCTTTGTTGCTCTTGCCTTGCGCGAGGAGTTGAAGAACTTCGCGCTCGCGTGGAGAGAGGCTTG
>NFUO01000582.1 GCA_002197545.1 Acidobacteria subdivision 2 bacterium RH1 MAG20 | reverse complement strand
TCAGGACCTTCGGTACGGGGAGAACCTTCACCAGCGAGCAGCTCTTTACAGTGATACGCCGCGTTCCAAGCAGCTGAAACAGCCAAGTACGGTCGCCACCGCGCTCCAGTTACACGGTAAAGAACTTTCTTTCAACAATCTTCTCGATTGCGACGCGGCTTGGGCGATGGTGTCGGATTTCTCCGCCCCGGCGGCGGCTGTAGTGAAGCATACGAATCCCACGGGCATCGCGGCGGGTAAGGACCTTAGGGAGGCGTATCTGCGAGCGTTTGCCGGCGATCCGCAGTCGGCATACGGCGGAATTGTCGGTGTCAATCGCACGATGGACGAGGGCACGGCGGAGGAAATCGTGCGCATGTATTTCGAAGCCGTGGTCGCCCCAGATTTCACCGATGCGGCAGTGCAGGTTCTCTCCCGCAAGAAGGCCATCCGGCTGCTCAGTGTGCGGGCTGGTGGAGAAGGGCCTGTGCAGGATGTGAGCTGGATCGACTATCACGATCTCGATTTCAAACGTATCGACGGCGGATTCCTGGTGCAGTCCCGGAACATTGCGCTGGATCTTTCTATGAACATGCAGGTGGTGTCGAAGCGACAGCCTACCTTGGAAGAGTTGACCGACCTTCACTTCGCCTGGCGAGCGGTCAAACACGTTAAGTCCAACGGCATCGTACTGGCCAAAAAGCTGGCTCTGGTCGGCGTGGGAGCCGGACAGATGAGCCGGGTCAATTCCGTCGATTTGGCCGTCCGAATGGCCGGTGATCGATCGCAAGGCTCGGTGCTCGCATCCGACGCGTACTTTCCCTTCCCCGACGGCGTGGAGCGCGCGGTGGAGGCGGGAGTTACCGCGATCATTCAGCCTGGCGGCTCAATTCGCGACAAGGATGCGATCGAGGCCGCCGACCGCGGCGCGGTCGCAATGATCTTCACCGGACTTCGGCACTTCAAGCACTGATTCTGCGTCGTTGACCGCCCTTAGCTCGGGTCCGTATAGTCGACACAGCGGTCACCGCACGAAGTGCGCCAGTTTTCAGATCGTTAGGAGGAGAAACGGGTATGCAAAAGTTTCGGCTGTTCACGATGGCTTCTGCCGTCCTCGCCGCCCTAAGTCTTGCACTGGGAGGTCTGGCTCAGAACGCATCAGCTCATCGCGATTTGGCAAGCGCACGCTTGCG
>NFUO01000581.1 GCA_002197545.1 Acidobacteria subdivision 2 bacterium RH1 MAG20 | reverse complement strand
TGCTGCTTCATCGCCATACGTGGGATACGGCTCCGGCTCCGTGCTGGTGGGCATGGCGGCGAGGGTTGCGAGATCGGCCTGCACCTGGGCCCACTGCGCCGGGTGCTGCTTTGTCGTAATGGGCGCGTTCGGGTCAGCGTAGTAGGCCTGGATGTCCTGCTTGATGCCGGGCGGGATGGGCTGCGTGGGCTGGCGCGTGAGGCGGTGGAGGAGATTGGCATACGTTGAGTCGGTGAGCGGATAGCCACCGGGCTGTACCACTCGACCTGTATCAAGGTCGCGGTTGGGCAGGGGATGACGCGGGTCGCGCGATTCGAGCAGCGTGTGCGCGTTCGCGGTCATGATTGCCGGAATCGCTTGCGGAGATTGATTCGCGGAAACCGGATCGCCTGCTCGGGCCGTGGAAGTGTGCGCCGTCGCGGGAGGCGTAAAGCGCGCGAGCATCCGGTGCATGATCGTTGTGGCCACCACCACGCTGTGCAGGTATGCGGCCTCGGTTGCCGGGGTTGGGCCTTTCACATCGATCAGTTTCAGTGGGCCGAACTTGGGCAGAATAAACAGAAAGCCGGCCAGCATGTAGGTTCCAATTCCTGCATGTCGGCCATACTTCTGCCAGTTGTTTTCCGCGGCCACCGCGGCCACTTCCTTGTCGATCTGCGCCGCATCTGGGGTATCCGGGTCTGGCGGCTCGTGGTGGCGATGCAGGAGCGTGATAGCGTAGGCCACGCGCGGGAAGAAGGTATGCACCATGAAACGGTATTCACGAAGATTGAAGCGCTGACGACGGGGTGAGAACTCGTTTCTCAGCCCATAGGTCTGGTAGTAAGCGAGCGCGAGCTGCTTGACTGGCACCTTGAGCCCGATGTGGCGAAGGAAGCGGACCGGCGCCATGCGGTGATGCGCGATCTCGTCAATGTCAAAGGCGAACTCAGTTTGTACATGCTGATGCTCGCCCTCGGCGTAGTTCACCTCGCGACCATATTTCGCACGCAGCCGGGGGAATTCTACGGGGACGGAGAGGTTTGTCGCTTCGGAGTGGCCGATGGTGTCGCCCACGTAATGAGACAGCGCGCCGACGGCGAACGCGAGTTCATCGGCGTTGTGCGCATTGCGAAAGAGACTCACCACGAAGTCGCCTGAGCGCACGTAGTGGGTCAGGTTTGAGAATGTCTTGTCGCCAAACGGATAGTAACCCATGTCCTGGATAACGCATCCTCCGTAAGCATAGGCCCGCGCCTCTTCGAGTTGCGCCGGCGAGAGATTGGGATAGCGGCTGAGCAAGAGCGGAACAATGGAATACTGCCAGTTGAGATCGATGAGCTGTTCGTGCGTAAGGAGGGTAAACGCGTTTGCGCGCCCGGCGAAAAGAACGGCCAGCAGGAGCACGAGTGCCAGCAGGATGCGCATCCCCGCTCGGCCTCGTTTCATCTTGCGTCGAGACCGGTTGAATCGCGGGCGTGTGCGCAATGTGCTTGCGGCCACGCGTCGTTGAACGGCTTGTTGTGCATCGAGCAGAACTCCCATTGAATCCAAGCCCGCAATTGCCTTTATGTCAAAGACGGTTACCATAGGATTTTACAACAAAGACCAAGATTGAATTCTGGTCAAATGTGACCGGACTCTTCATCGCCCTGTCTTGGATTGTACTTGTGCCGGCCGCGCATTTGCGGGCCGCGTCCGAATCGACCAATTCAGGACTGGCAGAGGGGCAGATGATGAATGCAGCAGTGGTTAAGAAGATCTCGCCTCTAGAAACTTGTTGAAATAGGTACTGTTCTGCATCGAGGGCATGAGGTTGTTCGTCTAACAGGCATGCGTGGAGACGAGCGAGTTCAGGACGGGATGTTCAGTTATGTTTCGTTGGAGCAACGTGTGCCTTAGGATCATCCATTGCGGGCCGTTCGCAAGCTAACCGACACGGTGTTGCACAAGCTGAGCCCTGAGTTTGACGCGCTGTATGCGGATTCGGGGCGGCCATCGATTGCGCCGGAGTACATTCTGCGGGCGCTTTTGTTGCAGGTGTTCTACTCAGTGCGCTCGGAGCGGTTGCTGGTTGAGCAGATCGACTACAACCTGCTGTTCCGCTGGTTTGTGGGCCTTGGCATGGACGACGCGGTGTGGAACCATGCGGTGTTCTCGAAGAACCGCGACCGGTTGCTGACTTCCGATGTGGCGCAGCAGTTCTTTGCCGAAGTGAACAAGCATGCCAGGCGCTTTATGAGCGACGAACACTTCACGGTGGATGGCACGCTGATTCAGGCGTGGGCCTCGCAAAAGAGCTTTCGCTCGAAGGACGGATCCGACGACGGCGATGGGGCGGATTTTCACGGCCAGAAGCGGTCGAACAAGACGCATGAATCAACTACCGATGCCGATGCGCGGCTGTACAAGAAGAGTTACGGCAAGGAATCGACGTTGAGTTATCTGGGCCACGCGCTGGTGGAGAACCGCAACGGATTGATCGCCGCGGCGATGGTGACGCACGCCGACGGTTACGCCGAGCGCGATGCCGCGCTGTTGATGCTCCAGGAAAAGTAAGAAGGTCGCTCACGGCGCATCACCGTGGGTGCCGACAAGGCGTACGACACGAAGGATTTCGTTAGCACGGTGCGGGAGTTGAATGTGACACCGCATGTGACCAAGAACGACAAGGGCCGCCGCAGCAACCTGGACCGCAGGACCACGCGCCAGCCCGGCTATGCCATTAGCCTCAGCCGGCGATGGCTGGTGGAGAAGGGCTTTGGATGGCTCAAGCAAACCGGTCCGCTGCGGCAGGTAAAGTTGCGAGGACTGGAGAAGGTGGACTGGCTGTTCGTCTTCAGTTGCGCGGCGCACAATCTGATCCGGTTGCCGCGGCTGATGGCTCAACCACCGGAAAAGCTAAGGGAGCAGTGTGCCTGAGCAACGGTTGCGAGCCTCGGGGATGATTCCCTGAGGCTCGCAAACCCCTATAAACACCGGCCAGAACCGCACTTCAAACAGATTTCGAATGGGAAGAAACGAAAATCGAAAGGAAAAACGCTGCAATCACGCGAATTTCAACGAGTTCCTAAAGCAGACCACTGCTCGGC
>NFUO01000580.1 GCA_002197545.1 Acidobacteria subdivision 2 bacterium RH1 MAG20 | reverse complement strand
GGTATCGGCATGGACGCAAGCCGAGGAGGTTGACGCTGCGCACGGGCGCGGTCCAGTTGGCAGTGCCGCGGGGGCGGCTGGTCATGTCCGACGGCAGCGAGCGGGAATGGCACAGTCAGCTGGTGCCCCGGTACCGACGGAGTAGCGCCGAAGTCGAGCAGAGCGTGCTGAACGTGTATCTTTCGGGAAGCAACACGCGGCGGATCCGCGGGGCTCTGGAACCGCTGCTGAGCGGGGCGGCGTTGTCGAAGAGCGCGGTATCACGCCTGGTGCTGCGGTTGGAAGAAAGCTATCGCCTGTGGCAGCGGCGCGATCTGGCGGAAGAGAAGATCCTGTATTTGTACCTGGATGCGATTTATCCCAAGGTGCGCAGCGGCGGGAGAGTGGTATCGCTGCCGGTGCTGGTGGCGTTGGGAGTGAAGGACACAGGCGAGAAGGTGTTGCTGAGTCTGATGAGCGCCGGAGCGGAGAGCACCGACGGCTGGCAGATGTTGCTGGAGGATCTGGCCACACGGAAGATGGGCCGTCCGCGACTGGTGATGAGCGACGGCAACGCGGGGCTGGGAGCGGCGCTGGACCGTCTGTGGCCAGGCGTGGCTCACCAGCGTTGCACGGTGCACAAGCTGCGGAACCTGTTGGCCAAAGCGCCGAAACATGCGCACGAAGCGGTGCGCGAGGACTACCACCGGATCGTCTACGCCGAAACTCGGGACGCGGCTCGACAGGCGCACGCGGCGTTTCTGTTGAAGTGGAAGAAGCTGTGCCCTCCGGTCGCGGCGAGTTTGGAAGAGGCGGGCGAGCAACTGCTAACGTTCTACCAGTTCCCGGCAAGCCAGCACATGTCGCTGCGCACGACGAACATCATCGAGCGGATGCAGCAAGAGTTTCGTCGCCGAATCAAAACCCAGGCGGCCCTGCCCAACGAAGGCGCCGTGCTACGGGTGTTCTTCGGGTTGTGGATCAGCGGACAGATGAAGCTGCGCCGCATCAGAGGCTACCGCGACTTAGGAGGGACACAACAAGCTGCTACTTAAAAAAAGAATTTCATGACTCTTCAGACAAAATGCGCTATCAACTTTTCTACAGAATTCGGGACGCTACCCAAGTCGCTCAATGGAATTACAAGCCGCAATGACAAGAATCCCTCGGTCGTTACACTTATCCATCAGCTTTAGCAGTTCATTGACTTCC
>NFUO01000058.1 GCA_002197545.1 Acidobacteria subdivision 2 bacterium RH1 MAG20 | reverse complement strand
CGGACCGCGGGCGCCTGACCTGGCGGCACATCCTGGCCGGCGTACTGTTCGTCGCCGCGGGCGCGGCTGTGAGGCATACACCCGCCAGTTTTTGGAGCGCATCGAAAAACCCGACGTAGACCACATGGACGGCCTCGCCCCCGCCATCGCCATCAAGCAGAAAAACCAGACGCGCAACCCCCGCTCCACCGTCGCCACTGCAACCGAGATCTACGACTACCTCCGCCTCCTCTACGCCCGCTGCGGCACCGTCACCTGCCTGCACTGCGGCGGCATCGTACGGCACGACACCGTAGACGAGATCGTCGCTTCCCTTCTCGCCCTGCCCGAAGGCACTCGAACCTACGCGCTCTTCCCCATCGTCCGCGCCGACATCAAACTCGAGCCCATGCAGCAGCCCACACCGGAAGCAATAGAAGCAGAAGCTCCAAAGCCCAAAAAGGCCGCCGCAAAAAAATCGGCCAAAGCCACAGCCGCTCCCAAGGCCATTGACATCACCGACGCTCTCAAAGAGCGCCTCACCGAACTCCGCCGCCGAGGCTACAACCGCCTCTACCAATCCGGAAAAATCGTAGAGTTCTCCACCCCCGAATCCCTCCTCGAACTCGACTTCACCCAACCCATCTTCGTCCTCGTAGACCGTCTCGCCATCAGCCCCGACTCCCGCGCCCGCATCGTGGACGCCATCGAAACCGGCTACCGCGAGTCCGGCGAGATCCAGTTCCATGCGCTATCCAGCGCGGAAAACGAGAACGGTACGATGTACCGCTTCTCCGCCGCCTTCGAGTGCAGCACCTGCCACCGCGCCTACCGCGAACCCGAACCGCGCCTCTTCTCCTTCAACAATCCCTACGGAGCCTGCCCCCGCTGCCAGGGATTCGGCAACACCATCGACTTCGACCCGAACCTCATCATCCCCGACAAATCGAGGACGCTGAATCAAGGCGCCATCGCCCCCTGGACCACACCGAAATACCGCGTCCACCACGGCGAGATGATCCGCGCCGCCAAAGCCGCCAACATCCCCACCGACACTCCCTGGTACGACCTCACGCCCGACCAGCAGCGCTTCATCGAAGAAGGCAGCGGCTCTTTCCCCGGCATCCGAGGTTTCTTCGCCGCGCTCGAACGTAAAAAGTACAAACTGCACGTCCGCGTCTTCCTCTCCAAATATCGCGGCTACGCCCTCTGCCCCGACTGCCGCGGCCAGCGCCTCCGTGCCGAAGCCCGCGCCGTCCTCATCAACGACCGCAACATCTGCGAAACCTCCGCCCTCACCATCACCGACGCGCAGCAGTTCTTCGACAATTTGCAACTGTCACCGGCACAAACCGAGATCGCCGGGAAAATCCTCGAAGAGGTCCGTCAGCGCATCCACTTCCTGCATCAGGTCGGCCTCGATTACCTCACCCTCGACCGCCTCAGCTCCACCCTCTCCGGCGGCGAATCGCAACGCATCCAGCTAGCGACTTCACTCGGGTCACGCCTTGTAGGCGCTCTGTATGTGCTGGACGAGCCCAGCATCGGTCTCCACACCCGCGACACCGCTAAGCTCATCCGCATCATGAAGGACCTCCGCGACCTTGGCAACACCATCCTCGTCGTCGAGCACGATCCCGACGTCATCCGCGCTGCCGACCACCTCCTCGACCTCGGCCCCGGAGCCGGCGAACTCGGCGGCCATCTCCTCGCGGCGGGAACTGTAGCGGAGGTCACCGCCAATCCTAACTCCATCACCGGCAAATACCTCTCCGGCCGAGCCACCATTCCCATCCCCAAACACCGCCGCGAGCCCGGCCGCGAATACCTCAAACTCACTGGAGCCCGCATCCACAACCTGCGCGGCGTTGATCTCGACATCCCCCTCAACCTCCTCTGCGTCGTCACCGGAGTCAGCGGCAGCGGCAAATCCACCATCGTCCATCAAGTCCTCTACCGCGCCTTGATGCAGGCGCTCGGTCAAACAGAAGGTGGCGACCCAGCGCACCTCTTCCGCGAACTCTCCGGCACCCAGCACCTCAACGACGTCATCCTCGTCGATCAGTCCCCCATCGGCCGCACCCCGCGCTCCAACCCCGTCACCTACATCAAGGCCTTCGACGACATCCGCGCTCTCTTCGCCGCGCAGCCCGACGCCAAACGCAAAGGCTTCGGCCCCGGCCACTTCTCCTTCAACGTCCCCGGAGGCCGCTGCGACGTCTGCGAGGGCGACGGCACCGTCACCGTCGAGATGCAGTTCCTCGCCGACATCGAACTCCCTTGTGAAGAATGCAACGGTACCCGTTACAAATCCTCTACACTCGAGATCAAATACAAAAATAAAAATATCTACGACGTCCTCAACATGACCGTCAAAGAAGCCCTCACCTACTTTGCCGGGCACCCAAAGATCGTCGACAAGCTCTACGTCCTCGACGAAGTCGGCCTCGGCTACGTCCGTCTCGGCCAATCCGCCACCACGCTCTCCGGCGGCGAAGCCCAGCGCGTCAAACTCGCTTCGCACCTCGCCACCGCCCGCAGCATCACAAATCGCTCCACTACAAACGAAGCCGCCGCCAAAGCCCGCAGCCGCACCCTTTACATCCTCGACGAGCCCACCACCGGCCTGCACTTCGACGACGTAGCCAAGCTCCTCGCCGCCTTGCACAAGCTCATCGATGGCGGAGGCTCCCTGCTCGTCATCGAGCACAATCTCGACGTCATCAAATCCGCCGACTGGGTCATCGACATGGGCCCCGAAGGCGGCAGCGGAGGCGGCCAGATCGTCGCCACCGGCACACCCGAAGAGATCGCCGCAAATCCAGCCAGCCACACTGGCCACTGGCTAGCCCCAGTCTTAAAACCCACCGCCAAACCAAAACGCGAACTTCAAGTCACCGCATGACCCAGACTGCTGTTCAGATGGCCGAAGCGTGCATAGGCAAGCGACGGCGTCTGAGCTGAAAGAACGCGAGTCCGGCTATCCCAGACAGGATAAGAACGAAAGTGCCGGGTTCTGGAACCGGGCTCTCGTCTGGGGCCAAGCCGGGGCTGAAGCTCAGGCTATAGCTGGGGTCGGAGGTTGCCAGAGTAATGGCGGGGGCAATCGTCGCCTACGCATCTTGTTCTCCCGGAAGAGGGGTACTGGGGGCCGAGAAGTAGGTTTCGGTCCAGAGCCTTACAAGGTACGCAGTATCGGTTTGAATGCTGAGAGTACTGTCGCTAAAGCTGGACGGGGCATTGGTTGTGTTAGCGCAGAGGGCGTTTGCCAAATGAGAGGTATCTCCAGCGCACGCGAGGGCAGTGAATATACTGGACTGGCCCACCGGTAAAATGGAAAAAATTGCCTCGGAGCCAAAGTTCGTGGGCGCGATAGCGAGTCCATTGCTCGCGAGGTTGACCGTTACGGATTGATTGGCGGGACCGTTGACTTCGAAGTAATATCCGACGCTCGTCGATGCATCGAACTTTTTGAGAGAAGATCCGCCGAGCGTCCCATTCGCGGTGAGACGACTCGAAACTGAAGGATCGGTTGTGCCATGCGTTACCGCAGCATAGCCTACACTACCATCCGAAAAAGGAGAGATATAACTCGTGCTGTTAAAAACTGTAGCGTCATAATAAACTGGGAATCCACTATAAAGGACATTGCCGATAAAGACCTGACTGCCAAAGGCTGGCGGTAAGGGGTCGGCATGCAAAGAGGCTGACGCTGCGACCAAAGCAAAGACAGTGACACACATATATTTCACGGACAAGGACATGAGAAATCTCCTTTGAAATCTTTGCTTTTATGGGGGAGTGAGAGATTTCTAACATGCTAGGGACATAGCGTCAATAGAAAAATGGAATCATCGCATAAAAGTGCATGGAACGTTGCATACTTCATCGCTCCTAAGGCAGACCATCGCACAAACACGACCCACCAGACCTTCATGCAAATCAGCGATCGCAAGGCGGATCCTTCGCTCACGGAAGAATCGTCGCCACTTCTCATCAAGCCAGATCCTTCAGCCTGGGGTACCGCGCATAGATGCGGCGCTGGTCTTCGGCACTAAGCTGTCCCAACCGCATCGGCTTGTCCTGAGGCCGCGTGCCCTTCTGGTTCAGCACATTCATCAAGCTCCATTCCCGTTGCAGACCGTGAGGCTCTTCAGCCTTCAGGTCATATCGCGTAAAGTCGATGGCCATAGAAGGGCTGTCCATAGTCCAATCCCGAAGCAATGCCAGCCGAAACTCCCTGTTCATGAACCACTGAATCTCCAGGTTCTTCTCCGAGCCAGGCGCCCCTGTCCCCTTCTCATCGAAGCGGTAGTTGAGGGACGCATTATTGGGCGTATGCTTCCGCCACTCCAGCCCGAACGCACCTTCGGTCATGACCTGTGTATCCGGCCATCTGTCGTGCACTGCCTGCAACCAGTAGGTCAGATCTTCGTCGTGCCCAATCGAGACCTCCCAGATGCCTGTTACCCAGCCAAAGCCGTTCAGAGCATGGCCACGGTCGAAGTGCACTGCCGTCGTATCCATCATCTCTTCACGGCCAGCCACCTTGCCCAGATTCCCCACCGTCTCAATCGGCCCTACGCCCATCCGGCTGTTGAACCCACCCTGAAACCCCTCCCGCCGTGCTGCCAGAAAATCGCAGGTCCAGCCGTCGAGGCATACACAGTCGATAAAGTCCGCCGCACCCTGGGCGGGCTTCAGATAGTGCTCGCGGCTGGGGTAATAGGGATAGCAGATGCCTCCGTCGCCATCGCCGTGATCGATCCCGTGCTGGCTCCAGATCTGGCCCTGGCATACATGAATGCCCTCCTCGGTAGCGAGGGACCTCTGGTTCTCTGCATCCATGAAGCCCGCAACAATGCATTGCGGACGATACCCACCGCCGACCATACCGGAAACCAGTCCTAAAGCCTTGTGAATCGTCGCCCGGTTGTGTTCGCGTGTGTCGTACATGGGCGCGAAGTAGCCGCCTGGAATAAAGGTGATCTCGTCGCCATAGCGGTCGTGGTACGACGCCAGCAGCTTCCGCGCCTCTTCGTATTCCTTTCGATTGTCATTGAGAGCCAGCCAGCTAATTGCCCAGGTCATCCTGCCCCCGGGACAGCCTCTCGCAAAAGCTTCCCTTCGTGAGCGGATACGGGTAGGACTATTATCCGAAGACTCATCGCTTCCAATCGAACGATTGGGAGTCACCTCAATTTGATTCACCCGCACAACCGAAACGTGGGTCAGAAATCTTCCGCACAAAGGAGAAATGTTCTTAGCAAAAACATGCGAGCTTAGTCCCGCGCCGCCCAGTACGAGAGATGCCGCCGAACCCGCCGCCCCGCCGAGAAAATGCCGCCTCGTCCAGTTGCCACCCAAATGCCTACTCCCCTATTCCGTCGATTCCTCCCACGACTGCCGAGCACCTTTTCAACCCAATGGCTTGAATGACACAAGTAACGTGACAAAGAGCAGAGCAAAAACGATCACCAGCAGGGGGAACCACCGGTCCAACCAAGATTCACGCGACGAACTCATTTCAACATTCTCCTTTTCTCTCTTCCAGAATCCTAACCGAGAACCACAGCCGCACTCAATCTGCTTATCGTCTAGCCGAACACAGGCCACTGGCTAGCCCCGCCCTAAGACCATCAAAAACAGAATCGGAATTGGCAGATCGCCAGCAAAGCCGAGCAGACTGATCAACGCTGCACAGCCTAAACAGTTCCATTCCGAGATTCAGCGCAAGATCAGACAACCTGGATGTTTCGCTTATTGACAGCCTATCCTCTCTGCGAGATGATGACTATAAGTACCTTATGCCGCAAACGCAACTCAAGTGGACAGAACAGAGATTCGATCCAAGCCTGTTCCTCACGGAGCAAGGCAGGAAGTCCACGCCTTATCACTCTACAGAACTGGGTTCGCTGTACGCTGACGACTGTATGAAAGTGCTGCCACTGATTGCTGACGGTGTGGTGGACACCATTTTTGCCGACCCACCGTTCAACATCGGCAAGCAGTACGGTAAGAGCACGGATGACTCGCTTCCAGCCGCGCGTTACGTCAATTGGTGCAAAGAATGGTTGACGGAATGCGTGCGTATCCTGAAGCCGGGAGGCTCGCTTTTTCTTTACAACTTGCCCAAATGGAATATTCTGCTGGGTGAGTTTCTTCAGCAACAACACCTCGATTTCCGCCACTGGATCGCCGTTGAGATGAGTGCCTGCCTGCCGATTGTAGGGCGGCTCCATCCCAGCCATTACAGTCTGCTGTATTACAGTAAAGGCCGGCCAAATACCTTTCATCGCATCCGCACCCCCATTCTTACCTGCCGTCATTGCGGTAAGGAAGTAAAGGATTACGGCGGTCACCGCGAAGCTATGAATCCGAACGGCGTCACACTCAAAGATGTCTGGACGGATATTCCACCTGTTCGTCATGCCAAATTCAAATCCAGGAACCGGAACGCGAACGCGCTCTCAACTAAGCTACTTGACCGCGTTGTCATGATGTCCACAAAGCCTGGTGATCTGGTCGTTGATCCATTTGGCGGCAGCGGAACCACATTTGCCGTATGTGAGAAGAAACACCGGCACTGGATTGGAACCGAGATCGATTATGCGGATGACATCATAGAACGGCTGGAAAGTGGTGCAATTCATTCACACAAGAACGGAGATTTCGTCGAAGACTAAACCAATCCGCGTCCGTCCGTGCCTTTTGGTATGCGCGACACGTCTTTTCCTGTCGCATCATGCTCGATAACAACAATTTCCAAAATACCCTGTTTACACGGGATTGCCCGCCAAAGATCGAGATAGGGGTCCAGTTCTGCGATGTTTCCGACTCGATCCGTTAGATAGCGATAGAGTTCCCGCGACGGCACGACTAGAATGCCGGCTGCAAGTACGCCTTTGAGCAGACCTAGTGCCATCTTATTCAACGCACGATGACTCGATGAGATGTTGCCGGTCTCCCACTCAAGAGCAACAATCCCGTATGGCGTTTCCAAGATCGAATCAACCTTACCGGGCCGTTTCGCTTTCGCTATGTCCAGAAACTGTTCTTTCTTCCAACCTTGCTTTTCCAGTTCCTCAATAAGACCATCCTTGATAGGCTTCACTCCGTTGCCCATGCCGCGCCATTTGCCAGCTTCAGGATGGATCGTGAACTTGCCAGTACCACGCGGCCAATCAACTTCTCTAATGGCTTTATACAAACTGGTGCGGGTCTTCTTCCAGTCCTGGGATTTCGCATATTTTCCGCACGAAATAAGTGTTTCTTCTCTGACGATTTTCATTGCGGATCGAATAACTCCCTGGGAGATATACCAAGGCCGTCGGCAATTCTCCTGATGTTGATTAGGCTAATGTTCCGTTCGCCTCGTTCGACCCCGCCGATATAGCTGCGGTCAAGTTCGCACATTTCGGCGAGGCCCTCCTGCGATAGACCTTTCTTGACTCGGATGTCGCGAACGGACTGGCCAAATTCGAGCTTGATCGCGTCATTAGACTTGGGAGACATATCATTCAGCGAACCACGGATGATGACATTGAGTCCACGGACTATACGTACCTGCATCCTTGTGGCAACCCAAGATTCATGTCGGCTTTCCACAGCCCAACCCTTGACGCGCCTGTTATCCTTAAATTCAGGAAAGTTGTCGAAGCCCGGCCAATCCAGGCCGGGCTTCCGCGCTTAACACCAAACCGAAGTCCAGACTTAAAGTCTTATATTCGAAGACTTTGGGTACTTTAAGGGGAGGGGGGTACAACGATGCCGAAGACGACACGCCACAGAATCACCAGCGCCACACTGCGCCCCCATCGGCTCTCTGCCACGGCATCAATAATATTTCTCGTGCTCCTCACAGCCGGGACGCTCCACGCCCAGCTCCCGGCAGGAACCATTGACACCACCGCTCCCCAGCCGCATGTCCAGACTCAGGAAGACCCCTTCCGCGCCCAGGCCAACGCTGCGCTCGACCAGCATGACTTCCCTGCCGCGCTCAAGCTCCTCACCACCCTGACCGAAAAGAACCCCAACGACGCCCATCTCCTCTACGATCTCGGCTTCACCCAGGAGTCCCTCGATCAGACATCCAACGCCGCCGACACCTACCGCCGTGCCGCCGCCGCTGACCCCAAATACTTCGAGCCTCATCTCTCCCTTGGTCTCCTCCTCGCTCGCACCGGCCAGCACGACCAGGCCCGCGCCGAACTGCTCGCCGCCACCACCCTCACTCCCTCCACCGACCCCGCGCTCAAAGCCCGTGCCTGGCGCGCTCTGGCCCGCCTCGACCAGTCCACCCGGCCCTCTGACGCCAGCGACGAGCTCCTCACCGCAATGAAGATCTCACCTGAGACTCCCGACGACATCATTCTCTCCGGAGAACTCGCCGAAGCCACCAACGACCTTCCTGAAGCCGAAGCCGCCTACCGCCGCCTTCTCGCCGCAGACCCGCAAAACCCCACCGCCACCGCGGCTCTCGTCCACCTCCTCCAGCGCGAAAAGAAGTCCGACCAAGCCGAAGCCCTCCTCACCGCCGCGCTTGCTAAAAACCCCAACGATCCCACCCTTAATGCCCAACTGGCCAGTCTCTACGACGCCCAGAACGAGCCCGGCAAAGCGATCCCGCTCATCGAAAAGCTCCAAGCCGCCAATCCCAGCGACCCTACCCTCACCCGCCTGCTTGCCCACCTTTACAGCAGCGACAGTCAGTTCGACAAGGCTGCTCCTCTCTACGCCACGCTCACCACCCTCTATCCCAACGACCCTACCCTCGTCACTGACCGCGCCGACGCTCTCATCCATCTGCGTCAATTCGCCGAAGCCGAATCCATGCTCAAGCGCACCGTAGCCGAACCCTCGGCCTTCCCCACCAAAGACGATCTCGGTCTCGCCGCCAGCCACCTCGCCTTCGCCGCCTCAGCCAACGACGACCCCGTCACCATCTTGCAAGCTTTGGAAATTCGTGATAAAGTGCTGCCACAGTCGCCGTCGTCCCTCTTCCTTGCGGCGACCGCGCACGACAAGCTGCACCAGGTCAAGCAGGCGCGCGACCTGTATAAACAGTTTCTCTCCGTGGCAAACGGCAAGTTCCCGGATGAGGAGTGGCAGGCCCGCCACCGCCTTGTCACCCTCGAGCACATGCGGTAGATCGGCGCTCCCTTCGAGGTGCGTTATGAAATCTATATATAGGTTTTCAACTCTCCTTCTCGCCTCTGCTTTATTCCTCACCCTTACCCCTCCGGTCCACGCAGCCGTCGACGAAACCTTCCCCGACGCCGAGACCCTCAGCCAACTCGAACTCCGCGCTCAGCAGGCCGACCCACGCGATCAGTGCTACCTTTATACGGAGCTCATCCACACTATGACCGAGATGGCCGTCAAACAAATGGTCAACGGCGACGACGACCAGGCCAGCGCAACTCTCAAAAAGATCAATACCTACGCTCACCTCATCTCAACAAGCCTTGCCAAAAACACCAAGCGCCTCAAGAACGCCGAGATGTTGATGCACCAAACTACCTTGCATCTCGCTCAATCGTTGCACCTGGCTTCAGAGGACAATCGCACCACTGTCCAGGCCACACTCAAACAACTCGATCTGGTCCAGAACCAGCTCCTCGACCAGGTCTTCGACCACTAGGCCCGAATGCTTCGACGACTCTGCCTCGCCCTCGCTATTCTCGCGCTCTACGTGCCGCTCCACGCCCAAAGCGACGACCACTCGCTCTCTGACGCCGAGGTCGAACAGCTCCGCGACTCCGCTTACGTCCCTCGCGACCGCGTCCTCGTCTTCGTCAAGTTTCTCGACGAGCGCGTCAGCGCCCTTCATGACCTCTTCGCGAATCCTCATCACCCCGGCCGCGAGCAGGACGCCCACGACCTCCTCGAACAGTTCACTTCCATCGCCAACGAATTGGAAGACAACCTCGACGATTACAGCACCCGCCACAGCGACATCCGCAAATCCCTCCCCAAACTCCTTCAGGCCACCGACCGCTGGGCCTCCAACATTAAGTCCCCACCCGACAATGAGGCCTACAACGTCTCTCGCAAGCTGGCTCTTGACGCCATCAATGAT
The DNA here is from genome assembly GCA_002197545.1 of Acidobacteria subdivision 2 bacterium RH1 MAG20. The sequence continues at coordinate 21,442 of NFUO01000058.1, read as the reverse complement.
CTCCGCCAGGACACCACCGAGCTCATTGCAAACCAGAAAGCCTGGTTCGCCGCCCATCCGCCTGCAAAAGAAAACAAGAACGAACCCATCGACATTCCCCGCTGATGTCTTCTGCAAAAGCTTGCCGTCCTGACCTACTTCTTGATAGAGGGCTAAGCGTTGATCTCGGGTCCTCCGAAGAAGGAACTTTTACTTGACGTACATTCTTATATAGGAATATAAAACTGGATGTACAAGAAAGAAAATTCGCATGAGAAATTTGTTTGAAGCGGCGGCAGTGGAAGAGGTGAAGGAGCGGATGGCCCAGTTGCGACCGGATAGCGAACGGCTATGGGGCAGAATGAGTCCAGCGCAGTCGCTTGCCCATCTCTCTGCGCAGTTCGAGATGATAGCGGGACTGACATTTCCGCCGCGCAGTCTAGCTGGACGAGTGTTCGGGCGTTTTGCGAAATCGGTCGTGTTGAACGAGGAACCGTTTCGACGAAACACGCCGACTGACAAAGAATTAGTTGTGAGCGATGACCGTGACCTCGACGTAGAGCGGCAACGGTTGCAGAGAATGATTGACTGCTTCGCAGGCGATCCCGCGAAATGCACAAAGCACCCGCATAGCTTCTTTGGACGGCTAACGCCGCAAGAGTGGGCAACGTTGATGTACAAGCATCTGGACCATCATCTGCGGCAATTTGGGGTCTAGTGCCGGAGATCTGTTGCAGTAGCCTGTTGTTCCTAATTGGTGTCATCGGCAAAAATCAGGGATAAGCCCCTTCCGCAACCGTGTTAACCTTTTAGTAAGCGCATGTCCACCGCACTCATCCCAATCTTTGAAGAGCAGTACCGAGACCTCCGTCCCCGCGCCCCTATCCCTCCTCTCGACATCCGTTTCCGCCGCTTTACCTCGCTTAACACCACCATCCGCCTCCGCGAAGGCCGCCTCCACGTCCGTCTCTCCGACCTCCTGGAATCTGCTCCCGAGTCTGTCCACCGCGCCATCGCCCACATTCTCCTCGCCAAGCTCTACAAAAAGCCCATCGCTCCTATCCATGCCGACCGCTACCGACGCCACGTCAGTTCCGAAGCCGTCTCAAAACAAGCGGAACACATCCGTCAGATCCGAGGCCGCAAGCGCATCCTCACCTCCGTCGGCCATCACTACGACCTCGACGAGATCTTCGAATCACTCAACACCCGCTTCTTCCATGGTCTCCTCGGCCGTCCCACTCTTACCTGGAGCGCCCACCACGCCCGCCGCATGTTGGGCCACTACGACGCTGCCCACAACACTATCGTCGTCAGCCGTGTCTTCGATCGTCCCGATACGCCTCGGTGTGCCGTCGAATATCTCCTCTACCACGAGATGCTCCACCTCAAGCACCCCGTCCGCGTCAAAGCCGGCCGCCGCTGCGTCCACTCGCGCGAGTTTCAGGCCGAGGAGCGCCTCTTCCCCGAACTCGAAGCCGCCAAAGTCTACCTTAAACGACTCTAGCTCCCAGTTGCTGTCTCTACCAATATCGTTACCCTTTTCCCAGGAATCGTCATTTCGACCGAAGTGGCTCACGGCTCTTCCATCTCCATTCGAATAGAATTCAAGTTCCAGACGATGACAGACGCAGCGCCACAAAAACACATCAATACTCCGAGCCAAGTCCTCTTCGCCAGCATGGTTGGGACTACCGTCGAGTTTTTCGACTTCTACATCTATGCCACCGCAGCGGTGCTTGTCTTCCCACGCCTCTTCTTCCCAGCATCCGATCCCGCCTCCTCGACGCTGGCCTCACTAGCGACTTTCGGAATCGCCTTCCTCGCACGCCCCATCGGTTCTGCACTCTTCGGCCACTTCGGCGACCGCATCGGTCGCAAGAAAACGCTGGTCCTCGCTTTGTCGACTATGGGCATGTCGACCTTCGCCATCGGCGCTCTGCCCTCTTATCATGCCATCGGCATCGCCGCACCCCTGCTGCTCGCTCTCTGCCGGTTCGGCCAGGGCATCGGGCTGGGCGGAGAATGGGGCGGCGCCGTTCTTCTCGCTGTCGAAAACGCCCCGCCCCACAAGCGCGCCCTCTACGGCATGTTCCCGCAACTCGGCGCACCCATCGGCTTCCTCCTCTCAGGAGGCACTTTCCTCCTGCTCTCCCGCTACCTCACCGACAAGCAATTCTTCGCCTTTGGCTGGAGGCTGCCTTTCCTCGCCAGCGCCGTGCTGGTCCTGCTCGGGCTCTACGTTCGACTCACAATCACCGAGACACCCGTCTTCCAGGCGTCGCTTCAGCACAACGAGCAGGTCGGCGTCCCCATGTTTACCGTCCTGCGCCGCCACACCCGCGCGCTCGTGGCCGGCATCCTTGTCTGTCTTGCGACATTTGTTCTCTTCTACCTGATGACGGTCTTTGCGCTGTCCTGGGGAACGGCCGCTCTCCACTATAGCCGCAGCAGCTTTCTCCTCATCCAACTCTTCGGCATCCTCTTCTTCGCGCTCATGATCCCCATCTCCGCACTCCTCGCCGAGCGCGGAAGGCGGCCCATCATGTTTGGAGCCACCGTGCTCATCGCTCTCTTTGGTCTTGTGCTTGGGCCGCTCTTCACCTCCGGCATCGCCGGGGCCATCTTCATGATGGCCCTGGGTCTTGCGCTCATGGGCTTTACCTACGGTCCGCTCGGTACAATCGTCTCCGAGCTCTTCCCTACACCGGTTCGCTATACCGGAAGTTCGCTCGCGTTTAGCCTGGCCGGTATTCTGGGCGCCTCGCTCGCTCCCTATATCGCGACGTGGCTCGCCACAAACTATGGCCTGCAATATGTCGGCTACTACCTCACAGCATCCGCAGTCCTTACCTTCTTCGGTCTGCTCCTTATCCGGGAGACAAAAGACAGCGATCTCACCGTCTCAACAGATTGACCTCGACCACTGGCATCCTTCCCGAGCCTTCGCGGATCGCAAACAAGTATTCTCTGAATGCACGTCTCCTTGGAAGGACAGCAACCCAAGGCATGTTTGCTTCACACTTGAAAGGTCTTCACTATGGCTACCGTAAAGCTCTGGACTGACGAAGAAGTCGCATCCAATGCTCGCGTAAAAGCAGTCTTTGACGACATACGCTCCACGCGCAAATCCGATTTCGTGAATAATTTCTGGCGGGCGCTGGCCAACCAGCCTTCCGTTCTTGAACGAACCTGGTCAAGCATCAAAGAAGTGATGATCGAGCCGGGCGCGCTCGACCCGCTCACCAAGGAATTGATCTATATTGCCGCATCGACGATCAACGGTTGCAGCTACTGCGTACACTCCCACACCGCAGCGGCCCGGGCCAAGGGTCTTACCGACCAGCAGCATACCGAATTTCTCGCGGTAGTAGGCATGGCAGCCGAAACCAACGCACTGGCAACAGCGCTCCAGATTCCTGTCGATCCAGAATTTTCAATGGAATAGAAACAGAATAGAGATAGTTCAATACGGAGATCCAGACTTAAAGTCTTTACTTCAAATACTTTAGGACTTATCAGCAGGAAGGGGGAACTTCAAAACGAGAACACAAAAGCCGCGCCGAAGCCAGCAAACGAAAAACGATTGATGGAGAAGCAAATCCAGCGTGCTACACTTCCGCCGTTCCCCTGAAGCGGGCGATGCAAAGTCTCAAACCTCGTCTTCACAAAGAGATGACCCCAACTCTGTAAAGGAAAGAAGGATCACACGATGCCACTGTCGAAACGCGCAGCAGCAGAATTCTTCGGTACTTTCTGGCTCGTCTTCGGAGGCTGCGGCAGCGCAGTCATCGCGGCGGCATTCCCGCAGCTAGGCATCGGCTTTGTCGGTGTCGCACTGGCCTTTGGACTCACGCTGCTCACCATGGCCTTCGCCATCGGCCATATCTCCGGTTGCCATCTTAACCCTGCCGTATCCGTTGGATTGGTAGTTGGTAAGCGTTTCGCTGCTCGCGATCTGCTGCCCTACATCGTCGCTCAGGTCGCTGGTGGAATTGCCGCTTCAGGGGTCCTCTACCTCATCGCCAAGGGCAAAGAGGGATTCAGCCTCGCCGGTGGCTTCGCCTCCAACGGCTACGGAGCCCACTCGCCCGACCACTATTCCCTGTCGGCCTGCTTCATCGCGGAAGTGGTGCTCACCGCATTCTTCCTGCTCGTCATCCTCGGTTCCACCGATGAACGCGCACCCAAAGGCTTTGCGCCGATCGCTATCGGCCTCTGCCTTACACTGATCCACCTCATCAGCATCCCTATCACCAACACCTCGGTCAACCCGGCTCGCAGCACCGGCCCTGCCCTCTTCGTAGGCGGCTGGGCAACCAGCCAGCTATGGCTCTTCTGGGTAGCCCCCATCCTTGGAGCTATTATCGGCGGTCTGATCTCGCAGTTATTCTTTGCCGCTCCACAAGAACCGATCCGCGAAGAGATGGCCAAGTAATCAGTTTCAAAGGGTGAGTTCGTAGAAACCTCTACGAACTCACTTGAATCACCGGAGTTGTAACAACGGCGCGCCGCCAAGCCACCAGCATCACTACGGCACCCATCAGCATCGACCCAATCGCAGCTACCTGAGCGTTGCTCATGCCCCAGTAAAGCCTGGGATTAATTCGTACAAACTCCACCAGAAACCGTCCCAAACCGCTCAGCACAAGGTACAACCCGGTCAGCCAGCCAATCGGATGGAGCTTACGCCCAAGCTGCCACAACAGCCATGCCAGCGCCAATCCAAACAGCAGCTCATACACAGGAGTAGGCTGCACCAGCGCGTTCGGCGGAGTCGGAGGCACCAGCGCATTTTTCGCCATGTGGACTCCCCACGGCAGCGTTGTGTTGATCCCGTAATCGCCGTCTCCCGAAGTCAGGCAACCGATTCGCCCTACACCATAGCCAATCGCCGCTGCCGGAGTAGCGAGATCGAGCATCCGCACGGAAGCCAACCAACCCGATGTCCCTGCCGGTCGCGCTTCATGCCCTTGCCACATCAGCATTCCAATACCGGCGACCAGTCCACCAAACCATGCAAATCCGGCCTGAAACCAATGCAGAAAATCCACCAGGATATCCAGAGGATGGCTCCAGCCGGGCGCTACAATCTGCATCATTGCTGCGCGAAGCTCAGAGACGTTTTCTAATTCATGCCAGGCTTTTGCGCCGATGACACCGGCAATCACCACAAACGCCACCACGCTTAATGCGTCCGCATCCACCTTATTTCGCACAAAGTTCCTGTGCAACACCACCGTGGCCACAACCGCAGCCAGCCACAACAACAATCCAAACGTGCCCAGATGCACTGGGCCGATATCGATATAGGGATACATAAGCCTCGCTCGGTTAAGTATATCGACCCTTTCCCTAATGCTCTATTCGCGCTACTCTGACGTTTATATGTCCACCAGTTCCCCTGTCTTTCCTCATGCGTCTGGAATGGAAGTCCTGTTTTCCAAATCCCAGATTTCCGATCGTGTCCGCGAGATCGGCGCGCAGATTTCCGCTGATTATGCGAGTAAATCCATTGTTTTGATTGGTGTTCTCAAGGGCGCGGCCATCTTTCTCTCCGATCTGGCCCGCGCCATCGAGGTGGATAATACCTTTGATTTTGTTGCTGTTTCAAGCTATGGACGCGCCAAGGTGTCGAGTGGAGCGGTCAGGCTTATCAAGGACATCGACAATCCTATTGAAGGAAAACATGTGATTCTTGTCGAAGATATTCTGGATACAGGACTTACGCTTAGCTATCTGCGTGGGATGATGCTGCAGCATAAGCCGGCATCATTGAAGATTGCCACTTGTCTGGATAAGCCGGAGCGACGTTTGGTGCCGATTGAGGCGGATTATGTGGGGTTTCAGATTCCGAATCAGTTTGTGATTGGGTATGGCATGGACTATGCTGAGCATTATCGGAATGTAAAAGATATTCGGCTTTTTCCTGACGATGCGGCGGGGCATTAGCGGATTTTTCGAGTTTTTTGAATGGTTATTTCTGGGGTTTTTCTTAGAAACCCGTTTCCGCTGGCCTCGATGTGGTGAAATGCGTGGTAAATGTGGTTTCTAAACTGCGCTTATTTCGGGCGTGAAAGACTCTGTGATTAGATCTTTCAGTCCAAATGCTTCGGCAAGCAGATCGTAGCTTCGCAGCCGCGTTGCTTGATCCCAAATAATCGTGTTGACCACGATCTCGCCTATTCCGAGAGCTTCGGCCATCTGTTCCAGATTGGCCTTCACCTTTGCCGGGGTTCCGACGAAGTAGCGCGGCCATTCGCCTGTCTCCAGTGAAGGATTGCCAAATGACTGCAGTTCACGCAGCGCATCTTCGGGCGAAGCGACCGGACTGCGGTCTCCCTGGCGAATGCGCCACTGCAACAGGCGGACGCTTGAGGCGAGATACTGGGCTTCCTCTTGCGTAGGGGCGCAGATGGCCCCTACAGCCACCATTGCTTCCGGTTCCGATCTGTATTTGCTGGGTATAAAGCTGCGCTTGTAAGCCTCGATTGCCGCCCGGGAGGATTCGCCGCTGAAGAAGTGGGCGAAGGCGTAGGGGAGGCCGAACTCGGCGGCAGCGGCGGAGCTCCACATGCTCGATCCCAGCATCCAGACGTCCGGGCCACCCGGCATCTGCGGGGAGACACGAATGCTCGCGAAGGGGTGGCGCTCGGGAAAGTCCTGATCGAGAAAGGCGAGTAGCTCGCTTACCTGATCGGGAAAATCATCGAGCATCTTAGTGTTGCGGTCGCGTTTCAGCGCCAGTGCCTCCATGGGGCCACCGCCGGGGGCGCGCCCGATGCCGAGGTCGATTCTTTCGGGGTAGAGCGCGTGGAGTGTGCGAAAGACCTCCGCCACTTTGAGGGCGGTGTAGTGCGGCAGCATGATGCCGCCGGAGCCGAGGCGGATTCGCTTCGTCTCCGCTCCAATGCGGGCGAGCATGATCTCCGGAGCGGTACAGGCGAGCGTGTCCATGGCGTGATGCTCGGACATCCAGAAGCGGCGGTAGCCTAAATCGTCTACCTTGCGTGCCAGTTCGATGGAGTTTTGCAGCGCCTGTGCCGGAGTGCTTCCGGCGGGAACGGGCGACTGGTCCAGCACCGAGAGGCGCAGAGTTTTTTCTGTCTTGCCTTCGATCATTTTTATTGGATGGTTTGGCTGGCAGAACGACCCATTGGTAGCTGCCGGGAAAGTTGGTGGCGCTTCACCCAACTTAACGACGATGAAATTGTCGCGAAGATGGGCGCCCGGATTTTTTGGGAGTGTTCAGATGGGGGAATCTGGCTAAACTCTTTGCCCATATTACCTTGAACGTCCACAGGGGAGCTCTTAAGCCAGTTCCAACCCCGGTATGATAGAAAGTACGCGACAGGAGACTTTCCCTGTCGAAGGAGCATGCTTGAGCACTTTGACCATCGCTGAATCTCTCCCAACCGGTCCCGATCACTTCGATGCAACAGCCTTCGCCAGCCACACACTTTCCTCTCCGCAGAATCTTGCCGCCGTTCTCGACCATACCCTGCTCAAACCTGACGCTACCCGCTCACAGGTCCTGCAGCTGTGCCAGGAGGCCGCTGAGCACCGTTTTGCCTGTGCCATGGTGACCCCTACCTGGGTCTCGCTTGCCTCCGCTGCCCTTACCGGCACGGGAATTCCGGTGGGCGTCGTTGTTGGGTTTCCCCTGGGGGCGAACCTTTCCAGCTCCAAGCGTGATGAGACTACCCGGGTTTTAAAGCATGGCGCTCACGACGTCGATATGGTGCTCAATATCGGCCTGCTGAAATCGGGAACGGTTGCCGATTATGAAGCTGTCCGTCAGGACATTCGTGGGGTGGTCGAACTGGCCCACGCTGCGGGAGCCATCGTCAAAGTTATTCTTGAGACCTGTCTGTTGACCTTCGAAGAGAAGCTGCGCGCCGCCGAGCTTGCGCTGAGCGCCGGAACGGACTTTCTGAAGACCAGCACCGGTTATTCCACCGGCGGAGCCACTGCGGACGACATTGCACTGCTGCGCGGGGCAGCCGGGCGTCGGGCGGGGGTGAAGGCAGCGGGCGGCATTCGGTCGCTTGCTGATGCCACCACCATGCTTCGCGCCGGGGCGTCACGCCTCGGGGTCAGCGCCAGCGTAAGAATTCTGTCCGAACTTGCGAGTCAGGCTGCATAACCAGATCGGAGCTACGTAAAAATCAGTGACTTAGAGTTCAAGAGTTCTGAGTTCAGTGCAATGTCTCGCACCAAGGTTGGGACTCCACTCCTCAAGGCCTGCCGTAGTATCATCGCCTCTTCCAATGCCCATTGCTGACAAGCCGCGTCGACCGACTCCCCCCGCTGCGCCAGCGCCTGACGAGCCGCCGCCGCAACAGTTTGAAGGAGACTATCGTCCTCCGGCGCAGGAGGGCCATGTTGCTGCAAAACCTGCCAATATCCGGGTCGAACCGCTGCAGGTCGATTTTCTCCACAACCTCGCGGATGCCCTGAATACTACACTCGACCTCAACACGCTGATGCATCGGGTCGCCGATCTGGTGCGCGCCGTCATCGACTATCGCATCTTCGCCATTCTGCTTATCAATGAGCGCACCAATGAACTTTGGATGCGATTTCAGACGGGCCATGCGCCCGAGATTGAGCGCGCCCGCGTCAAGCTGGGCCGGGGTATTGTTGGCCAGGCCGCGCTTCAGCGCAAGTCACTGCTTATCGACGACGTCTCCGAGGCTGAGAACTATGTCAATGCCAATCCAAACGTTCGTTCTGAACTGGCGGTGCCACTTATCGTCAAAAATAAAGTGATTGGCGTTCTCGATCTCGAATCGGAGACGCTCGGTTATTTCACTCCTGAGCACCAACGGCTGCTTGAGCTGGTGGCGTCGCGCATGGCCATCGCTGTGGAGAATGCGCGTCTCTATACGCGGGTTTCGCGGCAGGCGCAGACGCTTACCGTTCTCAACGAGATTTCGCGGGAGATCACCAGTATTCTCGATCTGGACGATCTTCTCGAACGCATCGGCCAACTGCTCAAGCGGGTCATCGACTTCCAGATGTTCAGCATCCTGCTGTGGAACGAGCGCACACAGCAGTTCGAGCACCGCTTCTCCTCCCGCTATGGCGAGCGCGTCACCCGCGAACGCAACGTCGAACTTGGTCAAGGAATCATAGGCACTGCCGCGCAGCAACGTGAACCGGTCCTCTCGTCCGACGTACGCAAAGATCCCCGCTACCTTGCGGTAAATCCTGAGACGCGCTCCGAGCTTGCCGTTCCGCTTCTAAATAAAGGCCAGGTCATCGGGGTGCTCGATCTGGAACATACGCGCGTCAACTACTACAACGAAGACCACCAGAGGACGCTCTCTACGCTCGGCGCACAGGTCGCCATCTCGATTGCCAATGCGCGGCTCTATCAACGCATCCACGAGGAAGAACAGCGGATGGAGCGCGATCTGGATATGGCACGGAAGGTCCAGCTTCGGCTGATGCCCTCGCGGCCGCCAAAGCTCAAACGAGCCGAAATTGCCGTGCAGTTTCTTGCGGCCCGGTCCATCGGCGGAGATGTGTACGACTTTCTCGACTACAGCACGCCTGAGACGCCGGGACGTATTGCCATTGCGGTGGGGGACGTCAGCGGCAAGGCTGCACCGGCGGCCTTGTATGCTGCGTTGGTCAGCGGAATCCTCCGCTCGCTCGCTCCGCAGCACCTCTCGCCCGCCCAGATGCTTGCGGCATTGAACGACCAGTTGCAGGAACGCAAGCTGGCTTCGCAATATGTCACCATGCTGATGGCCGTATGGGACGACTCGAACCAGACGCTGCAGATCGCCAACGCGGGGTCGGTTCAACCCCTCTTTGTCTCCAGCAGCAGCGAAGGGGTGACGGTAAAGACCATCAAGGCCGAAGGCTTCCCGCTAGGGCTTTTTCCTAATGTGGAATATGAAGAGTTCACGCTTTCCACGCAACCTGGAGACTATATCGTCTTCTTCTCAGACGGCATCGTCGACGCCGAAAATGCTGACGGCGATATGTTCGGCACGGACCGGTTGCGTCACGTGATCGAGTCCCACCCAAACTCAAACGCTGCAGACGCCGTGGCAGCTATTCTGAAAGCCGTCTCCGACTTTCAGGCGGGAGTTGAGCACTTCGACGATGAGACCGTAGTGGTGCTGCGAGTGCTTTGATTTAATGAAGCTCTTCGAGAGCTTTGTGTGCAGCCTTGGCGTTGTCGCCATCGGGGGCCAGTTTGAGGTAGGCGTTGTATTCCGCTTTCGCCTCATCCAGCTTCTTCATCTTCTGTGCAGCCTGGGCGAGCGAGAAGTGGGTTGGAGCGTAATCTGGCTCGGTTTTGACCGCGTCTTTGCTGCGCAGGTAGGCCGCATTGAAGTTTTCCCGGTTGTAATAGAACTTGGCGACGTTGAGGTCTTCGTCTACACGCTCGTCGGGGGTCTGAAGTTTTTGTACCTTGGGCAGCTTTCTGCGGGTGACGGTAGGTTTGGTTGCATCTGGAGTGTCGCTCGTGTCACTGCTGCTGCTTGAACTGCTGCTGGAGCTACTGGAACCTTCGCCGGGCATGTCAGGAGAAGTCGTGGGGAATGGGTGGTCGGTGTCGGCGGAGGGCTTGGGTGCGTTTGGCGCTGGGGCGACAGGCTTGGTGGTTTCGCCCGGGAATGGGAATTGCTGCGCTGTGGGTGGTGCCGGGGTGGATGGTTGCGGCGCGGCTGGCGGTGGGCAGGGCTTCTGGTTTGCAGGGCATGGCGCTGGGGTGGCCTGGGCTAAGCACGCGCCAGCGGAGAGTGCGGTGGCGGCCAGCAGGACTCGGATTGGGGTGCGCGGAAACATCAGGTATAGATTACTCGCCTGATGTTTTGACGGTAAGGAATGGAGGTTTGTTATAGTCAGCATCGGGCGTATCGGGTGGTTGTCTCGCTTATTTCTCAATTGATGGATATTTTCTAACTCATGGCTAAGGGTCTTATCATTCGTTCTTCGTCGATTCATGCGGCGGGCTGCTATACGACGCGGAGCTTCAAAAAAGGGACTCGCGTGTGCGAGTATGAGGGGCCACGGTTTACGAAAGAAGCCGCGGATGAACGATATCAGGACCGCTTCATTACCTACCTGTTCAGTTGCGGAGACGATGGGACGGTGATCGACGGCTTTGGTACGGCGATGTTCATCAACCACTCCTGCGACCCTAATTGCGAGACGGAGGACCATGAGGGGCGGGTCTACGTCGTCGCCATTCGCGATATTGCGGACGGAGAAGAGCTGACGTATGAGTACAACCTCTTTGACAGCGATGACGCGGAGGCCGATTGCTACTGCGGCGCGGCAAAGTGCCGGGGGACGATGTTCAGCGATGCTGAGGTGAAGCGACGGGCTCGGCTAGCGCGGAAATCGAAGCGGGCGGCGAAGCGGAACTGACCCGGCTGCGGACGATACAATAAGGGCTGCGGCGATCGAGCGCATCTTCTTCTATGGCATATCAGGTTCTTGCAAGGAAATACCGGCCACAGCGTTTCGCGGATGTCGCGGGACAGGACCATGTGACCGTCACGCTGATGAACGCGCTGACCCAGGGGCGGATTGCGCACGGTTATATTTTCAGCGGACACAGGGGCATCGGCAAGACGACGATTGCGCGTATTCTGGCGATGGCGCTGAACTGCCGCAATGCGATTGGCAGCGAGTTGCGGCCGACGGCGGAACCTTGCGAGGTCTGCGATAGTTGCACCGAGATTCGCAATGGCAATGCTGTGGATGTGATCGAGATCGACGCTGCTACGAATCGTGGCATCGATGAGATTCGTGAGCTGCGCGATGCGGCCCGGTATCAGCCTGCCAGGGACAAGTACAAGATTTACATTCTGGACGAGGCCCACCAGATTACGGATGCGGCGTTCAATGCGTTGTTGAAGACGCTGGAGGAACCGCCGGAACACATCATCTTCATGATGGCTACGACACAGCCTGAGGACATTCCGCAGACGGTCAGGTCGCGGTGTCAGCATTTCAGCTTTCATGCGGTGAAGCTAGTGGACATTCTCGGCGAACTGCGCGGCATTGCGGAGCGCGAAGGTGTGGAGGCCGATGAGGGGGCGCTTTCGCTGCTGGCCGAGGCGGGCGATGGGTCGATGCGCGATGCGCTCAGCATCATGGACCAGGCGATTGCCAGCGCTCCGGTCGAGGACGGTAGGCCAGTGCTCGATGCTTCGCAGATTCGCGAACTGATGGGGACTGTTCCGAATGCGGTGTTTGAAAAGATACTTGAGGCGGTGGATGGGAACCGCAGCGCCGAGGTGATTACGGTTGCGAATCAGTTGCTCGATGCTGGGAATAGTCCGGCGCAATTGGCGCGACAATTTGTGCGTTATCTGCGGAATTGCGTGATTGCGAAGATTGCCGGAATTGGCTCGGATGGGGCCGATGCCAACGGAGTTTCGGGCGAGTTATTGCAGATCTCGGCCGATGAGCAGCGGCGTGCAGGACGGTCGGCAGCGCTCTTCGGCGAAGAGGAGTTGACGCGGTTTCTGCAGGTGATGCTGCGGACGTTCGATGAACTGGGCTATAGGCAGGAGCAGCGCTTTCACTTTGAGTTGGGGCTGCTGAAGCTGGTGCATCTGCAACGTCTGCTGCCGGTGGAGGAAGTGCTGAGCCAGTTTCCTGTTGCCGGAAATACGGGACAGCCTCGAACGCAGAGTGCGTCGGCGCAGGCGCGGATATCGGCCCCAAGTGCCGTTGCAAATCGGGTGGTGAGTGCAGCGGCTCCGATTCCGGCGAGCACGAAACCTGCGTTTTCGCCGTTCGAGGCGGATAAGAGTCGCAAACGATTTGAGAGTGGCGAGACGGAGACGGTTCTTGCGGCGGCAACTCCTGCTCCGGTTGTGAAGGAAATTGTGCCCCCTCCGGTTGCAGAGGTTGAGGTTATTGCTGAAGTTGCACTTGAACTGCCAAGCGTTGCATCTGCTCCTGCCAAGGTCGAGGTCACGGCTCCGGCGTTGGAAGCAAGTTCGCCAACGCCATCTCCGCAATCGTCGCAGGAGGCGGGGGAGTTGCGGCGGGTGGCTACCGAGGCTTTGATGGGGGCTAAGAGTCAGGGATCGGCAGCGGATGCGTTGGCCGATGCCGAGTGGGCCGTTGAAAGCAGTGAGCTGCGAGTGCAGACAGAGTTATCCAAAACAATGCTGCCGATGGTGATCAATGTTGAGGCAGAGAAGATTGTTCGTGCAGCATTACGTGAAGCTGGCGCTGGTGCGTTGAAATTGGTGCTTTTGCCCGAATCCGCAACTGCTGCCGCAGTAAAGAAGCCGCGCGCGGCGAAGACTGGCAGCGCGCAGGCCAAGGCGATGGAGCATCCTATCGTGCAGCAGGCGCAGAAGTTGTTCGACGCGGAGATTCGCAACGTGATCGATCTGCGTGAGGGGGAGTAATGGATTTTTCTGACCTGGGCAAGATGAAAGAGATGATGGGACAGGCCAAGCAGATGCAGGAGCAGATGGAACGCAAGCTCTCTGAGACTGTCGTCGAGGCCTCGAGCGGCGGCGGCGTGGTGACGGTGCGGATGAATGGCAAGAAAGAAGTTCTACGGCTGAAGATCGAGCCGTCCGCCGTGGGTAGCGCGGGCAGCGATCTCGAACTGCTTGAAGATCTGATTACGGCTGCAGTGAATGAGGCCGGACGGCGTGCCGATGAAGCGATGAAGGCGAGCGTGGCCGGAATGATGGGCGGACTGAACCTGCCGGGGTTGACCTAGTGGCGCAGTTTGCAGAGCCGATGACACGGCTGATTGAAGAGCTGCGCAAACTGCCGGGAATAGGCACAAAGAGCGCGCAGCGGCTGGCGTTTCATGTGCTGCGGTCTTCGACGGAAGATGCCGAGAAGCTGGCGGCGGCGATTCGCGAGTTGAAGGAGCATCTGCATCTCTGCTCTGTCTGCAACAACATTACAGATGTCGATCCCTGCGTCTATTGCACGAGTACGTCGCGCGATCAGCGGTTGATTTGCGTGGTGGAAGAGCCAACCAATATTGCAACCATTGAAAAGACGCGAAGCTACGGCGGCGTGTACCACATACTGCATGGCACGCTTTCGCCGATTGGCGGTGTTGGGCCGGAGCAGTTGCGGATTACGAATCTGCTGACCCGACTGCTGGAGGTGGATGAGGTGATTCTTGCGACCTCGCCGACCACCGAGGGCGAGGCTACGGCTGGATATCTTGCTGGGGAGATACGCAGGGTCAATCCTGAAGTGAAGGTAACTCGGATTGCAACTGGAGTTCCAGCGGGGAGCGATATCGAGTATGCCGATGAGGTGACGATGTCGCGGGCCATGGAGGGCCGGCGCGAGTTTTAAAGCTAAGGCATAACACCGATTTGCACCGATGAGATCGATTTAAAACAGGCAACGGCAAAAGCCAATTCCGGGGTTCTTCGCTTTGCTCAGAATGACGGCATGAGAAACCGGCGGTGAGCTAGTCGCTAAGATTACTGCCGGTCATCTCCTTTGGTTTTTCTAGGCCGAGCAGCGTCAGGATGGTGGGAGAGATGTCGCGGAGGCTCCCGCCGGGGCGCAGGATGCGGTGATGGCTCGTGATCGCCTCATCATTGATAAGGATGAACGGCACCGGGTTGGTGGTGTGCGCCGTGTGCGGGCCGCCGGTGACAGGATCGATCAGCATCTCGGCGTTGCCGTGGTCAGCAGTGACGAGAAGCGATCCGCCGCGCTGCTTGATTGCCTGATAGATGCGGCCGAGCTGCGTATCTACGGTCTCGACGGCGCGAATGGTGGGTTCGAGCTTGCCGGAGTGGCCGACCATGTCGGCGTTGGCGAAGTTGACGATGATAACGTCGAAGGCGGTGTCGTTGACGGCTTTGACGACAGCATCGGCGATGCCCGATGCTGACATTTCAGGAGCGAGGTCGTAGGTTGCAACCTTCTGCGAAGGGACTAGAGCGCGGTCTTCGCCGGGAAACGGCTTTTCGATTCCGCCGTTGAAGAAGTAGGTGACGTGCGCGTACTTCTCCGTCTCGGCGACACGGAGATTGCGGAAATTGGCCTGCGCCATGACGTTGGCGAGCAGGTTGTCCATCGATTCAGGTGGGATGACGATGGGCAACTTGAAGTTTTTGTCGTACTGCGTCATGCAGACGTAATGGATATTCTTGGGTGCGCGGGAACGCGGGATTTCTGCTTCAAGTTCAGCGGCCTTGGGCAGGTCGTTGGCGTCATTTACGGTAAGGCCGCCGGGCGTATCGCAGTTGCGGGCGAGGACACGGGTAATCTGACGGACGCGGTCGGCACGATAGTTGAAGTTGACACAAATGTCGTTGTCGCGGATGAGGCCGACTGAGTGTCCACTGGCGTTGACCACGGTAAAAGGCGGAATAAACTCGTCGGTGATGTCGTTGTTGTAGAGTTCGCGCACACGTGCAACAGGGTCCTGATAGCTGCCGCCCTGGGCCGTGCCGGTGACTATGGCGTCGAAGGCCTGAAGCTCCTTCTCCCAACGCAGATCGCGGTCCATGGCGTAGTAGCGGCCGGAGACTGAGGCCAGTTGGCCTACGCCGATCTCGCGGAGTTGCTGCTGCAATGCCTCCAGATGGCCTACGCCGCTGTTGGGCATGGTGTCGCGGCCGTCCATGAAGGCGTGGACGAAGACGCGAGTAAGCCCATGCCGTGCGGCCATGCGAAGCAGCGCATAAAGGTGGCGCTGGTGCGAGTGGACGCCGCCGTCGGAGAGCAGACCGAAGAAGTGGAGGCCAGCTTCGCGCGATGCGGCAAGGTTGAAGGCCGCGGTAAGAACGGGATCACGGAAGAAGCTCTCGTCGGCGATGGCGGTGTCGATGCGCGTCATATCCATGCGGACGATGCGGCCTGCGCCGAGGTTGAGATGGCCCACCTCGGAGTTCCCCATCTGGCCGTCAGGCAGTCCTACGAAGTGCTCGCTGGCGCGGATCAGCGTGTTGGGATAGGCGGCGAGCAACTTGTCATAGTTGGGCTTGCGCGCAAGGGCGATAGCGTTGCCGCTGGTCTCGGCGCGGTAGCCCCAGCCGTCGAGGATGGTGAGAACGATGGGTGATTTAGGCATACGAAAAGAAAGACCTCGGAGGCCGAAGCCTCATTCCTGCTAATGGCGCTGGCAACCCACGTCCGAGAATCCGGCCGTGGGGCACCAGTGATAGAGACGAATTGGGTTACTCGCCGAAGTTGACTGACTCGATGCCGAGGAACTCTGCTGACTGGCCTAGCTCTTCTTCGATGCGGAGAAGCTGGTTGTACTTGGCGATGCGGTCAGTGCGGCTGGCGCTGCCGGTTTTGATCTGGCCGGCGCCGGTGCCGACAGCGAGGTCGGCGATGAAGGTGTCTTCGGTTTCGCCGCTGCGATGCGAGATGATGCTGGTGTAGCCGAAGCGGCGAGCTAGTTCGATGGCTTCGAGGGTCTCTGACACGGTGCCGATCTGGTTGACTTTGATCAGGATCGAGTTGGCGACCTTCTGCTCGATTCCCTGTTGCAGACGTGTCGTATTGGTGACGAAGAGATCATCGCCGACGAGCTGAACGAAGTTGCCGAGTTGCTCGGTGAGCAGCTTCCAGCCATCCCAGTCGTCTTCGGCGAGGCCATCTTCGAGCGAGACGATGGGGTATTGCCGTATCCAAGATTCCCAAAACGCGGCCATCTCGGCGGAGGTCTTCTCGGACTTGTCGGACTTCTTGAAGATGTACTTGCCTGTCTCTTTGTTGTAGAACTCACTGGCGGCGGGATCGAGAGCGATGGAGATCTCTTCGCCTGGCTTATAGCCAGCCAGTTGAATGGCTTCAAGGATAAGCTCGATGGCTTCCGCGTTCGACTTCAGGCTTGGCGCGAATCCGCCCTCGTCGCCGACAGCAGTGTTGTAGCCCTTCTTCTTCAGAACCCCCTTGAGCGTGTGGAAGACCTCGGTGCCCAAGCGGAGGGCGTCGGAGAAGGTCTCGGCGCCTACGGGCATGACCATGAACTCCTGAAAGTCGACGTTGGAGTCGGCGTGCGAGCCGCCGTTGAGGATGTTCATCATGGGTGTGGGCAGCAGACAAGCGTTGACGCCGCCGAGATAACGGTAGAGCGGCAGCTTGAGGGCTTCGGCCGATGCGCGGGCGCAGGCCATGGAGACGGCGAGGATGGCGTTGGCTCCGAGCTTCGACTTGTTCTCGGTGCCGTCGATCGAGATCATGGTGGCGTCGATGAGGCGCTGGTTGCTGGCATCCATGCCGGTGAGTTCGGGGGCGAGGATCGACTCTACATTTTCGACTGCATTGAGAACGCCCTTGCCGAGATAGTGGTCCTTGTCGCCGTCGCGAAGTTCTACAGCCTCATGCTCGCCAGTAGAGGCTCCGCTGGGAACGGCGGCGCGACCCTTGGCTCCGCCGTCGAGGATGACGTCAGCTTCGACAGTGGGGTTTCCGCGGGAGTCGAGGATTTCGCGTGCGTGGATAGAGACGATCTCGGTCATGTTGCTCCTATGGGTTGAATTTTCGTGGTGCTGGGCGACGACGCGATGCATCAGGCGCTCGTTCAATTTGGGGCGGCGGTCGACGCGGACAGCGCCACCGCCGGTTGCGGCGATTGTCTGCACCAATTCTGCGTCTGGAGTGCTCACCTACTGGATTTTAGCAAGCATTTCAGAACCCTGCTGAATGGCGGATGAATCGCCGAAAATGTACGGTTTGTCCTCTGAATGGTAGTAGCAGGTTCGATTCCCTTTCGCCAGATTTGTTTCTCGAAGCCGGTGTTAACCTCTAACCTTCTTTTTAATAGTCTGTCTAAAGATCAGACCATGAAATTGCTCCAGAGGACCTGCCATGAAGCTACCTATTGCGACCGCCGCCCTCGTTTTCATTACGATTCCCGTTATCGCCCAGGATGCGCGTACCGGAGTTTCGACGCCTCCTCCGGCAGAGATTACAGTGACCGGCGATGACAGTCCGGCGCTCAAGCCGCGCGTGCCGGACGCGAAGCCTTCGGCGGCTGTGCCCGATTCATCCTCTAAGCAGGTCGTCTATGGATCGTATGTGCCTTATCGTGCGCCAGCGCAGACCAGCACGGCTGCCTTTGATCCGGATGCCAACATTGTGACAGAGACCGTTCCAGACACTCCTGCGACAGTCGATTCAACCGCCGCTGACGCGGGAATTGTGACGAGTGTGCCGGAGCGTGCCGGTGAAATCCGCGAAGGAACATTGCTGAAAGCCCGGATTAATCAGGGGCTCTCGACGACGAGCACCCTGGAAGGCTCGGAGTTCACGGCATCACTGACCGAACCTGTCGAGAAGGACGGCCGCGTGATTGTGCCTATCGGCTCAGTGGTGGAGGGACGAGTCACTGAAGTCCGCAGTGGACGAAGGATCTCAGGCCGAGCGGCGCTGCACCTCGATGTGCATGATGTGACGCTGCCGGATGGCACACACTATGTTATCCATGCCCAGTTGATCGATACCGACCAGAATAATCACAGCAACGTGAACCGTGAAGGCACGCTGGTTCGCAGAGACCATCCGAAGGAGACGCTGGCAGCGATGTCGGTGGCTACCGGTGGCGCGGCAGCGGCTGGCGCGATGATGGGCGGAGGCGTGGGTGCCCTGATCGGCGCTGGAATCGGAGCAGGGGCCAGTACGGTTCTGTGGCTGAAACAGGATCGGCAGGAAGCGCTGCCCAAGGATTCGTTGCTGGTATTCAGTTTGACGACGCCAATGATTCTAAAGCCACTGAACAATACCGCTGTCAGCAGGATGGCGACACCGCAAGTAACTCCCTACACGGCAGTTGCTACAGTACCTGTTCAGTAATTTCCGCACTGAATTCATCTAGTTCCTTACCTGCGCCAGTAGCCGCTTCCAGTTCTTTTGGTTGCGGCGGTAGCTCTTCTTCAAGTCTTCCAGAATCCGCTCGAAATCGGCATGACCGCCCAACTTTCGCCATGCTGGATTTTTGCTGAACCATGGGTAGTTCTCGTTGCCTAGATAAATGGCACGTCGCAGCCAATGGAGTGCTTCAGACTCATCACCTTCCAGCGCAAAATATGTCGCAAGCCGGTAAGCCATCTCGCTGTCTGCTTCGGCGGCAGACAGGGTCTCGTCCACAATGAAGGTGGCGGCTTTCTCTCGTTCGCCAAGCTGGACGTAGCAGAGAGCGATGGTCGGAAAGACGATCCGCAGCGAGGACTCATCGCGGATAACGTTTTCCAGCGTCTCGATGGCGCGTGGCAGGTCTCCGGTCCGCATCTGCTGATAGCCGAGAGAGATGCGCAGCAAAGGCTGTTTAGGCTCTAACGTAAGCCCCTTTTGAATCTCATCTTCCGCCAGTTCCATCTGGTTCTGATATTGATAGACGCGAGCGCGGTGGTTGTACACCATGGCCGCGTTTGATGGATTCATGCGCAGCGACGCATTGAATTGATCGAGCGCCTCCTCGTACATGCCGTCGATGCGGAGCGTTATGCCGGCGACGAGGCGGACATTCCAATCATTGCCCGCCGTCTGAAGCAGATGCTCGATGCCGTGGCGTGCGGACTCCTTTTCACCGCGAGAGAGCAACATATAGACGCGATAGAGATTTGCCTCGACCGAGCCGGAGTCAAGCGACAACGCCTTATCAAAGGCCCGGCGCGCTTCAAGGACGTGCATCTGGCCGCCTAATCCATGGCGCGCATACTGCAGATGCGTAATTCCAAGTCCTGACCAGCCGGGAGCATACTTCTCATTCTGATTTACAACAGACTCAAAAAGCTCACGGGCGCGGTCAAGGTCATCGCGGCTTCCAGTGCGAGTCATGAAAGAAGAAAGAACAGCACGCGCTTGTAGATACTCTTCGGAAACATCTTCCGAGAGCGATGCGGCGCGTTGGTTTTCATGTGTGCCTTGCAAATCTCCGAAGCCTTGCAAGGTGCTGAAGACTTCGTTGCATATCTCGGATTGAACCGACACGAGATCGAAGGAGGCCACGTTGATGGAGCCGCCGGCGCGGACGCTCTGACTGGTGACATCGAGGAGTTGCCAGTTGAGGTCGAAGCCTTTGTCGGACCGAAGGAAGTTTCCTGCGAGAACAAAGTGCACGAGTAGTTTTTTGCCGACGCTGAGCGGGTCGAGCTGCTGGGTTGCTACGTTCATCAGCGAGCTTGACGGGCGGACGACGAGCGATGGCATCCGCGCAAGACGAGCGGCGATGGCATCGGCCAGGGCGTATCCGTAGAGAGGCGCTACATCTGCGGGCCCATAGTTAATGAAGGGGAGCACGACGATGCTGTTCTGCGTACTCACTTCAGCGGGAGTGGACTCTCGGAAACGCTCGGCAAGCATGGAGAGGAGACCGGTGGTGCGCTTCTCTTCCTCGGAAGTTTCGGGACGATTGCGGTTCTGTTTTCCCTGGGATGGAAGAAGGGAGACGGATTCTCCCTGCAACAGCACGGAGTCCAGTTGCATGGCCATCATGATGGTCTTGAGCGCCTCGCGAACATCGGCAGTAGAAGCGAAGCGGGCCGAAGGCTGTTTCTCAAGGCAGCGGAAGATGACACTTTCAAGTTCGACGGGGAGATGTGGAGCTATCTCGCGGATCGAAGGCGGCTTGGCGAACTGGATGGCGCGAATGCTCTGGAAGTCCGGGGCGTCCGGGCGATGGAAGGGATGGCGGCTCGTGGCGAGTTCGTAGAGGATGAGGCCGAGGGCAAAGATGTCGGACTGCACGCTGGACTGGCCGGTGACGAACTGCTCCGGTGCCATATAAGCGATTGTGCCGCCGCGAGCTGTGTAAGTGGCCCCGACGCCTGGCGGATTTCGTTTGCTGACCGGTCCTGCGGGGTCGAACTCGGCTTTGTCCGGGGTCAGACGACGGGCGAGGCCGAAGTCCAGAATTTTGATGAGCCCGCCATCCGTCAGCATGACATTGGCAGGCTTGAGATCGCGATGGAAGATGCCCAGATTGTGCGCGGCGGAGAGACCATCGGAGATCTGAATGCCGGCGGAGAGTGTGAGTTGGAGACTGGCCGGGCCCTCGGCGATGAGCTTGTCTAACGACTTGCCGGGGATGTACTGCATGACGATGTAGGCTTCTTCGCCGCTACCGGAATCGGAGGGAGCTTCGCCTACCTCATAGATGGCGCAGACGTTAGGGTGGTCGATGGCAGAAGCCAGACGGGCTTCGCGAAGCTGCGTGGTGCGCATCTGCTGGACGGTCAGATTGCCGCGCTTCAGGAGCTTGAGCACTACAGGGCGCTGAAGGAGGGTATCGTTCGCCAGATAGACGACACCGCTGCCGCCCGCGCCGATCTTGCGAACGAATTCGTACTGCTCGATGACGCGTCGCTTCATACTTCCATTATCGCAAGCCAAGACGTGGGAAACGTGAAAGCTGGCGTCTGGCCGTATTCTCTCCGCTACTCATTTTCTCGATCTCTCACCGCAGGCATCGTTAGGATGGCGATCTGGCCGCGAAGACGGATTGTTTAATATGCTTTCTATCGTAAAT
>NFUO01000579.1 GCA_002197545.1 Acidobacteria subdivision 2 bacterium RH1 MAG20 | reverse complement strand
GGCGTCACGCCGACCACTGTCTTACGATTGATACGAGTGAAACAGTTGCCAGCAACGCAGGCCTGTGTGGGCGCACCCTGGATTCTGCACAGGGAGGAGGTCGAGCGATGCGTGGCCCGACGGAACCAGCCATCACCCCCACCAACGGTCAATTCAGAGCAACTGACCCTTGAAATTCCATGACATCCAAAGGAGTGCACCATGTCGAGTTCTCGAAGAACAACTCGATTTCCCAGCGGTCCTTGTAGATGGCGGCGATGGTGGTGGCGCCAAACGCCAGCAGATTGGTCAGCAGCACGATCTGCCGCTCGTTGACGGCATCCCAAACCACTACCCGACGCAGCGGGCCGGGGCAATCCTTCAGGGCCTTGTCGCCGGTGAAGCGGATCAGTTCGTCGGAGACGATCTTGCGATCCTTCGGGACCTCGCAGGCCTCCACCACCTCGTAGGCGGCGTTTTCCTTCAGCCGCGTGACGAAATAGATCTCCTGCGCGGTCCAGCCGCCGAACAGCGCGTAGTCGTTGTACCCGCGATCCATCACCACGATGGAGCCGGGGTTGAGCGCGAAGGCCCCGGCCATCTTGACGTCGCTGCGTTTGGCTTCGGTGACCAGCACGTAGCTCGGCAGGTAGTCGTCGTGGTCCAGCAAGACGTGCGCCTTGACGCCGCCCTTGGCCTTGCGGAACTTGGCCCAGGGAAACGGTTCCAGGCACAGCGAGATGGTGGTGGAATCCAGCGACAGCAGCTTGTTCTTGAAACGGAACTTCTTCTTGCGCGGCCCCAGTCCCTCCTCTTCGCGGAACCGCTTGAACGCCGTAAAAAACAGATCCTCGTACAACTGGGCCGGGCGGTGTTCGTTGGCGTAGGAGAGGGTGGATTTATTGGGGGCCTTGCCGATGCCGAGATGAACCAGTTTGCCCAGGCAACAGCCCAGGCCGTTGCAGATTTCGCGAAGGGAATCAGCGTGGGCGAGTTGGCAGAACAACATCGAGACCAACTGGGTCCAGCAGCCAAAGCCTTTGGCGCACCGTTCCGCGTCGTTTTTCTTGACCAGC
>NFUO01000578.1 GCA_002197545.1 Acidobacteria subdivision 2 bacterium RH1 MAG20 | reverse complement strand
TCTATTCAAAGGAAGACATCCAGCGCCTCTTGTCCGCAGCGCTTGAGATGCCGTGCCGATATACTCGCTGCAAGCTCAGGCCATGGACATATTATTGCCTGTTCGGATTGCTGAGCGTTTCCGGCCTGCGCCTCGGCGAAGCCCGCAACCTCAAGCTTTCGGACATCGATTTCGATGCCGCTGTGCTGACGATCCGCGGCGCGAAGTTCGGAAAGTCCCGTCTTGTGCCGATGCACGCATCAACCTGCGCAGTGCTCGAGGATTATCTCAAACGCCGCCGACAGCATTGTGCAGCCCAGGCGGCGTCTCCTTATTTGTTCACTTCCCAGTTGGGCAACCGCCTTGATGTGGGAGACATTCATCGAACATTCTATACTCTGTCTCGCCAGATCGGCCTGCGAGGCGCAACTGACAGCCACGGCCCGCGCCTGCATGACATGCGGCATGTGTTCGCGACGAACACGCTGGTGCGTTGGTACGAAGCCGAGCAAGATCCCGAGCGGCTCCTGCCCATTTTGTCCACCTATCTCGGTCATGTCCACGTGGCCGATACCCAATGGTACCTCACCGGTTCACCCGAGCTGATGAAAGAAGCAATGCGCCGCCTTGAGCGCCGCTGGGAGAATCGGACATGACCAAGCATGCCAGCCTGGCTCCACTTTTGGAGCGCTTTTTCACCCAACGCCTGATGCAACAGCGGCAGGCAAGCCCCCATACGATCAGTTCCTATCGCGATACATTTCGGCAGTTGCTGAAGTTCGCCGAACGAACATTGCATAAGCCGCCGTCTCGCCTGAACTTCGAGGAGGTCGACACGCCATTGATCGTTGCCTTCCTTGATGACCTGGAGAACCATCAGGATATCAGCGTCCGCAGCCGTAACCTGCGCCTCACGGCGATTCATTCCTTCTTTCGCTACGCGGCCTTCGAGGCACCCGAGCATTCCGCCCAAATCCAACGCGTGCTTGCAATCCCCAGTAAGCGCTTCACTCGAACCCTCGTCAATTTCCTAACCCGCCCAGAAGTCGATGCCTTGCTGGCCGCACCGGATCGATCGACCTGGTCTGGGCGACGTGACCACGCGTTCCTGCTGGTCGCGGTGCAGACCGGACTGCGGCTATCGGAGATCACTGGTCTCAAGCGGGACGATCTGTTCTTCGGCACGGGCGCCCACCTGCGGGTCATCGGCAAAGGGCGCAAGGAACGCTGCACCCCGTTCGCCAAATCTACGACCGCAGTCCTGAGAAGCTGGCTGAAAGAACCTCAGCGCGGAGAGGAGAGTATCCTGTTTCCCAGCGCCAGAGGCGAGCGGCTGAGCGTTCATGGCGTTCAGTATATGCTGAACAAACACCGCCAGACCGCTTCCGCCATGTGCCCGTCTCTGAATGGAAAGCGCGTCACTGTTCATCGTCTGAGGCACACGATGGCCATGGACCTCCTGCAGGCCGGCGTAGATCGCGCCGTCATCGCCCTATGGCTCGGCCATGAATCGGTCGAGACCACACAGATCTATCTCGAGGCGACCTTGGCGATGAAGGAGACGGCATTGGCAAAGACGCTCCCATATTCCGGTAAGTCATCCCGCTTCCGGCCCGACGACAATCTGCTGGAGTTTTTGAACAGCCTGTAGATCGCGCTGACTATGTCGGGTGGCCCGGGTGTTTCTGCAGAAAACCTCCTTGTTTCTAAGATATTAGTAGTTTCCTTTTTAAAGCTCCCCGAAATAGTCGGGCGGGGTAGATAGTGACGGAAGACATGTGGCGAGACGACACTTT
>NFUO01000577.1 GCA_002197545.1 Acidobacteria subdivision 2 bacterium RH1 MAG20 | reverse complement strand
TCCAAAAGGTCGAGATTACCGATAGAGAACTGGTTGGGGTTCTGAAGGAGAACAAAGCCATCCCCGGGAAAGCGGCTCAACCGTCCGTCGTAAAAGCCGCCCGTTTGCCTGGGATGGATGAAGCGAATCTGCTGAAGGAGTTGGAAGCGCACGGCGTCACCTTTTCCGGAAAGCCGTCAAGCAGCCTTGGCTGGCTCAGTTTTCTCGCGCTGTGGGTATTGCCCTTCGTCGTTCTTGCCGTCATGTTCCGGCTTGCGGGCCGAGGGGTTGGCCGCGGAGCGCTGACGTTCGGCAGGAGTCACGCCAAGATCTACGACCAATCCACGAAAACCAACGTGACCTTCGCCGATGTGGCTGGCGTCGATGAGGCCAAGGCCGAACTCGTCGAAGTGGTCGACTTCCTCAAACATCCCAAGAAATATCAGGCGCTGGGAGGGCGCATTCCCAAGGGAGTGCTGCTTGTGGGGCCGCCAGGCTCGGGGAAGACGCTGCTCGCGCGGGCTGTGGCCGGAGAGGCTGGAGTCTCGTTCTTTTCCATCTCCGGCTCGGAGTTCGTCGAAATGTTTGTCGGGGTAGGCGCTGCGCGTGTACGAGATCTTTTTGAGCAGGCCAAGAGCAAGGCGCCCTGCATCATTTTTATCGACGAACTGGATGCCATCGGCAAGGTGCGCTCGGCTCAAGGGGTGCAGATGAGCAATGATGAGCGGGAGCAGACACTCAATCAGTTGCTGGTGGAGATGGATGGCTTTGACACCTCACAGGGGGTCATCATGATCTCCGCGACCAACACGCCCGAGGTGTTGGACCCGGCGTTGCTCCGTGGGGGGCGGTTCGACCGCCAGGTGATCCTCGACCGCCCGGATGTGGAAGGAAGGCTGTCGATTCTGGAGGTACATGCGAGGAAGATCAAGATCGGCAGAGGCGCAGACTTGAGAGCCATTGCAACGCGAACTCCGGGCATGGTCGGATCCGACCTCGCGACCATCGTGAATGAAGCAGCGCTGTTGGCGGCGCGGCACGGGAAAGAT
>NFUO01000576.1 GCA_002197545.1 Acidobacteria subdivision 2 bacterium RH1 MAG20 | reverse complement strand
GGCAGCCAAGCCGGCGGCGGCCGAACAAGTGGAGCGCGATCTGGATATGGCGATCGCCATCCTGCGTCGCACCGGAAGGCGGCTTGCCGAAGCGCTGCCGGAGATGACTGGTGCGCAACAGAAACAAGCGCAGGGCCAGATGGAAAATGCGCGCCGGGAACTAGCGCGGATGACGGAACGAATCGGAAAGGAGCGGGAGGGGAAACATGCTGAGCCAGGCACAACGCACCGCGATCCTGGAACTGAGCGCGCAGGGAGTGAGCAAACACGAGATCGCACAGGTGCTGCGATTGTCGCGACTGACCGTGCGCAAAGTGCTGCGCTCCAACTCCACCAACGTGCCGGAGATCCAACGGGCGGAGAAAGCGGAACCGTACCGCGAACAGATCCTCGATCTTTTGACATCGTGCAAGGGGAACCTCGTGCGAGTCCATGAGGAGTTGGTAACGGGTGGCGCGGCGCTCTCGTATCCGGCGCTGACGGGGTTCTGTCGCAGGCAGGGTATCGGGCAAACGCCGGTCGTGCCGGCGGGCCAGTATCACTTCGAGCCGGGCGTGGAGATGCAGCACGATACGTCACCGCACACGGTCGAAGTGAGCGGCAGAAAGTACAAAGCGCAGACGGCGTCGGCGGTGCTTTGTTATTCGCGCGTGCTGTTTTTCCAGATCAATCCCACCTTTCAGCGGTTCGATTGCAAGGTATTTCTCACCGACGCGCTGCGCTATACAGGCGGCGTGGTCGAGCGTGTGATGATCGACAACACACACGTGGTGGTGTTGCGCGGCACGGGGCGCGAAATGATTCCCGTGCCGGAGATGGAGGCGTTCGCGGAACGCTTCGGGTTCCGCTTTGTGGCGCACGCGATCGGCAACGCCAATCGTTCGGCGCGTGTGGAACGCCCGTTCTCCTTCATCGAAAACAACTTTCTGGCGGGGCGCACGTTCGCCAGTTGGGAAGATCTGAACAGCCAGGCACGGCAGTGGTGCGACAAGGTCAACTCGACTTACAAGAAACATATCCGCGCGGTGCCGCGCGAACTGTTCGCGGTCGAGCGCATGCATCTGAAACCGCTGCCGGCGTGGATTCCGGAAGTGTATCGTCTGCATCAGCGCACGGTGGACGTAGAAGGCTACGTCTCGGTGAACTCCATTCGCTACTCGGTGCC
>NFUO01000575.1 GCA_002197545.1 Acidobacteria subdivision 2 bacterium RH1 MAG20 | reverse complement strand
GGCGAGGAGTCCGCGCTGATGGAGTCGCTCGAAGGCAAACGCGGCATTCCACGCATCAAGCCGCCCTTCCCCGCCGTCGTCGGACTATACGGCGGACCTACTGTCATCAACAACGCGGAGACCATCGCGACCGTTCCGCACATCCTGCGCATGGGCGCGGAGGCTTACGCCAAGGTGGGATCGGAACGCAATGGCGGCACGCGCCTCTTCTGCGTCAGCGGCCATACCGAGCGCAATGGCGTGTATGAGCTGCCGATGGGCTACAACCTGAAAAAATTGATTTATGAAGTCGCCGGCGGCATTCGCGGCGGACGCCGGTTGAAGGCCGTCGTTCCAGGCGGATCGTCAACGCCGGTTCTGCTGCCGAGTGAAATCGATATCGGTCTTGACTTCGACCAGGTGGGCAAAGCGGGCAGCATGTTAGGCTCAGGCGGCGTCGTGGTGCTCGATGAAACCGTCTGCATGGTCGAGTTTGCGTTGCGTACGATCAAGTTTTACCAGCATGAAAGCTGCGGCTGGTGCATCCCCTGCCGCGAGGGCACGGACTGGCTGAAGAAGACGCTGACGCGCTTCCACGCTGGAGCTGGAGAAGCACGCGACATCGATAACATCCGTTACCTGGCCGAGAACATGCTGGGTCGAACATTTTGCCCACTGGGCGATGCGGCGGCGATGCCGACGATTGCCTTCGTGAATAAATTTCGGCAGGAATTTGAAGATCATCTGGATGGCAAGCCCTGTCCATATGCGAAGCACACAGGGGCACAACCAACGGTGCCCGAACTGGTTGCCGTCTAGTACAGGTTCGTATCGCGAGCGAGAGATTGAAGAATGGCTGATGTAACGCTTACTGTCGACGGTAAAACACTCACCGCTCCCGCGGGCACGCTGCTGATTGAGGCGTGCCGGAAGGTCGGCATCGAAATCCCCGCCTTTTGCTATTACCCCGGCTTATCCTTGCAGGCGGCGTGCCGCATGTGCCTGGTGCGCATTGAAAAAATGCCCAAGCTGCAGACGGCCTGCACGACGCCGATTGCTGAAGGCATGATTGTCTCAACTGAAACGGACGAGATCAAACAGGCGCGGAAAAGCATGTTGGAACTGGTGCTCGCCAACCATCCGCTCGATTGCCCGGTCTGCGATGCCGGCGGCGAGTGCGAACTGCAGGACATGACCTTCAAGTACGGCGCGGC
>NFUO01000574.1 GCA_002197545.1 Acidobacteria subdivision 2 bacterium RH1 MAG20 | reverse complement strand
AGACATCGCCGCGCTCGATCCGGCGCTCGGCGAGCGCGCCGCCGCCCTGCTCACCCGCGAGGTGAGGACGGCTCCCACCCTGGTGAAGTACGCCGCCGTGAATGACTATCAGATGCAGACTCGCGAGGAGTTGAGCCAGGCTGCGGCCGACCTCCTGTGCGGCGAGGCCATCGATACGGCCCCGCTGGTGGACCTGGTCGATGATGCCGGATCTCTCGAAGTCGACCTGGCGACAACGCTGCTCTACGGCCAGTGCCACTATCCGTACCGGCAACTTCAACGCCACGTCTCGGCTCTCAGCGAGGCGCGACGCAACGAGATCATCGACCTCGGCATCCGTCATCGCGGCCGCCACGACGAACTCTTGCGCGAATTTTCCGCCGGCCAGGCCCTGCGCTTCGACATCCTCATGGACATCGGCGGCTTCCGCGACATGCACCGCCATCGCCGCTGCGTCCAGCTCCTCCAGAACTTCACCGACGCCCACGGCTACGAAGAGCCCATCTGCCCCGGCCAGCCGACTCTCGCCGAAGCCAATCTAGAAGTCCCCTACAAGGCCGCGATGGACGCTGCTCTTGCTACCTATCGCCAGCTCCGCGACTCCGGTGCACCCGAAGCCGCGCAGTCCGCGCAATACGTTCTTCCCCTTGGTACTCGCTGCCGCTCCATGTTCAAGATGGACTTCGCCGAAGTCCTCTACATTGCGGAACTCCGCTCCGGGGTCGCTGGCCACTTCAGCTACCGCCGCATCGCCTGGGAGATGTACAAAGCCGTAGAAAAGCGCCACCCCGCACTGGCAGGACATTTCAGGATTGAGGATGTCTATGAGCCGGTGGACCTGCTGAAACGATAACTGCCTAGTGGAGTTTGCTCTTGAAGTTAGGAGGAATGATGCGCGACACGCGATTGGGCTCTAGATCGCATTTTGAGGCGAGAGGTTTTGATCTAGATATAGCTCAGATTGGAATGACGATCATGAAGGCGACTCTTAGTCCCCAGGTTGGTCCCGAAACCATTTTGGTACTCAAAGAGCAGCGGTCTTTTTTTGAGAGTCTGATGAAACTCGCACCTCTTTCATTGATGCTGAACAGTGGTGCCGCTCGAACGAGTGCGGGGCCTATTTTTTTCGCGCTTTGGTGGTTTCCTCCAATGACAAATAATCGGCCGTACGCGGCATATGAAACTTTCTGGAATCCTATGGGAGATATGGCGATCATTTGCGATGCCGCAGAGCAATCCCATCTTCATTTAGTGATCCTAGATGAGGCGGGGGAAATTATTGACGTAGTTGAATTTGAAAACAACTATAACTTGTCTCGAATGGTGGAGCTTGCGCTCATGATCCAAAGTGAGGAGCTATGTGCCTATAACTTTGAGATGGCTAAATCTGCCTTTACCGATGAGCTCGAATTGGATGATCTCTTTGCAGGATAAGTCTTATCATTTCGCCTTTTATTTGCTTTTTATGAATTAGATGCTAGAATCCGCTTTGAACTTTACCCGAGGAGACATACGTGGCAGATGATCGTAGCAAGGCAATAGAGTTGGCACTTTCAGGGCTGGAAAAGCAGTTTGGCAAGGGTTCGATCATGCGACTGGGGTCGAAGGATGTTGTGCCGATCTCGGTCATCTCTACGGGGTCGATCTCTTTTGATGCCGCGCTGGGTGTGGGTGGGGTGCCGCGTGGTCGCGTCATCGAGATCTTTGGGCCGGAATCTTCGGGTAAGACGACGATTACGCTGCAAATCATTGCAGAGGCGCAGAAGGCAGGCGGCCTGGCGGCGTTTGTGGATGCGGAGCACGCGCTCGACCCTGCGTACGCAGGAAAGCTGGGCGTCGATATCGACAATCTGCTGGTGAGCCAGCCGGACTATGGCGAGCAGGCACTGGAGATCGTCGAGGCGCTGGTTCGGTCGAATGCGATCGATGTGCTGGTGGTGGATTCGGTAGCGGCGCTGGTGCCGAAGGCCGAACTCGATGGCGAGATGGGCGATTCGCACATGGGCTTGCAGGCGCGGCTGATGAGCCAGGCGCTGCGGAAGCTGACGGGAACGGTGTCGAAGTCGCGGACTTGCTTGATCTTTATCAACCAGATTCGCGAGAAGATCGGCGTCATGTTCGGCAACCCGGAGACGACGACCGGCGGCAAGGCGTTAAAGTTTTACTCCTCCGTCCGCATCGACATCCGCCGCATCGGCGCGGTGAAGGACGGCGACAGCGTCGTCGGTTCGCGGACCAAGGTCAAGATTGTGAAGAACAAGGTGGCCGCGCCCTTCCGCGATGCCGAGTTCGACATCCTTTACGGCGAAGGGATTTCGCGCGAAGGGGATGTGCTCGATCTGGCGGTATTGCACAATATCGTCGATAAGAGCGGCGCGTGGTATAGCTATCAGGGCGAACGCATCGGCCAGGGTCGCGAGAATGTCCGCAACTTCCTCAAGGAAAATAAGGACGTCTTTGGCCGTGTGGATGCGGAACTGCGAAAGAAGCTGGGAATCTCGGGGGCCAGCTCGGCGGTCGAGGTTCCGGCTGCTCCGGTCAACGGCGAGGCGCAGGCGAAGGACATCGTTCG
Organism: Acidobacteria subdivision 2 bacterium RH1 MAG20; assembly: GCA_002197545.1. The sequence continues at coordinate 46,961 of NFUO01000574.1, read as the reverse complement.
AGGCTCTGGCAAGAAGTAAATTGCCGGAGAAAAATTCAAGAGAAGCACCGGTGATTTCAATGCCGGTGCTTCTCTTTTTAAGTGCGTCTTAGTTACGAAAGATGGGACGGCCGAGAGAGATGACGATACGACCGGCGGTTGCGTTGAGTATCTCGATGAAGGCGACGGCGAGGGCGTCGAGGCCGGTCAGGATGCCTATATATCCTCCAATGGTGCCGCAGCTCACGCTCCCGACAAGGTAGCCGAAATCTCCGAACGCAAGGAAGAAGAAGGTGATCCAGAGCAGCAGGAAGACACTCCAGACCGCGAGGCTCAAGCGGAAGGTCACGATCCAGAGCAGGAAGGTGAGGACTCCCCACATGAGCAGCACGAAGGCCACGGCTGAGGCGGGCGGCTGCGAGAGCCAACCGGCGCCGATGGTCCATTGGAGGAAGGCGAACCACCACCAGAAGAGGCCGTACGACAGAAAGGCGACCATGCCGAAGGTGTTGCCGTTGCGAAATTCGAGGATGCCGGCGATGATCTGCGCGACGCCGCCGTAAGCGAAGGCCAGGGGGACAACGACGGGCACGGCTTCGTGAGACAGGAGACCGGCGTTGACGCAACTGAGAACGACGGTGGTGAAGCCGAAGCCGGCAAGACCGAGGGGGCCGGGGTTGGCAGTTGGCCGGGGTTCGGGTTGAAAGGTATCAGAAAGCTGCGACATGGGGATGCTCCTGTGCCGAGAGGGGTACCAAACTCGGTGGGAAGATTGTCATCTGGAATGCGACACCATCTTACCGATGTATCGTTTTCTGCGGTAGAGGAAAAAGCCTTAAGATTTACGGGAGGTTGGTTGGCTTCCGCGGCTGAGGCACAGTATGCTTTGGAAGTCATGCACACTGTAAAGGCGATTTATCCGGGAACCTTTGATCCGCTCACGAACGGGCACCTTGACCTGATTGCGCGGGGCGCGAAGATTGTGGACCACCTGGTGGTGGCTATCCTGCGCAACTCTGAGAAGGGCACGCCGCTGTTTACCGTTCCGGAGCGCGAGGAGATGATCGCCGAGGCGGTGGCTGGGTTCAGGAATGTGTCGGTGATGACCTTCGATGGGCTGCTGGTGGACTTTGCGCGGCAGCAGGGCGCGAAGGCGGTGCTGCGGGGGATTCGGGCGATCTCGGACTATGAATATGAGTTCCAGATGGCAATGATGAACCGGAAGCTCGATCCGGAGCTGGAGACGCTGTTCATGATGCCGGCGGAGAAATATACCTATGTCAGCTCGCGGCTGATCAAGGGCGTCTTTCAACTGGGTGGGGATGTGACGGCGCTGGTCCCGCCGCTGGTGGTGGAGCGGTTGAAGGCCAAGGTTCCGGCGCGGATTTAGCTGACGGATTACTGATATTTATCGGGTGTCTATGACGAAGCTGGTGGAGCAGTTCGGGAATATCGACATTTATTTGTTCGACCAGTTGCTGCGGGGGAATATTGCGCCTGGGATGCGGGTGCTCGATGCAGGATGCGGGGGCGGGCGGAACCTGGTGTATCTGCTGCGCGAGGGTTATGAGGTATTTGGCGTGGATGCGAGCGCCGAGGCCGTAGAACATGTGAGGTTGGTGGCGTCGAGACTGACGCCGAGACTGGAGGCAGGGAACTTTCGCGTAGAAGCGGTTGAGGCGATGTCGTTTCCTGATGGGTTTGCGGACGTGGTGATCTCGAACGCGGTGCTGCATTTTGCGAAAGATGATGCACAGTTTGAGGCGATGGTACGGGCGATGTGGCGGGTACTGAAGCCGGGTGGGCTGCTGTTCTGCCGGTTGGCTTCGACGATTGGCATGGATACTGAGCGGCCTTTTCAGCCAATAGCGGGACGGAAGTTTTTGATGCCGGGCGGGATGGAGTGGTATCTGGTAGATGCGGCGTTGCTGACGCGACTAACAGAGGAGTTGGGTGGGGAGCTGGTGGACCCTTTGAAGACTACTGTGGTGCAGGGGGTGCGGTGTATGACTACTTGGGTGATGCGGAAGCGTGTGTAGTTGCGTAACCGTGGTGCCGGACGTATGGAGTGCATTGGCAGACGGCGCTTTTTAAACGAGAGGGATCAAGCTGGCAAGGCCAACTGCCGCTGCTGCAGGAAGCGGCGGACAGCGGGGTCGCGCTCGAGACCGATTGCGAGTTCGTATGCCTCACGAGCCTCACTATGCGCCCCTTTCCTGGCTAACAACTCTGCGCGTGTAGCCCAGTAAGGTTGGTACTCGGCGAGCCGCACGTCGTCGGCTACCTGTGGCATGGAGTCGAGAGCGGCGTCAACGCCATGCATCTCCGCGATAGCCAGGGCACGGTTAATAGCGACTACGGGTGAGCCAGCGACTGCGAATAGCGCGTCGTAGAGCTGCACCACCTCTGCCCAGTTGGCATGACCTGTGCGGCAGCGGTCCACATGTGCCGACTGTAATGCGCCTTCCAACTGATAGCGGCCAATGAAGCGGCGAGTGCTGGCACGCTGGAGCAGGGCCTCGGCCTCATCGATCATCTGCGAATCCCACAAGGCCGGGTCCTGTTCGGCGAGCGGCACGAAATCGCCATCCTGATTGCGCCGTGCGCGGCGTCGGGCTTCGGCATGGAGCAAGAGTGCAAGCAGACCCAGCGCCTCCGGCTCTTCCGGCAGCAGCTCGGTTACGAGCCGGGCCAGAAACATGGCTTCTTCGGTGAGATCGCGGCGAGTGACATCTGTTCCGCCAGGGTCGGTCCAACCTTCTGTGAAGGCGGCGTAGATGGCGTCCAATATCGTCTCGAGCCGGTCGGGAAGCTCCTCACGCTCGGGGACGGTGAATGGGATGCGGGCCTGCCGGATCTTGTCCTTGGCGCGGACGAGCCGTTTGCCCATGGCCGACGGCGACGTGAGGAAGGCCGATGCGATTGTCTTCGCGTCGAGCCCGAGCACCACCTGCAGAATTAATGGTGCGCGAATGCCGGCATCGATTGCAGGGTGTGCGCAGGCGAACATCATTGCAAGACGCTGATCGGGTATCTCCACTGCGGTCGCGGCGGCGTCGAGCCCTTTCGCCATTACCTGCAACTGTTCGGCGGCAATCTCGTACCGATGTCGTGCGCGGTGCACATCGATCGCCTTTCGCCGGGCGACGGTCAGCAGCCAGGCTTCGGGGTTCGAGGGACAGCCATTTCGCGGCCAATCTGCCAGCGCCGACGCGAACGCCTCTGAGAGCGCGTCCTCGGCGGCGGCGACATCCTGTGTGTGTGTTGCGAGAAAGGCGACGAGCTTGCCGTAGCTGCGACGCGCAACCGCGTCTGCCGTGATACGCGCCTGCGCATCGCCTTCGTGGATGTTCATAAACTTATCCTGTCGCAGCTCACACCTACATGCTCCAGATGGGACGCACTTCAACGACACCATGGCTTGCAGCCGGACAACGGGCCGCCCATGAGAGCGCAGCATCGAGATCGGGCACGTCGATGAGGAAGAAGCCGCCTAACTGCTCCTTCGAGTCCACATAGGGACCATCGAGAACCTGCGACTTTCCATCTGCGATACGCACAGTGGTAGCAGTCGAGATTGGTTGCAGGCGGTTGCTGGCTTTGTAGGCATTGGCTTTGGTGAGCGCCTCTGTGTATGCCATATAGGCCGCCAGTCCCTGTTCTTGCTGAGCTTTCGTCATCGTGGCGAAACCAGCTTCGTTTACGTAGAGCAGTAATAGATATTGCATGTGAATCCTCCGTCGTGGGTTTTAGGCGGCAGTATGTCCGCCACTATGATGACGCCCGGCATCGCCCAATTTGGACAGTCGCGCTTTTGGCCACTGAATTTATTTTTTTCTGCTGATGTCACAGAGCATGTCCGAGTGAATGTTCAGGCCGATATTCGTCATGTTGTAAAAGTGCTCGCTGGCAACGAGCCAGACGATCTCGCAGATCTGGCGCTCGGAGTAATAGTGGGACAGGCGAGCAAAGGTTGCCGGGTTAACATCTTTATCTCTTGTCAGCTCTGTCACGTAGTCCAGCGCTGCGCGTTCTGCGTCGGTGAAGAGAGGGTTTGTGCTGTACTGTTCCAGGGCATCGAATTTGGCTTCATTCATCGACGCTTTGATTGTGAATGAACGGCCGATATCCATGCAGAAGAGGCAGACGTTAAGGCGTGCCACCTGTTCACGGATGAGCAGCATGGTCTCGGGCGGCAGTTGCAGCTTTTTATCCAGCTTGCTGATCTTTGCAGAGAACATGCCGAATGCAAGCGGCATTCGCGCGGAGACTACTTTTACTGGTGTAAGCACTTTGCCGAATTGCCGGCGTGTCATGGCGTAGACGAATTTCATCATCGGGCCATGGGGATTTTCGATGGGAGGAAGGAATGTGTCCGAGTTCGAAAGGTTCATAGTGGAGTCTCCATCATGGGTTGTGGGCGGGCATTATGGTCCGCCACTACAATGACGTTTGAAATCCAGCGGTTTGGACATAGGGTATCTTTCGTTCGATATCGGCGGGTATTGGGGCGATATTCGGCCATATTTCACCACTTTGGGAGGATAGGTTTTCTGATGCCGGGTCGTGGCTTATAAGCAGATTAAAGATGGGTAGACTCGAGGCATTTGACCTAGGACGAGGTCGAATTCGCTGTGACATACTTTGTGAAGCTGCGATTAGGTGAGTTCGCGGCGATATCCATAGAACGAAAGGGTGTGCGGATGAGTTATGTAGCCGATGCAAAGCGGTATGACGGGGCGCAGTTTCGGCGGTGCGGACGGTCGGGGATTGTGCTGCCACCGGTATCGCTTGGGCTGTGGCAGAACTTCGGCGGCGTTGACTCCTTCGAGACTGGCCGAGCGATGATTCGGCGAGCCTTTGATCGTGGGGTGACGCACTTCGATCTGGCGAATAACTATGGGCCGCCGTATGGATCGGCTGAGGAAAACTTCGGCACTATTTTGCGGAAGGATTTTGGTGGTCATCGGAATGAGTTGCTGATCTCGTCGAAGGCGGGATGGGACATGTGGCCGGGACCTTATGGCGATGGCGGATCGCGGAAGTATCTGCTGGCGTCTCTGGAGGAAAGCCTGCATCGTATGGGGCTTGAGTATGTCGATATCTTCTACTCGCACCGTCCGACGATGGATGTGCCTCTGGAAGAGACGATGGGAGCGCTTGTGCAGGCGGTACGGCAGGGTAAGGCTTTATATGTGGGGATCTCGTCGTATAGTCCGGAGCGGACGCGGGAGGCAGCAAAGATTTTAAAGAGCGAGGGCGTGCCGTTGCTGATTCATCAACCGTCGTACTCGATGCTGAACCGGTGGGTAGAGAAGGGGCTGCTCGACACGCTGGAGGAATTGGGTGTGGGTTGCATTGCGTTTTCACCGCTGGCTCAGGGGATGCTTTCGAGCAAGTATCTGAATGGGGTGCCGGAGAACTCGCGCGCAGCGGCGGAAGGTTCGCTGCAGAAGGCTTTTCTGACGGAAGAGAATTTGAAGCGTGTGCGGGCGCTTAATGACATCGCACAGGGGCGCGGGCAGACGCTGGCGCAGATGGCAATTGCCTGGGTGCTTCGCGACAAGCGGGTTACGTCGGCGCTGATTGGAGCGCGGAATGTGGAACAGCTCGATAACTCGCTCGATGCCGTTCAGAAACTACAGTTTACGGATGCCGAGTTGAAAGCCATCGATGGTTATGCACAGGAAGGGGCTATCGATATTTGGAAAGATGCGCGCGAGGGGAGGGCCTGATTGGTCTCTCAACTGGGATTTGGGCGATAAATGGCAGGGAACGCTTTATCTTGCGGGGTAAATCTGACAAACTAGAGGTATGAGCACAACAGCTACCAAGATATTTGCGGACCGCATAGGCCGCATTGAAGTTTCTGCGACGATGGCGATCACCGCGGCGGCGCTGAAGCTGAAGTCGGAAGGTGTCAACCTGGCGGACTTTGGGGCGGGCGAGCCGCACTTTGCGACTCCGCGGCACATCAAGGACGCGGCAATCGACGCCATTGAGAAGAACTTTACCCGCTATACGAACGTTGCCGGGATTCCGGAGGTTCGGAAGGCGATTGTGGACCGTCACGCGGCGGACTTCGGCTCGAACTATACGCCGGAGGAGTGCGTGTTTACGACGGGTGGCAAGCTGGCGTTGTTCAATGCGATCCAGGTGCTAGTGGACCATGGCGATGAGGTGATACTGCCGGTGCCGTACTGGGTTTCGTTCAAGGACATTATTCAGTATGCCGGCGGCAAGGTTGTGCTGGTGGAGAGCGACGAGGCGGAGAACTTCCGGGTTACGGCGAAGATGATCGAGGCCGCGATTACACCGAAGACGAAGGCGATTGTTTTGAATACGCCGTCGAATCCTTCGGGCGCGGTGGTATCGCCGGAGGATCTGGAGGCTATTGTCCGGTTGGCGCATAAGAATGAGATCTATGTGCTGCTGGATGAGTGCTATGTCTACCTGAACTTTACGGGCGAGATTGTCAGCGGCGGATCGTTTACGGACTGCAAGGAGCATGTTGTGGTGCTGGGATCGCTGTCGAAGACCTATGCGATGACCGGCTGGCGCGCGGGGTTTGCGCTCGGGCCGAAGCCGATTATTGCGGCGATGAGCAAGCTGCAGTCGCAGAGCACTTCGAATACGGCGAGCATGGTGCAGCGGGCGTCGATTGCGGCGGTAAGCGGATCGCAGGCATGTGTGTCGGAGATGCGCGCTGACTACATCAAGCTGCGCGACCAGGTGCTGGATGGCTTCAAAACGATTCCCGGGCTGACGTGCACGGTGCCGCAGGGAGCATTTTATGTCTATCCGAATGTGAAGAACTTTATCGGCAAGGGCGGAGTGAAGTCAGCCTCGGACCTGGCGGCAAAACTGCTGAGCGAGGCGCATGTCGTCGTTGTTCCGGGCGAGGCGTTTGGAACGGATGAGCACATTCGGTTGTCGTATGCGGTTTCGCACGATGTGATCGATGAGGGTGTGAAACGGATGCGGGAGTATTTTGCAACGCTAGGCTAGTTGGTGAATTGAGAATTCGAGGCTGGACCGCACTTTGGTTGAAGGTGCGGTCTTTTCCTTGAGACGGGGTTGTATGTCCATAGAAGTCGACGGTTTGCGGTTTGCTCCAGTGATTCTTGCGGGTGGCAGTGGAACGCGGTTCTGGCCTCGGAGCCGAAAGGCCAAAGCGAAGCAGGTGCTCGCTCTCGATGGCGAGAAGACCATGATTCAGCAGACGCTGGAGCGCCTGATGCCTCTGGCTGATGCAACTGATGTGTGGGTGATTACGAATGAGTTGCTGGATGAGGTGATCGCGGAGCAGCTGCCGAAGGTTCCACGAGAACACATCCTGAGCGAGCCTGCCGCGAGGAATACGGCTCCGGCGTGTGCGCTGGCGGCATTTTTGCTGGAAAAGACCGAGCCTGAGGCGGTCATCGGGGTGTTTCCTTCGGACCACGTGGTGAAAAATGCGGCACGGTTTGCCGAGGTCGTTCGCGCGGGGATTGCTCTGGCGGCGAGTGGGGACAGGATCGTGGTGCTGGGAGTGCCACCGACCCGCGCGGAGACTGGTTACGGCTATGTCGAACTAGGCTCGGTTGTCGCTGAAGGGTCGGATGGAATTGCTTCGCGGAGGGTGAAGCGGTTTACCGAAAAACCGGATAAGGTGCGAGCCGAGCAGTTTGTGGCTTCGGGGAACTATGCATGGAACGGTGGAATCTTTCTGTGGAGTGCGCGGACACTGGCGGGGGCGATTCGAGAGTTTTGTCCGGCGATGGCTCCTCTGCTGGAAAAGATCGCCGCGGCGTATGGAACGGACGAGTTTGCGCGGGTGTTCGCGGAGGAGTATCCGAAGTGCGAGAACATCAGCATCGACTATGCTGTGTTGGAGCCGCGCTCGGCCAAGGGTGAGTTGGCATCTGAGATTTACTGTTTGCCGGGGGACTTCGGGTGGAACGATCTTGGATGCTGGGACGCGCTGCATGAGTACGAGGCGGATTGCGGCTGTGAGGATGCGGCGATAGCAAATATCTTTGGAGCAGCTTCGTCGCGGGTGGTGATCGATTCGTGCGGAAATTATGTGTATGCGCCGGGACAGGCGGTTGCGCTGGTTGGCGTAAGCAACCTGGTGGTTGTGCAGACGAAGGATGCGTTGCTGATTACTACGCGTGAGCGGTCGCAGGACGTGGGCAAAGTGGTCGCAGAGTTGAAGAAGGCTGGTAGGGAAGACTTAATTTAGTAGATTGCGGCGGGAGTGATGGCAGAGACAGCGGTGAAGTTCGGGACGGATGGGTGGCGCGGCATCATCGCCGATGACTTTACCTATGCCAATGTGCGCGTGGCGGCGGCGGCGATTGCAAACTATGTGCTGGCTTATGAAGATGCAGCCGCCGGGGTTTGCATTGCCTATGACACGCGGTTTGGCTCGCGCTCGTTTGCGAAGGTAGTTGCGGAGGTTTTGGCGGGGGCAGGGATTCCTGTAGCTCTGGCTGCGGAGATTACTCCTACGCCTGCCCTCTCCTATGCGGTGCGGGAGCGGAAGGCGGCGGGCGGCGTGATGATTACGTCCAGCCATAATCCGGCAGAGTGGAATGGCGTGAAGTACAAGGCGAGCTATGGCGGGTCGGGTAAGCCTTCCATCATGGCTTCGATTGAGAGCTATCTAGGAAAGCCTTTGGCGAAGAGCGCGACGCCGTCAGCGATTGAAGAGGTGGACTTCAATCGAGAGTATGTTGCGGCGATTGCGCGGTTTGTCGATCTGAATGCGATTCGGGCGTCGGGATATAGGTTTTTGATCGACGTGATGTATGGCGCAGGTCGGGGAGTGGTTGCGGGAATTTTTTCACAGGCAGGTGTGCCGTTTGTGGAGATTCGGAACGAGATAAACCCCGCGTTTCCGGGAATTAATCCCGAGCCGATTCTGCCTAACATTCAGGAGACGCAAAAAGTAGTCGTCGCGGAACATTGCGATGCGGGGCTGATTACGGATGGTGACGCCGACCGCATCGGCGCTGTGGATGAGCATGGCAATGTTGTGGACGCGCACAAGATATTCTCTATGCTGTTGAAATGGCTGCTGGAGCGGAAGAAGTGGCCGGGCGATGTAACACGGGCCTTCAATACGACCAAGATGATCGATCGTATCTCGGCAAAGTATGGGCGGCGTTTGCATGAGCATGGCATTGGCTTCAAGTATGTCTGCGAATTGATGCTAGAGCAGGAGATCCTGATTGGCGGTGAGGAGTCGGGTGGTGTGGGGATCAGTTGTCATTTGCCGGAGCGCGACGGGATGCTGAACTCATTGCTGTTGGCGAACGTGATGGCAGACGAGAGAAAGACGCTTGGCGAGCTGGTCGCTGCGTTGCAGGAGGAGTTCGGCGAGCACCAGTATGGACGCGTGGATATGCACCTCGATGAGGTGGTCAAGCAATCTGCGATTGCGCGAGCGAAGGCTGGGGTGGCGGAGATTGCCGGGATGAAGGTGCTTCGAGTGGAGACGATGGATGGGGTCAAGTTCTTCCTTGAGAATACGGATTGTGCAGGCAGGGCGAATGCCGCGGAGACATGGCTGTTGCTGCGCGCTTCAGGCACGGAGCCACTGCTGCGCGTGTATTGCGAGAGCTGTTCGGTCGAGTCGGTAGCGAAGGTATTGGCGGCGGCGCAAAGGTTTGTGTTGCAGGGGAGTGCTGTTTGAGCAAGCGGATTTGCGTTGAGGCCAAGGGAATTTTGTTTGATATGGATGGAGTGCTGGTCAGCTCCATTGGTTCGGTTGTGCGGTGCTGGCGGCAGTGGGCTGAGATTTACGATGTCCCGAATGCAGAGACCTATGACGTTCCGCATGGAATGAGGGCCATCGAGATCATCAAGTCGCTGCGGCCAGATGTTGACGCTGAAGAGGCGCTGCGGGTGATTGAAGACATTGAGATGGAGGACATGGCCGATCTGACCGTGCTACCAGGGGTAAAGAAACTGCTGGAGAGTCTTCCGCTGGAGCGATGGGCCATTGTGACTTCAGCGACGCGACGTCTGCTGCTGGGACGGCTGAAGACGGCTGGGCTGCCGATTCCGGAGCGAATCATCAGCGGCGATATGGTGGAGCGCGGCAAGCCTGACCCCGAGCCATATCGGCGGGGAGCTGCGCTGCTTGGATTGCGACCTGAAGAATGCGTTGTGATTGAAGATGCGCCTTCGGGAGTGGGCGCTGGGAAAGCGGCTGGAGGACGGGTGCTTGCGGTCTTGGGGACGCACTCGGTGGAGGAGTTGAATGAGGCAGACTGGGTGGTGCCTTCGTTGGATGAATTGACCGTGGTGACTAAAGCGGGCGGGCTGGATCTGCGGTTTACTTCTGTCGGCTGACCTGGCCGGAATCTGAACAGCAACTGTGCAGGTTATTCTGCTTCTGTTGACGGAGATCCCTGTTATCGTCAATTGAGATTTTCCGCATGTGGTTTGCCGTTCGGACGCCGACTGCGGAAGCGTCTCGCCTGTTTGCTGAAAGATATTGTCTCTCGGAAGGATTTATGACGAAGCTTGGCGCAGTCTGGTCTGCCGCGATCGTTCTTACTGCCGCATCCATCCTTGCTTTGGGCCAGTCGAAGACTGAGGGGCAGAACCCTCCTTCGGTTACGTTGCCAAAGATATCTCGAAGCGCGGCGCAACCAGCCGTGGCTCCGGGCTCCGCTCAATATCAGCAACTGCAGAAGCGGCTGGCGACCGGATGGAATACCTGGGACGTCCATAGCGTGACGACTCAGGTGCTGCTGCCTGAGGGATTGGCCATCCACGTTGTGCTGAAGCACAATACCACGGAAGGCGGAGATGCATTTTTAGGGGACGCATTGATAGGCAGACTGACGCCGGATGCAGAACAGGTCTTTCCCGGGCCGCATTCGTGGGATGGCGGTTACACAGACCTGCGGCTTTCGTGGAAGGGACACGCTCTGCGCCTTCAGACGGGCCACGATGGCGACAATCTGGTGATGCTTGCGACACCGCTGCCAGCGTCCCGGCCCCAGTCCGCGCTTCCGGCAACCCTTGTCTTTTCGGTGAACTATCTGTGGGACCGGCCCGGGAGTGCTTTGAAAGTGGCCGGACGAATCGAAGCGCATGGCGGCCCTCATGCTGTTGCGGTGTATTGCACGTGTGAAGATGGATCGCAGCGCGGCAAGTACGGCGCGGCGCGAGAAGATGTGAACCTGCCAGTGGGTGGTCCTTATTTCTCAACAGACTTTATTCAACCAGTCGGAGTCAGCACTGGCACATCACTTCCTATCGAGAAGATTCGGGCGATCATTGAACGCGGCCGCCAGGCCTATGCGCAATCTACCGCTAAAGATGCGAAGACCGCTGATGTATTGGATGCGATTCAGACTGTTCTGGGGTGGGACACGATTTATGAGCCGGAAGAACGCCGCGTGACCTCTCCGGTGAGCCGGGTGTGGAGCGTTGGCTGGGGCGGCTATGTGATCTTCGATTGGGATACGTTTTTTGCCGCTACGATGGCATCCACTGGCGACCGCGATCTGGCGTATGCCGATGCGATTGAGACATTGCGCGGCGAGACAGAACAGGGCTTTGTGCCTAACTATGCTCGTTCGGGTGGCTGGAAGAGCTCTGACCGGTCTGAGCCTCCTGTGGGGTCGATCACCGTGCTTGGACTTTATCAACGGTTCCATGATCGCTGGTTTCTGCAGGAAGCCTTTGCGCCTTTGCTGCGGTGGAATCGCTGGTGGGCTGAAGATCGCGATATTCAGGGTTATCTGACCTGGGGAAGCGATGGTGGGAATGCGCCAGCCAATCTGGACGATAGTTCGCGGGGAACGCGTGGGGGCGCTATTCTCGAATCCGGTCTGGACAACAGTCCTATGTATGACAGCACGACTTATAACGCGGCCACGCACAAGTTGGAGATCGCAGACGTTGGCCTGATGAGCATGTACATCGCAGATTGTGACGCGCTGGCAACGATTGCCGATGGCCTGGGTGAGGCTGATGCAGCGAAAGAGATTCGTGAACGAGCCACACGCTATCGCGCAAAGCTGGCGACCTTGTGGAGTAATGGTGCCGGCATATTTTTGAACAAAGACCTGCACACGGGCAAGTTCAGTGATCGACTTTCGCCGACTAACTTTTATCCATTGCTCGCCAGGGCAGCGACACCGCAACAGGCTGAGGTCATGATCAGGAAGCATTTGCTGAACCCGAAAGAGTTTTGGGGTGAGTGGGTCATTCCTTCCATTGCACGCGATGATCCTGCCTTTAGAGATCAGGATTACTGGCGCGGACGCATATGGGGGCCTATGAATTATCTGGTGTACCTTGGGTTGCGTAATTATGACAATCCGGAGGTTTCGCGCCAGTTCGCACAAAAATCTTACGATCTCTTTCTCAAGGAATGGAAAGAGAATGGGCACGTGCATGAGAACTATAACGGCATGACTGGTATAGGGGATGATGTGCGCAGCAGTGACCGGTTTTATCACTGGGGAGCGCTGCTTGGATACATTCAATATCTGCAGGAGACCCAGTCGCTGCCGTCTTCAGAGGCATCTCATTAAGGACTATTTCTGGAGAAGGACTTCGACGCGCTTCAGGTCGTCTTCAGTATCGACGCCGATGGTGTCGAAGTCGGTGGGTTCGACGTAGAGGTGGATGCCGTTTTCGAGGAAGCGTAGTTGTTCGAGCCGTTCGGTCTGTTCGAGGATGCTGGCGGGAAGAGTGGGGAAACGTTCGAGGGCACTCTTGCGGTAGGCGTAGAGACCGATGTGCTTCCAGTATTGCGGCCCCGCATTGTCGCGGTCGTAGGGGATGGTGGCGCGGGAGAAGTAGAGGGCTCGGCCATCGGCTGCGGTGACTACCTTGACTGCGTTCGGGTTGGCGATGTTCTCGGCGGTGCAGAGGACCTTCAGGGTGGAGACCTCGACTTGGGGGCGGTCGAAGGGGCGGAGGAGGGCGGCGATGTGTTCGGGTTTCAGGAGAGGTTCGTCGCCCTGGATGTTGACGTAGATGTCCGCATGGATGAGCTGGGAGACGGCGTGGATGCGGTCGGTGCCGCTGGGGAGATCGGGCGAGGTGAGCTGAAAGGACCAGCCGCTGCGCTCACAGAGTTCTGCTACTTCGGCGGAGTCGGTGGCGATGAGAACGTCGTTGAGTTGAGGGCAGGCTTTTGCGGCTTCGTAAACCCAACGAAGCATGGGTTTTCCGGCGATGGGGCGAAGGACTTTTCGGGCGAGCCTGGTTGAAGCCAGGCGCGCAGGAATGACGCCGAGAACGGTTGGTGCCTGCTTTTCGCTCTGGCGCGAATCAAGTATGATTGGAACTGGCTGTGCCGCGACGGTTCTCCTAAACTGGTCTGACTTATCGTCGCGCGACGCTTCCTGCCTGGTGCAGCCAATACAACATAAGGGCGGTGTAGCTCAGATGGTTAGAGCGACGGACTCATAACCCGTAGGTCGGCAGTTCGATCCTGCCCACCGCCACCAAATGTAGTACGACCACAGTGTCACGCAATCTTCGTACGAGAGTATCATTTCGGTAGTGGGGAGCGTCTAATCCCTGTTTCATCCGATGCCCGTGGAGATTGTTTCGCCTTATGCCTAAGATTTCGAAGATCCTGCTGCTTGTTGTTTCGGTTGTGCTGGTGCTGACCGTTTTCCTGGGTGTGAATTCCAGCGGAGTCAGTGCGGCAACGGATCAGGATGGCGCATACAACCAGATCAATGTTTACAGCGAGGTATTGCGGCATATCCAGACGGACTACGTTGTGGACCCCAATATCGGCACCGTGACCAATGGCGCGATGCGCGGGTTGCTCGAGTCGCTGGATGCGGATTCGAGCTATTTGACGCCTGAAGAGTACAAGGTCTACAAGGCCGATAAGGGCGGCAAGGCGCAGGTGGGCATCAATGTTTCGAAGCGGTTTGGCTATGCGACGGTAGTGTCTGTGGTTCCGGGTAGCCCGGCGGACAAGGCCAATTTGAACGATGGCGACATTATCGAAGCGATTGGCGCACAGGATACGCGCGATCTGTCGCTGGCCACGATTCGTCTGCTGCTGGAGGGGCAGCCCGGGAGTGAGTTGACGGTCTCCATCGTGCGACCCCGGAAAGCGGCGCCGGACAAGTTGACGCTGACGCGTACTGTGGTGACCTATCCGGCGGTTGCTGAGACGATGTATGAGAACTCGTCGATTCTATATTTGAAGCCGGACGTACTGGACCATGAGCATGTGCAACAGGTAGAGCAGAAGCTGAAGGGAATGCAGAAGGCCGGAAACAAGAAGGTGCTGCTCGACCTGCGGGATGTTGCCGGCGGAGACATGCCGGATGCCATAAGACTGGCGAATTTCCTGCTTCCGAGTGGAACCATCGCTATGCTTGAGGGGCAAAAGGTGGAGAAGCAGACCTTCTCGGTTGATGCCTCGAAGACCATCAACGCGACGGCGCCTGTGGTGGTGCTGGTGAATCGCGGCACGTCTGGCCCGGCAGAGCTGGTGGCGGCTGCGTTGCTGGACAACAAGCGCGCGGACCTGGTGGGAGAGCGGACCTTTGGTGAAGGTGCGCAACAGAAGACGTTTGAATTGCCGGATGGAGCGGCAGTGATTCTTACGGTTGCGAAGTATGAATCGCCTTCGGGGAAGAAGCTGCAGGATGACGCGGTCACTCCGGGAGTGCTGGTAGCTTCGAATATCCCTGACGAAGATGAAGGCGATGATGATGAGACGTCCGCGAGCAAGCCGGTGACTCCGAAGCCCGCAGTCACTGTAGATGAACAGCTTACCAAGGCGCTCGATCTGTTGAAGAGTAAAGCCGCCTGACATTTTCACGAAAATAGTTGTTGATGCCTTTGATCACAAAATGACGGCCAGCCACGATTACGAGGCTGGCCGTGCTACCGTTAATGGGTCGTGCAGAGCTCATTCAGCCGTGGACCTCGGCCTCCGGAGGTCGAAACTGAACCGACATGGCGGCGGATTATACGCCGCGTTACGCTGAATGGGCCGGACTATTCCAGCCGCCGAATAGCCAGACGGATGACCTTCTTTGCGCTGTTGGCTGCGTCGGCGATCTTCGGCGCGATGTGCGGCTTGATGCTGATCTACTCCATCAATTTGCCGCAGATGGCGGATCTTGCGCGATACCACCCTAATACTACGACCGAACTGCTGGATGTTCACGGAAAGGTCTTCGGATCTTTTGCGTTGGAGCGCCGTATCGTCGTGCCGTATGCGCAGTTTTCGCCGCTGCTGCGGCAGGCGATCATCTCGATTGAAGACAAGAGCTTTGAGAGTAACTGGGGCGTGAATCTTGTGCGGGCGGTGGAGGCGGCCTATCGCGATCTGCATGAGAATGAGCGGGCGCAGGGCGCATCCACGATAACGATGCAATTGGCGAGGAACCTCTTTCTTTCGTCAGAAAAGACGTATGGCCGCAAGCTGCAGGAGATCTTTCTTTCGATGCAGATCGAGCGGCGGTTTACGAAACAGCAGATCTTTGAACTGTATGCGAACCAGATCTATCTCGGGCGTGGGACGTATGGGTTTGAGGCGGGGTCGGAGTATTACTTCAGCAAACATGCGCGGGACTTGACCTTACCGGAAGCCGCGCTGTTGGCTGCGCTGCCGAAGGGGCCGGAATATTACTCGCCGGTGAAGTATCCGGAACGTGCGTTGAAGCGGCGGAACCTGGTGCTCAACGAGATGCTGCAGGACGGCAAGATTACGCGGGCGCAGGCGCAGGCCGCGAAGAATGCGCCGCTGGGGCTGCACCTTGAGGCCCCGGCGAATAGTGTGGCGCCTTACTTTGTCGAGGAGGTGCGGCGGCAACTGGAGAAGGAGTACGGCGTTGAGGAGGTACACGGAGCGGGTTTACGCGTGTATACGACGCTGGATCTCGGTCTTCAGGCGGTTGCGAACAAAGCTGTGCTGGATGGCACGGCAACCTATGAACGCCGGGAGGGATGGAAGGGGGATCTGCGGAATGTGGTGCTCTCAGGAATGGACATGGAGAGTTATCAGCATCCTGACTGGGTGGAATCGATGGCTAAGGGGAGCTACGTTCATGGGGTGGTAACGACGGTTTCGGCGAAACGAGTGGTGGTGAAGCTTGGGAAACAGCAGGCTGTATTGACGCCGGAAGACTGGGTGTGGACGCAGAATGTGGATGGAGACAGTTTTTTGCGCAATGGCGATATTGTCTATGTCCGGATTGAGGGGACCCGGCCGGACGGAACGCTGCGCGCTTCGCTGCAGCAGGATTCAGGCGCGCAGGCATCCCTGATGGCGGTGGACAACGCAACGGGTGAGGTTGTGGCGATGGTGGGTGGGCGTGACTTTGCGTTGTCGCAGTTCAATCGAGCGACCCAGGCAGAGCGCCAGGCGGGATCGTCGTTCAAGCCGTATGTGTATACGACGGCGATGGAAGCGGGTGCGAAACCGACAGACATCATCGTGGATGGGCCGACTACTTTTCCGACGCCGAGCGGACCGTATACCCCGCATAACTATGAGAGGGACTATCGCGGGGCGATGACGCTTACCAGCGCCTTTGCCGAGTCGCGGAATATTCCTGCGTTGAAGCTGGCTTACAAGTATGGCATCCGAAAGGTGATCGAGACCGCGCACCGCTTTGGCGTCACAAGCGATATGTCGGCGTTTTTGCCGGTGGCTATTGGCGCAGCGGATATTACGTTGTATGAGCAGGTAGGGGCCTACAGTGTGTTTCCGAATGATGGTATCCGCATTGAGCCGCACTATATTCGCAAGGTCATCCAGGCGAATGGGCTACCGCTCGATGAGAAGGCTCCTCAGATGAACGAGGTGATTTCGGTCGACACCGCACGCGAGATGATGCAGTTGTTGCAAGCGAATGTGCAAGCGGGAACAGGTGCGGCGGCTAGGCAGCTCAACCATCCCTTTGGCGGTAAAACGGGAACGACGAATAACTATACGGACGCCTGGTATATCGGGTTCTCTCCTTCGGTGACTTGTGGAACGTGGATTGGATTCGATAATCGGGAATCGCTCGGCGAGAAGGAGACTGGCGCACGGGCGGCGTTGCCCATGTGGATGGATTTCATGCGAGTGGCGATTGCCAATACGCCGAACGAAGAGTTCGCCGGTGCGAGTGCGCCAAAGAAGACGCCGGATGTGCCTCTGAATCAGCGAGTGGGTGAGGCTCCTGTGAAAACGGATGTGCCGAAGACTCCGGCTGTTCCAAATGCGCCTGCAGCGGGAAGCAAAGTGAAAGGGACTACGGCGCCAACAAAATATGTTGAGCCCCAGAGCTTCTGGGTTTCGAAGCCACCGCGCGGCAGAAAGTGAAATAGCGACGGGCCTTGAGGACGTCCTTGCCTATCTGTTCGCGCAGGGCTTCAGGATTGGGGAAGCGCATCTCAGAGCGGATACGTCGCAGGAAAGTCAGCGTCAAGGGTGTCTGCTCGGTTAATTCAATTGGATGGAAGTTGAGCAGGTGGGATTCCACGGCGAATGAGTCCGCGCCGAAGGTGGGGCGGTTGCCGACGTTAGTTACGGCGTCAAAGGTCTCCTGCGATGATCCCGTGCCAACTGTAAGGGTCGTGATGTAGACACCGTTTGCCGGCAGCAACTCAGGATAGGACGCCAGATTGATGGTGGGAACGGTGTAGCGGGTGCCGTAGCCACGCCCAGAGGCCGGCGTTGTTGTGATAGCGAAGGGGCGGCCGAGAAGAGCGCGTGTGTGGCTGACATCTCCTTCTGCGATGAGCTGCCGGATGCGGCTGGAGGAGACGGCTTGTTTGCGAATGATCTGAGATGCATAGACGCGCAGATTGAAACCGAGCTTCTTGCCGAGCAAATCGAGGTTATCAACACCGGCTTCAGCCTGATAACCGAAGCGGAAGTTTTCACCTTCGTGCAACTCGGTCACATGGAGGGCCTGCTGCAAGACTTCGGTGGCGAAGGTGCGTGCCGTCATGCGCGAGAAGTCATTGGTGAAAGGCAGCACTAAGAGTGCATCCAGGCCGGTGTCCGCGAGCAGTTCAAGCTTTTGGGGTAATGGAGTAATGAGAGGCTGGCGAGACTGAGGGCGAAGAATTCGTGCGGGATGCGGATCGAACGTGATGCCGACGGAGTTGATTCCAAGAGAGCGGGCGCGTTCAACGACTTCGGCGATGACACAGCGGTGTCCGCGATGCACGCCATCAAAGTTTCCGATCGTGGCGATCGAGGGGCCGAAGTTCGCGGGAATTTCCGAGAGATGTCGGTAGATCTTCATCAGGCAATCTCGAAGGTGATCTGTAGGCCGTCGTAGGCGAGACGGATGTGGGGTGGAAGGATGGCTTCCGTGGCTGCGTGGTCGAGATCGTGGCTCATGTGGGTGAAGAAGGCGCGGCGAGGCTTGAGCTGTTCGACGAAGGCGACGGATTTTTCCAGATGCGAGTGGCTGGAGTGGGGATCGCGGCGCAGAGCGTCGAGAATGAGTACATCCAGATTCTGAAGGAGAGGCATGCTCTCTTCGGGAATGTCGCTCATGTCGGTGAGATAGGCGGCGCTGCCGAAGCGATAGCCCGTAATTTGCTGGTGGCCATGCGTGACCGGGATGCGGCGAAAACAGGCTCCGAAAAGATCGAAGCCTGCGCCGGGAGTGGGGTCGATACGATGCGTCTCCACGCGGGCGCTGGTGGGGTAGCGGTCTTCCTTACGGAAGGTGTATTCAAAGATTCGTTCGATGTCGTTTGCTGTTGCATCGTCCGCGTAGATGGGAAGATTGCCCTTGGCATAAAAGCTGAGCGGGCGGAGATCGTCAAAACCCATGACGTGATCGGCGTGGCCGTGGGTGTAGAGAACGGCATCGAGGCGACGGACTCCCTCGCGCAGGGCCTGAGTGTGAAAGTCGGGACCTGTGTCGATGACAACGGTGTGGTCGTTGTAGACAAGACGGACAGAGGGACGCGTGCGACGATTGCGTGGATCGCCAGTGGGAGACATGGCCGAGGTGCAGACGGCGCAGTCGCAGCCCAGCGTTGGCACACCCATGGATGTGCCGCTGCCGAGAAAGGTGAGCGTGGCCTCCATCGTTTAGCGGACGATGCTTGGCCGGCCGGGAGCCGTGCCGGAGCCGGGGGCTTTTGCCGCGGCGGAGCGTGCCAGGGCCTGGGTAATTTCGAGGAAGCCCATGCGAAGCTCGAAGAGCGCGTTGTCGAGCAGGCGGGCCTCTTCGGGGGTGAGGTTGCCCTTGGTCTTTTCGGCGAGGACGCCGAGCATGTCGACGCTCTGCCGAGCGCCCATGAGATCCACCTGGGGTTGTTGGCCTTCGGGTGTGGCGCCACCAAGCTGCATGATGGCCGTCATGTACACGGAGTGGACGATCTGTTCGAAGCTCATCTCCGGCGGGTGCTCCATGCCGGGATTCGCGGCGCGGATGGCAGTGTCGAGACGGTCAGCGGTTGCCTGGTAGGCGGTGCGGGCCTGATCGGATTGTTCTGCTGTGAGAGGCGGCGGTTCGTCTGCCGGTGCGGCCTCCTGTGGCGCGGCGGGAGTCGGCTCGACAGCTATCGGCGCTTGGGCCGCTGGAGGATCGTGGCGCTCTCTCTCTGGTGAAGGGTCGGCGTCAGGACGTAGTTCGCCCTCGGAGGTGAACTTGCGGCGATCGGTGACGACAAAGGGTTTGTTCTGCTCGGACATTGGTTACACTCTCTTAGAAGATTCAGATGCCGGTTCGGGCCGGAGGGCTTCAGCGGTCGTAAATGGAAGGGAAACGGGTAATGCGGTGCCGCCGGGATATTGAAGCAGAAGGTTGCGCTCCAGCGCCTCACGGCGGACATATCCGAGGCCTAGTTGCATTCTATTCTCGGAGACGGCAGGTAGCGGAATTGCTGTAACGCTGGTTAGCTCGCCTACTTGTTTGTCATCGGCTTCCAGCGGTGTGCCGGGGTTGGGGAGCGATCCTTCGAGGCGGAAGGCTGTGAAGACGCGATGCACGTTGCCGCGGGAGCGGATGCGCTCGACGATCTCTTGACCGAGGTAGCAGCCCTTGGAAAAGTGCAGCGCGCGGGTTTGTCCCGTTTCTTGCGGAAGCTCACGATCGCGTATATCGGTGTGGTAGCGAGGTGTTCCTTCGAGCAGGCGCAGCCATTCCTGACTCTGCAAATCGCAGGCGACGGCTCCTGCGTCTAGCAGAGCCTGCGACAGGGCTTCGGCTGTGGCTGGCTGTGTCCAGAGCTCGAAGCGGGGAACCAAAGGACTGTAAGCGTGGATGATGGTGACGTCTGCGGAGTTCCAGGACGTGTGCTGCATCTCAAGTTCCGCGAAAGATGCGACGGGGAGGCCGATATGTTCCAGCAACGATGCAGCTTTCGGCCCGGAAAGCTGCAGACCAGATTGGACGCTGCTATTGTCTGCTAACTCTACGTCGTCCATGATGATGAAGCGATCGAGTAGAGCCATGAGAGCGGGAATCTGCTCGGACGCTGTTTCGAGGAGCAGAGCGTCGGGTTCGGCAAAGATGTAGGCATCGCCCTGAATGCGGCCCTGAACGCTGAGCAGGAAGTTGTAGCAGCCTTTGCCTGTCTGCAGGTCCTGAATGGAGTTAGTGACCATGCCGTTGAGCCAGCGGACGCGGTCTTTGCCGGTGACGCGTATCCAGCCTGTGCTGTCGAGCGGCGAGATTCCGGCTTCTCGAAGCAGGGTGGCGAGCTGAACGGCGGAGTCCGGCGCTTGCGATGGGCCGATATCGGAATGGGCTAGAAGGGACATAGCGGACGGTAGGGTGAAACTCTGCGTACACTTGATTATAGCGGTGAAATGCGGAGGTTGAGGTTGCGGCAAGGACTTAGCGGAAGCGGTGGGATTTTGGTGGGGTGGCTTGCGGCCATTGCAATTTGCATGGTTCCCTGTGTGGGATTCGCAGGGCAGGCGTCGGCTCCGGCGGAGCAACAGCAGCAAGCTCCCGCGACGATGCAGGCACCGATGACGAAGGCCCAGGCGAAGGAGCTTTTTCGGTCTGTCGATGAGATTCTGGGCTTTGTCAGCAGCGACTCGAAGTTGCCCATTGAGCATAGCGTGAAGAGGAAGCTGATCTCACGGGATCAGATCAATCGATATCTGAAGAAGAAATTTGATGGAGATGAAGGCACCAAGCGGATGGAGCGCTCCGAGGTTGTTTTGAAGAAGTTTGGGCTGCTTGACCGCGACTTTCATCTCCGCCCGTTTCTGCTCTCCCTGCTGACGGAGCAGATTGCAGGCTTCTACGACAACAAGACGAAGACGGTGAATCTGCTGGACTGGATACAGCCGGACGATCAAAAGCCGGTGCTGGCGCATGAACTGACTCATGCCCTGCAGGACCAGAGGGTGGGGCTGACGAAGTGGTCTGATGTGAGCCAGGAAGGCACGGCGCACAATGTGCAGGAGGACAATCAACACCTGCAGACGGATGAAGCTGATACCGCTCGCGATGCAGTCGCTGAAGGACAGGCGATGGCTGTGTTTGTCGACTACTCGCTGCGGCCAACAGGAAAGACGCTTGCCGATGCGCCAGAGCTGGGAGATAAGCTCAAGGACATGGCTTCGGACTCAAGCGGTTCGCCGGTGATGGCGAGGGCTCCGCTGCTATTGCAGGAATCGCTGCTGTTTCCCTACACGGACGGACTGAGCTTTGAACAGGCGATTCTGGTGAAAAAGGGAGCGAAGGCGGCCTTTGCGGATGTGCTGGAGAATCCGCCGTCTTCGAGCTTCGAGATTATGAACCCCAAGGCTTATATGGCCCATATGCCCGTGCCAGTGCTGCGCCTTCCGGATATTCACCCTTTGCTGGATGTGGAGTACACGCCCTATGACGTGGGGGTGATGGGCGAGCTGGATGTGCGTATGCTGACTGAGCTTTTTGGCGGTCAGCAGATAGCGACCGCGCTGGCGCCAAAGTGGGCTGGTGGCGTTTATTATGCGGCGCAACGCAAATCGGCTGTGACTGAGGCTGAGAAGGAGTCAACGGCTTCGATTGGGTTGCTCTATTACTCGCAGTGGAAGAATGCGGCCTCGGCCCGGTCGTTTTTACGGGTCTATGCCGCCCAGATACCCCGAAAATACTCCGATGTTGTGCGACGTTCGCAGGATGAGACGAATGAAGGTGAGCAGATTTATTCGACGAACGAGGGCGATGTTCTGCTTTCTATTTCGGGAACAGGCGTCTTTGTCAGTGAGGGCTTCGAGCTTCCGTTGGCACGGAAACTGCGGGACCAGATCGTAAGCGCGCAGCCGGAAGGGCCGTTGCAACTCGCCGGTACGCAGCCGCAGGAGCTGTCGCTGGGACTGTCGCATACGCTGTCGTCGTTTGGGATGATTCGAGCGACTGGCTTGCAACGATATACTTTTGAAGGTCATCCGAGCAGCGTTCGGTAAAAGGAGCATGGCACTTGAAGAAGGCAGAGATTGGAATCATTGGCGGCAGCGGCTTGTATGCTATGCCGGGACTTACGAATATGCGCGAGGAGCTGGTGGAGACGCCGTTCGGCTCACCTTCGGACGCTTTTGTTCTCGGCGAACTTGAGGGCCGTCAGGTTGCTTTTCTGGCGCGGCATGGGCGCGGGCATCGGCTGCTGCCAAGCGAGTTGAACTTCCGCGCCAATATCTTTGGCATGAAGCTGCTGGGCGTGGAGCGGATACTTTCTGTCTCTGCCGTGGGCTCGCTAAAGGAAGAACATAAGCCTACGGATTTTTTAATGCCGGACCAGTTTATCGATCGTACCTTCGCTCGTATCTCCACCTTCTTCGGCGATGGCATTGTGGCGCATGTGGGTTTTGGCGATCCGGTCTGCGCGACCGTGGCCTCTGCCTTCGAGAAGGCGTGTGCTTCGGTAGGAGTTGTCGGAAAAAATGGCGGCATCTATGTCTGCATGGAAGGGCCTCAGTTTTCGACCCGCGCAGAGTCGAACCTCTACCGTAGCTGGGGCGCGGATGTGATCGGGATGACCAATCTGCAGGAGGCGAAGCTGGCCCGCGAGGCGGAGATTTGTTACGCAACGATGGCGATGGTGACGGACTACGATTGCTGGCGTGAAGGCCACGACGATGTCACAATCGATCAGATCGTGGCAGTGCTTCATCAAAATGCCGATAACGCGGCGAAGGTGGTTCGCGCTGCCGTAGCAGCCATACCTGCGCAGAGGACATGTGCCTGCGTCGATGCGCTCAGATATGCAGTTCTTACCGATCCCAAAGCGATTCCCGCGGAGACGCGGCAGCGGTTGGCGCTTCTATTGGATAAGTATTTATAAGGTGAATAGCCGCTTTACTAAGTCAAATTACTAACTGGTGTGAAAAAGGAGTTTATGTCCATTCTTGTTGTAGGATCTGTGGCTTTCGATAGTATTGAGACCCCGCATGGTGCGGTGGACCATTGTCTGGGCGGTGCGGCGACGCATTTCTCGCTTGCGGCGAGCTACTTCACTCCGGTGCGAGTGATCGCTGTCGTCGGAGAGGACTTTACCGCCCAGCATGAGGGCGTGCTCACGAAGCGCGGTATCGACACGCAGGGCATTGAGCGGGCCAAGGGGCTCAGCTTCCATTGGACTGGCTCTTACGCCGGCAATATGGACGAAGCAAAGACGCTTGGAACCGATCTGAATGTCTTTCAGACATTTGAGCCGAAGATCCCGGAAGCTTACGCCGATAGCAAGTATCTTTTTCTGGCGAACATCGATCCGGCCCTTCAGGCCCGTGTTCGCAGCCAGATGCCGCAGGTCCGCATGGTCTGCGGCGATACGATGAACTACTGGATCGCCGATCATAGCGAGAATCTCGCCAAAGTTTTGCGCGATCTGGATGTGCTGCTGATCAACGACGGCGAAGTGCGGATGCTGGCGGGAGAACGCAACCTCGTTCTTGCCGCGGAGAAGGTCTTGTCGATGGGGCCTAAAACTCTGGTTGTGAAGCATGGAGAATACGGTGCTACAGCCTTTTTCAGCGACCGGTCTTTCGGCGCAAACACGACAATTTCGCGTCCCTTCCGAGCACCTGCGCTGCCGCTGGCTGAAGTAGTCGATCCGACCGGCGCGGGAGATTCGTTTGCAGGCGGCTTCTATGGCTATCTCGCATCGCAGCCGGAACTGACACCAACGGTCTTTCGCACGGCGATGTTTTACGGCGGCGTAATGGGTTCATTCGCCGTGGAGCGGTTCGGAACGGAGCGACTGCAATCGGTCACGCGCGAAGAGATCGAAGAGCGTTTCAACCTGTTCAAGGAGATCTCTCATCTTGAAGGAGCGTAGGCCGACGAAGCGATTACGACCGATTACCCTCGCTGGAGCAGTGTCTCCCGCCGGGGAAGCGACGCCTGACGAGGTTCGTCCGGCCACCAGGGAAGAGAGCTTTCCTGTCGCTTTAATCGCGGTCATTCTCGCTTTTGTTGCGCTTGCCCTCTGCTATACGCGAGGCTATCTATTGCTGTACGGAGATGCGGTGGCGCATCTGGGCATCGCGCGCCGCATCTTCGACTCGCGCAATCCCGGCCTGTCGCAGCTCGGGGGAGTCTGGCTGCCGCTGCCGCATCTGCTGATCTTGCCCTTCGTGCAGAAGATGGAGTGGTGGCAGAACGGTCTTGCCGGCGCATGGCCGTCACTGCTCTGTTTTATCGCCAGTGTCGTTGGGCTTTACCGGCTTGCGCGCCGCATGATGACGCCGCGGTGGGCGTTTGCGGCCACCGCTTTCTATGCGCTGAATCCGAACCTGCTCTATCTCTCAACGACAGCCATGACGGAGCCGTTGTTTCTTGCAGAGCTTATCTGGCTGACGCTGTTTACGATGGAGTGCACAGCAGCGATTCGAGAATCGCGCCACAGTTTTGTTGCGCGGCGGCTGATTTATATTGCACTGCTCATTGTTGCGGCGGTCTTCACCCGATACGACGGTTGGATACTCGGCGCAGCGGCATGGTGCATTGTGACGTGGTGTCTTGCGCGCAATCGCGAGGTATGGCGCAAGGTCGCTCCGTCATTCGCTGTCTTTACTCTTCTTGCCATAGCGGCTCCCCTGAGCTGGCTTGCCTACAACCAGCACTTCTTCCACGACCCGCTGGACTTCATACGCGGACCTTATTCGGCGGCAGCAATCGAAAAGAAGACCTCGCCGCCCGGATCGCATCACTATCGCGGATGGCATAATCCCGGCTGGTCGCTCCTCTTCTTTACCCGCACCGCGCAGGTGGATGCAGCAGCGTGGGAGACCGGCTTTGCCGTAATGCTCGCAGCGATAGCGGGCCTTATTCTGGCTGTTCGCCGCAGGCTTGCGCTGCCGTCGCTGCTTCTCTGGCTACCGCTACCTTTTTATGTCTACGCCATCGCCTATGGCTCGGTGCCGATCTTCATTCCGCAGCTATGGCCGCACGCCTATTACAACGCGCGCTATGGTATGGAGTTGTTGCCCGCGCTGGCGATATCCATGTTTCTTGCCATCGAATGGGTGCAATGTCGATGGAGCCTATCGCAGCCGCTGAGGGCGCGCTTTCTTCATCCCGTTGCCTTGGCTCTGATTGCTCTCAATACGGCTGCCATGATCTATTTCGTTCCTCTGGTGCTGAAGGAAGGGATAGTGAACTCCACGACACGGATCGCGTTTGAAACTTCGCTTGCACGCATATTGCAGTCGTTTCCTCCGGGCGTTTCAATCCTGATGTACAACTCGGACCACGTAGGTGCCTTGCAGGATGCGGGAATGCCGTTGAAGCAAACGCTGAATGAAGACGACTACGATAGTTGGAAGGCGGCATTGGCGGCACCGGCTGACCATGTGGCGTATGTGATCGCCATCAAAGGTGACCCTGTATCCAAAGCAATAGATGCCACTTCCCAGGGCCTGACGGAGTTGACTGTCCTGTGCGTGACAGGGCAGCCATGCGCGCGAATCTACCGGTCCAATCAGTTTGGTTCACCACCGAAGACACCATAGCTACATTTTTTTAGAATGCTGAGGCAGAATAAGAAAATCATGATCCCTTTTGTAAAGGCACACGCCTGCGGCAACGACTTTCTGATTATTGAAGGGCCTCTGGCGCAACGGCGTCATGCCGATCTGGCGCGTAAATTGTGCGCTCGCAATACCAGCGTCGGCGCGGATGGCATTGAATTTCTTGAACGCAAGCCGAATGGCGAACTCTTTCTCCGCCTATTCAACGCCGATGGCAGCGAGGCCGAACTCTCCGGCAATGGGACTCGCTGTGTAGCGGCGTGGCTGGCGAGCAGCGAGGGCAGGCAGAAGGTAGCGCTGGGAACGCACGGTGGTCTGCGCACCTGTCAGGTGATGGAGGCAGCCAATCCGTATTACCTCATCGAGAGCGAGATGGGCGTGCCGAGAGTGATGCAGCGGACGATTGAGCTCTCCGACATAGGCAACGTATCCGGTGCCATGGTCAATGTAGGCAATCCGCACTTTGTTCTCTTCGTGGATACGGATGACTTCAGCGCGCATGGCAAAAGCTGGCAGGACCTTGGCGCTCGCATCAGTACAAGCCCATTCTTCCCGCACGGCACGAATGTTGAGTTTGTGCGCGTCATCTCGCCAACAGAGATAGCCTTCCGCATCTACGAGCGCGGCTGCGGCCCCACGACCTCTTCCGGCACGGGAACTTGCGCCTCCTCTGCTGCTGCGATGGCATTGCGCGGAGTGGAACGCTCGCTGACCGCTATTGCCGAAGGTGGCTCGCAACAGACTGTCTGGTCAGCCAGTGATGCAGTCATGCGGCTGACTGGGCCGGCAGAGATCATCTGCCGCGGCGAGGTCGCCGCACTGTGACGATCTTACAGAGTACCGTCGTAAAGCCTGCTGCGCTGCGTTCCGGCGCGACGCTGGCTGTAGTGTCCCCGGCAAGCACTCCGAAGCCTGAACTGGTTCATCAAGGCATAAGCAGGTTGCAGGCATTGGGCTACAGGACCGTTCTCGGCAAACACGCGCTCGATCATGGGCCGCTCTACTATGCCGGCACGCTGGCGCATCGTCTGGAAGACTTTCACGCTGCTTTTGCCGATTCTTCCATCGATGGAATCATCTGCACTCGCGGTGGCTGGGGCTCGGCAGAGCTGTTGCCCTATCTCGATGCGGCATTGGTTCGTGCCAACCCCAAGGCTTTTATCGGCTACAGCGATCACACTTCACTGCATAGTTGGCTTCACAACAAGGCAAACTTGGTCACCTTCTATGGCCCTATGGTCGCTTCGGACTTTGGACGTGACGATGGCATCGATATGGCAAGCTGGCGGCACTGTGTCGAGGGTGATGCTTCCTGGTCCTTGGGCGTTGCCGATGGTCTTCGTGTGCTTCGCGGCGGGGTGGCCCAAGGGAGCTTGCAAGGTGGATGCCTTTCCATCCTCGCAGAGGCTTTGGGAACGCCTTACGCGCCACAGATAGCGGACAGCGTGCTCTTCCTTGAGGACATCGGCACCAAACCGTATCAGTGGGATCGTATGCTTCTGCACTTGCGTTACGCCGGAGTGTTGGAAACAGTGCGAGGCATTGTCTTCGGTAATATGTGCCAGTGTGTCACTGCTGACGAGGCCGAGTATCTGGAACGCGCCATTCTGCACTCGCTCCGCGATTTCGACGGACCAATCGCCATTGGACTGCGCAGCGGCCATGTGGATACACCGAATGTCACGTTGCCATTTGGCGTTACTGTTAAGCTGGATCTGGCCGATGCTGGGAATCCGCAGATGCACTTTCTTGAAGCGGCGGTTACGGTCTAGCCTCTAAGCTGGCGATCATGCAAAAGCTCAAACACATTCATCTCATCGGCATCTGCGGCACGGCGATGGCGTCGCTCGCCGGGATGTTGCAACAACAAGGGCACCACATTACCGGCTCGGATGCGGCTGCATATCCGCCGATGAGTGATCTGCTGGTCGGCTTGAACATCGGAGTTCATGAACCGTACGCAGAAAGCAATCTCGAACCTCGACCCGATCTGGTAATTGTCGGCAATGCCATCTCGCGCGGCAATGTGGAGCTTGAGTATGTGCTCGACAAGCGCATTCCGTTCTGCTCGATGGCCGCCATCCTGCATGATGAGTTTCTGCCCGGCCGCGAGTCGCTGGTCATCGCAGGAACGCACGGCAAGACCACGACGACCAGCATGTTGGCCTGGATCTACGAGGTTGCCTCACGCAAAAACCCCGATCTTGCACCATCGTTCCTGATCGGAGGCGTAGCGGAAAACTTTGGCACCAGCTTTATGGTGCGGCCAACTCGGCCCTTTCTTCTCGAGGGCGACGAGTACGACACCGCTTTCTTCGACAAAGGCCCAAAGTTTCTGCACTACTTTCCAGACGCGGCAATCCTGACCCATGTCGAGTTTGATCATGCCGATATCTATCCCGATCTTGCGGCAGTGAAGACCGCGTTCAAGCGACTGGTCAATCTCATTCCGCGTCGTGGCCGCGTTGTGGCCTTTGACGGCAGCGAGAATGTCAGCGAATGTGTAGCGAACGCCTTTTGCGCGGTGGAGCGCTATGGCTTCTCTGCAGGCTCTCACTGGCGCGTTGCTGATTTGCGCCATGACGAAGCATTGAGTCGATGGACGCTCTTTCGTGATGGTGCTGAATTCGCAGAGTTGAGTCTCCCGATGGCGGGTGAGCACAATGCGCTGAACGCTACCGCTGCAGCCGCGCTTGCCGCAGGGCAGAGCGTTCCGGTGGAAGCGATTGTCGAGGCGTTGGCAACCTTTAAAAGCGTAAAGCGCAGGCTCGAGGTCTGTGCGGTCGTCGAAGGTATCACCATCATTGACGATTTCGCGCACCATCCGACGGCCGTCCGAGAGACGCTCCGCGCCCTTCGTGAATCTTATCCGGGCAGGCGACTTTGGGCCGTGCTGGAGCCGCGATCGAATACGCTGCGACGAAATGTATTCGAAGCCGATCTGGTAGAGAGCCTGGCGTTGGCCGATGGTGTCATCTTGGCTGATGTCTTCAGGTCGGAGAAGATTCCTGTGAGTGAACGTCTTGTTCCGGAGCACGTTGTCGCTCGTCTCAACGCGCGCGAGGTCCCAGCAATTTTTTATGCGGATGCGGACGCGATTGTTGATGCGTTGGTTCCGCAGCTTAGAAGTGGTGACGTTGTTGCGATTCTGTCTAACGGCGGCTTTGGCAACATCTATCAGAAACTTCCACGTGCGATTGCTCATTCCGTTGTGTCTGTGGAACGGGCATAACCTTCCGGCACTTCTTGTGCGGTATTCTGAAAAGCGGTATGTTTGCAACCCTTAAACTTCTTTTTGTGTACTCCACCCTGGGTACTGTCGCCGGTGTTGTTGGTATTCCTTATTCGTTTCTGGTCCGTGATATCAGCCGGCTTTACCGGGTGGCGATGTGGATTGCGAATGCCGGCGTGCGAGCGGCGGGAATTCGGGTTGAGATCAGCGGGCTGGAGAATGTTCCCGCTGATCGCCGGTGCATCTTTATGTGCAACCATGTCTCCAACCTCGATCCTCCGGTTGTGCTTCCGCTGCTTCCTGGCAGATGTTCGGTGCTGCTGAAGCAGGAGCTGATGCGGATTCCGATCCTGGGACCGGCGATGCGGATGGGCAAGTTTGTGCCGGTGGAACGTGGACACCGTCGCGATGCGGCCCAGGCGAGTGTAGCTGCGGCTGCGGACGCGCTTCGCTCGGGGTTGAATATTCTGGTCTTTCCAGAAGGGACGCGCTCGAAGGATGGCCGGCTTTCAGTCTTCAAAAAGGGCCCATTTTTCCTTGCGGAGCAGACCCAGGCCCCCATTATTCCGATTGCACTTTCTGGTACTGAGAGCATGATGCGGAAGGGAAGCGTTGCTATTACGCCTGGAGTAGCGCGGGTGCTGCTGCTGCCTGCGATTGAGCCTGCGCAGTATGAGACGCGCGAAGAACTACTGAAAGCCGTGCGCAAGGCCATTGCGGACGCTCTGCCCGAGGAGATGAAGCCTGAGGACTACTTGACGATGGCGTTGTAGCCGTCGGCGATCAGCCTCTGGCGCATCGCTTCAGCGTCTTTCTTCGTCGCGAAGGGGCCGACCTGCACGTGGAGCAGCTTGTCCTGCGGCACTTGATGGACCGCTGCGTCGTAGCCTTTCCGCTTCAGGGCCGACATCAACATCGCTGCGTCTCCCTGACGCGAGACGGCGGCGATTTGTACGATGGATTGTGCGGCAGCGGGCGTTGTCGCTGATGGCTCGACGGCCCTGCTGACGGGTGTTGGCTTGATTGCCAGCTTCGCCGGCAGAACGACGGGGGCCTTTGTTGCTTCAGGAGCAGGCTGTTCGTCCGCTGAATTTTCGTCGGCTGAGGAACTTGTGGTTGCTGCCTGAGCTTCAGGGACTCCGGAGGCGGGTTTGGAGACGCTGGCGCCTGTGTCTGTGCCGGCGGCTGGGGCGGGGATGCCGGATGCGGGAAGCGCGGACCGTCTGCCGAGGGAGTAGCCGAAGGCGAAGAAGATGGCGCAGATCAGCACCAGGGCAAAGAAGATGCCTACGATGAAGGACGTTCCGAGAGTCATCTCGCGGTCGCGTCCGCGGGGTTCGTCGTCTTCTTCCAGATCACGATTGCGGCTGTACAGGGTGTTCACGGTCAGTCCTTCTTCTCCGTCGCTGCAGCGGGTATGAGGGTTTTATTCAGCAGGTTCATCAACTCCAGCGGCAGCGGGAAGACGATGGTGGTGTTCTTCTCGACGCCGATCTCGGTGAGGGTCTGCAGGTAGCGCAGTTGCAGGGTCATGGGCTGGGTCGCCATCAGCTCGGCGGCTTCGACGAGCTTGGCGGCGGCGTTGAACTCGCCTTCGGCGTGGATGACCTTGGCACGGCGCTCGCGCTCGGCTTCAGCTTGCTTTGCCATGGCGCGGAGCATCGATTCGGGCAGATCGACCTGCTTGACCTCTACGGAGACGACCTTGACGCCGAAGGGCGCGGTGTGGCCGTCGATGATGGTCTGGATGCGCTGGTTCAGGATCTCGCGATGAGCGAGGAGTTCGTCGAGTTCGACCTCGCCGAGGACGGAGCGAAGTGTTGTCTGGGCAAACTGTGAGGTCTGATAGACATAGTTTGCGACCTCGATCACGGTCTTGGTGGGGTCGATGACGCGCAGGGTGATGACGGCGTTCACTTTTAAGGTGACGTTGTCGCGGGTGATGACGTCCTGCGGGGGAACCTCCATCGCCTCCTGCCGGAGACTGACGCGCACGATCTGATCGAGCGGGCGGAAGACCAGGATGATGCCGGGGCCTTTGGCTGTTCCCATGACACGACCCAGCCGGAAGATGACTCCGCGCTCGTACTCCTTGAGGATTTTGATGGAATTGAGGAGATAGAGTACGACGATGGCGATGGCGAAGAGTGCAGGGATAGACATGGGTGCGTAGAACCTCGGACGGAACAGAGTTCGACCGCCGCTCCGATTGTAGAGCAGTTGAATGGTGGGTGTGTCAGTTTACTCACAGTGGGGTTTCTAGTTAGTACCAAGAGCTTTCCTCGAAGTACCCCCCTCCTGTACCTGAGTATGTAAAGTCTTCATTTCAGACAGTTTAGTACGTAAAGTCTTCATTCCAGATACTTTATAGTCAAAGTATTCTTTATAAAAGAGTTAGGCCAAGTGCCGATGCTGAGGACGTCTTTTCCTTTTTTCTACTATCTTTATTCTAGCGGGTTGGATGGAACTAAATGGCAATCGCTATTTGGTTTGTTTTGTTTGGGTTAGGTGGTATTGGGACTTGACAGGTGATTTTGCTGGTGTTTTGAGCAATGGTGGCGGGATGGGCAGTAGAATCAGTCGTTTCGCCCTGCGGGCTCCACTCCGGGCTTCGGCAGAGGCCGTGCCCTTTCAAAACAGCGGCGGCGCAAAACAAGCAACAACAAAATACAGGGACCTCTCCACTGCGGCGGCAAAAGCGCCGGCCTTCGGTCGAGATGACGTGCGTTTGTGGGAGCACAGGCAAGACCGAAAGGGTTGCTAGAGGAAGAGCAGTGCGATAGGGAGGATGGTTCCGGTTATGAGGAGCGCTGTGATGAGAGGGCGGTTGCGGCTGTAGCGATAGGACATGTAGAGACCGGAGAGGGTGGAGGAGAAGAGGCCGAGGGAGACCAGGAGGAAGAAGAACTTCAAGGGCAGGGGGTTGTGGGCTTTGGAGGGCCTGGCGGATGGCTGGAGCTTCTCCGTAGAGGGCGCGGGTTGGGCGATGGCAGGCGGGAGTTTTTTGACTGGAGCGGTCGTGAGCTGCTTTTTGTGGATCTGGGCGAGGGTGACGATCCAGGCAGGGGGTTTGTAGGAGCTGCCACGGGTGGTCTCGTGAAAGCTGAAGGTCTGGAGCGCGCCGGTGAAGGCGAAGAAGAGCAGCGCCGGAGCGATGAAGACGCCGAGGTAGAGGTGAGTGTAGCGGGTGTAGTGGAGAAAGGCACGCTTCGGTGGCATATGTCTTTTCTACATAAAATTTCAATATAGGACAATTTCAGTCCTATTTATTAATATTTGAACCGGGAATGGCGTTTGAGGGAAAAAATGCATCCAAAAAGGGGGGATGGTTTGCAACTTCATGCTATTTATAGCATCAGATAGATTGACAGTAAGTGACTCAAGGTGAGATTCTTGAGGGGTCGGACATGTGAATGGGCCGTGGGCCCGGAATGAGGATTGGTATATGGCGAAGATTATTGGTATTGACCTGGGAACGACGAACTCCTGCGTTGCCGTGATGGAAGGCGGCGAGGCAAAGGTAATTCCGAACGAAGAGGGTGGGCGGACTACGCCTTCTGTCGTTGCGTTCACGAAGAGCGGGGAGCGGCTGGTGGGTCAGGTGGCCAAGCGGCAGGCGATTACGAACCCGGAGAACACGGTTTACTCGATCAAGCGGTTTATGGGCCGCCGGTACAACGAAGTGAATGACGAGATGAAGATGGTGCCGTACAAAGTTGTGCAGCAAGGCGACCACATTGCCATTGTTGCGCAGGGGAAAGAGTACACGCCGCCTGAGATCTCGGCGATGATTCTGCAGAAGTTGAAGAAGGCTGCGGAGGACTATCTGGGGCAGTCGGTGACGGAGGCTGTGATTACGGTTCCGGCTTACTTCAACGATGCTCAGCGGCAGGCCACCAAGGACGCCGGTAAGATTGCCGGACTGGACGTCAAGCGTATTGTGAATGAGCCGACGGCGGCTGCGCTGGCCTATGGGCTGGACAAGAAGAAGGACGAGACCATTGCCGTCTATGACTTTGGCGGCGGTACCTTCGATATTTCGATCCTTGAGGTCGGCGAAGGCGTGATCGAGGTGAAGTCGACCAACGGCGATACGCACCTTGGCGGCGACAATCTCGACCAGAGGATTGTGGATTGGCTGATCTCGGAGTTCAAGCAGGAGACCGGGCTTGATCTGCATTCGAAGGGCAACGAGATGGCGCTGCAGCGGCTGAAGGATGCCGCGGAGCGTGCGAAGATCGAATTGTCGACGGCGCAGGAGACGGAGATCAATCTTCCGTTCATCACTGCCGATGCGAGCGGACCGAAGCACCTGGTGCGGAAGCTGACGCGGGCGAAGCTGGAGTCGCTGGTGGATGACTTGCTGCAGCGGTCGATTGGGCCGTGCAAACAGGCGATGAAGGATGCGGGGATTGATGCCAGCAAGATCGATGAGGTCGTGCTGGTTGGCGGACAGACGCGTATGCCGAAGATCCAGCAACTGGTGAAGGACCTGTTCGGCAAAGAGCCGCACCGCGGCGTGAATCCTGATGAAGTCGTGGCGATTGGCGCGGCGGTACAGGCCGGTGTCCTGGCTGGCGAGGTGAAAGACCTGCTGCTGCTGGATGTGACTCCGCTGACGTTGTCGATTGAGACGATGGGCGGCGTGGCGACGAGCATGATTGCGCGCAACACGACGATTCCGACGAAGAAGACGGAGACGTTTTCGACGGCGGCGGACAACCAGACCGAGGTCGAGGTCCATGTGCTGCAGGGCGAGCGCCCGATGGCGGCGCAGAACCGGACGCTGGGCAAGTTTAAGCTGAGCGGAATTCCGACGGCTCCGCGTGGCGTGCCGCAGATCGAGGTGACGTTTGATATCGACGCCAACGGCATTCTGAATGTCACGGCGAAGGACAATGCGACGGGCAAGGACCAGAAGATTACGATTACGAGCTCTTCGGGTCTAAGCAAGGAAGAGGTTGAGCGGATGGCGAAGGACGCCGAGGCCCACGCTGCCGAGGACAAGGAACAGCGCGATGCAGTGGAGGCGCGCAATGGCCTGGACTCGCTGGTGTACAACGTCGAGAAGATGGTGAAGGACTCGGCCGACAAGGTGCCGGAGTCGGACAAGACCGAGGTCGAGAGCGCTTTGGCTGAAGCGAAGACTACGCTGGCGGGAACGCCGAGTGCGTCGGAGCTGAATGCGGCTAAAGATAAGTTGACTGCCGTAAGCCACAAACTGGCCGAGGCGATGTACAAGGCTGCGGCTGCTTCTGCTCCTGCTGAAGGTGCGGCGACTGCAGAAGGTGCGCCGGAAGAGCCGAAGAAGGACGAAGGCGTCATCGATGCCGAGTATGTTGATGTCGATGAAAAGAAGTAAGTAATCCACAGAGATTGCTGCTGCGTAACACAAAAGGGGCGTTCCTGAGAAGGTGCGCCTCTTGTTTAATCGGGTTCGGATGGAATCGTTGACGTGTAAAGTGCGTCTTATTAGCAGGAGTTGTGTTTAAGTGAAGAGAAGTAGTGGAAGCAAGGAAGACAGATACGCGGACGTGATGTGGCTGGAGAACCTGGAACTCAATCGATTGCTTGGAGGGAAGGCGATGACCGAGACAATGTGGAGATGCGACCAGGTGAGGGCGGGTCAGTTGTACAACCGCATGATGTTCGACACAAAGGCCGAGGCTGAGGAGTTTGTGCAGCGGATGAGACAGATGGAGCCGGACCAGATGTTTTCGATCGAGGCGATTGAAGCGAAGCAGATCTGGAACTAAAGAAAAATTAGTAGAGCGGTAGTTTTAGATTGAGCAGTCGGCAGTGGCGACGGTAGTTCTGGTGGTTGACCAGTGCCGTCGCCATTTGCTTGTGTTTGCGGGAGAGGTGGCCAGGATCTATGCCGGAAGGAAATGAGATACATCGATGGGCGGAGCGGCATACGGCGGCGTTTGCGGGAAGGCCGGTGAGAGTCGATGGGCCGCAGGGACGGTTTACGGATGCGGCGGTGATCGATGGTCGCAAGCTGGCGCGTGTGATGGCTGTCGGAAAGCATCTGGGGTATGACTTTGGCAAGGACCGGATTCTGCATGTGCATCTAGGATTGCAGGGTGATTTCACCGAAGGATCAGGACCATTACCTGAGGTGCGTGGAGCACTGAGGCTGCGGATGTGGAATGCGCAGGCGGTGAAGCGTGCGGCAGAGCCGGGCGTGAGCAAGCGGCATGGTTGGTACTCGGAGGATGATGGGACGGGGCACGTTGCTCCGGAGAAGGTTGCGTGGGTTGAGCTGCGAGGGCCGATGGACTGCTCGGTGTACACGCAGGAGATGTGGGAGAGACTGCTAGAGCGGCTTGGGCCTGATCCTCTGAATGGAGATGGGCCGGAGAGAGCGGTTGTGAAGATTCGGAGGAGCAAGAAGGCGATTGGCGCTTTGCTGATGGACCAGGCAGTGGCGGCTGGGGTTGGAAATATCTATCGGGCGGAGCTGCTGTTTCGCGCGAAGCTGAGTCCGTTTACTCCGGGCAACGAGGTGGAGGAGAAGCGCCTGCGGTCGATATGGAAGGATGCACGTGCTTTGATGAAGGCGGGGATGGTTGACCGGCGGATCGTGACGACGAAGGCTTCGGACAGGCCACATAAGAGGGGGAAGGTGATGAAGGAAGAGGCGCATTATGTGTACCGGCGGCAGGGCAGGGCCTGCTTTGTCTGCGGAACCAAGATTTTGACAAAGGTGATGGCGGGGCGGAACCTGTTCTGGTGTCCGGCATGCCAGGCCGATAGGGAAGAGTAGTCATTCGATTTCGAGGCGCGAAATACGCGCACTGTTGCAGAATGGAAGAAGATTATGGCGATGACACAGACAAAAGATTATTACGGCACGCTGGGCGTCAAAAAGACGGCGACGACGGAGGAGATTCGCAAGGCCTTCAGGAAGGCTGCGCGTAAATATCATCCCGACGTGAATCCGGGCGACAAGAAGGCCGAGGAGAAGTTCAAGGAGATCTCCGAGGCGAACGATGTTTTGAGCGACGACAAGAAGCGGAAGATCTATGACCAGTTCGGGTTCTACTCGGACAATATCGATCCGGCGGCGGCTGAAGCTGCGGCCCGGGGTGGGTATGGCGGCGGATTTTCGGGTGGCGGTGGCCGGGCGCGGTCGGGTGGCCGTACAACGCAGGAGGTCCCGTTTGATTTTGGCGGCTTTGATTTTTCTGACTTTCAGGCTAGTGGTGGCGGACAGCAGCAGGAGTCGAGCGGGGGATTTGGCGGGAGCTTCAAGGACATCTTTAGCGGAATGTTCAGCGGCGGCGCACAGAAGGCACAGCGCGGGCCGCAGCCGGGGACGGACCTTGAGTATCAGGTGAGCGTGGATTTCTGGACTGCTGTGCGCGGCGGTGTGACGCGGCTGGAGATTCAGCGGCAGGAGATCTGCCCGGCCTGCAAGGGGAAGTCGACGACGGGCGGAAGTATTGAATGCCCGGAGTGCCACGGCAGCGGTCAGGTGACGCAGATGGGCGGGCGGATGAAGTTCAACATCCAGTGCCCACGATGCGGTGGGACGGGTAAGGTGCAAAACTCATGCCCGACGTGCGATGGAGAGGGAGTGGTGATCAAACGGGAGCCGCTGGAGTTTCGCATCAAGCCGGGGACGCGGGATGGTCAGCGGATTCGGCTGGCAGGCAAGGGCAATGCCGGAATGCACGGCGGCCCTGCGGGAGATCTGTTTTTGATCATCAAGGCGGGAACGCATCCGGTGTTTACGCGGAGCGGCGATGATATTTATGTAACCGTCCCGGTTACGATGACGGAGGCGGCGCTGGGCACGAAGATCGATGTGCCTACGATCGACACGCATAATGGTGGGGCGCGGACGCAGTTGAAGATTCCGCCGGGGACGCAATCGGGACAGAAGTTGCGGCTACGGGAGAAGGGCGTGCAGAGCGCATCCCGGGAGGGAACGCGCGGCGACCAGATTGTTGAAGTGAAGATCGTGGTGCCGAAGGTGCAAGATGAACGATCAAAGGAGATTTTGAGGGAGCTTGCGAAGCTGAACCCGGATGATCCCCGGGCGGCTTTGTTTGACGGCGTTTAGATTCGAGGTTGCGAGATGGCTACGAAGCGGAAGAGTAAGGGCGCGTACATGATTTCGTCGGTGGCGGAGATGTATGAGATACATCCGCAGACGCTGCGTCTGTATGAGCGGGAAGGGTTGCTGCGGCCTTCGCGGAGTGAGGGAAATACTCGGCTCTATACGGACGAGGATTTGGAACGGCTGGAGTTCATTTTGAACCTGGCGCGGGACCTGGGCGTGAATATCGCCGGAATCGCGATTGTGCTGCAGATGCGCGAGCGCATGGAGGAGATGAACCGGCAGATGCAGGGGTTCGTCGACTATGTGCGGACGGAGATGCTGTCGCGGATGCAGCAGCAACAGGAGCCGGGAGCGGGGCTGGTTCCGATGCGGCGTCCGATGGTAGTGCCGGTAAAGGTGGTTTCAGTAAAGACGGCTAAGGCTGGGAAGAAGAAGTAATTTTAAGAGTCTGTCCAGAAATTCCTATAGGTCGGGCCTTCAGCCCTCGGTATCGTGGGCATCGAAACCCAGGGCTACGCCGTGGGCTGGTATAGCACGCGCCGTTGGCGCTTTCATGCTCGAACCTGTTGCTGGGTTGAGCTGCGATAAACTTGAAGACTGCTTATTAATCCAGGTTCCTGCAAAGGTGAGATGAGTCTGTTGCTTCGGATTTTGTTTTGGGTCGCGCTTGGCGGCTCTGTGACTTCCACGATCTATTGCCTGATGGTGATGGCGGCAGCAGTGCGCTTTGGCGCGCGCATGCGGCGGGAGGACAGGGTAGCGATGACGTTTTTGCCGCCGGTGAGCGTGCTGAAGCCTCTGCATGGGACTGAGCAGGGGATGGAGCGAAACCTGGAATCGTTTTTTGAACAGGATTACCCGGAGTTTGAGCTGCTGTTTTGTGCCCGGCATGAGACCGATGAAGGGTTGCGGCTGGCGCGGCGGGTGGCAGAGCGGTATCCGCAGGTGAATGCGCGGTTTGTGACTTGCGGTGAGCCGACGCCCCAGTTTCATAATGCGAAGGTCTTTTCACTGGCCAAGCTGGATTCGGTGGCGCGGCATGAGTTGTTTATTACCAGTGACGCGGATGTTCGGGTGATGCCGGATTATCTGCGGCGCATGGTGCAGAACCTGAAAGACCCGCATGTAGGACTGGCTTCATGCGTGTACCTGGGGACGGTCGATGGGGGCGCTTCGGCGGGATTTTCGGCGCAGTTGGATGCGGTGGGGAAGAGTGTTGAGATGACCTCGGGCGTACTGGTGGCGGACATGCTGGAGGGCACGAAATTCGCTCTGGGCGCGACCATGGCGGTACGGAAGAAGTCGTTTCAGGATGTAGGCGGTTTTGAGGAATTAGGGCAGTTTTATGCCGACGATTTTGTGCTGGGGAACAGGCTGGCGGCGCAGGGGACGGGCGTTCAGATGGCGACGCACGTGATTCGGCTGATGGTGCAGGACACTCCGTTTGGGCTGTCGTTACGGAACCAGTTGCGGTGGATGCAGAGTACGCGGCGGTCGCGGCCCTGGGGGCATCTCGGGTCGGGGCTTACGTTTGCCATTCCGTTTGGGTTGCTGGGGCTAATCTGGGGACTACTGAGTGGCCATGCTCTGCTGGGATTGGTATGGCTTTCGTGGATGGTGGTGAATCGATGGCTGCAGGCGGGGTCAATTTTGCGGGTGATGGGCGATTCAGACTGGGTGCGGGGAATGATGATCTATCCTGTGCGCGACCTGCTGGGGAGCGTGCTTTGGCTTGGGAGTTATGGGGGCGACCGGTTTTATTACCGGGGAAAGATTTATCGGTTAAAGGATGGGGGTAAGGTAGAGGCACCGGATTCGACGGGAAACGTACGTTGACTTCATGCGTAGACACGGGTTGGACAGAAGGCTTGGCAATAGCTAGACAGGGCCATGTTGCGGGTGAGGTTAAATGCACGTGATGGTTGCAGTTGAGCGGGCGCTGCTGATACTCGGGCTGTTTGGCCTGTTTACTTCGAGCGTTTTTTTCGGAATGGTAATGGAAGGGGCGAGACGGTTCCGGCGCGAGGCGGCGCGGCAGGACGTTGCCCTGGCATCACAACCGGAGTTTCTGCCGGGGATCAGCCTGTTCAAGCCGTTGCACGGCAATGAGGCGGCGCTGGAGGCGCATCTCAGGACATTTTTTGAGCAGGATTATCTGCACCATGTCGCGATGGCGGGAGGGGCGATTGCGGAAGATGGAGTGTCGAAGGTCGAGGTGCTGTTTTGCGCGCGCAGCGAGTCGGATGCGGGGCTTGTGGTCGCGAGGCGCGTCGCTGCAGCGTATCCGGCGATTACGACGAGGTTTCTGACCAGTGGAGAGCCGTGGGCGGCCAATGCCAAGGTCTGCTCGCTGGCTGCGATGGCTAAGGTGGCGACCCACGATCTGTGGGCAATCAGCGATAGCGATGTGCGGGTTGGGCCGGATTATCTGCGGCGGATCGTTCTGCCGTTTGCGGATGAAAAGGTAGGCTGCGCGACGTGCCTCTATCGCGGGGTGGCGGCGGAGAGTGGCCTGTGGTCGGAGTTGGAGGCGGTGGGGATGACGATCGAGATGAGTTCGGGCGTCTGCGCGGCGAGCCTGACCGAGCCGATGCGATTCGCGCTGGGGCCGACGATGGTAGCTCGGCGGGAGTGCGTCGCGGAAGTGGGTGGATTCGAGGCGATGGCGGAGTATTGCGCGGATGACTTCGTGCTGGGAAACTGGATCGCGCGGAGAGGGCACAGGGTAGTGCTGATCGGACACATCATCGACCACATGGTGCTCCATGCGGGTTTTGTGGACTCCATCAAGCACCAGGTGCGATGGATGAAGAGCACGCGATTTTCCAGGCCGAAAGGGCATCTTGGCACCTGCCTGACGTTTGGCGTGCCGTTTGGGCTGATGGCGTGGGCGGGCGCTCTGTTGTTGGGAATGCCTGTGCTGGGATGGTGTGCTCTGGTAGGCAGTGTATTGGGACGCAGCCTTCAGGCATGGAAGGTAGGCAGAGACGTTGTGCAGGAGCGGCACATCGGGATGGCGATGATCTTGTTTCCGGTGCGCGACATGATGGGGATATTGTTTTGGGCGCTGAGCTATACGAGCAACCGGATTCTGTGGCGGGGCGAGGTCTATGAGCTGGTTGAGGACGGCAAGATGAGGCGCGCGGCCCGGCAGTGAGGTATGTTGCGCGAGGATTGAATGGTTAGCGGTTGGTGAGGACGGTTTTGCCGCCGGCGGTGGCCAGGGTGTGGACAGGAGCGAAGGGAGTCAGGTCTTCGATTCGCGCCGTAGGGTTGTAGGTGAAGAGGAAGATGCGGCGTGGGCTGGCCCAGAGCTGATGGAGGGAGGACTCGGTTTCAAAGATGGCTGGGGCATCGGGCCAGAAGCTGCCGTACCAGAGGCCGTTGACGCGGCCGTTGATCAGGTGGACCTGCTGGTGTGTGTAGAAGATGAGGGTGGAGCCTGTGGT
Organism: Acidobacteria subdivision 2 bacterium RH1 MAG20; assembly: GCA_002197545.1. The sequence goes on along the minus strand of NFUO01000574.1, from coordinate 6,309 downwards.
GAGCTCGCCGTCGAGGATGATGAGGTCGTTGGGTTCGGGTTCAGTCTTGCGTGCTTGATTGATGGCTTCGGCGAGGCCCTTTGATCCAAGGATGGGGTAGAAACGCGCGAGGCCAGTGTGCGCGGCCAGCAGCGTGACGATCATGGCGGCGGCGAGGGTGAGGTTGGCGGCGTAGGCGTGCCGGACGCGGCGGAGGAGATAGCTGCCGAGGCCGATGGCGATCATGCTGAGCGCTACCGCTGTCAGAGGGCCGCGGAAGAGGCCCATCGCTGCTCCGGTGAGGTCGCTGATGTGGCTGAGGGAGAGGTTGTAGGCCGCAGAGTTTCCGGCCATGGCGAGGAGTGAGACGATGTCGGTGCCGGGGGCCGGATGGGGAGCGGTGAAGGCGAAGAACCCGCAGATGACGGCGATGATCGTGCCGAGTGGAACGAGGAACCAGGCCGACCACTGGAGGGCGCTGCGGTTGGCGGTGGAGCTGCTGGCGTCGGCGCGGGCGAGGAGCCCGGCAGCCATCAGGGCAAGTGCGGGCAGCGCGGGGAGGCCGTAGTACTCCTGCCGGCTGGAGAGGCTGAAGAAGCCGAGGACCAGCAAAGCCCATAGAAAAAGGGAAAGAGAGGTTTCGTGCTGGCGCGAAGTGGAGATGACCTTGTGGCGGAGGACGCGGATGTGTTCGATCAGAGCGCCGGGTAGGAAGATAGCCCAGGGCATGATCCAGATGACGGTGAAGAGCCAGAAAAGGGGAACGGGAACCTGGCCGTAGTCGTGGGGGATGCGCTTGCCGAGGAAGCGGGCGATGTGTTCGTTGAAGAGATAGAACCACGCCCAGCCTCCGGTTACGGGGAGACCGAGACCAGCGGGCAGCGCGATGGCAGGGGTGCGTAACGCCGCGAGGATGTGCCAGGGGGCGGCGATGGCGAGGAAGACGGCGGTGCTTGAGATGAGGTGGAAGCGGGGAAGCAGGCGGAGTTGTCTGGTGAGGGCAAGGTAGAGGAGGACGAAGCCTATGGGGAAGACCAGGCCGATGAGTCCCTTGGTGAGAACGTTGAGGGCCATGACTGCGGCGAAGGCCAGGCAGGGGAGGAGAGGGGAAGGTGGTACGTTCCTATCCTTCGCAAAAGGCGCGAAGGATGGGGCACCCGCACCCGGGCTGTTGGAGTGGGTCGAACGGATGCGGTCGAGAGCTATGAGAAAGAGGTGGACGCCGAGCGTCATCCAGAGGGCGAGGAGGATATCTGGAATGTAGAAGCGGGTGTAGAGGTAGGGGCCGATGCTGGTGGCCATGGCAAGAGCGGCGTAGAAGCCTCCGCAGTCGGGGTGATCGGCGGGAGAGATGCCGCTGAAGAGGCGGATTCCGAGGGCGTAGACGGCGAGCAGGAGTGCAAGGACGGAGAGGGCGAGGGGGAGACGGGCGGCCCAGTCCTTGATCCCAAAGACAGCCATCGAGGAAGAAGCCATCCAGTACATGAGGGGTGGCTTGTCGAAGAAGCGGATGCCGTTGATATAGGGCGTGACGAAGTCGTGGCGGCGCAGCATCTCGCGGGCGATCTCAATGTAGATGGAGTCGACGTCATCGAGCAGGCCGGGAGTGAAGAGGCCGCCTATCTGGAGCACGAGCCACGCGAAGACGAGGATAGCGATGGAGTAAAGGTTCCAGCGGTGAGGTGGGGGCGCGATGATGGGCTCTGCTGGATGCGCTGCGACGGTCGCTGCATGTGGCAGCGTTGGCGGAGCTTGTGCGAGTTGGGAAGAGAGATCGTTCACGGCGTTAGGAGGGTTCGTATTGGGGAGGTGCGTTGTCAAGAGGATTTGCCGTATCAGTGTTTGCTTCAGTGATCGAGAGGACGGTCGGTGAAGAGCGCTTTACCGGAGGTCTCCTGAAGGAGGATTTTGTTGTTGCCGAGGAGTTGATCTACATCGTCGCGTCTTTCGAGAGGCACGAAGAGGAGCTTGCGGTCGCCGGTGCCCCAGACCTTCAGCAGGCCGGATGAGGTGAGAAAGATGGGTGGTGCGTCGGGGAAAGTAGAACCGAAGAGCATGGAGGTGGAGCGTCCGTTGACGAGGTCGACCTGACGTCCGAGGTAGAAGGGGATGGAGGAGCCGTAGGACTGGTCTCCGTATAGCAGGACGGTGTTGTTGGGGGAGATGGCGCCGCTGGCTTCGAGGCTTTGAATTTTATCGGCGACTTTTTGGGAGGAGAGCATCGGCGCGAAGCGAACGAAGGCAATGTGCGCGGCGACGAGAAAGACGGTCGAGGTGAGTGCGATGGCTGTGGTGGCGGCGAGGTGGCGTTGTTTTGCGCGCAGCAGCCATGCGATGGCGGGACCGAGGCAAAAGGTAATTGCGGCGAGGGCGGCGGGAAGGCGTAGTGCGGCGAACGAGGCGTCGGTGAGGTCGAAGAAGTGCGACATGGAGAGGGTGTCGTTGCCGACATTGCGGTGGGCGAGGACGTCTCCGATGTCGGGGATGAAGGCGAGGCGGCGGGAGCTCCAGAGGCCATAGGCAAGAGTGATGGCGACGGCAAAGCCGATGAGCATGAAGGCGAGGTGAGCGAAGATAATCCAGCGGCGGGAGGATTTGTCGGTGGCGAAGGTGTCTTCGGCGTGATTGAGGGATGCGGCGATGAGGATCAGCAGGGCAAGGTAAGCGGGGAAGGTGTAGTACTCCTGATTGGTGGAGATGGAGAAGAAGATCAGGACTAACGCGGTGTAGAGGGCGAGGATGAGGTTGGTGCGCTGCGTGAAGGTTCGGGGCGCTTGATCGAAGATGGGCAGGCCTGCGCGATATCGGTTTCGGAAGTATGCGATTGGGGGGACGAAAGCAAGCGCCAGCAGAACGAATTCGGTGGAGCCGAGATGCAGCTTGATCTTTAGATAAATCGCGAGCCAGACGAGCACAAAACTGGCGATGACATCGCCCCAGCGGGTTTTGCGTCTTCTACGGGGAAGAGCTTGGTTGCGGCGCATAGCGCGGAAGACCGGGATGGCGGCGAGCGGGGCGAAGAGGCTCCAGGGGAAGAGCCAGACGAGGTGGAGGCTCCAGAAGAGATAGTCGGGGAGTTTGTTGTAGTCCTTGGGAAAACGCTTGCCGAGGAAGCGGAGGAAGTGCTCGTTGACGAAGTAGAACCAGAAGAAGCCGTGGCCGTTCATGCCGCCGGTGTTGCGCAGGCCGGCGAGGATGTGCCAGGGAGCGGCGATGGCTAAGAAGAGGATGGTTCCTGTGAGGGGCTTTAAGGCCCGCCAATTTTTGTATTCGCCGGTGAGAGCGAGATAGACGATGGCTGTGCCGAAGAGGAAGACAATGGCTACGAGGCCTTTGGTGAGGACGGCGAAGGCGAGCGAGGCCCACATGAAGTAGGCGTAGAGGGCGGGGCGCATCGAAGAAACCGCAGGTCCTTCGACTGCGGCTGCGCCTTCGCTCAGGATGACAAAGTTTTTTTCAGGAAGAGAAAGGCATTGGAGGAGGCAGTAGAGGGAGGTGCAGAGGAAGAGGGAGAGCAGGACTTCGGGGATGTAAATGCGGGTGAAGAGGAAGACACCGATAGAGGTGAGGATGCCGAGGCCAGTGTAGAAGGCGGTGCGGTTGCCGAAGGCGCCGTTGGCCCAATGGAAGCCGAGGAGCGCGAGGAGAAGGACTGCGATGGATTGGGGGAAGTGGGCGGCGAAGGTGTTGAAGCCGAAGATGCGAAAGCTGAGAGCGTCGAACCAGTAAGGGAGCGGCGCTTTTTCGAGGTAGCGGATGCCGTTGACGTGCAGGGTGACGAGGTCGCCGGTGAGGGCGATGTGGCGGGCGGCGTTGGCGTGGGTGGCGTCGGCGTCATCGAGCAGAGGCGGCGCGAAGAGCGAGGCGAAGAAGATGACGAGCCAAAGACCGCAGAGGATGGCCACGGCTGTAGAACGGCGGGGAGTGTCGATGCGGAAGATGGCTGGTTGCTCGGAGAGTGATTCGTTGAGAGTTGGATTGGTCATCGGCTTAGTGCGCTTTTCTAAGCATAAATTGATTAAGCGCGTTAAGGACTGAGAGATGTAGGTAGCGATGTATCTTGCTTGTGTGGGGTGATTTTGGGTTTGAGGTGTGTGAAGAGCGATGCCTACGTTTGCCGCGGTCGATATTGGGTCGAATTCGTGCCGGTTGAAGATTGCTTCGGCGCAGATGCACCGGCTGAAGACGCTGCACGAAGACCGCGAGGTGACGCGGCTGGGCGAGAGCGTGTTTCAAACCGGGTCGATCTCGCCGGAGGCGATGGCGGGAACGATTCGGGCGCTGAAGCGGTTCTATAAGGCGGTGCAGCTTCATGCGGCGGACAAGGTTCGCGTGGTGGCGACGAGCGCGATGCGGGACGCGCGCAATGCCGATGCTTTTACGGAGTGGGTGAAGTCGGCCACGGGATGGGACGTGGAGGTGATCTCGGGGCTGGAAGAGGGGCGGCTGATTCATCTGGGAGTCGTTACGCATGAGCCGGGCGCGAAGGGAAAGTGTCTGCTGATTGACCTGGGCGGCGGTAGCTGCGAGGTGACGGTCTCCGATGGAGCGCGGATCAAATCGATGGTGAGCTTGTCGCTGGGCGCGGTGCGGTTGCAGCAGGAGTTTTTGCCGACGGATCCTCCGGCGAAGGAGGATGTGGCGCGGTTGAAGCAGTATATCGACCGGGAGTTGAAGCGGGCAGAGAAGAAGCTGGGTACTCCACGGGTGAGGCTGGTGATTGCGACCTCGGGGACGGCGGCGGCGCTGGCCGAGGCCAGCGTGGCGATGGCGAAGAAGTTGCCGACGAAGAGATCAGCTCCGAAGAGGTTTGTGCGGCTGAAGCCGAATGAGGCTACTACGGCAGGGGTGCGAGTGCTGGCGGACAAGCTGCTGAAGATGAACAACGCTCAGCGGGAGGCGGTTCCGGGGATTGGGCCGCGGCGGTCGGAGATCATTGTGGGCGGCGCGCTGGTGTATGCGAGTCTGCTGGAGCGAATGGGATTGAAGGGGTTTCGGTATTCTCCGCTGGGTTTGCGGGATGGAATATTGGCGCAGATGCTGGCTGAGACCGACCTGCGGACTTCGGTGCATCAAAAGATCGAGAATGAGCGGTGGACGGGTGTGCTGGAGGTCTGCCGGAGATATGGCGTTCAACTGAAAAATGTTGAGCCGGTGCGGGAGCACGTAGTGCAGCTCTTCGATTCGCTGGCGCGGGTGCATGAGCTGCCGGAGGAGTACAAGTTGTGGCTTGAGGCCGCGGCGATGATGCATGATGTCGGCAAGTTCATGAACCACCAGGGGCACTACCGGCATACGCAGTACATCATTGCCAACTCGGAGATCTTTGGGTTTTCGCCGGAGCAGCGGGCGATTGTGAGTGCGATTGCGCGCTATCTGGGGAAGACACGACCTGACACGACCGATCGGCCTATGCGGCCAATCCATTTGGAGGAGCATGAGCATGTGAGGCGTGCGGTCGTCCTGCTACGGCTGGCGGTAGCTTTGAACCAGGACAGGGCGAGCGCGGTGGTGAGGATGAAGGTCCATGTCTATCCGAAGAGAGTGCTGCTGGAGTTGGTTCCGGGGCGCGGTGGAGCGGAGCTGGAGGCGTGGTCGCTGAGGAAGGAAGCGGACTATTTTCGCGAGATCTTTCGCAGGGAGCTCTTTGTCGAGATGGCATAGAGCGCACGGACAGTACGGGGGTCGAGGAGCCACTGAAGGTTGGCGGGGCCGCGGGTAAGCGAAAGGCGGGCAAGTGAGCCTTTGCGCAGACGGATTTGGGCCGTGGCGTGGGTGGAGGCGGGGACGAGGAGCGATCCGACAAAGGTACTGATGTTTGGATTATGGCCAACCACGAGAACGTTTTCGCGGTCGCGGCACTCGTGGAGGAGGCGTTGGAAGTCGTGGAGGGTGGCTTCGGGAGCGAGAGCGTTGGAGACCTGGATGGCGGATTCGTAGCCGGTCTCGGTACCTACGAGCGAGGCGGTCTGCATACTGCGCTTGAGACTGCTGGAGACGATGAGGTCGAACTGTATCTTCAACGCATTCAACACGTGGGCGAGCTGAAGGCAGTGGCGTTTGCCGTCTTTGTCCAGTGGGCGTTTCGCGTCGAGAAGAGAATTGGCACGGCGGGTTCCGGCGCTGGCGTGGCGGAGGATGAAGAGATTCATGGTCTGATTTTCATTGTAAGTCTACTGAAGTAGGCGGTTTTTGATGATTACATCATGATGAATTCGTCTGGCTATTGTGGGGGGGCGGGGATGGCCGAGACGGCGGTGGCTTTGCGGGATCGTGGTGAAAGACACCTGGGTCTGGTTCGTCAAGGGAGGGAGAGGCAGGCTCGGGGTT
>NFUO01000573.1 GCA_002197545.1 Acidobacteria subdivision 2 bacterium RH1 MAG20 | reverse complement strand
TCCGCGCCTTTAGCTTCGTGCGCAGGAGCATATTGATCGATTCCAGCCGACGCACTTTGCGACCGACCAGCAGCAGCAAGCCGGCGCATGCTACTGCGGCTCCGACCCAGCATCCGATCAGCATGCCGGTCATGAACTGGGCCCAGGGATGCACGACTAAAACTGCCATGCCCCTCCTCGCTTCCTGGATAGTGGTCTCTCAAGAACCGGCCAGCCGAGCCGCCCTGCAGCAGATTTCCGGGCCTGAGACATCTCTGGGGGTTAAGACCGGCCTGGAACCACCATCTTCATGACGCTTTGATGCGCTTCGAGAACAAAATGATCAGTCATTCCCGCAATATAATCGGCAATCACCCTGGGGGCACCCTGCTCGGCCACCTGAACTGCATAACCTGGAGGAAGAAGGCCTGGATCGCCCATCCACGCAGCAAACAGATCGGAAACCACCGCAGCGGCCTGCGTTTGAGCACGACGCAGGTCTTCGCAGAGGTACAGGTTCTGGTAGAGAAACTGCTTCGCTTCCTGCCGCAAGCGCTCCATCTCTGTGGAAAACGCGGCCAGCCGGTGCGGCGCGCGACGAATGTCGTCCAGATCGCGAATGCCTCGTTCCGCCACGCGCCGGCTCATCTCCTTCACAAGGTCATCGGCCAGGGCATTGAGCATGAGCTTGAGTGCTTCCTGAAAGAGCAGTTTCTCGGATGAGCGGGGGTGCTCGCGGGCGATTGGCGCAAAATGGCGCTCAAAGAGACTGACTCCGGCGCGAATTTGCTGCAGATCCAGGATTTCTGCTTCGACGCCGTCGTCCAGGTCAGCAGTGAGATAAGCAATTTCGTCGGCCAGGTCGATGAGCTGAGCTTCGAGAGGCGGCCGCAGGTCGAGAAAATACGAGGCCAGCTCGGGGTGGTCCTGCGCGGCGTAATCGCGTGAATGTTTGACGATGCCCTCCCGGACGGCCAGAGTCAGGTTGAGCCCGCGAAACTCCAGATGCCGGTTCTCGAAATGCTCCACGATACGGAGAGCGTGCAGGTTGTGATCAAAGCGGAGGCCGAATTTCTGGAGAGCCTGGTCGAGAGCCCGTTCTCCGGCGTGTCCGAAGGGCGGATGGCCGATGTCATGGGCCAGAGCCAGCGCTTCGGTCAGGTCCTCATTCAGACC
>NFUO01000572.1 GCA_002197545.1 Acidobacteria subdivision 2 bacterium RH1 MAG20 | reverse complement strand
TGGCTCTGTTGACATCCTAGGAAACGGTAGCGATGCCTCAAGCGATACACATTGAAACTCAGCCCGAGCAGCAGCGCTTGCCGCCTCTGCGTGTGCAGCGAGCGGCCTGGTGCACGGGCCGAGAGCTTGCGCTTCACCGAACTGAACAAGCTCTCGATCAGCGCGCGACGACGATAGATCCGTCGCGGGAACTGCCGCCGCATCTCGGCGCGCACTCCATGGATACGCCAGGTTTTCTTTCCACGCTTGGCGGGGATCACGCTCCGCGCCCCGAGTTGTTGTCGGATGTAGGTGTGATTCCTCTCGCTGTCGAACTCGGCGTCGGCCAGCACCAGACCGATGCGCGTTTGCTGGGAAGCCGCTTCGACCACCGCGGGCAAATTGGCACAATCGTTCCACGGGCCACGTCGCGCAATCTGCGACAACAGAAACTGCTGATCCAGATCCGCCACGACCACCCACTTCAGCCAGTGCCGCCAGGGCAGCGGTTTTTGCCCGTGATGATGCATGCGCCGTACGAAGAACGTGCTGACCGCTCCCTGCGCCAAGCCCGTCGCATCGACCCCCACGCGGGCTCGCCGCCGCCCTTTTCTGTGCGTGCCGCGCAACCGCCGCACCGTCTCGCCGACCGCCCGGTCGATGGTCTGGTCGTCCAGACGCTGCAGGAAGCGATACAGAGTCGTGAAATCGGGCACACTCACCAGACCCAGCATCTGGCGCAACTCGCGGTGTTCGCCCAGCCGCACTTCGGCTTCGCGAAAGGTCCAGTCCTCGTACCGCATCAGGCAGAGAATGGCCAGCAACTGCGGCTGCGTGAATTGGTGTTTGCTGAAACGGCTTCGGTAACGCGGAAGCACCGCCTTGGCGACTTGCAGGGCGATGCGAGCAAAGGGCAGGAGTCCGACTTCGGCCATCGCACCTCCTGCCTCGATAGCAAACAACAAATTCAAAGCGCCCGATATCGCGAATTTTCATTGTTGTGACGAGGATGTCAACAGAGCC
>NFUO01000571.1 GCA_002197545.1 Acidobacteria subdivision 2 bacterium RH1 MAG20 | reverse complement strand
CAGCGCATTGTTCAGCAGCAGGGAAGTATCGGCAATGTAGGGCGCCAGCAGGCCGGCAACGCGGGCGTAGTCCTCATACATTTTGTTGGCATCCAGCGGATCGGTGCCGAAGAGGGCGTGCGCAATGGTGTTCTTCTCATGGCAGGCGTTCTGGATGTGGGTGCGCAGAATGGCCGTGTTCAGCATATCGACCACGCGCAGGCCGCTGCGCTTCATCTTGTCTTCATAGGCGGGACCAATGCCGCGGCTGGTGGTGCCGATCTTCATGCGTCCGGGGGCATTTTCCGCCGCCAGTTCAATCATGCGGTGGTAGGGCAGAATGACATGCGCGCGGTCGGAGACGAAGAGCTTGCCGGAGACATCTACACCCACTTCGCGGAGGCGTTCGACCTCGCTCAAAAAGGCCATCGGGTCCAGGACGACCCCGTTGCCGATGACGGCGCGGCAATCGGGCCGCAGAACGCCGCAGGGAACCAGTTGCAATACAAATTTTTTGCCGCCGATGATGACGGTGTGGCCGGCATTGTGGCCGCCCGCGTAGCGCGCAACAATGGAGAACCTGTCCGCCAGGACATCGACAATCTTGCCTTTTCCTTCATCGCCCCACTGGGCGCCCAGTACAACAGCAGTTTTGGCTCGCATGCATCTCTCGTCTTTTGGTCCGGCGCACGCCTCCACATCCACGCAAAGGCGGTATTGCAGGGGGTGCAGCTTGTGCCGGGAATGGTGGGCTTCGAGCGGACTCGAAGCACCCACAAGGTCTGATCCTATACTACCGGGTTTGCGTGGGAAAGTTGATGGGTGACTTGTTGCAAGGGTCAGGTTGAATCTGAGAGCAGAGCTTGCAGACAAGGTGGTGAGCTAGTTTCCGAAAGGCGAGTTTATGAAACACGGCAAATGCGCCAACTGGAGATACCAGGTCAAACCGCGTTTCGAGAACGATGAAGACGGTGAGCGCAGCCGTCGAGAGTACACTCATTCAGGAAAGAAGCTATTTTTTCGTATCGAAGAAGCTATAGGTCGCCGAGTAAGGTATGCGCACCTCGGCTCCTGCGTGTGCTGCGTCGCACCCGGTGGATTGGGCTAAGCCGCCCCGTGTTTCTGTGCGCCGCACAACATCCACCTGACTCAGGCGACCCTCGCCGCCAGTCAAATGCACCGCAAGGATCAGCCATGGAATGGTCCCGGGCTGCTGCCGAACCTCCAGCACTTTGCCCTGCGCTTCACTTCCATCATTGAGCCGCCAGGTTGGCCCCGCGAAGTGCTTCCCAATCGCCTTCCCGTCCTGATCGAATAACGTGGCGTCTGGCGCCTTCAACTTCCAGGCCCAATCAGCCTCTTTCATACACGTGTAGATCTGTACACCTACTCCGCGAGCCTGCAGGACCAGCGTTGCGGTCGAGGAACCGTCGAAATGGACGGTTTTCGCCTGCGCTCCAGGTGCCTGGGGAGCGGACACAGGTTGTGCGGCCGCCGTGAAAGCCATCGCAAGCAGTCCCGACAGGCAAAGGGCTTGAAGTGGTCTTGGTCTCATTTGGAGTAGAGGATATCACCGGCGCGTTATCAGAATGTTCATCTTGCGGAAGTGAATCAGCATTGGGTACGTCCGTCTTCCTGGAATGAACCCGTCCGTTCTTAACTTTTGCTAACAGGCCTTATCGCTCATTGAATCGTCCCCGTCGGTCCTGTGCCTTCGGCCAACCGATTTAGAGGAATAATGGGCTTCTCGGAAATCGATCCGCCATCCGATGCAGTTTAGAGCGGATTGAAGGATAGTGTAATCAAAATCTGCAAGGAGTCATTCTGAGCGCAGTGAAGAATCCAGACGGTCTTCGCGAGGTGGAGATTTTCTGGATTCTTCACTCCACTTCGTTTCGTTCAGAATGACTCACCTTTCACGCCAGCTACACCAACAGTAAATCCGTTCCAGCCTGTGGATTTAAACGGACCCATTGCCAGCATATGCGGAGGCTACAGGGGTTTCTATGCGATGAAGCACGTCAACTCCAACCCCCTGGACTTCAGTCTTGATAATCCGGTTCGTGATGGTCTGTTATGGAATGCCTGCCTCGCCACGGCAGGCACCCACACGCAGCACGCAACCAAAGGGACGAAGCTAAATCATTCCTTCGAGGCGAACATAGCCTGCTTCCATTCCGTGTTCCATGCCTGTCGCAAGCATCGCAGTGCGCGTTTGAGCATCGGGCAGAGTCATTCGCAGGGTCATCAGCGTGCCCGTGCCGTCGGCATCAAATCTCGTTTCGACGTGGTTGTCCGGAGTAGGGTCCGGCAGGTGCATCCGCTCGACATGAACAATCCTGCTGTAGGGCTGAAGTTCCAGGTATTCTCCGGTAAGGTAGAACCCGCCGCCCTTGCCATCTGTCCACTCGTAACGGATCTTGCCACCCGGTTTCGTCTCGCTGACGCAGACGGGCATGGTCCAACCTTCGGGACCGAGCAACCATTTCTGGATCAGGTTCGGATCGGTATGCGCCCGATATACGGCCTCAGGAGGCGCAGCGAAGCGCCTCGTCACTACCACATGTGTATCGCCTTCCGTTTTCAATATCATCTTGCTCATTGCTTTTCTCCTTTCCCGTGTTGTTCTGTTGCGGCCAGAATTTCATCCAGCCGGGCATAGTTTTTCTCGAGTGCTCCTCGCAGCATTGCCAGCCATTGATCCATCGCTTCAATCCCTTCCATTGCAAGACGACGGGGGCGCTTCGTTCCCTCGACCCGGCGAACAATCAGCCCTGCATATTCGAGCACCTTGAGGTGTTGGGAGATTGCAGGCTGGGTCATCTCAAACGGCTTCGCCAGTTCCATCACTGTTGCTTCTCCGGTGGCGAGGCGAGCAAGAATGGCCCGACGGGTAGGATCGGCCAAAGCAGCGAAAGCAGCATCGAGATTTAATACCGTTTCCATAGGTAATAACTTATATAAGTGTTAACTTATTGTCAAGGGAAACTGTATGGCTCGTTCGACAATTACGAAAGAGCGATCAGCAATTCGGCAGTTTGGTTTTCAACGGATGAGAACAGGCCCGCTCTCATTGAACAGAAGGTGATTTTGCAACGGCGAGCTTGATGATGCGCGACGGAACTCCGGTGTG
>NFUO01000570.1 GCA_002197545.1 Acidobacteria subdivision 2 bacterium RH1 MAG20 | reverse complement strand
GAAGAAGGCATAGTTGTGGACACGAGTAGGGTGTGCTGGATCGTTGCCACGACGAGGATCGGTCTATTGCCGGACGGTTTTGACAAGGTGTTCCGCCTCGTTGAGATTGGCACCGAGAGGGCGCTGCTGGAGGCGGGGTGTGAGTGCGTAGAAAAGAACAAATACCAGGACGCCGTTACCTACTTCACGCAAGCCATCCAACTGAATCCAGGGAACCCCGATGCCTTCCTCAAGCGGGGACGTGCCTACGATTTACTGGCGTGCGGAGACCGCCCGGAACGACCCGCATACGAGAAGAGCGCCCTCGACGATTTCTCTGAAGCCATCCGGCTCGATCCCACGTTCTCCCGTGCCTATCAAGAGCGAGGCAACTTCTACCTGCACACGTTAGACGAAGAGGACAAGGCCATCGTTGATCTCAAGGAAGCGATCCAACTCGATCCCGGAAACAAGGATGCGAAGTGCGAACTGGCAGAATACTACGTCGATTGTGCCGGTGCGTTGGAGGAGCGCCAGCCAGACAAGGCTCTCGATCTTTACAAGGCTGTGCTGAACCTCGATCCCGGAAATGGCGATGGCGGCTTCGGGCCAATGTTCTTCGCATGGCGTGGTGCCGCATACCTGCGGAACGGCCAGGTCAAAGAGGCGATCAGGGATTTTATTCAAGGCATCCAGCGGTCGGGCAACATGGATGCCATTTTTCGTTCCCCGTCTAACGAAGAAGAGCGTGGACTGCTGGAGGACGCTGTATCCCTCAAGGACAAGGGGGACGCCCACTGGGCACGGCAAGAGTACCGTGAAGCATACGAAGCATACGGAGGGCCGGACGGGGACAGCGGCATCGAAGGGACAATCGACTTTGAGCGGTGCCTCACGAAGGCGATTATCGAGAACATGGAGGCAACGCTTCGTGTCCTTGAAGCAGGTACAGACATTGGCACCATGCTTGACGACCCGACCAAGCACGCAGCAGCGCTACATGCGCACATGCACGCCCTGAAGAAGCAGCCACAGGACAAGGATTGGCTGGCGTTCAAGATGACCATGATTGGCTGTAGGAACGCCGCTCAGTTCGAGCCTGATCTTTTGACGATGGAACGCATCTGGAAAAGTCTGGGACATTGATAACAGTTATCGCATCACGCTGATCTTCCACCTTCGAGAGAAGCCAACGATGAAGCGTCTCGAAATCATCCCGGTCGGCAACGCTGAGTTTCCCCGATTCATCATCCAGGACACGGACGGACGTGTGTTCGACGGCGAGAAGATGGTGTCCGACTGCATGAAGGCGGCGCTATTTTCTGAAGGGCAGAGTGTGGCGACCGCCTATAACGCCCTCCAGGACGCCATGTTCAAGGACTCCCCGCTGACCGAGTTCACCGTTGCCCTGAATATCCGTGTCCGTGCCGGTGGGCCGTTCACCAAGCAGCAGCTTGCCGAGTACCTGGAGGGTGCCTGCTGCATCATGCTCGATCACGACAAAGGGACTGGCCCGGTCGAGGAGAGCATGGTCCAGCTTGACGTGACCTGGGCCGGATTGGTCGAGAAGACCAGCAACCAGGAAAAAGTGTCGTAGCCGTTTATGTGGAGGCTCCCTTGCTCTTTGCAACCGAAACGTCCTGGTACAACCTCTTGCTGATCCACGTCGCTTACCGAGGCGGGGAATGGGAAGTGAACGTCGGCGTGGTGCCTTTGTTGATTCTGTTTTGGATCGGTGCCGAAACCGTGCGGGTCATCACCAACTGGATGCGTTCGCAGCGTCCGCCGCAAGAGTAACGTCCTGAACCGGCAATGCCAGCGAGGAGTCTTCGATGGAGCCAAGCTCAAACTCTTCCAACTTCACTGCCACCTTGCGAGTGGATCAGGACGGCGGTGAAGACGTTGATTACGTCACCATCGCCAAAGCGATTCAAGACGCTGCTCCCGGCACTCGCATCATCGTAGAAGCGGGCAATTACGAGGAATGCCTCTTGATAAACAAGCCCGTGGTCATCGTCGGCACCTCTGCGCACGTCACAGTACAAAGCAAGAAGG
>NFUO01000057.1 GCA_002197545.1 Acidobacteria subdivision 2 bacterium RH1 MAG20 | reverse complement strand
TTGCCTCCCCGATTTCACTTGGCCTCGCCGATTCAGAGCGCCGTGACACACCATGGGCTGCTTCGCAACTCGGCTGTGCGCTGCCCATTGCAGAGCTGCTACGCCGGAGGTTGCCCAGGTAGTGCCTCTTTGGCGATCCGCGAACGGCTCTTCCGGCGGAGGAAATTGACACCCCGTTGCCAAGTCCCGGCGAAGTCTTGATCGCGGTGATAGCCGCGGGATAACTTCAACAGTGGGTGGGCAGGCCGCGGAGTCCCCGCCGATGTAAATCGCTCAGGGCAATGATCTGGAAACAACCGGAGGACCTTCCACATCGGTGGTCAGCGATGCGTCCGGGGATCGCGTACGCCACCGGTAATCGTGTCCGAAGGCGCGCTAAGTGAGATGATCGGCCACCCCGGCTCCTGGGCCCTGAAGGTGCCCGGATAAACGGCGCCAGGGATCCGATGATCGCCCATCTGCCCGGATTGGGGCTATGACCTCAAAAGTTCAACACAGTTCTTTGCCCAGTTCTGTCCCGGTGCAGGAGCACGAAGATCCTGCCACGGCGGAACATCTGACCAGGGAAGACGCTGCAAGGTTCCCGCGGCACGAACGATGGGCAGGCCGTCGCAAACACCATCGCCGGCGCGACGTCCAGTCTGAGCGGTGCCTTTGGTGGGGTTATTCGTTTTGGCGAAAGTCTCAAGCTCACTTCGAGATTGGTCAAGGCGTGCGGCATGCCGTCAGTTCAAGAAAGCCTTCGTCCGGCCGCTCGACAAAAATTTCGACATCTCTTCGCCAGCCTGAGCCAGGTGGATGAGAGTTCCCGCCCAATGAGCGAGGACGCCGCCGGCGACCAGCCTGTCCTCCAGCAATGCGCGAGCGACCGTCATCCTGCCTGCGAGAATCTCGGCCAGAGTATCGAGTTCTGTTTCGAACTCGACACGGCTTCTGAACTCGACCTGGTAGCGCATGTCGCCCGACATCAGTTCAGCGTGGCCGTCCTCCACCTTGACCGCCCACCACTCGCCGTCCGCCTGCGCGAATGACATGAGGGGAGCCCGAAAGACGATGTCGATGATCCGGAACTGGATCGTTAGGTTCCAACCCCGCGCCGCCTGGCAGAAGAGGGGGCTAGAGTTCATTCGTTCGACAAACCCACGCATAAGGGGTTCAGCCTTGTGCTTCATGTCTGGACCGCAATAGGTGTGAGCAACTCGTCCGCGTCCCCAAATGTCGACGCCAGTTCGCGCAGTTCGGGCTCATCCAGGCAAACCAAGCGACCCCTCTCGAGGATCTGGTGATCCCCTACCTGAAGAGACGGGTAAAGCATGAAGCCGTCTTGGTGCAGGATCCTGGATTCGGCGCGTTTGCTGATCACGCGCCGAGGCGATCCAGACATCTTCTCGTCACCCATTCCAAGGTGCAGCGTTTGCGGCGACCTCTCCGCTTCCAACGAGATCGGCTTGATTGTTAAGTCCACCCGCGCTTTTGGGTTGACGCCAAACATGATCTCAGAAATGAAATTGCCATCCACCACATCGCGGATACGTCTCTGGATCTCACGAGCCTCAAAACCGCCTTGGATGTCCACAACCATATTGTCTTCGATGGTGAAAGCCAGAGGCTCAGATGTTCTGCCGAATCCGGTATAGGCTTCAAACACAGCTACCCCGCGAATATCCAGCGGCGGGATGAACCCGTATGCGGCCCCCGGGTAGATAGTGAACAAGCCGGGACTTCCCGCCTTCCCGCCTGCGGTGCAATGGCTCTGCCAAACCTTGGCGGTGAGGTCGGTTCCGCCTGGAGAGGTGACCCTGAGGGGGGTCCAGTCGTCAAGCGAGCACAACGTGGCAACGCGGTCAACGATCGCCAGTAGGAGTTGGAGGGGAAATCGAGCCCCCGGACAAAGGAGGGTGTCGGGGATGGCTGGATGAAGTATTCCGCCCTTCGTCCCATAGTCGTACCGAGCGATGATGCTGGGCACGCTGTGTCCCCAGATCAACGCACCCACGTCCAAGACTGTGTCGGCGGCAAACATCGCCTCCGCCAGCGGGGCTGGGGGTTCCTGAAAATAAAGCGTAGGGGCTTCCATGTAGGAGGTCGTCACTTGCCCACCCTCGATCGAAGCCGCCGCGACGACAGCCGCGACGACCGTGGGATCCGCGTTGGATGCAGCCACAATCAAAACCGAATCACCTGGTCTTACTCCGGAAGCCCGCACGTACTGTCGCGCCCCCGGAAGTAATTCTGGTATCACATGCGGATTCATGAAGGTGATCTCTCTCTCTCTCTCTCTCTCTCTCTCTGGCTCGGCCGGGTGAATCCTGTCCGTCGTCAGATCAGGTCTATGTTGCCATTAATGATGATCTCTCGGCAATTGTTCGTACTCGAAGACCCGCAGACCTACGATTCGATCCGTCCGCGAATCGATCTGTTAACCGCAAGGTTCAGGGTTCGAATCCCTGCTCCGGAG
>NFUO01000569.1 GCA_002197545.1 Acidobacteria subdivision 2 bacterium RH1 MAG20 | reverse complement strand
GACGAGTACCTTCAAAAGCGTGCGACGCAGAGGGGCGAAGCGTTTCGGCCTTTTGATCTCGCTTCGGATTATCGGCTCTACGTGGATGGGAAGCCCCGTTTCGACGGCGTTCGCGACTTTCTCACGTCACGGGATATCCAGCTACCCGAGGGAAGCCCGGACGACCCGCCGCAGACCGAAACAGTGGGCGGGCTTGGGAACCGCAAAAATGAGTTGGTCAATAAAATCATCGAAGACAAAGGGGTGGAGCCTTACGAGGGCAGCGTTAAACTCATTCGTCAACTCCGCGATCACGGGTTCAAAATCGCCGTCGTCACCTCGAGTCAGAACTGCCGGGCCGTTTTAACGGCTGCCAAGTTGGATGCCTTCTTCGAGGTCCGAGTCGATGGGAACACGATCATGGCGCAACGATTGGCCGGCAAACCCGCTCCGGATACGTTCTTGACGGCAGCAAAGCTACTCGGGGTTGAACCGGCGCGGACGGTTGTCATCGAGGATGCTCTCTCGGGAGTGGAGGCCGGGTCTGCCGGGGGCTTTGGCCTTGTGATCGGCGTCGCGCGCAAGGGTAATGCCGAGGAGCTTCGGCGCCATGGCGCGCATCTCGTGGTGAACGATCTGGGCGAACTGGCCGACTGACTAAGCCCTTGATGCCGGCGTAGGCAGGAAGGAAGAGCCCAATGATCCATCATGAACGCCTTAGGCCGCCATCCCATGACTACCCGGCCGACGAGTGGAACGTCATCGAAAAGGGGTTTCACCCCGAATTCCTGGCCCAGCTGGAAACGATGCTCGCGCTCGGCAACGGATACCTCGGAATGCGCGGGTGCCCGGAAGAAGGCGGCCCCAGCGCCGAAAACAGTACGCTCATCAATGGGTTCTACGAAACCCGGCCGATCGTATACGGCGAAGAAGCCTATGGTTTCGCAAAGACTGGCCAGACCATCTTCAGCGTGACCGACAGCAAGACTATCAAGCTCTTTGTCGATGACGAGCCCTTCTGGCTGCCTAACAGGCTGCTGAAAAGGGTTGCCGATTTTGCGGATCGCTGATTTTCTGCCCATTGGGGAATGGGGGAT
>NFUO01000568.1 GCA_002197545.1 Acidobacteria subdivision 2 bacterium RH1 MAG20 | reverse complement strand
GATTTGTCCTGAGGCGCATGCAGCCGCAGATCGCCAACAGTGAGCTGGGCCACTTCGTCGGCGCGCGCTCCCGAGTTGTACATGAACAGCAACAGTGTGTGGTCTCTGCATCCGAGCCGTCTGGTCCGGTCAGGGGCTGCGAGCAGAGCATCGATCTCATTCTTCTCCAGATATCCGACCGGCCTGTGCCCCGATCTCTTGAATGGTACGGAGCGAAGTTGCGCGCACCATAAAAGATGTTGGGGACTGTGCTCACTGATAAAGGCCGCCAACGTGCGTACCGCAGCCAGTCGCTGATTACGAGTGGAGACCGAACACTTTCGCTTCTCCTCGATGTGGCGCATGAACTTTCTCACCAGATCGGCGCTGAGGTCCTCCACCAACAGTTCATCCGGCTTTCTGTGCAGCGTCGTGCCTGCGAAGATGACCAGCAACCGCAGTGCATCACGATAGCTGTGCTGTGTGTTCCGAGCGAAGTTGCGATCTGCGGGAAGATACTCCAGCAAGAAGTGCTTGATCCAGGGCGCCAGAGCGGGGCTATCTTTCATCGTCGCCTCCGCGCACATACCGTTCGAATCGGCGATTTGCCTGTTCGAGGAGTTCCGGTGTCATCGTCAAGTACCGCTGGGTTGCACTCAGATCGACATGGCCAAGATAAGTGGACAGAGCAGGAAGCAAGCGTTGCACATCCTTATTCTGTCTGTACCACGCCGTCACTCGATGAACCGCGAACGAGTGCCGCAGGTCGTGAAGGCGTGGCTGATAGGACGATTCATCATGACGCGCGATGCCCGCGATCCGTCGTAGGCGAACGAAGCATTTTTCGACCACCTGGAGTCTGATGGGGTTGCAACTCTTCGTCTGGAACAGCGGTCGATAGTGTTGATTCTGACGCGCCGGCATTGCGAGATGCTGCTGAAGCAACTTCCTTACATCCCGCCCAAGCGGCACCAGACGCGATTTATAAAACTTCGTGCCTCGTATCGTGACCAGACCGACACGCGGATCTACATCCATCAACCGTAGTCGCAGCGCTTCCCCGAGTCGCATTCCCGTTCCGTAGAGAAACAACAACAGCGTGTGGAATGTGGCTCCAGACATGACGCAAGACGATACTCGCTGGCATCGTGGCACAGCGCCGAGCAGCAGGCGTAGTTCGGACCGAGAGTAGATATATGGGACGAAGGTCTGCGCAGATTTGGGAGCGCGCGGCGGTAGCGGCGGAGGAGCCTTCAGCCGGCCACGCACTGCCCAGTACTCGAAGAACGCTTTCAATGTCCCTCGCTTCTGACACCAAGTGCTAGATCTCACTCCGGAGCCGTCGATGAAGGAAGTGACCTGCGGCAGTGTAACCAGTTGGATATCAATATCGCCGCAGTGTCGAAGGAACGAGCGCAACTGTTTCGCGGGAGCGTTGAACCGCGCGCCGGCATCTCGTTTGCGTTGGACGTAGAGGTCAATCGCCTTGGAGAGCTTCATAGCAGCCCTCCCAGATCCAGGTTCGCCACTAAGCGCAGCGCATTGAGGTCGACTTTGGCATAGATACCAACCGATCCAAGGCCCCGATGCCCGAGCACATCGCCGATCTCCTTGAATGAAGCGCCTTCCTGCAACAGTCGAGTTGCACACGCGTGCCGCAGACTATGTGGGCCGGTGTGGCGGAACCGCAGTCCGGCTGCTTTGATTCGTGAGCTCGTTACCCACCATAGGGCCGATGTCCCGACCGGCCGATACGGAGGATGCAGGGTGATGAACAGGTGGCGGCAGGCACACCTCGGGCGCGCTTCTCGGAGGTAATGCAGGATGGCATCGCCGACTTCGCGCTGCAGTGGATAGCGCTGAGATCCTCCCTTTTTCGAATGGTTCACAACGAACACTTATTGACGCCAGTCAAAGTTACTCAACAGCAGCCGCGACACTTCGCCGCTGCGCAGCCCGTAGCCGCCAACAGCATCAGAATCGCTCGCGTTCGCAATGCTGCCTGACTGGAACCTTTCGCCGATCGCAGGAGCTGTCGCACTTCTTTCTCGGTCGGACCTTCGGGCAGGTCCTCAGATTGATAGATTCTAGGTGCTTGGATGCCCTTGGCGAAGCCTGCCGCACACCATCCGCGTGTCTCGGCATACCGGAAGAAAGCCCGCAGAGCTTGCGCGGCCACAGACACGGACTTGCGATTCCATCCGGCCGCGCCCTTCATCGCGAGGAACTCGTCCACATCTTCGACGCTCACCCGCACCAGCAACCGATGCCGTTCCCCAAACCAGGTCAGGAACTTCGATGTCTTCCAACAATGTGACCGGACTGACTGCGGAGACAGCCCTTGCTCTTCGGTCATGTAGCGAGCGAAGTCGCCGAGTTGATCGGCAAACCGCATCTGCGGCGTACACGGGATCTTCAGGCAGCCGTGGAAACGGAGCCATTTCTTCGCCGCATACAGAAAGAATGAAGCGGAGTTACCGTATGACTGTGCTTTCGGATTCGTGTGTTGCTCGCGCGCCCAGCAGAGCGCCGCTCGTTGGATTTCCTCCAGCGACACATCGCGCAACTCGGTCAGCTTCAGAAGACGCATCACCGGCAGCAATTCCCCAGAAAGATTCCTCAGCGCTTTGGGGCTGGTTCCTTGTTGCTGCAGGTGGCTGAGGAATGACTCTCGTTCTTTCAGTAGTGGTGCTTGTCGGTGACGATTCAGGAAAAAGGGATGTTCGAGAAACTCTTCCAGCATTGGTGCGGGCCCTCCATGCCCGTGCCCGATGCTAGACGACGGATCCGACAACAACGCTTATATTGCATGCAGCGAGCCGGACTGTCCGCGATCGCCGAGACCTTGCTGAGCGATGGCGTGAATGAAAGAATGCTCGGTTGCGCAGACTGTAGTGCTAAGGAGAGGAATCGTGGGAGCGGCCCAAAGCGGAGCGATCTACCAGTTCAAAGTGGCTTTAATCGGCATCACCCCGCCGATCTGGCGCCGTGTTCAGGTCACTGGGGACTATACCCTGGCCCAACTCCATCGCGTGTTGCAAGTGGTCATGGGCTGGGAGAACTACCATCTCTACATGTTTCGAATGGGCAGTAAGAAGTACGGACCGCCCGATCCCGACGGTGTTGACGATTTGGGATTGGTCGACGCAAAGCGGATACACCTTGCCGCCGAACTGCCGAGCG
>NFUO01000567.1 GCA_002197545.1 Acidobacteria subdivision 2 bacterium RH1 MAG20 | reverse complement strand
TGCGGCCAGCCCTGAACAAGCATGGCATCGCCGTAATTCAGGCCGATTCCTCGGAACTGGAGCGCGCAATCGCCAGAGTTCGGACCTCTCTTCATTGCGGAGAGCAGTGGATTGCATCAGAGGCAGAAGCGCCAGCTATCGACAAGAGCGGCAACATCAATGTTCAGACGCTAGGCTCGGCATGGACCTACCTTCGCCGCTATACACTTCAGGCTCTCTGTGGGCTGGCGTCTGAAGATGACGACGGAAACAGCCTGAGCCAAGGGGATGGAAAGAAAGCTCCATCTTCGGTAAAGCAAAACCCTCCGCATCCCGCACCGGCCCAGGCTCCGGTCAGCGGGACGAAGAGTTCTTCGCCTGAAGGTGCAATATCGCACCAGGAATCAGCTCCCAGCCCCACCACTACGCAGCAGACAGCCCAGCAGGCCAACCAACGGGCAGCAACGTCACCAGCAGCCGCACAGCCTCAGGGAGCACAGCTTAAATTCATCCCGCCCAATGGCCTGACATGCGTAGTCAAGGGCGTCAAGGAAATCGAGGGCCAACCGGCATCTGAAGGCAAGCGAGCCATCCGGCCATATCTCATCATCACGTTTCTGGGGATGCACAACGGCTGCAACTTCGCTTACTGCTTTGACTCGAAGTTCTGGGAACTGCTCAAGTCGAGTGTGGGGCTGGAGTGCCACTTCCAGATCAAGGAGCGGGACAAGGACGGTACCCACTTCATTAATATCGAAGACTGCCTGTTTGTTGACGGTGTTGAGACGGTTGACGGGAAATTTATCACGGAAGGAGCAGCGCAATGACCACGACAGAGAAAGGCCAGATCGCCGCGGAACTGTTCGCGGATGAGCCAGCACCGAGCACAGCCCTTGCCGTGATCGACGCTATGGCTGATGACTTGCTCTTCACGCCCAACGCCGTCACGGATGCGCAGCTTGCGGCAGGCCGGGACTGGTACCTCACCGAAGCCAAGAAGTACGACATCTCCACCGAGAAGGCTCGCACCGAGTTCAAACGGTTCGCGCGGCCCCTCCAGAAACTGCGGACCGGAATCGAGGCAAGAGCCAAGGAACTGACAGGAGCGACAAAGCGCAAGATTGCTGCCATCGACGCCGAGAAGCGCCGCCTGATTCAGATCGTGGGCGGCATCGAGGACGAGATTCTGGCACCGCTGACCTCGTGGGAGACGGAAGAGGATGCGCGGAAGATACGGCTGGCCAGAACCGTGAATTACCTTGCCGACCGTGGTGCGGCGGTTTCCCTGCTCTCGGTCGCCGAGA
>NFUO01000566.1 GCA_002197545.1 Acidobacteria subdivision 2 bacterium RH1 MAG20 | reverse complement strand
TTTCTCGACACGGTTGGTGACCAGTTCGGGCAGCCTGCCGGCGCTGAGCACGTAGTTTGCGGACTCCTTCGGTCACCCGGTAGTAGCAAAGGAACTGATAAAATGGGTTGGTGGAATTTCCGGCTTCCCGATAGGCGGCGAACAATGCCCTGTATTGGGGGGTGAAAGCAATTATGCCGTCGGACGCAGCCATTACCAGAATCTTTTCCTCGCCCTGACAACCAAAAACATAACGTATGACCTCGGTATCTTCTTCGACTACTTCGTATCCCGCGACGTCGATGGCCACGTCGTAGCGGTAGCACCACCAGCTGAGCATCGGCAAGATGAGGTTGCAGGCCAATTTCTGAGCTTCAGCAAAATTCGGAGCCAACAACCGTAACTGCGCCGTCGCCAGAGCGCCACGAGAATTTGTCGAAAACTGCGCTTCCACCTTCTCCGCTTCGTTGAACATCTCGGCCTTGACACCAGCAACCCCTTGTGGAAGGAGCAGAAGAGAGTCGCCGCTCTTCATCAAAGCATCCCAATTCAGGTCGGCACGGAAGTATTCTTGGCCGGGCTTGGTCAGGATAAATGTCACCCGATAGACTCCTCCCGTTCCATCCGGCGACCTCACAATTGCTGCTTTGGGGTCAGAAGGAGAGAAAGTGGGAACAAAGGTTATACAGAGGCGCGTACTCCAGGAAGGTCTCGGCATCTTGAAATGGCTCTGAACGTCAACGCGGCCTAAAAACATCGGTAACTCCGTTTCGTTGGTGGTAACATACTACAGACACGTCCGAATTATCGTGGTTCGCGTAAGGCGCTGTGACAAGCGCAGATTAGTCGTCCCTGGGTCCATGCCATGCCGCCCACCAGCCCTAGTTGATGACGATTGTGAGATCGTCCTCGTGGTCGCTAACGCATGTTTGATCTTATCGGCGAGGCCGCGCGCCAGGTCGGGTACGCGGTCCTGAAACTCCTCGACGGCCTTGGCGAAGTCCTCGTGTTCCGGCTCGGTGTAGGCGTAGAACTGGTTGAGCAGATCGGCGACGTTTTGCGCGTCGGTCAAGTCGATGCGCAGCACTTCGCGTTTGCCCTGGAACAGCACCGCTTGCCGGGTGTCCTCGAAAATGATGTTGCTGAGCGGATAGCCTTTTTTGATCTTCTTGGCGATCTCGGCGTCGAGGTTGTCTTCGGTGTCCTTGGCCTCCCAGTAGCCGCGATGCAGATTGAAGTCGTCGCAGAGCGTGCCGTCGGGCACGACGCGCTTGCCACCGCTCTTGGTGCTTTGTTCGGGCACGAGCAACAAATGATGCGTCTTGGCGGTGTCGGCGAGCAGGTTCTGAAAGGCGGAGC
>NFUO01000565.1 GCA_002197545.1 Acidobacteria subdivision 2 bacterium RH1 MAG20 | reverse complement strand
TCTCAAAGTACCTGACCAACCGTCAGTTGTCAAGGCGCTGAACTCACTAGTTCCTGCAAGGCGCGCGTCAACTCAGGCAGAGGGCCGCCATCCGGCTGCTGCATGCGAAATCGAAGCGTCCCGTCTGGGCGCAAGCTGGCGTCCCGCCGCCGCCGGACAAACCGGGTCAGGCTTTCCGGCCGAATTTGAGTCTCTGGATGGAACCTGATCCATAAATCGTCCTGCTTGCGGTCAACCGCCTGCACGAACAGTTGTTCAGCGCGCGATTTGACGAGGGCGTAATCGAGCAGCGTCAAGACCGGGACCGGGGGCGGCCCGTAGCGGTCCGCAAGTTCGGACTCCATCTCCGCGCGTTCTTCCGGAGCAGCGATGCTGGAAATGCGCTTGTACATTCGCAGCCGCTGCCCCTCATCGGCGATGTAGGCATCAGGAATCTTGATCTCTAGCCCCAGATTCAGCGTGGCGCGAATTTCGGGCTTTGAGGGCAATCCTTTGAGCTCTTCCACTGTCTGCTCAAGCATCTTCAGGTAAAGATCTAGGCCGATGGCGTTCAAGTGGCCGGATTGTTCTGCACCCAAAACGTTGCCGGCGCCGCGCAGCTCCAGGTCCAGCGCGGCCAGGCGGAATCCCGCCCCGAGATCGGAGAATTCTTTGAGCGCTGCCAAGCGCCGCCGCGCGAGCGGCGTGAGTGTGTCCTCGGCGGGGATCAACAGGTAGGCGTAAGCCCGGCGGTCTGAACGCCCCACGCGCCCGCGGAGCTGGTAGAGCTCCGAAAGTCCAAAGCGTTCCGCATGGTTGATGATGATCGTGTTTGCGCGGGGAATGTCCAGTCCGTTCTCGATGATGGCGGTCGAGATCAGTACGTCGTATTCGTGCCGGACGAATTTCATCATGACGCGTTCAAGGTCTCGTTCCCCCATCTGCCCGTGCGCCACACCCAGCCGCGCCGTGGGAGCTAGTTGCCGCAACGTGGCGGCGATTCTGAAGATGGATTCGACCCGGTTGTGAACAAAGTAGAGCTGGCCCTCGCGCTCCATTTCGTGCAGTATC
>NFUO01000564.1 GCA_002197545.1 Acidobacteria subdivision 2 bacterium RH1 MAG20 | reverse complement strand
TCGCGTTGGCTGGCACAACGCGAGTACGAGGAACGATATGGCAAGGCGAGCAAACAGGCGCATTCCGATTGAGGGAAGCTCCGGGAACGTATTTGCGGATCTCGGGCTCCCGGATGCGGCAGAACTCGATGCGAAGGTGCGCCTCGCAGTGATGATTAACCGGCTGCTGGCCGCCCAGCGGCTCAATCAGGTCACGGCGGCTGCCCGGCTCAAAGTCAGTCAGCCGAAGATCTCCGCGCTCAAGAACTACCGCCTCGACGGCCTTTCTATCGAGCGACTAATAGATTTCCTGCTGGCGCTGGGACAGGACGTGGAAATATACGTCAGACCGCGAAAGGATCGCCGCGTTGGTACGGTATCGGTGACTTTCGGGTAGCACCAAGTCATCATGGACGAAGGTCAATTCAGGTACTACGCGACTCGCTTCGCGCGAGCGGTGAGGACCGATCTTCCAGACGACCGGATGCGCTCGTACATTGCGTCCGGGGCCAAATCGATCGCGCCGGGCCAGGTCAGTGCACCGTGCTCCAGAAAGACTCGTGAGAACATCTTCTCGTCGCACAGTGGGTCAAAGCCGTCTCCGAGCGGTCCTTGGGACAGTCGAGGACCGAGATCTGCAATGCCGCTCGTCCCGTCGGCAAAAGAGACCTCGATCTTGTATTCCGGCAGGACCTTGAATCGGACGATGGACCAGATGGCCATTGCAATTACTCCAACGGTTGAATGGGAACGGTAGGCGCAGGGACCTGACACCGCTCCCAGTTCTTCATAAGCTCGTCCCTGTGAAGGGACGCCCATTCCACCACCATGGCGTGTGCACGTCGGGGAAGTGACCCGTGAATGACATCAAGGGTTGCAATGTTGTACTGCGCCTCGTGCTCCCCATAAATGGCATGGAAATGCGGCGGCGGATGGTCATCCCAGTACATGCGAATCAGGATTCCGAAAAATTCGCTGAGCGTCGGCATGCGCCATTTTAAGGGCCCGCCGCGTCGGATGCCAGAGCGGGATGGCGGGCGGGATTTAGTCCAGTGAAGCGATACGGCGAAGCTGAAATTCCCCTGAAAAGTGTTCGAAATGGCCCTTTACGATGTCGAACCGCCCCCCTGTTGAACGATCGCAGTGTTCTCGGCCCAGTCGCCAGAACAGGTCGGGAGTTTCGCCCGAATTTTCCGCGATACTCCCCCTTCGCCTTCGCGAGCGGATGATCTACATTCGGCGCTTCCGTGCGCACGCGGCAATCATGGGGCAACGGGCCATCATAGGTTGCGGGCGCGCTTCATTGAACAGCGATGGATGAGCCATGATCGGTCGCGAACTCTATTCGATCAAAGAAGCGCGGGAGCTGCTCGGCGGCATCTCGCGAAATTCGATCTACG
>NFUO01000563.1 GCA_002197545.1 Acidobacteria subdivision 2 bacterium RH1 MAG20 | reverse complement strand
GGGGGTTGTAAGATCCCGTCATTGCAGCTGCGCACCCCGCAATTGTCCACTCCCGAGGCCAAAAAAGAGGCCGATTGGGAAAGTCCCGTCTGTAGCCTGTAAAAATCAGAATAAAAATCAGTGTCAGTCAATAGTGGTCGGCTCGATTTTTGCTAGGGGAGGACTATTTTGATTGGAAGATCAGCAGCTGCCCGTCTTCCGAATGTTCTGGGGCCGGACAGTGTTTCGGATGGACTACCGCCATGTTACCTCCGCAACCCCAGCCCATGTCCGCCAAGGATTTGCAGGGCTTCAAGTATCTCAACGATGTCCTGCCGCTCCTGCAACGCCTCCATTCCTGTGGCACCAACAGCGACAAAGCCGGCAACCGCCTGTTCTTCGCCGAACACTATGTCGCCCTGCTGTTGCTGTATTTCTTCAACCCTATCCTGACCAGTCGCAATGCCCTCCTGCAGGCGTCGCGGCTGGCCAAGGTCCAAGCCTTCTGTGGCGGCCGCGCCGTCTCGGCGGGTTCCTTCAGCGAAGCCCAGCACCTCTTCGATCCCGCCCTGCTCGAAGGACTCGTCCGCGAACTCGCCCAGCGCGTGCCGCAGGCCCACGTTCCCAAAGACTGGGACTGCTTGAAGAACCTGACCGCCGTGGACGGCAGCCTGTTGCCGGCCTTGCCCCGCATGGTCTGGGCTTTGTGGCTGGACGACGACCATAAGGCCGCCAAGATGCACGTTCACTTTGAAGTGTTGCGTGGCATCCCGATCCAGGCCACGGTGACCACGGGAAACGACTCGGAAAAGCAACAGTTGCGTCAGACTCTGGAGAAGGACCGTCTCTATGTCATCGACCGCGGCTACGCCGAGTATCAGTTGTTCCAGGACATCCTCGACGCGGGCAGCCAGTTCGTGGGCCGCATTCGCGACAACGCCGTCTGGGAGGTGGTCGAGCAACGGCCGGTCCACGCGGAGGCGTGGGCGGCTGGTGTCCGCAGCGACCGCATCGTGTGGTTGGGCTGCGAGCAGAGCAAGACGGCCTTGCGACAGCCGCTGCGTGTGCTGGAAGTGGCGACGGGGAAGGTCGATAGGGAGGGTCGCCCCGAGGTGCTGTTGCTGGCGAGCAGTTGCCGGGAGATGTTGGCCGAATTGCTGGCGTTGGCCTACAAGTTCCGTTGGGAAGAGGAGTTGTTCTTCCGCTGGTTCAAGTGTGTGCTGGGGCGGCGTCATCTGCTGAGCGAGAGTTTGGATGGCCTGACGGTTCAGGTATATGTGGCGTTGATCGCCAACTTGTTGCTGACGTTATGGGCTGGAAAAAAGCCGACGAAGCGCACGTTCGAGATGTTCTGCCTGTTCTTTATGGGCTGGGCGACCGAAGAAGAACTGCTCAAACATCTCGAACGGCTCAAAAAGCAAAAGGGAAACTCCTCATAGCAAAAATCGAGCCGACCACTATTGGGCCGTGTGCTACTACGGAAAGGCGGGATGGCCGCGGCTGATTCGGGTTGATTACCACGGAGCAAAAGAAGTACCGACCGGCACTTGTCACACCATCCTCAAGGCGGCCGGCATTCCCAAGTC
>NFUO01000562.1 GCA_002197545.1 Acidobacteria subdivision 2 bacterium RH1 MAG20 | reverse complement strand
CATGCACCGGGTATACAATCGCGCAATTAAGATTGAGCGAGGTGTTCCCGATATGAGCGCAAAAGTCACAATACGCCACGTGGAAGGCATCACGGTTCTCGATGTCAGTGGTCGCATCACCCTCGGCGAAGGTGGTGTTACCCTACGGGACGCGATCCAGGAAGCCATCAAGGCCGACACGAAGAAGCTCATCCTCAACATGGGCGGCGTCAGCTATATGGACAGTTCCGGCGTCGGCGAATTGACCGGAGCCTACACCTCTGCCAAAAACAAAGGCTGTGCGCTCAAGCTCGTTCATCTCACCAAGAAGATCGACGACCTCATGCAGATCACGAAGCTCGCCACCATCTTCGATATCTACTCCGATGAGAAGGAAGCGCTGAATTCTTTCAAGAAGTAGAGGCTATGCTTCTGGGAGAGACATCTGCGTCTGTTGAGCCTCTGCCAATGGATGCTGATGCCGGAGTGCTGGTGACTGTGAACATGGCAGAAACCAAACAGACCGAAGCTCTCTCCGTGCAGTTGGTGGATGGCTCGAACCGCCGGACCGTCCTGATCGACCGCTTTCCGTTCGTGATCGGGCGGTCGTCAGAGTGCAGCCTGGCGCTTGCCCAGTCCTATGTCTCGCGCAACCACGCAACGATTACGCACGACGGCGCGCAGTTCGTCCTGGAAGACACACAGAGCCGGCACGGAACATTTGTGAACGGCGAGCAGGTAACCAGGCGCGCGCTCCGGCCTGGAGACAGAATTCAGTTCGGGTCCCTCGATGGCCCGCAGCTCCGGTTTGGGAACGACGACAGGAGGGCAGCGACCGGACCCAACATCCTTCTTTCCCAATTGCAGGGGATCAGCGCGCAGAACTCGGATCTGGAAAAGCTGCGATGGTTTCTTGAGGCTGCGCGCAATCTCAATAGCGCGGGACAGGTGGACCGGGTGCTGGCCTCGTTGCTCGAGACTACCTTGGCCCTGGCCAAAGTGGAGCGTGGATACGTATTTCTGACCGGCGCCAGCGGGGTACTGGAACTCGCGCTTGGCAGGGATGCGGCGGGAAAAGTGCTGACCGACGCTTCCACGGTATCTCGAACAGTAATGCGTCAGGCGATCCTCGGCACGGACCAGTTCATCGTGACGGATACCATGACTGCAGAGGGTGAGGTCCCGGAGAGCATCGTGGCGCAGAACATTCACACCATCATCTGCATTCCTCTCCGGAGAACAAGGCGCCCGCGAGATGGCGAAAGCGCCGTCGATATCGCCAAGCGCCAGGTATTTGGGGTGCTTTATCTCGAAAGCCGGTTGCAACCTGGCGGCGTCTCTGAGGTCGACCACGACCTGATGAGGACGATCGCCCGGGAAGCCGCGGCCCTGGTTGACAATGCGCAACTGGCGGCCATCGAAGATCAGGCCCGCAAGCATCAGGAAGAGTTGAAGATTGCAGCGCGCATTCAGCAGGGATTGATGGCGGTGCAGATTCCCGCCTTTCCTTTCGCCGGCGTACAGGCGCACAGCGTAGCGTGCAGCGCCGTGGGCGGCGACTTCTTCGACATCATCTCCGGCGAAGATACGTTGAATGTGACGCTGGTCGATGTTTCCGGCAAAGGAATCTCGGCCGCCATTCTGGCTTCCACGTTGCAAGGCATGCTGCACGTTCAGTTGGAAGCCGGACAGCCGCTGCAGGACATAGCCGCCGCTACCAATCGATATCTCTGCAAGAAAGACGTCGGGAAATATGCAACTATGGTGTTGTTGCGGCTCTATCAGAATGGCGCGT
>NFUO01000561.1 GCA_002197545.1 Acidobacteria subdivision 2 bacterium RH1 MAG20 | reverse complement strand
GGCGCCTCGGAGGCCGAGGCCGCGGTACCGGAACCAGTCCAGCCGGCGCCCGCCGACGCACGCAACTTCGGTTCTTCGATTACGCGGGACCGCTCTACAGCGTTGTGATCTCCCCGGCCGCAAGCACAACGCCGCTCAACCAGATACGCAGTGTCAGAGCGCTGCCGCCGTTCACGAGGACCTTCTGTTCAACTGGGAGATTCTCGAAGGCGACGGATCGCTTCAAAGCGTTGGCGACCAGGAGGTCGAGTATCGGGCACCCGCGATACCCGGCCTCGCGCGGCTGCGGGTTACCGTCGTTCAACGGGAGATCGTCTGCAGCGCCGAGGCCCTGGTAACGATCACGGATAGCCTCGAGATCGCGATGACGTCGGCCGTGGTCACTACGCGCGGGTTGCCGGGCTACACGTTCGAACGGGCGGCCGGGGAACTCTGGCGCTGTCGCTTCGATACCGAACGTAACATTATCGTGGTCAACAGCGGTCACCGCGACTTTGTGTTTGCCACGCGCAATCGCGCTTTGCAGCTGCGCTATCTGGTGCGATTATACGTTAAAGAGCTGGTGCTGAAGAACTTTGCGGGGCTGCCTGCCGATCAACTGCTTGAGCGCATGATCGAACTATCCCTATACGCCGAGGAAAAGCTTAAATCTGGATGACACGCCAAGCCGATACCGGCTTATATAGAAGAAGCGCAGTGGCGTCGTCGCCTCCGGAGCATTCCGCGCACTAAGTGTCTGTCCGAGAACAAGTTGAATCCAATGAATCGAACGGTCAGCGCGGCCGGTTGCCAAGGCAGAATCGGGAGAAGTTGCTTTTTCGCCGATAGCGCGCAGACCTACGCCGGTTCAGGCACCCTGCGATATACGTGGTGAAGATTAGCATTGATAAAGTGCGGCGCGTTCATTGCCGGCGGCCGTGCGTATCCGCGCGCGGCAGGTGGTCGGCAGCGCGAAACCTGCCGATGCGCTCCCGTAATGCCCGCTTCTCGCGCTTCAGTCGCTCGACGTCGCTTTCGCGGCTCCCGATGATACCCCGTGTATCGAGGTTTATGACTGAAATCATTTCGCCGAAGTGCGCCGCCGCTGGCGCGCTGCAGCTTTTTTGCCGAGAGCCATGTTTGCAATGGCACCCTGCCGCATGAGGATGGCTAAAGTCTTCTCCACCGCCCTCGGTTCATGCACGATGATCTGGAGCAATAGGCGCGTAGCTGCATCTGGACACCGCTGCGCTTGTTCCCACTT
>NFUO01000560.1 GCA_002197545.1 Acidobacteria subdivision 2 bacterium RH1 MAG20 | reverse complement strand
GACGTTCCCCCCGCTGCCGGCGCAGAAAATCGACACTGAAACCCCATCACGCGAGCGCGTGGTGCGGGTACAAACTGCTATGAACCATCTGACCGTAATCGAAGTAGCGGAGCCAGTAGCCACCGTTGCTGTCGGCTCTCCCCAAGCTTTCAAGGTTGAGCGACGCGAGAACAAGGTGTTCATCCAGCCGCTTCAAGAGAACGTGGCCACGAACCTTTTCATCTGGACCGCTTCGACCCGCCTGAACTACGAACTGGTACCGGCCGTCAGCGACGCGGGGCAAATGGACTTCGCCATCGATTACCGCCAACCCCAGCCGCAGGCCCAGGTCGCGCAACCGAAGCCAGCGCCGGTGGCCGTCGTGTCTACCGTGCCGAACGAAATGCTCCTGAACAGCACGCCGGTGCGACTAGTTGGTGGAGCAGCGGCCGCGAAGGCCGACCTGGGTGTGCTGATCCGGGACGTCTATCGCAGGCAGGATGAGGTCTTTGTCCGTTTTTCAATCGAGAACCGCTCAAGCCAGACGTTGCGCGCGGGCCCTCCGGCGGTCGTATCCCTAACTGGACTGAAGTTTGATCGGTCGCTGTGGGCCTTCCAGAACGCGCAGTTGGGGATGGAATACGACAGCCGTTTGAAGACTTACGACGCACCGATTCCAGTCAAAATCACACAATGCGAGCCAGGAGTTGCGGAAGTGGGTCCAGGCGAAGCGCGCATTGGCCTGATCGCGCTGCAGCTTCCGCCGGTGAGCCCGGACGCGAAAAAGACCCAGCCCACCGTACTAAAGATTCTGTTTCCCATCGATCGCGCAGGAAATCTGACCGCCACACTGGTGCTGTAGATTCTCAGAGTCGAAGCCATGGAATCCGAGTATCAGACAGTGGGGCAGATGTACGAGCGTCTGCGGTTGATGATTCGTCAACGCAACGACACGGGATTCCGGCTCGCCATGACAGATGCTGTCTTGGAGCCGCGGAACCCGTTCGAACCTGCAAGCAAACGACGGCCTAAATCGGTCGTCGCCATCACCCTCACCCTCGCACTCGTCCTGGCACTAATCTTTCTCTATTTCAGCTTCCATCACGCGAGATAGATGGAGCCGGAACGAGATGCACAAGCAAGAGGAGCTGAGCAGTATGGCGACAAGCGCAACCAAAATGACAAACGAACCGGAAGGCACGGGGGAGGAACGGCAGCCTGATGTTCAGCTTCAGGACGTTTTGTTCTCAGCACTGGCCAGTTCGGT
>NFUO01000056.1 GCA_002197545.1 Acidobacteria subdivision 2 bacterium RH1 MAG20 | reverse complement strand
GACAAACGCGCCGTTTCCGCTCGGATCAATCGTCCCGTTACAAGGCTGCGAAGGAGCGACCGCTCCCGGATCGTTGATGGCGTTCGCATCCAGGGGCACTTGGGGAAACAACGGTCCATACGTCAAGTTGTCGGCATACATTACGGTAACCATATCCGACGGGCCTTGAATCGCAGGCCCGAGTGTCCAGCCGGGATCGACCGCAGGAAGGGCAGTCAAGCCGGCAAACGTTTGCGCCGCTGGGAGAGCTCCGGCAGGCGAAGGACGGGTAATTGCGGGACCGCCACCGGTGGGAATCGAGATGCCGCCCGTCGGAATTCCCGAACCTGCCAGGACCAGATCCTGGCTCATGTTGTCCATGCCAGCCCGCAGGTTCTCGACCATGTTGCTCATCAGCGAAACGCCCTCGGAGACGTGCTGTGCTTGTGTCAAGGCGTCGAGCGCCACCATGACGATGATGACGGTTACGACCAGCGCTACCAGCATTTCAATCAAGCTAAATCCCGCGTTTCGTCTCATTTCGTGCCTCGCCAAGTCCTACGAAAATCTCGAAATGTAACTCGTCAGCGTGTACGTGCGTTTAAAGCGTCCTGCTGCGTAAGTGATGGTGACGGTGATCGTTCGCACGTTTGGGTCGCCCGGGACATCGGCTATGACGATCGTGCGCCTATAGGTCGAGAGCGCCGTCCTGGTTGCGTTTGCAGGGTCGGTCAAAATCCCGTTCGGGCCAGGAGCCCAAATCACGTCGACGTTGGCCACATTGTCGTCAACCGTGTCCACGATCCCATCCGGTCCCGGATCACACAGTACTTCCGGTGCCGTCAAAAACACGCCTGGGGCGGTCGTGATATTTTGAAGCTGAGCCCACGAATAAATTTTCGAGTCTCGCGCGTAGAAAATACTTTCAATGGCTGCTTCGGCCTTCTGCTGGGCAATAAAATCAGCCTGGGACATGCCCATGTAGGCGATCCCGTCGGTCATCATGGCCGCGAGTCCAAGAACGCCGAACGCCAGCACAACCATGGCGATCATCGCCTCGATCAATGAGAAGCCTGCGGCTGAAACTGAACGGCGAGTTCGGTTGCTGCGCGTCTTACGATTCCAAATCGTTGTGGGACTAGAAATGGTCATTGTGTCCATCCTGCTCCAT
>NFUO01000559.1 GCA_002197545.1 Acidobacteria subdivision 2 bacterium RH1 MAG20 | reverse complement strand
TTGAAATCACTTCGATTTAATAAAGATACACGTCGCCAAGCAATTGTCACCCGTATCATTTGTTCCACGGCTTTGCGTCGATCGTTGTACCGCATCGCACGCTTCCGGATCATTGCTAATATCGATCTCAACGAACGCACGATGTCTGGAGCAGGTAAGGATGAAGGAGGCCGGCGCCGGGACGGCCTCCTCAACGGAGTTTAGAAGTTGCTTCCGTCAAACATCGGGTTACGGGCGCAAGCGTCGTCGCCACGGCTGTCCCAGCTACCTCTGGCTCGCCATCCGCTCCAGGCCACGTAATCATACACCGGGGAATAGGGGTTTCCCGGTTCAATCGTCGCACAATAGGTGCTTTCACCTTGTTGAACTGGGTGGACTACTACGTGCCGAGCCATCGCGGGTCCTACGAGCACAGTAGAAAGGACCGCGGCCGCGCCGATCAGTCTGAGCTTCGTCATGCGTACCTCCTTCTGATTCTGGTAACGCGAATGACCAAGCGTTGGTGGGAACGGGGGTTCCGGGCTCGATTTCTAAAAGAAAATTCATTGTCTTAGGCCTGCCTGAAAGCAAAAGTCGCCTTCAACTACATGCCAAAAATCCGAGTGTTCATTTCCGTTCCCGGCAAGAATGCGAAGAGCGGCGCCGTTCGTCATACGTCCGCTGTTGATAAAATCGGAAGTAAAAACGACATCCCTCGATCGGTGAGCCGCCGAAGGGCGTTCATGCATCGGTTCGCCGAACCATCGCGAGGCGGCCTGAGAAACTTCCTTCACGAGCCACGCCCGCCAACGTGTTCTGCCCAGTTGAGCGACGGGCATCGATGACCGCTCAAGAATGGCTTCCTGTACTTCACCAGCCGTTGAGTGTGCAGTCCGCCGAGAACGGCCAAGTGCAGGTGGCAAGTGCAGGTGGCAAGTGTTGGTGGGTTGATATTGATCGCCGGCCAGACATCGTCTAATATTTTGTTGTCCAAGGGGAAGGGGTTCCCCAAAACCGCCTGATGAGGGCTGATGACTCCTGCCGCGTCGAGAATGCGGGGGTTAAGCCATGGCGATGTGCCGCTCAGGCCTCCTTCTCTATCTCTACGCAAAGCCAGCTAACTGCGTCGCGCGCCAACCACCGATGGGGCGCGCTATCGGGTAAGTCTGTTCGCGGGGGAGATGCATCCAATGCGGGTGGTACGGAAAATGAATAGCGGCAAGTAACCTGATAAAAGTCGAGGCATGCAGTGGATACGATCAACGGAGCGATCTGGGTTTCTCTTGGCGGCGTTCTCGGGGGGATGACCCGATTCTGGCTGTCGGGCTTTGTTGCGCGGCGCGTCGGTGAGACGTTCCCATGGGGAACGATGGTCATCAATGTCAGCGGGGCGTTTTTGATCGGCTTGGTTGCCGCATCGGCCGCAGCCCACGGGACCTTCGCAGCGCTCAGACCCTGGCAGTTTGCCGTCACCGGATTCCTGGGATGCTACACGACCGTATCTTCCTTCAGCCTCCAGACGTTGTCGCTCGCGCGCGACAGCGAGATGTCGCTCGCGGTCTGGAATCTGGTGCTTTCAGTATCTCTTTGTCTTCTTGCGGTTGCCGCCGGCTTCTCCGCCGGCCACCACGCTTTCGGGTAGAGGGAAACTCGGCAATGCAGGACAAGGTTTCATCGAACCCGCCGGCAGCCAAGCAGGTCGAGGACCGTCCATCCTCCCGCGCGCGCCGTCCCACCTGGTGGCAGAAATCCTGGGATACGGCCGGTTCTTATATTGCCGTCGCACTCGGCAGCATTGTGGGAGGCGTAGCGCGCTATCTGGTCTCCGTTCTGTTCGTGAGTCAAATCGGCGATGGCTTTCCCTGGGCCACGTTGTTCGTCAACGTGACGGGCTCGTTCATGATCGGGTTTTATGCCGCGCTGACCGGTCCCGACGGCAGGCTGTTCGTCAGTCCGCGGCAGAGGCAGTTTGTCATGGTCGGGATTTGTGGAGGCTACACCACGTTCTCCGCGTTCAGTCTCGAGACGTTCCGGTTAGCGCAGTCCGGCAACATCCAGGCCGCATCGCTGAATTTACTCATCTCTGTTGTGGGCTGGCT
>NFUO01000558.1 GCA_002197545.1 Acidobacteria subdivision 2 bacterium RH1 MAG20 | reverse complement strand
TGTGGTTATCTTCAATCTCACGGAAACCGAGGATCGAGAAACCTACGCGCTACAGCCACGGGAACTCTACAAGACGCAGCAGTATGCGACGGCGGTTTACCGCTCGGAGTTAGCCGCGCGGCTGAAGACACTTGGTTATGAAATCGAACGCGGGAAAAGCGGCCAGCCGGAGATCAAGGGCTATAGCGAAGAATATCTCGCAGCATCGAGTCCGCGCCGCCACCAAATCGAAGAGCATCTGGCAAAGGAGAATCAGCGAGGAGCCGACGCCGCACAGATCGCCGCGCACAAAACGCGGCAGGCAAAGCGTGAACTTTCGCAGGGAGAAGTACAACGACACCACCGTCAGATCGCGGAAGCGTTCGGGAACCAGCCGGAGAGTATAATCGGAGTAGCTCGGGAGAGAGCACAACAGATTGAGTACGATGCTCCCAACACGACGGCACAATCGGCAGTGACGTTCTCGAAAGAGAGGAATCTGGAACGTGAGGCTGTCGTCGAGGAGCGTGAGCTGCTGCGGGATGCGTTGAGGCGTTCGATGGAAGAAACAACACTCACCAAGGTTAGGTCTGAGTTCGAGACGCGGATCAATGCCGGCGAGTTCATTGGAGTGGAGAAGAGACCAGGCGCACCGGGCCGAGTATTCACAACCCAAGAGATGATTGATTACGAGCGAGACACAATCCAACTGATGCGCGATGGGCAGAACAAACACCAGGTCCTTGTTAGCTCCGATAAGCGTAGAGAAATCGAGGACGCACATCCCCATCTGAGTCGGAGCCAGCAAACAGCGGTTGAGCAAATCCTGTCGAGCCGGGATCAGATCACGGCGCTAGAAGGCGCCGCCGGGTCCGGCAAGACTACTTCTCTGGCGGCAATCCGAGAAGCCGTGGAGCGGGAAGGCTATAAGGTCGAAGGGTTCGCTCCCACATCGCGAGCGGCACAAAAGCTGGGCGAGGCCGGAATCGAATCGAGCACGCTGCAAAGGCACCTTGCACGGAGCGACGAAGAACACGACGGACAAAAGCGCCTCTACGTTTTGGACGAATCGAGTCTTGCGAGCACGAAGCAGATGAACACGTTTCTGCATCGGCTCAAAGATAACGACCGCGTTTTGCTGGTGGGCGATGTGCGCCAGCACCAGGCCGTCGAAGCGGGGACACCGTATCAGCAGCTACAGGAAGCCGGAATCCAAACGGCGAGGCTCGATGAAATCGTGCGGCAGAAAGACCCGGCACTCAAAGAAGTAGTGGAGCATCTCTCGCGAGGCCAAGTACGAGAAGCAATCGAGAAGCTCGACGCCCAGGGCCGCGTGCATCAGATACCCGACCGCGAGGAGAGGCTTGCAGAAATTGCCCGCGAGTACGTGAAGAAACCGGAAGGCACACTGGTGGTGTCGCCTCATAATCAATCGCGGATAAAAATTAATGAAGCGATTCACGAAGCGATGCAGAGTGCGGGCCAAGTGGAGCATCGAGAGCACAGTGCGCGAGTGCTGGTAGCGCGGCAGGAAATCACCGGCGTGGATCGGCAGTGGGCCGAGCGATATGAGCCGGGAGATATCGTGCGCTACGCGAAGGGGAGCAAAACGCATGGCATCGAGGCAGGAGAGTATTCGCGTGTTGAACATGTAAATGCGAAAGACAATCTGCTCACCGTCAAACGAGAGAACGGCGAGCAACTCAGTTACGATCCGCACCGGATGTACGGCGTGACGCTCTACCGCGAGGCAGAACGCGCATTCAGTGAAGGAGAACGCATACAATTTACAGCGCCGAATCGAGAGCAACACGTCGCCAACCGCGAGCTTGGCACCATCGAGAAAATCGACGCAGGCGGCGATCTGCGAATCCGCCTCGACTCAGGCCGCGCTGTTGCATTCAACATCAAAGAGAATCCGCACCTCGACCACGGCTATGCGGTCACGAGCCACAGCAGCCAGGGGCAGACTGCCGACCGCGTGCTCATCCACGTGGATAC
>NFUO01000557.1 GCA_002197545.1 Acidobacteria subdivision 2 bacterium RH1 MAG20 | reverse complement strand
GTTGGAACATTCAGCAGGAAGCAGCTCGCCCACGGAATTAACCTGGCGCAGTATGACACGCCCATGATGGAGCAGGCAGACAAGGTGCTCAACCTGGTCTGGCATCGCGTGGATGTCCGTTTTTACGGATGGCGCGCAATCCAGGTACCGCTGAGAAATGATAAGACTCCGGGCATTCAACAGGTGGTGGACAATATACTGGCGGTCCTGAATCGCGAGCAGGATGACTTGATCGCCCAGGCTCACGCGGCCGCCCAGCCGCAGCCACATCATTTCGAGCTCACGCCTATCAAGCAATAAATGTGTGGCCAGGAGTCCGTTGTGAGACCGCTAACCCGGGTTTCTCACCAGCTTCACGGCCGCAACGGAAGGGCACGGTTTTAGCCCCGCCCTTCCGTTGCGGTAGTCTGGCGTGGTGAGAAATCCCGGCTAAAAAGCCGGGGCACACACTGCGGCCGCGCGGAACTGCGGATACCAGGGCCGGAATACATCCTCGAGCTCGTTGTTGAGCACCTTCGTTCGGATCTGGAGCAGTAGGGGAAGATACGTCAGAACGTGCGGTGAAGTTTGTGCTTGATGTCTGGCCAGAACTCGGCCGCAAGGTTGTAAAGGGCTGTATCGCCAAGATCCCATCCGACGCGGGTCACGGTCAGGCCGAAGCCTCGATCTTGACGGGGGTAGTAGAGGTTGGAAGCGGCGGCGGCGAGAATGGTGCCAGACAGCGCCGATGAGGCCACGGCTGTGCCGCCCGCGTCGGTCCGGGTGACGAAAACGCGGGAGACCGCGTAGAGGATGCGCTTGCCGGCGGAGCCTTGTCCCAGCGGGAAATAGCGGGGATCCTGGTGCAGGAGCGCCGCAAAGACAAAGTCCCCGAAGAAGCTGGAAACGTTGGCGTCCAATTCCGCCGAGCCGAAACACTTTCCATAACCGCCCCAGCCGCTGCCATAGCCGCAGAAGCCGCCGTGCCGCGAATGTTCCAGCCCTGCCTTAGTGGCGCCTGCCGCGAGGCCCAACGGATCGTACGCCCCGCGCGCCCACTCGTCAAACTTT
>NFUO01000556.1 GCA_002197545.1 Acidobacteria subdivision 2 bacterium RH1 MAG20 | reverse complement strand
GCCTTCGCCAGTCGGGAATGCTGTATGTCGCCATTGGCATCATCGGCGCCACAG
Source organism: Acidobacteria subdivision 2 bacterium RH1 MAG20 (assembly GCA_002197545.1). Next base: position 1,199 of record NFUO01000556.1, on the reverse strand, counting down.
TGATGCCTCACAACCTCTACCTGCACTCGGCTCTCGTGCAGAGCCGCCAGTTACAGAAGGACGATTCCTCGGTTCGACGCGCGATCCAATTCAACACGATTGACTCCATCGCGGCCCTGGCCGTCGCCTTCTTCGTCAACGCGGCGATTCTGGTGCTGGCGGCGATGGTGTTCTTCGGCAAGGAAAGCGTTGCAGTGGCCGGTGGTGCAGTGGTCGTATTCGGCGCAAACAGTGATTGGATTCGAGTCGCTTATCTCACGCTGGCTCCTTTGCTCGGAACCGCGTTTGCCGGCACGCTGTTTGCTCTGGCGCTCCTCGCGAGCGGCCAAAGCAGCACCATCACCGGCACCCTCGCGGGACAAGTAGTGATGGAAGGCTTCATGCATTGGCGCATCCAGCCATGGGTGCGGCGCCTCATCACCCGCACTCTGGCGATTCTGCCGGCCGTGTTCATTATCGGGCTTCGGGGCGATAGCAGCGTCACCGATCTGCTCACACTCAGCCAGGTTGTGCTCGCACTGCAGCTTCCCTTCGCCATGTTTCCGCTGCTGCAGTTCACCAGTTCCCGCAAGCGAATGGGCGTTTGGAGGAACGGTTGGTTTCTGCTGGCAGCCGGCTGGGCCAGCGCGATTCTGATCACTGCGATGGCGATCTATGGGCTTCCGGACTCGTTCAGAGCTGCGTGGCAGGTGATCACCGGCGGATAACACGGGCGCCTGTAGGACAGAAAAGGAACAGCCATGTATGAAAAGATTCTGGTGACCTTGGACGGCACGCCGAGCGATCGCGCAATTATCGAACACGTCAAGGAACTCGCCAAGCTCGCGCACAGCCGCCTGGTGTTGCTCCATGTGGCCGATGGCTGGGCGGCGAGGACCTATGGCCGCGACGCGGTCAGTCCCGAGATTGCCGAAGACACTGTCTACCTGGAAAAAGTCCGCGAGGAGTTTCAAGCGGCGGGCATTCAAGCCGAGGCCGAACTTGCCTATGGCGCGCCCTCGAAGGAAATCATCAAGTGGATTCAGAAAAAGGGCTGCGACTTGGTGGCCATGAGTACGCACGGACACCGTTTTCTTGCCGATGTTTTTCTGGGGACGACCGCCAGTCGAGTCCAACACGGCATCAGAATCCCCGTTCTTCTTCTCAAGGCGAAATGACGCGCTCAGACGCGCTAGTGACAGCTCAGATCAATGGATGTC
>NFUO01000555.1 GCA_002197545.1 Acidobacteria subdivision 2 bacterium RH1 MAG20 | reverse complement strand
AGGAGGCAACCTAAAAGCGTGGTGCCGAAGCCAGTAGCCGCAAAGGCAGCGTGCAGCCACACAACGGAGATCAGGCGAGGGTCATTCCTTGTCAAGGGCGACGATCCGATTCCTGGGGGGCGCGTCCTTGTTTTTCGCTCCCCTTCTGGGTTTGCGATGCGACTCTGGCGCATTGACGGCATGAGCAACGGCAGCGGTCGATTCGCGCACCGTGAGTGCTGGATAAATCACAATTTGCTGGCGGAATTTCTCCACTCCCTGCAGCCGGGCCAGGAGATACTCGGACGCCATCCATCCCATCTCGCGGAGAGGCTGCCGCACCGTTGTGAGGCTGGGACTGATAAAGGCAGCTGCCCGAATATCGTCGAAGCCAATAACAGAGACATCGGTGGGAACGCGCAGACCGGCATCCTGCAGCGCGCGCATGGCGCCCATTGCGGACACGTCGTTAAAGGAGACAAGGGCCGTAAAGCGCTGATTGCTGCTGAGGAGTTGTTGCACGACGGGATATCCAAGGTCCGGCGTGGTGATATCGCGCTCCAATCGAACTACCAGCTCGGGCTTCACGCGCAGGCCAAGCTTTCGCGCCATCTTCACCGTGCTTCTCCAGCGGTCGTCGGAGTCCGAACTGAAAGGCTGTCCGCGCATGTAGGCCAGGTCGCGATGTCCCAAGGCATAGAGATGGGTCAGTGCCAATTCAGCCGCGCGGTCATGGTCGAGCACCAGGTTGGAGATGCCCTCCACGCGAGTGTGGCCGGCCACTGCCACGACGGGAACCGGGAGTTTGTGCTCCAACAAGGTGTCGATCGCGATCAAGCCTTCCGCGCCGCGGCCGACCAGCATGTTGCAGTACTCCTCCACCAGATCTTTGCGATGGCGATGGTGCACGGTGAAGTAGAAATATCCTTTGCCGATGAGATAATCGCCGATGCCGCTCATCACCTGGGTGTGATAGCCCTCGCCCAACTCCGGCACAAGAATTCCAATGGTGTGGGTTTTGCGATTGCGCAAGGAACGCGCCAGCAGATTCGGCTGATAGCCGAGCTTTTCCGCCGCCGCCTTGATGCGCTCGCGGGTCGGCTGCGGAATGGAGCGCCCGGGTACGTTGTTCAATACAACGGAGACGGTTGCGGGGTTCAGGCCAAGATACTCCGCCAGTTGTTTCAAGCTGACAGGCTCGCTGGGCGAGTTGTGGTTCGGTTTGCCAGTGCGGCCACGGCTAGTCGGCATCGGCACTCACCTT
>NFUO01000554.1 GCA_002197545.1 Acidobacteria subdivision 2 bacterium RH1 MAG20 | reverse complement strand
GTTTCGTGAACTGCGCTGGAGGTTTCATGAACCGGCGGGAGGATCGATGAACTCAGTACAGGAAACCTCCGACAATCCCGCCGCCAAAGCTCTGATTTTCACGGGATTCAGTAACCGTGCCGATGGGCCGGCAGCCTGCAGGTCTGTTCACGAAACCTCCCGGATGTCGGGCCAGTTCACGAAACCTCCGACATCCTCCCTCTTCGCAAGCGGCTGAATCCCTTGAAATGGCCCCCTGTCGCCAGTTTGCGAAACCTCCGAAACCGACAACGACCTCGAGAAGCTGCCGAACCACCGCCGATTCCGTTTTCTGCTCCCGCTCCGCCAGGACCCGCAGGAGCGATTTCATCTCCGGCGTGACGCGAGCAGCGATGAAAGGAGGCGCGGCCATCACGGAAGAGTGTTAAACAATAGCCGCCGTCAGGCTATCCTGCATTGCCGTCGACTTTGACCGGAAATACAACATCTGCGCGGCAGCAGCAGTTCCCGTTGCCTAAGCGCGACCCTCCCTCGCACTGGCGCTCGCGATTCCATGGGACGGAAGACACTGGACATGACTTCGTACCTGGACTGAGACGCCCGGTGCGATACGGCTCCAGTTCCCGCACGAAGTTGTCTATGGCCGTCCATCCAGAATCTTACACGCGATCAGCGGGCGGCGTGATTGCATTTCCGGGTCGAACTCAGCCGAAATGCGACGCGACATTCTTCTGCGCATGGAGAGAATACTAGGGCCAATGGCTGAGACCCTCTCATCCTCACGCGCGAATCCCCGGCAAGGACGTCTTGCCCGACCTCATTAGGAACGTCCCTCGCTGTGGTTTGTGCATTCATCGGTAAATATGCAGCGTTACATTCTCTATGCAAAACCGCAGCTTATATAGAATAGGGTACCCCGGATTTGGGTACAGAAACTCGGCGGCACCTTTCTCTCCGGGCATGAGCAAATACTCCGTGGCAGCGCTCCGGAACAGGAACTCGCCGGTCGCTAGGCCTGTTAGGAGATTTGTCTTCGAAGAGCCGTCTTGCGCCGTTATACTGTTGGCGGACCTGAATTCGGAGGTACCGCATGGAATCGAAGTCCCAGCCGCTCGCACGGCAGACGGGCTCGCCGCTTATCCTGATTGCGGTAGATCAGCTCGAGGCGTCGTTGGTCGCGTCCACGGGAGGGAGGATGACGATGGTCACGGGACTACCGACAACGTCCTTGAGGGTTTGCATCAGGTCGACTCGCATTTCATTGCGAGTACACGCACTTTTCTGCGAAAGAACAGGGCCATCCGGCTGCGGCTAGAAGCCGCCAATGCCTTGGCGCGCTGGTCTCATTATCAGAAGTCATTCGATGCCCGTCCAATCGGGATGAAGTCGTTCTGCCTCCAGCTCGTTTCAGGCATGGAAAGCTTGCGGCTCATTGGCGATGGAGAGTGGATCAGAAAGAGCTGGCCCGCGTCTTCAGAATCGACGCGCTCACCGCCAGACCGTGACGCTCGTAGTTCGAGATCATTTCCT
>NFUO01000553.1 GCA_002197545.1 Acidobacteria subdivision 2 bacterium RH1 MAG20 | reverse complement strand
TGTGGTTTGAAAAACCATGAGTTATTCGTAGCGCAGCGTCACCATGGGATCCACGCGGCGGGCCGGAATATAGCTGGAGGTTTCGCCGCGAAAGTTGGGCCGAATCGGCCTACTTCAAAACGGCGTCTTTGAACGCCTTTGCCGCGCGCAGGCGCACAACGGTCTTGGCCTTGATCTTGATCGCTTCACCCGTGGCAGGGTTGCGGCCCATGCGGGCCTTCCGATGCGCCTTCACGGCGCGCCCGATGCCGGGGATAACGAATTTCCCTGACCTCTTGGCTTCTTTCACCGCGAGCTTGAACAACTCGTCGAAGAAGGCCGCTACCTGCTTCTTCGATACCGGCTTCTCGGGAGTGCTGACCTTGTCAGCCATGTGGGCGATAATCTTGGATTTGCTCGCTGGCCTCTTCCACCCGTTGGGCATTTCACCCTCCCGTCATGATACTTCTCGATCTAGCGACGTAGTTTCGATAGGCGGCCCTAGCTGCCACAACCGTCAGAACCTCGAGACCCAGGAAGAGCAGGAAAGACCAAAGGGTCGTTAAGCAGTCCAAGGCTAGGTGGACACTGTGCAACCAGCCCGCGTAAAACATTAGAAGCGCGACAGTCATACCTCCCCAAAACTGGTGGTATCGATAGTGTTCATCGACCGCTGCCCGAAAGGCCTCAAGTCTGTCCTTCCTCCCAAGAGAAGCAAAGTCCGCAGGCTGGAGTCTGTCTGACCGACAAATCCAGCACTCGAACACGACCCAGCGGACGACCGTGATCAATAATCCCGTCGTGAGGGCTGTCAGAAGGACCAGGAGAAAAAGTCCCACGTTGGACTCAGCCGTCAGGAAAGCCCGGAAGATGCCCAGCACAGAGACTGACCAGAAGCTCAGGCTCAGCAGCCCCGTCAGGCCGGGAAGAACAAATGCAATAACTAAACCAAAAGAGGTCGAAGTAATATCGGTCATAGAATTAACGCGACACTTGCCGTTTACTGTTAATTCAATCATGATCTCACGTCAAGTAAAAATAACCAAGGTGAGTCACGCGGATGCGAGGAGCGTTCTTTAAAACTCGGCTGGAATATCCCGCATCCGCCGATTGCCTCCATGTCCAGATGCGACGTATTCATCCCAGCGCGCCCAAAAGCCACCCAAGCCTTGGGTAGAACCGACATATTGTGTGCCAGTGTAGCGCAGGACCCCGGATGGTCGCTAGCCTTGATCGGAAACGCCTCGGGCGAGGAGTTCTCTGGAAAGCGAAGAATTACATGCGAGGCGTTTTCGATAAGGAGACTAGGAGGAAGCCGCTGGCGGTTGCGGCGGAGGCGTTGAGTTATGGGATTTGAATGGCAGTTTGGTACCCAGTCGACAGCTGGAAGACCACCGACGAACGGAAACGGCGGTGTGGAGAACATCGACGGCGCCGAAAATGTCAGCAGCAGCACCTGCGGATCGTTGCGCAAGAGCGTGCCGGCAGAAGGTGAACACACGGATGGATCGGCGTGCGGGAGCACGTCTGCAAGGCGCGACTGAGGAAAGGACTACGAAGAATCGAAGTAAGCGCATGTTGATAATTCTGCAGCTGTAAATCTCTGAATCACGATCATGGCCGCGCCGCAACGCGGGCAGTGCCAGAGGGTAGAACTCGCGGAGGGAATTTGGCAGGCTCCGGTTTCTGCGGTCGTAGGGGAGTTACAGGCGAGCAGTTGCTGGCACAGCGCTAAGCGAGAGACGCGCCAACGATTCGCGAGAAATCCGAAATGACGGATGCGTACGAACCCTTTGGGGAGCACATGCAGAAAGAAGCGGCGCAAGAACTCTGTGGCGGCAAGCGTCATCTGCCCTTGCTTGCCGCCGTGGGCGTAATTCTTCCAGCGGAAGGTGACGCGCTCGTGCCCAAAAGCTAGCAAGCGATGATTGGAAATGGCCACACGATGGGTGTAGCGGCCCAGATAGCGTAACACCTGCAGAGGGCCACCGAAGGCCGGCTTGGCATAGACCACCCAGTCGTGGCGGTGCAGGCGGCGAATCAGTTTCGCGAACTGCGCGGAGTCGGCCAGCGCTGCGGCGGGACCAGCGCAGTATAGTTTTTTGCCGCGATAGAGGCGTTTCAAACCAGCCAGGAATTTTCCACGAAAGACGCGGCTAAGGATCTTCACGGGCAGGAAAAAAGGATACCGAGGGCGGATCCAACGACGGTGGTCTAGCGAGAGTCCGCCCGCAGGAATGGCGCAGTGGATGTGGGGATGCAGCAACAGGTTTTGCCCCCAGGTGTGCAGAATGCTGATTACCCCGATTTCCGCGCCCAAGTGTTTGGGATCGGCCGCGATCTCCAGCAACGTTTGCGCGCTGGCAGTGAACAGCAGGTCGTAGAACAAACGCGCGTTGTCCAGGGCCAGCACATGGAGTTCATGGGGCACCGTGAACACCACATGGAAGTAGCTGGTAGCCAGGAGTTCTCGCTCGCGCGCCGCCAGCCAGCGCTGACGCGCTTGAGTCTGACACTTCGGGCAGTGCCGATTTCTGCACGAGTTGTAAGAGATGGCCTGATGACCGCAGCGCGGGCATGCATCCCGGTGACCACCCAGTGCTGCGGTGCGGCAGCGCTGAATGGCACGAAATGCTTTGAGTTGCTGGAAATCAAAGCTCGATCGGTACCGGTCCAGGAAGCGATCGCCCTGAGCGCGTAGGATGTCGGCCACCTCCAGGGTGGGCCGAGTCATCTCTTTATTTCTTGCGCTTGAAGGTGCGACTGATGTTCTGGACACTGGACAAAGAGAGGCTGTCCAGCGGATTGGCGACCGCCTGCAAGTGTCGCTGTGACAGATGCAAATACTGAGCGGTAGTCTCCAGGTCGCCGTGACCGAGCAGCACCTGGATGGTGCGCAGGTCGGTGCCAGCTTCCAGCAAATGTGTCGCCCAACTGTGACGCAAAGTGTGTGGGGTAATGCGTTTGCTCAGCCCAGCATGGCGAGCCGCTTCCTGGCAGGCGAGCCACACGCTTTTGTCCGAGATGGATTGTTCCGGTCCGCGCCGAGGATCGCGACTGGGGAATAAGTAGGTCTTTGGCTTGCGCCAGCGCCAGTATTCCCGCAGCGTTTCTAACAATGCGGGACTTAGAGGCAAATCGCGATCTTTGCCGCCCTTGCCGGCCACCACGCGGATGATCATCCGCTGGCTATCGATATCGCTCACTTTGAGGTGAGCGAGTTCTGCGCGTCGCATGCCGGTGCCGTAGAGAGTGATCAGTAGTGTCCGCCGAAATAGTGTCCCCGCCGCATTGATCAACTGCGAGACTTCCTCCGGGCTCAGCACCGTCGGCAGCCGACGCCGGTCCTTGGGATAGGGCAAGAAATCACGGAACTGATTTCGCTTAAGCGTCTTGACGAAAAAGAATCGCAGGGCTGCGACCTGGTTGACCACGGTGCCGGGTGTCAGCTTGCGGTCTTGCAGCAGATGGGCTTGATAGCTTCGAAGTTCGTTGGGTCCTAGCTTGTCGGGAGACTTGCCGAAATGCTTGGCAAAGTCGCTTACCACCTTCAGGTACTTGCGAGTAGTGATCTCAGAGTAGTTGCGTCGCTGCAGTTCCTCCAGCATCATCTTGCGTAAACGGGTCACGGGAGTCTCCTTTCTCCGTGACCAACACTACGTCAGCTCCCCAACTTTTCCGCTCGCCTCACGCGTAGCGTCCGCCGCGCCAGCGGCTTAGTCCTGGTCGGC
>NFUO01000552.1 GCA_002197545.1 Acidobacteria subdivision 2 bacterium RH1 MAG20 | reverse complement strand
TGTATCGAGCTTGCCATCGGTACCACCCGGATCAACAGCGACCGCATCGGGAGTGCGCAGCACGGTAGGAGACACACCATCTTGCAGCGGGGGAAGGCCCGAGAGCGTGGCGTCATCCACGCCAACGAGTTGAAACGACTGAAATCGCCCGTTGGGGAAGCGTGCGTCAGCGGTGGCCAGCGCCAGCGGCACGGCGGACAAGACCCCGTCAACGCTCCGGACGCGGGCCAGCGCCGAATCGGGTAAGTTTATGGTCAACTCGGTGGACTCTACTGCGGGGTCCATCACCCACACATCCACGGTTGGGTTCTCGGCGATCAGCGCAAACCCTCGTGTCATAAAACCGCAAAAGTACGACCCTGCGAATGTAACCAGAAACGACGTGAAGGTGATGCCGAAGAGCAATCCTACGTACTTGGCGCGGTCTCCCACGAGCATCTTCAAGGCCACACGCAGCATTATGGTTTCCTCCCGGCGGCGGCCTGGGCCTTGTGAGTTCCACCTGCGGGATCGACGCAGGGGCTGGCCGGCTGTAGTGGACGCGCCGCCGCATCGCTAATCGGAGCCGCTTCGATAAAGACATCCATCAACTGGCCGACATAGAGAGGCAACGAGTTAGGATCGAAGCTGTAGATCACTTGCAGCACACGAGTGTCAGTTCGCTGCGTAGTATCGCCGGTGAGCAACATTTTGGGGACCACATCGGGATCGGTGCGAACGTATTTCAGCGGAGCTGTAATGGCTGGATTGCCGCGCACCGAAGCCACTGCTGACGCGCAGGGTTGGAATCTCCAGGCATCGTTCTCATCAATGTCCACGCGCACGTGTAAACTGGCGACGTCCCCGAGCAACATCAATGGCGTGCTAAGAACACCGCTCTGCGCGTACTCGCCCAGCCGCGTCTTCATCTGAAGGATCTGGCCGGAAATGGGCGCCCGAATTGTGCGCAGCTCGATCTCGCGGTCAATTTGTTCGACCTGGGCTTTGGCGGATGCAATCTGGGCCTTGATTTGTTCGACCTGAGCTTTGGTCGAGGCAAGAATCGCCTTATCAATCGCGATATCGAAGCGCCTGTTAGCCATTTCCTCGACGCTGATGGACACTCCGGTTTCCATGCCCTCTCCCACCTTCAGCCGATTCTCTGCTTTTGCCATGGTCGCCTCCGCCTCGTTGACTTTGGCGGTTGCCGGCAATAACTGAGCTTCCACCTCCTTGACTTTGGCATTCACCGGAAGGAGTTGTGCCTCCAGATCGCGAGTGTCAACCTTGAAGAGCGGGGCTCCAGCCTTTACCCTATCGCCCCACTTGACATAGACGGCCGCCACAATCCCGGAGACTGGGGTACCGATTGCGATGTTTTCGGTGCTGGCCTCGACGATCCCTGGACCGAAGATATTCGAAGTGAATGGCGCCCGAGCCGATTGGACCACGGGTTGGACAACTGGCGCACTCCGATTGCCCTGAATGACCATGAAAACGGCGAGACCGAGGCCAACGATCGCCGCGAGGGGTAGCAAGTACTTGCGAATCATTGTAGACGCTCCTTATTCTTGCCATCGACGACCTCGATGATCTTTCCGTCATCCATGTGCGCCATGCGATCGGCAAACTCGAAGATGCGCGGATCGTGGGTGACCACGATGAGCGC
>NFUO01000551.1 GCA_002197545.1 Acidobacteria subdivision 2 bacterium RH1 MAG20 | reverse complement strand
GTGTCTGTAAGATTTCCTGTTGAAAATGTGGGAAGAAAAAGCCAGGGTGTCTCCAGAACCAACGACCCTAGCGGAGGTCGAAGAGAGGAGACACCCTATGTGTATTTCGCCTAACGGAAGAGTAGCACTGCGGGAGTTGATGGAACAAGCTTGGCAACAGGTGGAAGGGCAAGCTCGGGGGATGCTGAAGCGAGCTGTCGAGGGGTTACTGCAAGCCGAGCGAGACCGGCGGGTGAGCGAGGCGAAGCAGCGGGGCGAGAAAGTGTACCGTTGGGGCTACACGGTGCGGAAGTGTTGGACCACGCTGTGGGGAAGCCTGGAACAGGTGCGCGTACCACGGTTGCGCGGGCGGGAAGAGATCGGGTTGGTAGAACGCTATGAGCGGCACGGGTTGGATCAAATGCTGTTCGCGCTGACGGTGGGGGGACTGAGCCAGCGTAAGGTGGTTGGATGGGTGCGGCGGTTTTTAGGTGGGACGCTGTCGGCAGCGACCATCGGAGCGGTGCTGGAGCAAGCGCAAGAGCAAGTCGAGCAGCGGCGCAGCGCAGCGATTGCGCCGGGACGTTATCGAGCCATCGTGGTGGACGGAATTTACTTGCGCTATCGGCGGAGTGTTTCGCAACCAGGACGCAAAGGCGTGCTGCTGGTGGCGGTGGGCGTGCGCGAAGGAGGCGGATTTGAGGTGCTGGACTGGCGGGCGGCCTCGGCGGAAACCACCGAAGACTATGAAGAGTTGCTGACACGATTATGGAAACGCGGATTGGAGAAGGTGGAATTGATCGTGAGCGACGGACTGACTGCGATCGTCGGTGCGGCGCAAATGGTGTATCCAGCGGCCCGGCATCAGCGTTGTCTGGCGCATTGGTTTCGGAACTTGGAAGCACTGACGCCGCGATTGGCTTGGTTCGAGCGGCGCAAGTTCCGGCGGGAGTTCTGGTGGATCTGGGACGCGGAGGACCAAGCGCAGGCGCGGGACTGGGCGCGCCGATTCTGCGCTCGCTGGCGGTGGGCCGCGCCAG
>NFUO01000550.1 GCA_002197545.1 Acidobacteria subdivision 2 bacterium RH1 MAG20 | reverse complement strand
GCGTCTGCGAGCAGGACAAGACCGAGTCGCAGACCCTCAATCGCAAGCCCGCCGCCACGCTGCCGGAGTTGCTTGAATACGTGGCCCAGGGTGGCACCGATTCTGACACACTCATCACGCTCGCCGGACGGCTCTCCCGGCTCCAGCGCGACTTCGCTCCGACCCAGCTCACGGAGTTGCGCGACCTTGCCGGTGGCAAGTCCATCGCAGACATCTCCCACGACCTGCTCAACGCCTGCGATCCGGATGCCCAGCTCGCCGCCGCGCAGGTCATCGCCGGTCCCGGCAATCCGCCGACAGAGGCCCATCTGCAAACCGCAGCCGAGCAGCTCGCGCAGCAGGCCGTCACGCCGTTGCACAAGGCGGCCCTGCGTCGCCGCATTCTGGAGATTCGTGCCCACAATGAGCAGACCATCGACCGCCACAATCTGGATGAGGTGCTCTACTCCGGCTTCGACGCCGTTGCCGTCGAGCGGGCGCAGTCCAAAGTGCAGGACTTCCGCCGCTGGATTGAAGAACACCATGACGAGCTGACCGCATTACAGATTCTCTATGCGGGAACGCGCCCGCTGCGGCTTTCACTCGCAGACCTGCGGCAGTTGCGCGAAGCGCTCGCCCGTCCTCCGCTGGCAGCGACACCGACGCAGCTCTGGTCGGCTTTTCAAGCCGTCGAGTCGGATAAGGTGAAGGGCAACGGCGGCAGCCAGCTTGCCGATCTTGTCATGCTCGTCCGCCATGCGCTTATCCCAGCTCTCACACTTGTGCCATACCGCGAGGAACTTCGCACCCGCTATGCCGCATGGCTCCAGGAGCGCAATGCCGAGCATACCTTTACACCGGAGCAGCGCGAATGGCTCGACCGCATGGCCGAGCACATTGCCAACAGCCTTAGCATCGAGCCCGACGACTTTGAAATGGGATGGTTCGCCCAGCACGGCAGCATCGGCAAGGCACACGCGCTCTTCGGCGCGCAGTTGCCCCAGTTGCTCGCCGAGATGAATGAGAGGCTGGTCGCTTGAAGGTAATCGATCCGCAACTTCTTCCTGCCGGTTGGCAGATTTCTACCTTGGAGGAGATTCTCGATCCGACAGAGAACGTCGATCCCAAGAATCACTTCGAGAAATGCTTTGACTACATTGATATTGAAGCTGTCGATAACTCAAATCAGCGGATAGCTTCGCCCAAGCGTCTTCCAGCTTCCGCTGCACCAAGTCGAGCCAGAAGAAAAGTTCAGCGTGGAGACGTCATATTTTCGTTAGTCCGACCTTACTTGAAAAATATCGCTATTGTTGGCGGAGAATTGGACGGAGCAATTGCTTCAACTGCCTTTTTCGTCTGCCGCCCAAATTCATCGATAGACGGACGGTTCCTGTTCAACTATTTGCGACAGGACTCATTCATCGAAGGGATTACGACGTATGGAGATAGCCCACCGGCAGGACATGACGATGAATTCGTTCGTCTACAAATTCCGATCGCTCCTGCCTGGGAGCAGGAGCGGATAGCGGATGCGCTGGACGAACTTCTTTCGGACCTTGATGCAGGGGTGGAGGCGTTGCAGCGGGCGCAGGCAAAGCTGGGGCTCTATCGCGCCTCTGTGCTGAAGTCCGCCGTGCAGGGCGACCTGACCACAGAGTGGCGCAAACAGCATCCCGATGCAGAACCAGCCACCGTCCTGCTCCAACGCATCCTCGTCGAGCGCCGCCAACGCTGGGAGCAGGAGCAGCTCCGCAAATTCAAGGCCGTTGGCAAAACTCCACCCGCCAACTGGAAAGCAAAGTACATAGAACCCGTCGCCCCCGACACCACCAACCTGCCCCCACTCCCCGAAGGCTGGTGCTGGAGCAGTTTAGGACAGTGCTTCGAAGTCCATGTCGGTGCTACACCAAGCCGCAGCCTGGCTAGCTACTGGCATGGTGATATTCCGTGGGTAGCTTCGGGCGAAGTTCAATTCTGCCGCATATCTCAGACACGAGAGACAATCACCCAAGCGGGTTTCGACAATACGAGCACTCAAGTTAATCCGGTGGGCTCAGTGCTGCTGAACATGATTGGAGAAGGCAAAACAAGAGGCAAAGCTGGACTCCTTGAAATTGCCGCCTGCAATAATCAAAATTGCGCCGCCATCTGGGTATCGCAAAGCCCCATTCCCTCTCTATATGTCTATTATTGGTTGCTATTTCGCTACGAGGAAACTCGCCAATTAGGTTCAGGAAATAATCAACCCGCCATGAATAGCACGATAGTAAAGGAAATCCCAATCCCGATTGGTCCGTTGGACGAGCTGAGTGCTGTTGTCGAATCGATTGAAAGTCAGATGTCTGTCGTCGAGCATCTTGATGCGGATCTCAGTGGCAAATTGGCAACTGCCACCGCTCTTCGCCAATCCATCCTTCGCCACGCTTTCACCGGCCAGCTCGTTCCGCAAGACTCGAAGGACGAACCCGCGAGCGAGTTACTGAAGCGCATCGCTGCTGAGCGGGAAGCTCGCAAAAAGACAAAGGCAACTCCGCGGAAGCAGGCAGCGAAGCGGCAGAAACGAGAGAAATGATGGACGCATCGCAGATTGGAAAACGGGCATGGAGCTACGCCGGAGTGCTGCAGGACGCGGGGCTGAGCTGCTTTGAGTACGTCGAGCAGTTGACGCTGCTGCTTTTTCTGAAGATGGACGACCAGCAGACCGAGCCGCCCTATAACCGCAAGCCGCTGGTGCCACCGGAGCTGGGCTGGAAGACGCTGCTTCCGCTCGAAGGAGCGTGGTTGGAGGAGAAGTACCGCGAGATTCTGGAGAAGCTCTCCCTGAAGCCGGGGATGCTGGGCGTGATCTTCAAGAGCGCCCGCTGCGAGATCAATAGTCCGGCGCTACTGAAGCAGCTCATCGTGAACCTGATCGACAAGGTGGACTGGCTCAGCCTCTCGGTGGACGTAAAGGGCACCATCTACGAGGAGCTGCTGCAACGCTCCGCCGCCGAGTCTGCGCGCGGTGCCGGGCAATACTTCACGCCGCGCCCGGTGATCCAGACCATGTGCGAGGTCACACAGCCCACGCCCAACGACCAGATCTGCGATCCCGCCGCCGGCACAGGCGGCTTTCTGTGCAATGCCTACCAGTACGTCCTGGACCGTTTTGAGAAAGACCTCGACCGCGACCAGAAGCGCGCCCTGAAGGAAGACCTGGTGGAGGGCATGGAACTGTCGCCCAAGGTTGGCCGCATGTGCGCCATGAACCTTTCGCTGCATGGTATCGGCGGTGATCGAGACAAAATTGTGATCCATCCGGGCCATGACAGCCTGGCCGCGCCGTGGAGTAAGGAATACAGCATGGTGCTGGCCAATCCTCCGTTTGGCAAAAAGCAGAGCCTGCTCTTTGTGAACGAAGAAGGCGACATGGAGAAGGACGACCAGATCATCGTCCGCGAAGACTTCTGGACCTCGACGAGCAACAAGCAGTTGAACTTTGTACAGCACATCTATTCCTTGCTGAATATCGATTGGCGCTGCGCTGTCGTGCTGCCATACAACGTGCTCTTCGAGGGC
>NFUO01000055.1 GCA_002197545.1 Acidobacteria subdivision 2 bacterium RH1 MAG20 | reverse complement strand
CTGGAGCATCTTTGCGAACGCCTCGGCCTCGTCGATCGGATCGAGGTCGGCGCGCTGGACGTTCTCGATGGTGGCGATGCGCAGGGCATCGCCGTCCTTCAGGCTGCGGATTTCGACTGGCACCTTGTAGTCGCCGTCGATTACTCCCTGGCGCTTGAGAAGCTTCAGGGCGAGAAAGCGGCGCGAGCCGCTGACCACCCGGAACATTCCGCCGCCGTTCTTCTCGACGACGAGGTTTTGAAGCACCCCGTCGGTCTTGATGCTCTCGGCCAGGCCCGCAATCGCGTCCTTGTCGATTCGCCGACGCGGATTGTCCTTAGAGGGACAGAGCGCCGAGAGAGCTACATTCTTCAACGTCATTGCTGACTCCATCGTTTGAGCGCAAGGCAGCGCGTGCCGCAGACGTGCGGAGCGCGAAGGTTCTTGGCTTGGGTTGCTGGGTTGTTGGCCTATCGGCCGCTTAAGCTGAAAAGAACTCAGCCTCTTTGATCTTCGACGAAGGAGGGTTAGTAAAAAAGACCCGATAATTTGCCAGCTTGGCAAGACTTAAGCCGTGAAAAAGGCCTCCCGAAGGGAGGCTAATATTCGTCCGCGAGCATGATCGTCAGTACACGCGTTGTCTTATTCGGATCGCCCGGGTCTTCCGATCCATAGCGGCAGTCGCGGTCGTAATAGTCGATCTTCCAAAGGAACGTCTCTCCGGCAATCTCAAAGCTGCCGAAGTCGTGCTCGCCGTGAGGATCGTTGTCCTCGCTGAAGGCATGGAACGCCTTCACCATGAGCAGCACTGTGGCCTTCACGTCGAGCGGCAGTTCGCTCACGCCTGCCGTCATGACAACCTGTCCGCCGATGAACGTCGAGCGGAAGTTGTCGTTGAGCACGCAGATCGCATCGGATTTTTCTGTCGTAAGCATCATGACCGGCCCCTCAAATGGCGCCGGCAAGGATCAGTGCAGACACGACGGTGTTGCCGCCACACGCCTCGCAGTAACCTTCGCGTTGGTCCGACTCCATTTCGGTCGTGTAATCGCAGCCCTCCGTCATACAGATAGCAGGGCACACACTGTGAGTTATTGATAACGCCAGAAGGTCGTCGAAGTTCTTGAAGCCTGCGGCGTCCCAAAGCTTCATGAGCTTTGCGCCCTTATTAGAAAGAACAACGTTGGACATTTTCTTCTCCTTGCTACCAACACCCGACCCATTCGGGTGCTGGATCGCGAGGAGAAGCCTCTGC
Organism: Acidobacteria subdivision 2 bacterium RH1 MAG20; assembly: GCA_002197545.1. The sequence continues at coordinate 227 of NFUO01000055.1, read as the reverse complement.
GGTCATCGTCTCTCCGACCGCGAAATCGTCATAGGCACGATAATTTGCCGAAGTGGCAAAGTAACAATGCTCGATGGAGCTGGGAGCGCGTATTTTGGTCAGTAGGGCAATTCCCCAGGTCTCTGCAGATGTCTCTTCGCTTGAGAAAATTATTTTGATATGTTGCGAGACCAAATAATTCGGCTGGGTAGGGTTGATTTCCGGAGCGACGACAGAATTTTCGGCAT
>NFUO01000549.1 GCA_002197545.1 Acidobacteria subdivision 2 bacterium RH1 MAG20 | reverse complement strand
GCACCACGTCGCCCGGATCGTATTGCTCGGCCCACTGCCTGTCTGCCCCGGTGATCTCCTGCCGTGCTATCAGCACTCTCATTGGGTGCTCGCTGTGGTCCACCTGCCCTCGCGTCTGCATTTCCCGATGGATGATCTGATTGATCGCCACACGCGATTGATTGTCAGGGGAGACGATTAACGTGCCCTCTGGCTGCTTCGCATACTCACGGGCGATTTCCTTCAACCGCTCGCCGTGGTCCGCAATTTCATGCACCCGGCCCTGTGCGTCGAGTTTTTCTATTGTCCCTTTCACGTCACCGCGTGAGAGCTGCTCCACTACTTCTTTGAGTCCCGGGTCTTTCTGTCGCACGATTTCGTCAAGACGTGCCGTTTGGATTCCAGCTTCCTGTAGCTGCTGATACGGTGTCCCCGCTTCGACGGCCTGGTGCTGCCGCACGTCGCCCACCAATAGCACTCGGTCATTGTCTTTTAGTCGATGCAGGAACTCGTTCATCTGCTTCGTGCTCGCCAGACTCGATTCGTCCAGAACATAGAGCCGCTTTTGACCGCCGTGCTGCTCTTCGTTCCGCGTGAGATGCCGCTGCAAGGTACTTGATTCGATTCCAGCCTCGCCCAGCTTTTGCGCCGCGCGTGATGTCGGAGCGAACCCTTCGACCTTGTAGCCCTCTCGCTCAGCAGCTTCGCGCACTACTGCCAACGAGGTCGTTTTCCCCGAGCCGGCGACGCCTTCCATCGCCGTGACCTGATCCCGGCTTGCGAGGATTTGTTCGACCGCTGCTTGCTGGCTCTGGCTCAACTGTGGATGGTCTTTCTCAATTTCCCTGCGCGCATCGAAGCTCGCAAGCGCTCCGTATTTGTTTTGCCCGTCGCGCATGACTTGGATCGTGTCTTGCTCGTAGCCGATCATCTCGCGCGTAGTGAACACGCGGCCCGGTGAGCCTGTCTTCTTTTCTACTCCAATGAACTCACCGGCATTAACCCGCTTCTCGAACTCAGACCGAACCTCAGTGAGTGCCGCATCCCCCGTCGAACGCCTCAGAGCATCCCGCAGAAGATCCCGCTCTTCGACAATCGCCTCACGCTCCAAGTTCCTCTCTTTAGAAAACGTAACCGCAGATTGCGCCATCTTGGCAGGCACGTCCCGCTCGATGTGGTGCGTTCTCTTCCTGGCTGCCTCCACGACACGCTCGGGCTGACTATTAAAAGCCTCCGCGATCTGTCGATGCCGCTGCTGCATCTCTTCATGTGAAAAGTCGGTCTTCGCTTCGCGCGTCTGGTGCGCAGCGATTTGTGCAGCGCCAGCTCCTCGCTGGTTCTCCTTCGCAAGATGCTCTTCTATCTGCTGGCGGCGTGGACTCGAAGCCGCAAGATATTCTTCGCTGTAGCCTTTAATTTCCGGTTGCCCACTCTTCCCGCGCTCGATCTCATAGCCCAAACCCTTCAAGCGCGTGGCTAGTTCAGAGCGATACACCGCCGTCGCGTACTGCTGTGTTTTGTAGAGTTCCCGCGGTTGCAACGCGTGGGATTTGCCGTCCGATGTCTCAGTAAGATTAAAGAAGACGACGTGCGTATGCAGTTGCGGCGCGGCATAGCCGTTTACAGGTCGTGCGCTGTCATGCTCGAATTTTGCTGCTATCCATTTGCCGGTCGTTTCTGCCGGAAGGTTGCCGCCGATGCGAGCCTGGACATAACGCTCCAACTCATCCAGTGCGACGGCGACGCTGTCTCGATGTGCCTCTCGCAATCGATCATCCCCGCCTACGAGCGCCGTCAACGATACGCTCTTCGGTGCCGAAAACGTCGCATCCCATCCCGCGCGGTGCTCCATCGCGCTTACTCTCTCGCCGCGTGCGCTTATGTATTCGCGCGCTGTCTGGTGGCGGATGAGTTGCTCACCAGTGGTCGGGTGCTGGCCTTCTGAGAGCCGCTGGAAGTATTCCTCGCGGACCTCGCCGTGCAGTCCCCACTGCTCGGCGAGTCTTCCGTGCCACTCGCCGCGTATCTGGTTCGCTTCTGTGTAGTAGTTCTCGCGGGCGTTTGCAAACTCTTCCGCGTGATACGTCTGTGCCTGGCCTGCGCTCAGCGGCTTGGAGATGGTCAGCATCTTGGCCTACTCGAAAAAGTGCTCTTGTCTCGGCCCGGATCGTGTCAATTGGTGTTCGCGGTTCTGGCTTATTTCGTCCTGCGTGAGTTTCTGTTCCGGCATCCCACTCGCGCCCGCTACCGCCGCTGCTGCCTTTGACGGTTCATCCGGTCGCATGTTCGCCGGTCTCTGGATGTACTTCGGATGCTTACTCGGCAGTTCGACGAACGAAAAGCTCATCCGCACCACAAGATTCCCGCTCTTTAGATACCCGCGTAGGTTGGCAAGGCCGCTGATCTCGGAATCCATCACCAACGGT
>NFUO01000548.1 GCA_002197545.1 Acidobacteria subdivision 2 bacterium RH1 MAG20 | reverse complement strand
GTCGTAATCACCTCCTGCAAGCGAAAGACGCAGCAGACAAGCGTGACGCAGCCAAGCGTGAGCAGCGCGATATGCGGAATGCGATGTTTAACGTGGACACGTCCGAAGACAGCAGGGAAATTTCCGTCTCTCGCCGCAGCAAAAGGAATGCGCGAGTAGCCAAGCAGCAGTGCAAAAACTGAAGAGAGCGCAGCAGCCGCAATGAGGACAACGACGACATCGGCTGCGCCACGACCATAAAGCCGCTCCATAAACGTCGCCATGGTGTACATGCGGGTATGGCTGTCCGCTTCGGCAGCCAGTTCCCTCCAGGGAATAACACCGAGTACGCTGACATTCATCAACAGATACAGCGTAGCGACTATACCGATTGCTCCAAGCACAGCGCGCGGAATGGTCCGCTCCGGGTCACGGACCTCGCCGCCGACAAAGCATACGTTGTAATAGCCCCAGTAGTCGTAGGCTGAGATCAGCATCCCCGCACCAAGGCCAAGAAAAAAGCCATGGTCGATATGAAACGCGCCCATAGGAAAGTCAAACGCCATGTGCGCATTGAAGTGGTTAAACCCCGCAACGATGATGAACACCAGCGTGGCCACCACCATCAACGAAAGCCAGCGAACGATCTTATCGATCTGCACGATGCTGCGGTAAAGCACAACAAGCGCAAGGACACAGGCGGCCATCGCCATCAACGTCTGTCCGCTGAGCACAACCGGAACAGCAAACACATGCGCCGAGACAATAGGAACGCCCGCATGAGGAAAGAAGTAGGAGAGGTACAGCGAAAATCCGATGCAGCCCGAAGCAATAGAAAGAGGCGCGGAAAAAAGAAGCTGCCACGCATAGAGAAATGAGAAGGGCCGCCCAAGCCGCTTCGGGCCGTAGAGGTTCTTCAAATAGGTATACGACCCGCCCGCCTCTGGATAAGCCGTGCCAAGCTCAGACCAGATGAGGCCATCGCACAGTGATAGCAGCGCACCCATGATCCAGCCAAGCATCGCCTGCGGCCCACCCATAGCGCCCACAATAAGCGGCAAAGTAACAAAGGGGCCTACGCCAACCATGTCGATGACGTTGAGGCCGAGCGCGGAAGTTGTAGAAAGCCCTCGCTGCAGTTCCGCCGTTTTGTTTGTCTTCGCTGGCCGGATACTAACTCCCTTGAGCTGCCTGCATCAGCGCATCGCACACTGCATCTAAACTTCGTGTACCTTCGAGATTATCTCTTACCGCAATCAGACCTCGTCGGCGCGGCGCTTTTCGTAAATAACAATTTCATACTTGATGATTAAATGGTATCCATTAGTTACCCGCGCAAATCCTGGGTCCATAGGTCGTACAGGAGAACCTTTGCAAACGAGAATCGCCGCCCTCCGCAGGCACGCCCGGAATTTTCTGCTTCTACCGCTTCTCGCCTATGGAGCATCAGTCATCGCGCAGCCCGCGCCGCAGCAGCAGCCTCTCGCCCGGCCACTAGCAATCGATAGCGGCTCGACGGGCCTCTGGCAGAGTCTGCAGAAATTGCACACTCGCGCCAGCATGACCATGGTAGTCGCGCATCCGGACGACGAAGACGGCGGTGTGTTGAGCTATGAAAGCCGCGGTCAGGGAGTAGACACAACCCTGCTCACGCTGAATCGCGGCGAAGGCGGACAGAACGTCATGACCGCCAATTACTGGGATGAGCTCGGCACTATGCGCACTCAGGAGCTCCTCGCCGCCGACGACTACTACGGCGTGCAACAATACTGGACGCGCGTCGCCGACTTCGGCTTCTCCAAAACCATCGACGAAGCGCTGAAGACCTGGGGCCACGACCGCATCCTCTACGATGTAGTGCGCGCAATCCGCATCACCAGGCCGCTGGTGGTCTCCTCCGTATTCGTAGGAAACATCTCCGACGGCCACGGCCAGCACCAGGTCTCCGGCCTCATGGCGCAGGAAGCCTACAAAGTAGCGGGTGATCCAAAGGTATTTCCCGATCAGATCAAAGCCGGTCTGCTCCCCTGGAGCCCACTCAAAGTCTACGGTCGTCTCCCCTTCGCGCGAGTCACCGACAAAGGCATCTACGACTACGCAACCGGCGGCTGGGGCCCCGTCCGTTTCCGCAACTATGCAGACGACACATGGATCGAAGGTATCCCCAAAAGGAATGTAGAGATCCCAACCGGCACATACAACCCCCAGTTCGGTCTCTCGTATTTTCAGATAGCGCGCAAGGGCCTCAACCAGCAGAAGTCGCAAAACGGCGGCATCGCACTGCCGCTGCCCGAGGCTGCCTCATCGGCCTACCACCTCTACGCATCTCGCGTCCCCGTCTCCGCGCACGAGGCTACCTTCTTCGATGGCATCGATATCTCCCTTGCCGGCATCGCCACCTACGCTCCTGCCTCAGAGCAAGCCGCATGGCGCGAGAAGCTCAACGCCCTCAACGCAACCGTAGAGAGCGCCCAAAAATCATACGACGCAACCGCTCCAGAAAAAATCGCTCCCGCGCTGGCGAAGGGCCTTGCCCAGACCAACGCTCTCCTCAGCGAAATAGCCCACAGTAAACTCCCCGCCGAAGCGCGCTATAACATGACGCACGAGCTCACCGTCAAGCAGCGTGAGTTCAACACTGCCCTTCAGCAGGCACTCGGATTGACCCTGATGGCAAACGTCACGGCTGGCGCTGGTCCGCAGCGCTCCGGCCCCTTCGGCAGCATCTCGATGCAACAGACGACATCGCAGACCGTAGTGCCAGGCCAGACATTCAGCGTAGCTGTCCACGTAGCCGACCAGAGCTCAATCCCAGTCGCCATCAGCAAAATAGAGCTCCAGCCACAGGCCGACCCCACCTGGTCGATTACATCAACGGCTCCCGTCACCGGCGCTCTTCCCGCCGGAGGCACAAGCACTGAGACCTTCGACGTTGTCGTACCGAAGCAGGCGCAACTGACCAAGCCATACTTCAACCGCCCCAATCTCGAACAGTCCTACTACGACATCAACGACCCTCGTTATCTCAACCTCTCCACCTCGCCCTATCCACTCTCAGCTATGGCCACGATCGACTATCAAAACATCCAGATCAAGCTGGACCGCGTCGTCCAGACCGTCGACCACATCAACGGCATCGGCCCTGTCCTCGAACCGCTGCTCGTCGCCCCTGCAATCTCTCTCACGGTATCGCCGCAGGCAGGCATTGTTCCTCTTACCAGCAGCGCGCTCGAGTTGCAGGTAACGCTCCACAGCAGCGTCAAAGGCGCGGCCAAAGGCCAGGTCCATCTCGAGCTGCCCAGCGGATGGAAGTCCTCGCCCGCCGTTGTGGACTTCTCAACCATGCGCGACGGCGAAGAAAAAAATCTCGTCTTCCGCGTCGAACCGCAGTCCATCCAGACCAGGCCATACACTATCACCGCGGTCGCCGACTACAACGGCGAGAAATTCACCCAGGGCTTCAAGACCATCGGCTACCCCGGCCTGCGCCCCTACCCGTTCTATCGCCCTGCTACTTATCGCACCACAGGCGTCGATGTAAAAGCCGCGCCAGGCCTGAAGATTGGCTACATCATGGGCACCGGCGACGACGTCGCGCAGTCGATCGTAGACCTCGGCGTCCACGTCACCTCTCTCTCCGCGCAGGACATTGCCACCGGCGATCTCGCGCAGTACGACGCAATCGTTCTCGGCATCCGCGCCTATGCGCGCCCCGAGCTGCGCGCCTTCAACAACCGCCTCCTCGACTACGTAAAAAACGGCGGCACCATGATCGTCCAATATCAAACGCAGGAGTTCGACCACAACTATGGCCCCTACCCGCTCGCTCTCTCTTCCGATCCCGAAAAGGTCGTTGAAGAAGACAGCAAGGTGCAGATCCTGTCAGCGAACGATCCCCTGCTCTCCTGGCCGAACAAAATTACCGAAGCCGACTTCAAAGGCTGGGTCGAAGAGCGCGGTCACGGCTTCATGCGCCAGTGGGACTCGAAGTACACCGCTCCCACCGCGATGGACGATACCAATCAAGTCCCGCAAAAGGGCGGCCTGCTCTACGCGCGATACGGCAAGGGAACATACATCTACACCGCATACGCCTTCTTCCGGCAAATGCCTGATGGCGTACCCGGCTCCTTCCGCATCATGGCCAATCTTCTCAGCGCAGGTAAAAACCCTGAGCTGAACGCAACCTCTTCCGCGCAATAAATCTCTTCGCGTAGTGGTGCAGCTTCGTCAGACACTCACTGAGCCAACTTGCCCTTACTGCACCGTCCCACTCGCAAACAGCAACTGCGCCTCCGCGGCAATCACCCGGTACAAAACAAACTGCCGCGAGCTCTGCGACCGCAGCTCAAACAACAGACTCGCCCGGTTGCTCGCTTCCGCATCGACCACATCGACAAACTTCATCTCCGGCGTCCTGTCCAGATGCGCCGCATCCGTCACACTCTGCAACGCCGGCTTCAGCTCCCCCAGATCGTCCGCCTGCGCCACCACCATCACATACCGCAACGCCGCTCCAGTCCCCGCCGTGTGCGCCATAAAGATATAGGTCGCAGCGCCCCCATAGCTCAGCGTATAACCCTCCAACTGCTCATCCAGCAAAGCTACCGCAGGCGGCGTAGCAGCAACCTTGGCAGCAGCTTTGTGTCGAGATTTAGCCCCAACCGTCGACTTCTTTGCAGCAGCCACCGGAGCAGCCGCCGGAGCAGCCGCGCCTCCATACTCCGCCAATTTCGTCCGAGCCATTGCCTCCATCTTCTGCAACACCGCCGCCCGCTCCGCCGCATCCGCCCAGGGCCGCGCAAAGTTATGCGGATCGCGGTCCACCGCATCCGACACCGCAACCATCTGGTGCAGGTCCACCGGCGTCCCTACCAGCTTCGGCAAATCCGCCTCCGTCATCGCGCTCGCCGGTTTTCCGTAGTGCAGGTTCGGACGGTTCGGATCATTATTCAAAGACTCCACCGCCCCCGTCCCCGAACTCTCCGCTTCCACCTTCGCCTTCTTCGCCTCTTCAGGACTCCGCCGCTTCAAAGTAGGCCGGTCAGGATCATCAGCCGGATTATTCTCATCCGTATTCGCAGTATTCGTCGTACTAGCCGTAGTGCTGTCCGCATCTGGGTTCCGCCGCGTCATCGTAGGCCGGTCAGGATCACCCGCAGGCGCGCTCCCCGCTTCCGTTTTCGATGGCGTCCCGGAAGCTGTCCCACCATCCTTCGTCCCGCCGGCAGGAGCCGCAGACCCATCGCTCTTCCCAAAGTGCGGCCGCGAATCATCCTTTGAGCCCACAATCACCGGCAGCGTCTTCGATGCCCGCAGCGCCGGGGCCTTCTTCATCGCAGCCGGGGCCTTGAAGCTGCCATACCCCAGCCAGCCATTGTCGTAGTCCCCATCCGCCGTTTGCAGACGACGCGCATACACCAGATCGAGCTGGCCCTCAGCAATGCCCGACTTCTGCAGCTCATACACATTCCCCGACAGCAACGCGAACGGCACCGGCTGCGCCATATAAACCCCGGCATCCTGCAAACTGCCATTGATATAAACCGATACCGGAATCAGGCGGCTGGCCGCAGGCTTGGCCATGTCCCCGGTCCACTCATACACTCCCACCGCCCGCACCACCTGCTGCGGCTTGGCGACCTTGTGCATCTGCCCCCACGCAGACGACCCCGCCAGAACCACTCCCCCCAACACCACGCCACCCCAAAGATTCTTCATAAGCCCCATCGCCCCGTTAGACGTTCGCTCCCAACCCAAAGTCCTGACCATATCCCCACCCCGCACCAATTTCCACAGCAGTTTACAGACCAGCTTTACCATACAAAAGCCACAACGTACCATCATTTCACCATGTCGACTTCGCTACCATGCAATCCATGAACCCCGCGCCACTCCTCGACGTGAAGGCCCTCACCATCACCTTTGGTCACCACGCAGCTGTTCCCCCTGCCGTCAAAGCTATCTCCTTTCATATCAATCCCGGAGAAACCCTCGGTCTGGTCGGCGAGTCCGGCTCAGGCAAATCCGCAACCTCCCTCGCCATCCTCCGACTCCTTGCTCCCTCCGCGCAAGTCGCTGGAAGTATTGCCTTTGCCGGAGAAGACCTGCTTCCCCTACCCGAAGAATCCATGCGCCGCCACCGTGGCCGCAGCATTTCCATGATCTTTCAAGAACCCATGACCGCCCTCAACCCCTGCATGTCCATCGGCGCCCAGATCGCCGAATCCCTCCAGGCCCACCACCCCGAACTCTCCCGCAACGCCATCAAACTAAAAGTCTTAGATTCCATGCACGAAGTCGGCCTCCCCGACCCCGAACAGCGCCTGCAAAGCTACCCACACCAGTTCTCCGGCGGCCAGCGCCAGCGCATCCTCATCGCCATGGCCCTTATCAACCGCCCTCGCCTGCTCATCGCCGACGAGCCAACCACCGCCCTCGACGTCACCGTTCAGGCGCAGATATTAGACCTGCTAAATAGTTTACGACTAAACCATAATCTCGCCATGCTCTTCATCTCCCACGATCTGGCCGTCGTCTCCCAGGTCGCCGACCGCGTAGCCGTCATGCAACACGGCGAGATCGTCGAGCAGGCCTCCGCCCAGGCCCTCTTCCGCCACCCTCAACACTCTTACACCCGCAGTCTCCTCACCGCTGCTCCCACCATGCAAACCAACCGCGACAGACCTTTGGCATCTCCAGTAAATATATTATAATCAGTGCTTTACCAAACAAGTCCTCCTCTTTCAAAAATAGTGCGCTAAACTACAAAGCTGGTTCCCTTCAGCAAATGCGCGCTCTCATCCTCTCCGACATCCACGCAAACCTAGAAGCACTGACCGCCGTCCTCGACGCCGTCCCCTTCGACGTCCTATGGAACCTCGGCGACATCGTCGGCTACGGGGCCAGTCCCAACCAGGTCATTGATCTGATTCGCCCAAAAGCCGAGCTCACTGTCCGCGGCAACCACGACCGCGTCTGTTGCGGCCTCACCTCCGCCCTCGGGTTCAACCCCGTAGCCCGCGCCGCCGCCCATTGGACCCACGACGAGCTCAGCCCCGAGAACCTCAACTGGCTCAAAGCCTTACCCCAAGGGCCTCTTCAACCCGAAGAAGCCGACGTCACCTGTGCCCACGGTTCCCCCCTCAACGAAGACCAATACATCCTCAATATGCGCGACGCCTGGGCCCCGCTGCAGCAGATGCCCACCGCTATCACCTTCTTCGGCCACACCCACATTCAGGGCGGATTCTCTCAAAAGAACCACGACTGGCACGAGCTACGTCCGCAACTTCAGTGCAGCAACGAAGCCGATTCGTGGACCATGCCCATCCCACCCGGCACCCGCCATCTGATCAACCCCGGCTCCGTAGGCCAGCCCCGCGACTGCGACTGGCGCGCCGCCTTCGCCATCTACAATTCAGAAGCCGCCGAAATCATCTTCCACCGCGTCCCCTACGACATCACCGCTTCGCAAGGCCGAATCCTCATGGCTGGACTTCCCGAGCGCCTCGCTGCCCGCCTCACCGACGGTCGCTAAACCAGGCTCTGCTCTTCCAGCATAAGGGCCAGCTCTTCCCACTCTGCCATCACCTTAGCCCGCTCCCCCCGAAGCTGTTCCAGCTCCGCCGCCGTCCGTTGCGACTCCTCCGCCGAAGTAAACACCCCCATCTTCTCCTCAGCCGCCGCAATCGCCTCCTCCAGCCGAGGAATCTCATTTTCGGCAAAGTGAAGCCGGTCCTCCATTTGCTTCAGCTTGATCGGATTCAGTCGCTTCACTGCCGACTGCACCTCGACCTTAATCGGAGCCTCCACCACAGCCACCGGCTCAGGCACCTGTGTAATCGCAGCAATTACCTTCTCCGGACCACCCTGCTTCCGCCACAGGTAATCCTCATAGTTTCCCGGATAAATATGGACCCGCTTGTCCTCTACTTCAAACACCCGCGTGGCCAACCCATCGATGAAGTAACGGTCATGCGACACAAAGAGCACCGTGCCCGTAAAGTTGCGAATCGCATCCAGCAGAACGTCCTTGGCGCGGAGATCGAGGTGGTTTGTCGGCTCGTCCAGCAGAAGCATATTCGCAGGCGAGACTAGCATCTTCGCCATCGCATAGCGGTTCCGCTCGCCGCCCGAGAGCACCCCCAGCGGCTTAAAAACATCCTCCCCCGAAAACATGAAACAACCCAGCAGGCTGCGCAGCTCCACCACCGGGACCTTCGGCGCAATCCCGGCAATATCATCCAGCATCTTGGCATTTGGGTCGAGAACCTTGTACTGGTCCTGCGCAAAATAGTCGGCCAGCACGTTATGCCCCAGCTTGATCTCGCCGCTCGTCGGAGGCTCCAGCCCGGCCAACATCCGGATCAGCGTCGATTTTCCCGCCCCATTCGCGCCCACCAGCGCAATGCGGTCGCCGCGGTCGATCGTAAAGCTCACATCCTCCAGCACATGCTTCGGTTCGTAGTGCTTGCTCAGATGAGAGACCTCAATCACCGTCCGCCCCGAAGCCGGAGGCTGCGGAATTGTGAAGTGGATGGTCGCTTCCTCTTCTGGTACCTCGATCCGCTCGATCTTTTCCAACTCCTTAATCCGCGACTGCACCTGCTTGGCCTTCGTGGCCTGCGCGCGAAACCGGTTGATGAAGGCTTCCAGTGCTTCAATGCGATCACGCTGGTTTTTGTACGCGGACATCAACTGCACACGGCGCTCTTCCTTCTGAGCGATGTACTTCTCATAGTTGCCGTGGTAGGTCTGCATCCGCTTGTTCCATATCTCAACCGTCTTGTTGACGGTGACGTCCAGAAAGTAGCGATCATGCGAGATGAGGATAAAGGCGTTGGGATAGTCGTGGAGATAGTTCTCCAGCCAGTTGCGTGACTCCAGATCGAGATGGTTCGTAGGCTCATCCAGCAGCAGCAGCGACGGCTTCTGCAGCAGCAGCTTGGCCAGCGCAATCCGCATCTGCCAGCCACCGGAGAACTCCTCGGTCTTGCGCTCCCAGTCTTCCTTCGTGAACCCCAGCCCACCAAGAACCGCGCCTACCTGCGAGTCGAGCGTGTAGATGTCATGCACATGGAGATGATCGGCGATGTCGGAGTAGCGCTCAGCAGCAGCGGCATATTCTTTGGATTTAGGATCGGCTTCAGAGAGCGTATGTGTCAGCGCAATGGACTCCGCCTCAAGCGCATGAAGATGATCGAAGACTGAAAGGCACTCGGCAAAGACAGTCTTGCCGCGAAGCGCAAGGCCATCCTGTGGAAGATAGCCCAGGGTCATGCCTTTGACGCGAGTGAGCGCGCCATAGTCGAGCGATTCCACCCCAGCCAGAATCTTCAGCAGGGTGGATTTGCCGGTGCCGTTGCCGCCCACCAGGCCAGTGCGCTCATCCGGCGTAATCAGCCAGTTGGCATCTTCAAAGAGCAGTTTAGGACCGAATCGTTTACCGGCAGAGGAAAGTTGAAGCATCAACTCCTATTTTCTCATTGAACCCACCCTAACCCCACTACCCCTCTTTTGCTAGGAATTAAATCGGTCTACCGTTATCTAAATTCTTACCGTCTATTCTGGAGTTAAGGTTTATGACCGACTATTAGAGCTACGGTTGCGGGATTCATGTTCGGATTTATTTGTTCAGAAACTTCGATTCCCGCAGTAGCCAAAGCTCTTTGCAAAAGGGGACCAACTTTATTCGTTGCAGATGAAACCAGGATAATCAATCCACGTGGAGATCCTGAGAATATCGCTCTCGATACCCCTTCGGGTTCGAGGAACCATCCAGACTTTTTCAAAACATTGGAAAGATCGTTCGCATATCTAAAAGCCTCATCATCATCTACTGAGCAAGTCATCCCTACAGAATGCCCTGAAAATTTACTCAAATATTCCGCAATAAGGGACGATTGTTCTAACGATATAGTTCGGGGACGCATCTTTTCTTCAATGGCTAATCGCGCGGTCCTCTCAAGCTCAACTTTGGATTGTAATTCTAAGTTTTTCGCCGTGAGCTTCGTTTGCTCCAATACCGCTGCGGCTGCGCCTTCACTTGCCTTTTGTGCAGTGATTTGTGCATTGGCTATGTCCAAACCGTATTGGCTATCTTGCAATTGCCGGAGGCGTAGGTTCTTTGCGCTGAGCGCATCTTCAACGGGTCTCGAACGAAGAGCTATCCTAGATGATTGATTTTGGGATATCCAAGATAATAAGCCGAGCAATCCGCCAATGAATACAGCAGCTATGCCGAGCCGCATATATCGTGTATTCCATTTGTCTTGTTCGCCTCTCAATTGATCAATTTCTTTTTGGAGAGATTGGGCATCTGTCTTTAGTGATTGGACTTCGGAAGATTGAGCTGAGGTCATATCGCTATGCCTGCTGTGGTTATTGGCTTTGACGGGCGGAATAGTCATGGCGAAGAGGCAAACTAAAACAAGCGGAATGCGCATATAACAGGTAGGGGGATTCGCCTACAATAATCGCACGCCCGAAGACACAATCGAACGCAAAGTCGAGTTTTATGCCCTATTGTGTCCAATAATGGACCATAAAACCTTAAAGCATGAAGAAGAGCCGACGACTCAACAACCTAAACCCTCAAAAAGAGACAACGAAGACTCGCTCTGCTACTGTCAATCTTGGGAGTTTGATGTCCGGAGAACCACAACTTTTTCCGCATCCTGAACCGCGAGTGGAATCCGCCTTAGAGACCAGCGGCGAAGGCACTAAGAGAGCAGCGCCTGTCTGGCTGCAACGTCTGTCGCTCTTTGTACTGGTGCTGTTCTGCGTATACCTCGGTGTGCTCGTCATGGTGCTGCCCTGGTGGACTCGGATCTGGGACCACAACATGTTCATTCAGGCGCACCCAGTCCTCTCCGCCGTGCTGCATAACGGGGCCGTCCGCGGCATTATCTCCGGCCTCGGCCTGCTCGACATCTGGATAGGCATCTCCGAGGCCGTCCACTACAAGGACTATCGGGGATAAAGAAAATTCATGATTAACCTGAAAGAGACCATGGAACCCCTGAAGGAACTGGAAGAAGCCCCGCTCGCCTACGAAAACACCGATTTTCTGAACTCGCCCGACGGCCGAATGCTGCGCATCCTCGCCGAGTATCAGGAACCCATGGCGCGCTTTCGCCGCGAACGCATTCAGGACACCGTCGTCTTCTTCGGCTCCGCCCGCTTTCGCGCCCTCGATGTGGCCAGCTCAGAGCTCGAACTGCTGGAGAACACAGGTTCAGCCCAGCCAGCGCCAGAGCACGAGCAGCCTGCCCGCCCTGATGAGATCGAGCGCGGAGAAGCCAGCGTCCAGAGGCTCCGCCTCGCCGAAGCAGCGGTAGAGATGGCCGCTTACTACGAAGACGCCCGCAAGCTGGCAGGACTCATCGCGAGCTGGTCGCAGACACTGCCCGGCCCGCGTCATCGGTTTGTGGTGACGTCCGGCGGCGGCCCCGGAATCATGGAGGCGGCGAACCGAGGAGCCTACGAGGCCGGTTGCAAGACCATCGGATTAAACATCAAGCTCCCCTTCGAGCAGCATCCCAATCCCTACATCACGCCGGCCCTTAACTTCGACTTTCACTACTTCTTCATGCGCAAGTACTGGTTCGCCTATCTGGCGAAGGCACTCGTGGTATTCCCCGGCGGCTTCGGAACGCTCGACGAGATGTTCGAGCTGCTGACCCTGGCGCAGACCAAAAAGCTGGCCAAGAAAATAACCGTCGTAGTCTACGGCTCGAAATACTGGAAGAGCGTCATCAGTCTGGAGACGCTGGCGGAGAAAGGCGCGATTGCGGCGGCAGACCTCGACCTATTCCAGTTCGCGGAGACACCCGAAGAAGCCTTCGCAATCCTCAAGCAGGGCCTGACGGAAAACCATCTCGAATCTGCGTACGAGCGCGAGCAGCATCTACGTGAGCGCGAACGGATTCCCATCGAACCGGCGCCCAACGCTCAGGAATTGCTTGGCCCCGACATCACCAAAACAAGATAGCGGCCTGTAACCTCTCTAGTTACTGAGCTTACAAAAATTGAAGCCCCATTCTTGGTGCAGTCACAACGTCGTCACATAGCATCCTCATACTTGCTCATAGGAAGCCTGAAACAGGAGGTAGCCGATGAGCCAGTCGAGCATCTCGTACCTTTGGCGAGAGCCGGAAGCGGCAAAAAACTTTACTACAGGCGTGTCGCTGCACAGTCACACCAACCAGTCGCATGAGACGCTGGACTTTATCTCGGAGCTCTCGAAGAACTGGGGCCTGCTTCAGCCCTTGATGCGTTGGTGCGAGAAGCGGTGCCTGCGCTCGACAGGCATCCAGCCCGATTACGCCCGCAGCTACTGGACCCCGCCGCTGACACCCAGCCTGGCCTTTGATCTGGAGCGCAGCCAGATCGAGAACCGCTTGCAGATGCTCGGCCTGGTTTCCCTCACCGACCATGACGACATCAAAGCTCCGATGCTGCTGAGGTCCGTCCCCTCGTCACGCCACATTCCGGTGTCGGTCGAGTGGACGGTGCCCTATGCCCAGACAGCCTTCCATCTCGGCATCCACAACCTGCCAAGCGCCACAGGGACGAAGTGGATGGATCGCCTGAAGGTGTTCACTGCGATTCCTGTAGAGGCGCGGAAGCCCAGCCTGCTAACGGAGATATTGGCAGAGCTCGACGAGCTGCCGGACGTGCTGATCGTCTTCAACCACCCCATGTGGGACCTCTACCGCATCGGCAATGACCGGCATAATGTTCTGGTCAACGAGTTCCTCGCAGTCAATGGGCAGCATGTCCATGCACTCGAACTGAACGGCCTGCGTGACTGGAAGGAGAACCGCGAAGTCTCCGAGTTGGCTGGGAAGTGGAACCAACTGGTCATCAGCGGCGGCGACCGGCATGGCATCGAGCCCAATGCCAATATCAACCTGACACGCGCCGCCAGCTTTACTGAGTTCGTCCATGAGGTGAGGCGCGAGCGGCAGAGCCATGTGCTGTTCATGCCGCAGTATGCGGAGCCGTGGAAGCATAGAATCCTGCAATCGACTCTCGATGCCATCCGCGACTATCCGCACTTTCCTGAGGGCTCTCGCCGCTGGGACGACCGGGTGTATCACACGGACAGCAGAGGCATCATGCAGCCGCTCTCGCATCTCTGGATAGCGGGGCGCGCTCCGGTGTATATCCGAAGCCTGCTGAGCGCAGTGCGGCTGATGGGCGCGGCGCCACTCTCGGACGGGTTGCGAATGGCCTGGAACGATGCCGGCGAGATGCACGCTTCTCTGGCTAAGCTCGACGCCTGAGCGGTCGTCTGAGAGCGATGCGTGTGCCGCGTGTTGCCTACTTTCCGGATTCGTTCCACGAGATCAACGGTGTAGCGCATACCAGCCGCAACTTCGTGGCGTTTGCCGAGCGGCAGAACCTGCCGTTTCTCTGTGTGCGCGCGGGCGGCAGAACGCAGGCGTTCGAACAGGTGGGGGAGTTGCGGACGCTGGAGCTAGGCAGAAGCTGGGCGTCGGTAGGGATCGAGAAGGACCTTGCGTTCGATGCGATGTTCTGGCGGCATACGAGCGCTATTCGGGGGGAACTGGAACGCTTCCGGCCGGATGTGATCCACATTACCGGGCCGAGCGAGCTGGGCATGCTTGGCGCTTACTTCGCACGGAAGCTCGGCGTTCCGCTTGCTGCGTCGTGGCATACGAATTTGCATGAGTATGCAGGGCGGCGCATGAACTGGCTGACGCAACATCTGTCAGAGAGACAAGGCGCGGCGACAGAGCGAAACGTTGAAGCGGGCGCGCTCTGGCTGACATCATGGTTCTATCGACTGGCGAAGATACTGTTCGCTCCCAATTATGAGCTTTGCAAACTGCTTGAACAGGCGACCGGCAGGCCATGCCATCTGATGCAGCGTGGGGTTGATACGGAGCTGTTTTCGCCGTTGCGGCGAACTCGCGGCCAAGACGATGGCAACATTGTTCTGGGATACGTTGGAAGGCTATCGATCGAGAAAAATGTGGCTTTACTGATCCAGGTGGAGCGTGAGCTGGCTGCCATGGGGATGGATGGAGTTCGCTTCCTGATTGTGGGTCATGGCAGCGAGGAGGCATCGCTGCGGGAGGCGCTGGCGCGGGCCGATTTCGCTGGAGTGCTTCGTGGCGAGGAGCTGGCGCGAGCCTATGCCGATATGGATGTTCTGGTATTTCCTTCGCATACCGACACCTTCGGCAACGTTGTCCTTGAAGCGCTGGCGAGCGGCGTACCTGCGGTTGTGACCGGCGATGGCGGCCCGAAGTACATTGTGCGCGATGGACAGACGGGGTTTGTTACCGGGGATGAAGGTTTTTCGGCTGCAATCGCGCGTCTGATACAGGACCGGTCGATGCTGCAGTCCATGCGTTTTCATGCCAGGGAATATGCACTTGGATGCAGTTGGGATGCGGTGTTTGAGCGGGTGTATGCAGGGTATCTGACGGCGTTGCCGCCTGGTGAGTTTTTCACAGTTGATACGTAGCGATTCTCTTGTTTGTGGGCCTTTAATACCGAAGCTCACCGATGTAGACGGCGAAAGGCGGGACCGTCATGGAGTCGAGGGACATTGGGCCCATTCCGCTGTCGGAGCGGATGACTGTGCGGAGGAAGCTGCCTCTGAGGTGAAGCTTCTGGATGTCGCCCTTGAGGGAGAGATGGACAGGTTGCGCTGTCAGATTGCAGACGACCACAACGGCAGGATTTCTCAACGACGCTCCATCCGGCTTGCGGACCCAGGCGAGAACGTTTTGATCGTCATGATTGAGCATGATGCTGGGCGCTGAACTGAGAGTCTGGTTGCTGTGATGGAGCGTGCTGAGCTGACGGTACCAGCTTAGAAGTGAAGAGCTGCTTGCCTCCTGTGCCGCCACGCTGATGGGATCGTTTGCGGGTGCGGGATGAAGGGGCTTTCTGGCGTTTGCGGGGGTTGGCGGTATGGGTGTACCCCATTGCATAGAGGCGGATGCTAGACCTATCTCCTGTCCGTAGTAGAGGAGCGAGGAGGCGCGATTGGTAAGCAGGACAGCGGCGAGGACCTTTGCGATGTCGAGGTTGTGCTGGCCGTCGCCGAAGCGGGCTGCGCTGCGAGTGACATCCGGGCTGTCGGTGGCGAGAAGAAGGGCGTTGGAGCCGGACTGGATGGCTTCGACGGCGGGACGGAGGGCTGTGGCGGTGAATTGATTGAGTTTGGTGAGGCTGGGGTCGAGGAGGAGTTGTGGCTGTTGACGGCCGTTGGCCGAAGGGTCGAGATCGCCGATGACGATGCGCTCGCCGATATAGGAGCCGGTGATTTTGCGGAGCAGGTCGGCCTGCTGGGGGTCGGCGATGCGGAAGCCGGCGAGACCGCGGTTGAGCCAGAGGCGGGCAAGGCTGTTGAGGTCGGTGCCTGCGGGTGGGGTGCCGAGGTCGAGCAGGATGCGCATGTTGCGGCTGCTGGCCTGGCGGCTGAGATCGTCAAGATCGTCGAGGGTGCCGATGGCGGGGTCGAGCGATTGGGGGTGGGTGGCGTCTGGTTCGATGTGAGTGAGGAGGATGGCGTCGGCGCCGAGGGAGTGGATGTAGTCGAGGTGCTGCGCGATACCTTTGAGGCCTTCGGGACTGAAGCCATGGGGGTCGATCTCGTAGATGATCGAGTGCTTCCACCATGCCTCGGACTTTTGCCCAAAGCCTGCCCAGCCGGGGCGTGCGAGCATCTGGGCTGAGGCGGAGAGGGTGAGGAGGCAGGCAAGGCAGAGGGCGAGAAAAGCTTTGATTCGGGAAATCGACATTAAAGAGATGCTACCGCGAGTGTTTCTTTGCTACAAAAATTTTGCATGGTAGCAATTGGCTGAGACTGGTTTGAGGCTATACAACCCCATGTCCGAAAATCCGGACATGGGGCACCCCTTTTTATTGAAAGGGGAAAGCTAAATGTCGAAGGTTACGCCTTGGGCCAGAGGCAGATCAGCGCCGTAGTTGATGGTGTTTGTGGCTCGGCGCATGTATTGCTTCCAGGCATCGGAGCCGGACTCGCGGCCTCCTCCGGTCTCCTTTTCGCCTCCGAAGGCCCCGCCGATCTCGGCGCCGGAGGTCCCGATGTTGACGTTGGCTATGCCGCAGTCGGAGCCGGTGGCGGAGAGGAATTGCTCGGCTTCGCGGAGGTTCATGGTGAAGATGGAAGACGACAAACCCTGGGGGACGTCGTTGTGCAGGGCGATGGCTTCTTCGAGGTCGCGGTACTTCATGACATAGAGGATGGGGGCGAAGGTCTCGTGTTTGACGACTTCGGTCTGGTGAAGAGTTTCGACCAGCGCGGGGCGGACGTAGAAGGACTGAGGCGCGTCGGTTGGCGTGACTCGCTCGCCGCCGGTGATGGCTGCTCCTGCGGTACGGGATTGATCGAGGGCCTGCTGCATGTTGTTGAAGGCACGCTCGTCGATGAGTGGGCCTACAAGGGTGCCTGAGTCGCGGGGATCGCCGATGACGACGGAGGCGTAGACCTTTTTAAGTTGGGGGATGAGCTGGTCGTAGACGGATTCGTGAACGATGAGGCGGCGGAGCGTAGTGCAGCGCTGGCCTGCGGTTCCCATGGCGGAGAAGGCGATGGCGCGTAGGGTGAGGTCGAGGTCGGCGGTGGGGCAGACGATGGCGGCGTTGTTGCCGCCGAGCTCAAGGATGGCTCGGGCGAAGCGAGCGGCGAGACGCGGAGCTACGGCTCGGCCCATGGCGGTTGAGCCGGTGGCGGAGATGAGCGGAACGAGGGGGGAGTCTACTAGCTGCTGGCCTGCGGCTGCGTCGCCAATGAGGAGGGTGGAGAGGTTGGCGGGGATGTTGCCGAACTTTTTTGTTGCTCGCTCGAAGATGGCTTGAGTTGCGAGGGCAGTTAGGGGTGTTTTTTCTGACGGCTTCCAGACTACGGAGTTGCCGCAGACTAGAGCCAGAGCGGCGTTCCAGCTCCAGACGGCTACGGGAAAGTTGAAGGCGGAGATGATGCCTACGACGCCGAGGGGGTGCCAGGTCTCCATCATGCGATGCTTGGCGCGCTCGGATGGGACGGTGAGACCGGCGAGCTGGCGGGAGAGACCGGCAGCGAAGGTGCAGATGTCGATCATCTCCTGGACTTCGCCGTGGCCCTCGGAGAGGAGCTTGCCGGTCTCGATGGTGACGAGGCGACCGAGGGCGTCCTGTTCGGCGCGGAGTTCTTCGGCGAGGAGGCGGATGAGCTCTCCGCGGCGCGGGGCGGGAACGATGCGCCATTGGAGGAAGGCCTTGTGGGCCGCGGCTACGGCTTCGGTTGTGGCAGCGGACGTGATGGTGGGGAGTTGGGCGATGGCTTCGCCGGTGAGGGGTGTGCGGGAGGTGAGGGTGCCTTCGGTATAGGCGGAGGTGGGCACGCATAGTTTGGTGAGGAGGGCTTGGGTTTCTTGCGCGATGGTTTGGGTCATGGTTTTCCTGCGCTGCCTAACTGTTGCTGGTTGGGGCCAGAACTTCGGCGAGGTGGCGGGGACGGGCGGCGGTGTTCTGGGTGATCTGCTCCTGACAACTGAAGCCGTCGCTGATGATGATGGCGTCTTTGCTATTGCGGACGGCGGGTAGGAGGACTCGCTCGCCGAGGGTTTGGGAGACTTCGTATTTGTCCTGCTCGAAGCCGAAGGGGCCGGCCATACCACAGCAGCCGGAGTCGAGGAGCTGGACGTCGGCCCCAGTGGCGCGGAGGATTTGCATCTCGTCCTTCATGCTCATAGTGGCGTGATGATGGCAGTGACCGTGGACGATGATTTTTTTGTCGATCTGCGGCGGCCGGTAGTCGGGAGCGTGCTTGACCAGAAATTCGCTGAGGAGGAGGGTTTGGTCGCGGAGTTTTGCAGCTCGGGGATCGTTGGGGAGTAGATTCGTCAGCTCGTCGCGGAAGACGGAGGCGCAGCTTGGCTCGAGGACGACGATGGGAGTTCCGGCGGCTAGTTGGGGAGCGAGGGCGTCGAGGATTTTGAGGAGATATTGTTTGGCGGTGTCCAACATGCCGAAGTCGTAGAGCGGGCGCCCGCAGCAGAGGTGCTGGTTAGGCAGACCTACGCGGAAGCCTGCGTCGGTGAGGACAGCGTGGGCAGCGCGCATGGTGGAGGGGTGGAAGTAGTTATTGAAGGTGTCGGCCCAGAGGAAGACATCTTTGCCGCTTGATTGCGGTTTATGTCGTTCGCGCATGAAGGGTCTGGCGAAGCGCGGCATCGTGCGTTTGCCATGGATATGGAGCGTGGATTTGATGAGGTTACGGATGAGTGGCGCGTTATTGATGGCGTTGACGATACCGGGGGCGATGGAGGCGAGACGGGCCCAGCGGTCGATGCGTCCGAAGGCGTAGTGAAAGAGCGGGCGGGAGCGCTGTTTGAAGTGGTGGGCGAGGAACTCAGCCTTGTAGGTGGCCATGTCTACGCTGGTGGGGCACTCGCTCTTGCAGGCCTTGCAGGAGAGGCAGAGATCGAGCGATTCCCTTACCTGTTCGTTCTTCCACTTGTCGGTGAGGACTTCGCCTTGCATCAGCTCCCACAGGAGATGGGCGCGGCCTCGGGTCGAGTAGAGCTCTTCGCCGGTGGCCATGAAGCTGGGGCACATGGCTCCGGCATCTTGTTTGCGGCAGGCGCCTACGCCTACACAGCGCAGAGTTGCGGCGGCGAAGGATCCCCGGTTTTCGGCGAAGGCGAAGTGAGTTTCAGGCTGCCAGGGTTTGTAGTCGGCGCCCAGGCGGAGATCTTCGTGGGGCTGGTGCGGGTCGATGAGGTTGCTGGGGTTGAGACGGTTGTCCGGGTCCCAGATGTGTTTGAACTCGCGGAAGGCCTGCATCAACTCAGGGCCATACATCTTGGGCAGGAGCGCGGCGCGGGCCTGGCCGTCGCCATGTTCGCCGGAGAGCGAGCCGCCGTGGGCGACCACAATATCCGCAGCCCGGTCGATGAACTGGCGATAGGCGAGGATGCCGGCTTCGGTTTCGAAGTCGAAGTTGAAGCGCATGTGGACGCAGCCCTGGCCGAAGTGGCCGTACATGGGGCTGGTGTAGTCGAACTCGCGCATGAGGGCATCGATGGCGCGGAGATAGGAGCCTTCCTTCGCGGGATCGACGGCGGCGTCTTCCCAGCCCTCCCAGCGCATAGGTTGACCGGGAACGAAGGCGGTGGCTCCGAGGCCTGACTCGCGGATGTGCCAGACGCGGTGGGCTTCGGCGTCGGTGTAGATGCGGGAAGAGGATTTGACAGTGAGGTTTGCAAGTGAGGTGGTGAGAGCTATAGCGCGCTCGCCGGCGTCGGCCTGAGTTGCTCCACCGAATTCAATGAGAAGGAAGCCGCGTCCGGGAGGAAGAAGGGCCAGGTCATCCATCAACTTATGCTTCTTGCGCATGGCATCGATGAGACTGCCGTCCATGCCTTCGAGGCCAATGGGCTTGTGGGCGAGGAGTTGGGGGACGTGGTCTGCCGCGGTGAAGATGTCTTCGAATCCGACACCAACGAGCGTGCGATAGTGAGGGCTTTTAACCAGACGCAGCGTGGCTCCGAGGATGACGGCGCAGGTGCCTTCGCTGCCTACGAGTGCGCGCGCGACGTTGAAGCCGCTCTCGGGGAGGAGTTCGTCGAGGTTGAAGCCGGAGACGCGGCGGGGGATGCGTGGGAACTGTGCGCGGACGAGATTGGCGTAGGAGTCGCGGAGGCGCTTGAGCTCAGCGTAGATGCCGCCGATGCGTCCTCCGGCGGCGATGTGCTGCTCAAGCTCAGCTTCGGTGGTGGGGCCGACGGTCATGCGGGTCCCGTCGTAGAGGAGGAGGTCGAGGGACTCGATGTTGTCGACGGTCTTGCCGCCCATGAGGGCGTGGACGCCGCAGGAGTTATTGCCGATCATGCCGCCGAGGGTGCAGCGACTATGGGTGGCGGGATCGGGGGCGAAGGTGAGTTCGAACTTTTCCGCCGCTTCGCGGACGCGGTCGAGGACGATGCCGGGCTGGACGTGGACGGTGTGTGCAACAGGATCGACGGCGCCCATTTTGTTCATGTACTTCGAGAAGTCGAGAATGATAGCGGCGTTACAGCACTGGCCGGCCAACGAGGTGCCTCCGCCACGCGAGAGGATAGGCGCGTTGAAGCTGCGGCAGATGGCAACGGTGGCGATGACGTCCTCTTCATCGCAAGGGATGACCAGACCGATGGGAATGTGGCGATAGTTCGATGCGTCGGTGGAGTAGAGGGCTTTGGAAGCGGCGTCGAAACGGACTTCGCCGCGCACCTTTTCGCGAAGCTTCTTTTCAAGTTCGGAGGCAGCGGGAAATTGAGTGTTTGAACGGGCGTGCGAACTGGGCAAAAGAACAAAGGGGGACGTAGACATGAATGACGCTGCTCTCCAAAGAAACAGTATGGCTATTTTATGACTTTGAGAGCGCCAACTCTTTCTCTGGGTTCGCTGTCATCTTGAAAATCGCCTGTGCGTTGGAGCTATCGAAGCTGAGATCGAGCGGGCCATCTTTCTCCGGCAGAGGCAGGCGTGTGATGAACTCGTAGAAAGAGCCGGGGACTTCCTTCTCAATGGATCTTCCATCCGCGGTGCGAAACGTTCTCATCACGCGGGCGGCATGGAAGGCGGTCTGGCGGACGCGGCCCGACTGCGAGGTTTCTACGGCGGCCTTCATGGGCTGACCTAATGCTTTTTGTTCGGAGGCGAGTTGGTCCACATCGGCGACTCGATCGGTGGCGTGGTTGAAGGCGTTGCCTTCGGTGGAGATCCAGGCCATCTCGGGAGATTCGGCGAGAAGGATTTCATAGTCGGCGAGGGTGGCCTCCTGGTGCTGGCGACCGAAGCAGGAGACGAGGACGGGCAGGAGTGTGGCTGCCTGATCGACAGTGAGAGAGCGAGTAACGTCGAGTCTTTTGAGGAGATCTTCTGCCGCTGGAGTTACGGGATCGGTTGAGGTTGCGGTGACGCGATGGACAGCTGCGAGAAATTCGGCGGAGAATCGCTCGGGATGGAACTCGCTGATGAAGAACTGGGCGATGTCCTCGGGAAAGTCGGACTGCGCGTGGGAGCGGCCGGTCATGCGCAGGCGATCGAGCGGATAGAGCCCGTTGAGCGTGTAGCCGAGGGGTCGGAGGATTCGCGTGATGGCCTGCTCGCCTGCCGGCAGCACGCCCATGCCGCTGAGAGCGACGGTGCGGACGGCTCCGTGATCGTGCATGACGGTTTTGCCTTCCTGGAGACAGCGGTCGACGTAGGTTTCAGCAGCGGGGACGCGGACCAGAAGGTCCTCGAAGAGGAGCATGTTCAGGGCCTGCGCGATGACCGCCCTTGAGACCTGGGGGCCGGCATCTTCGGCGATTGCGGGGCGGATGACGAGCACTTTGAACAGCCGCTCCGTCCGCTCGGTGCCGATGATCTTTTCGAGGGTCTGCCGTAGAACTCCATTACCAGGTTTCAATATCCATCTCCATACCACGCGGGGCACTCTTTATTGAGTCGACGTGGTTAACCATGACTTATAGGTATAGGCGTTTTAGCGAAATGTAAAATGATATAGTTTCAGGAGTTTATGAGAATTTTGCATGATCACTGATCTCCCATCGATTGCGTGCCTTAAGGCTTTTGAGAGCGTTGCGCGGCATGGAAGTATTACTCGCGCAGCGGCTGAGCTGAACCTGACGCAGAGTGCGGTGAGCCGTCAGATACACCAGTTGGAATCTTTGCTGGATGTTTTGCTGTTTGAGAGAGTGCGGCAGCGGGTCGTCATTACAGATGCAGGCAAGCTGTACCTGAATGACGTGAACAAGGTGATGAGCGAATTGAAAGATGCCACCAGCAGGATCATGGCGTGTGGCGGAAACACGAACCTGCTCAATCTGGCCGTGCTGCCAACTTTTGCGACTCGATGGCTGATGCCTCGCCTCAACGATTTCATTCAAAAGCACCCTGGCGTCACGATCAATCTGGCCACTCGGCTTGTACCATTTGATTTTGGAGTAGAGCCATTTGATGCCGGAATCCATTATGGATCCGCCAATTGGCCTGGCGCGGTGGCCTATCATCTGATGGATGAAGATACGGTGCCGGTTTGCAGCCCTAAACTTGAAGCGGAACTACGCATCAAAAAGCCGGCGGACCTGACGCGAACCGTCTTGCTGCACCAAACTACTCGCCCAGAGGCGTGGACGGAATGGTTTGAGATGATGAAGGTGAAGAACGCACATGCGCTTCGCGGACCTCGGTTTGAGCAGTTCGCGATGATTGCGCAGGCGGCTGTTTGCGATTTGGGAGTGGCATTGCTGCCTAAGCTGCTGATTGAAGAGGAACTTGCCTCGGGGAAACTGGTGACACTCTTCGACCGCTCTCTTCGAAGCGCCAACTCCTATTACCTGGTTGTGCCTGAAACAAAGAGGCCTTCCCTGCCGACAGCCGCGTTTACGCAGTGGATTACCGGGCAGGCAAAGATGAGCATCCATTTGAATCACAAGTGAACTGTTCCCAACTCCTCCATAGATTTCAGTGCAAAGACCTGCATATTTAGATTTTTCGCCCATTGGGAGCGTTTACCGGGTCTCGATGCGACGACTCACCCTCTGTCCAATTGATAAACGAGCGTTTATTTATCGCTCATGCTTTGCGGCTGAAGTCTTCTGCGAGCAGAGGTGAATTTTCAGCGACCAGCTTCATGATGAGTTCGCCAAAGAGTGTGTTGGCCCATGCAAACCATGAGCGGGTAAAGTCGTCTGGATTATCTTTCTGAAATGATTCGTGCATAAAGAACTTGCCGTCGGTTGTGTTCCGCAGAGAGTAGAGACACTGCCGGATTTCGGCGTCGCTACTGGAGGTGAAGGCCCTCATGATAATTGACATGGGCCAGATATAGCCAAGACCAACGTGCGGACCGCCAATACCTTCTGCTGTGTTGCCGCGAAAGAAATATGGGTTGTCGAAGCTGAGGGCAAAGGCGCGGGTTCGCTGATAGAGCGGATCTGAAGGGGAACAGCAGCCAAGAAATGGAAGGCTCAACAGGCCGGGGGCGTTGGCGTCGTCCATGCAGACGTAGTTACCGAAGCCGTCTATCTCGTAGGCATAGATTTTGCCGTGGGATGGATGCTCGACGATGCCGTACCTGGCTATGGCGTCTGCAACTTCAGTGGCCAGCGCTGTGCACTCGGATGCGAGCTTAGGATCGGACAACGGGCCGGTGGCCAGCTCTGCCAGTTGGTGCAGCGAAGCGACCGCGAAGAGATTTGCCGGGATAAAGAGGGGATAGATACAGGCATCATCCGAAGGACGGAACATGGAACAGATGAGTCCATTTGGGTGAACGGGGTTTCCGTAGCCGGCAAGCATCAGCGTTTCGGCTGGCGACTCAGCGGCGCGTTGAAAGTGATAGGGGCCATGGCCCGTTTTACGCTGCTGCTCGCGAAAAGTGCGGACGATGGTCCAGGCAGCCTGCCTCCAGGTTGCGTCGAAAGGTGCGGCGTTTCCCGTTGTGCGCCAGTAAGCGTGCGCCAACCGAATGGGATAGCAGAGAGAATCGAGCTCCCATTTGCGCTCGCCAACGCCGGGATGCATATCGGTCTCATCATGAAGCGACCAGGAAAGCGGCGGACTGGACGTGGTCCGCATAAAGGCGTTTGCATATGGGTCGAGCAGTATCAAGTGTGCGTGGCGGCGTGTGACGCCTTCGAGCAGACGGGACAGCGCTGGATCTTCTTTTGCGAACGGAAGGTAGGGCATCATCTGTGCCGAGGAATCGCGCAGCCACATGGCGTCGATGTCGCCAGTGACGACAAAGGTGTCCGGCTTTCCGTTGAGGGTCGAAGGAAACACCGTTGTATCCAGTGTGTTAGGAAAACAGTTCTCAAAGATTGCGGCCAGTTGCGGATCTGCGATTCGCTTTTTTGTGCGAACGATGACGGACTCAATGACCGGACTTACAAAACGCCGCTTCGATGGAATAGGCCTGCGGTTGTAAGAGAAAGTAGTCGATGCGGCAAACAAAGACGAGGAAGGAAGTGCAGCGGCAGCACACAACATGCCTGTACTTTGAAGGAGCTGCCGACGGGTCAAGAAACTAAGTTCAGATTGTGTTGCTGCTGTTTCCTCTAAGGTAGCGGCTGAAATCTTCATTCTTCTATCGGTCTCCGCCAATTGAACTGGCTGAGGTTAAGTATAGAAGGACGCTGCATCAGCCGCTGTTTGCATCACTCTTCCTCGACGGGGCGAGGAGGCTGGCGAAGCAAAAGTGGAAGAATGAAGAGGATGGCGATGATGGTGGTGATCATTCCCCCTACAACGACGCGAGCGAGAGGCTGTTGGGCCTGAGCTCCGATTCCGTTGGAAAGCGACGCAGGCAGCAGGCCGAGACCGGCGGCAAGGCAGGCCATGACCACTGGACGCATCTCGTCGATGCAGCCTTCTTCGAGGCCTTTGTCGTTGAGGCTTTCGCGTTGGGCGCGGCGCACCCCTGACATGAAGACTACGGCGCCCAGAGTGGCTACTCCTATGAGGGACGTAAAGCCTACGGCGGCGGAGATACTGAAGGGCGTTCGCGTGATGAAGAGAGAGGCCGCTCCGCCTACAGCAGCAAAGGGCAGTGTGGCGATGATGATAAACGCGTCCTTCCAGGTGTTGAACTGGATGTAAAGAAGGACCACGATGATAGCGAGCGAGATGGGAATGATGACGGCGAGGCGACGCTGTTCTTTTTTGAGCGAGTCGAATTCGCCAGCCCAGGTGTAATCGTAGCCGGTCGGGAGTTTCACCGTCTGCTTGAGCTTGCTTTGCAGCTCATTGATGGTGGTGGAGAGGTCCCGGCCACGAACACTGAATTTGATCGGAATATAGCGTCGACCACCTTCGCGGTAGATCATGAAGCTGCCTTCGTGGATGCCGATATCAGCAACCTGGCCAAGAGGAATACGGCCACCATCTGCAGTAGGTATAAGGATGGCACGGATGGCGTCAGGGCTGCTGCGATCGGCTTCGGGATAGCGGACAGTAAGGTCGAAGCGGCGATCTCCCTGAATCACCTGCGAGATAGGTGCTCCGCCGATGGATGCCTGAACGGCGGCGTTGATGTCCGCGGAGAGGATACCGTAGCGCGCGGCCTTGGCGCGATCGATCTGGATGACGAGCGAGGGTTGTCCGCCGACTTTGAAGACGCCGACATCGGCTACGCCCGGAACCGACTTCATGACCTGCTCGATCTTGTCGGCGAGGCTGGTGAGCGTGTCGAAGTCGTCGCCGAAGAGCTTGAGAGAGTTCTCGCCTTTGACGCCAGACATGGCTTCTTCGACATTGTCCTGAATGTTCTGGGAGAAGTTAAGCTCGATGCCGGGAAAGCGGGAGAGGCGGTTGTTGATCTCCTCGATAAGCTCAGGCTTGGTAAGTCCTGGACGCCATTTGTTAGCGGGTTTGAGCGCGACGGAGACCTCGATATTGTTGAAGGTGCTGACGTCAGTGCCGTCGTCGGGCCGTCCCATCTGGGAGACGGTCTGCGTGACCTCGGGAGACTGCGCGATGACTGCGCGAATCTGATTGGCCATGTTAGCTGCGGTGTCAAAGGAGATGTCCTGGGGCAGAGTAGCGCGAATCCAGAGGTTACCTTCCTCCAAGGGAGGCATGAACTCGCCGCCGACGAGGACGAAGCAAAGAACTCCGGCGGTGAGCATGGCACTTGCGCCGATCCAGACGGAGGTCGGATGACGAAGCGCGCGATGGAGAACGCGCTCGTAGCCTCTGCGAAGCGTGCGGCTCAGCCAGGTATAGCCATCGCCTACTTTCTGCTCCGTAGGCGCAGTGAGATAGCCGAGGACAGGCGCGAAGACAAGAGCGAACAAGAGCGCGCCGAGAAGAGCGAATCCGTAGGTGACGGACATGGGAGAGAAGATCTGTCCGGCGACACCCTGCATGGTGAACAGTGGAATGAAGGCAATGCAGATGATTGCGGTTGAGAAGAGGACCGGCGTGGCGGCGTCGGTGACACCTTCGACGATGAGGTTGCCTGTCTCTTCGCCCTCGATGCGGCGGGAGAGCTTACGGTAGATGCTTTCGAGGACGATGATGGAGGCGTCGACGAGGATTCCAAAGTCGATGGCGCCGATGGAGATGAGGTTAGCGGAGCGCCCTGTGAGCACCATCATTCCAAAAGCGAATAAGACGGCGAAGGGAATGGTGACTGCCGCGATGAAGGTGATGCGCAGATCTCCCAACATGGAGAGGAGAACGAGTGTGACCAGGATAAGGCCCGTAATGATGATTTCGCGGACGGTGTGGGTCGTCTCGCCAATGAGATTAGTCCTGTCGTAGATTGTGCTGATCTTCATCCCCGGGGGAAGAAGACTGCCGGAGTTGAGGCTGGCAATCTTTTCCTTGAGTGCTTTAAGCGTGGGAAGGGATTTTTCATCCTTCTGAAGAAGGACGATGCCGAGGACAATGTCGTTTTGCTTATCGCGGCCAACTTGACCCAGCCGGGGTTGGAAGCCTTCGCTGACTTTGCCGATATCGCGGACGGTGATGGGAGCGCCATTCTTTTCGGCGACGACGATAGAACCAATGTCCTCAATCGTGTGAACCTGGCCGACAGCGCGAACATTGACGTTCTGGTTGCCGAGTTGGAGATAGTTGCCGCCCGCATTGGCGTTAGAGGATTGAACAGCATTGATGACTTGCGGAAGAGTGACACCCAAGCTAAGAAGCTTATTGGGGTCAGCCTCGATCTGGTATTGGCGCGTAGTTCCGCCGAACGTGGTGATGTCGATGATGCCAGGAACTTCTTTAAGCTCGCGGCGAACGAGCCAGTCCTGGGTGGCCTTGATCTCGTTGAGGGTGTAGCCCGGGCCTACGAGCTGGTAACGGTAGATCTCGCCGATAGGAGACCATGGAGAGAGCTGTGGTTGGAGATTGTTCGGCAAAGTGAGAGTCTGAAGACGATTGAGGACCTCCTGACGATCACGGAAGCTGTCACTGTCGAAGTTGAAATAGAGCTTGACGTCGGAGAGGCCGAAGATGCTGATCGAGCGCACCTGGTCGAGGTGAGGCGTGCCGTTGATGGTCGTCTCAATGGGAACGGTGACCTGCTGCTCCATCTCTTCGGCGGACCAGGAGGGATTCTGCGTAATGATTTCGACGAGCGGAGGTGAGGGGTCGGGGTAGGCCTCGATGTCGAGACGCGTGACGAGGAAGCCACCGAGCGCGAGCATAACGAAGAAGAGAATGAGAATGATGGCGCGATAACGGATGAAGAGGCGAATGAGTGGCTGCACGCTTAGTCTCCGCTCGTTGGGCGCAGCAGTGCGCCACCGGTTGTGACGACCTTGTCGCCATCGTTGAGACCGCTGATAATCTCGATATTCTTCACCGTGCCGGAGTCGAGAGAGCGACCGACAGTGACAATACGCTGATCGAATTTTCCTGAAGAGTTGGAGATGAAGACAAAAGTCTTATCGCCTTCGTGCAGGACAGATGTAGCGGGAAGAATGAAGGTTGAACGCACGGCGCCGGCGACGCGAATGGTAGCGAACATATCGGACTTGAGCAGGTGCTTCGGGTTCGGCAGAACGACGCGCAGCTTGAGCGTGTGGGTGGTCGGATCAAGGGCATCGGAGACGTTATCGATGCGGCCCGTGAGCTTCAGATCAGGGTACGCGGGGACGACGATATCGACGGTACGGCCGGGGCGAAGAGTGGCGAGATCGCGCTCGAAGACGTCTCCGACGATCCATACGGTATCGAGGTTCGCAATGGTGGCGATGACGGTGGCGTTGTCGAGGGAGCGCTGCATCTCTCCCGTGGCCGTGCCGATGTCGAGGACGACGCCGGAGATGGGAGCACGCAGGGCCACGGTATCGGAGACGCTGTTTTCGGCAAAGCCAAGCTCGTGGATATGCTGGCGTGAGCGCTCGAGCTCGGAGTGGGCGACCTGGTCCGTGGCTTCGAGTTCGGCAAAGTCGGCCTTCGACAGGACATCATGCGCGAGCAGGAGCTTGCCGCGATTGAGAGCACTGTCGGCGCGAATCACTTCGATCTTCGCTTTCTCATAGTCGGAGCGGGCTACGGCGATATCGTTGCTCTGGAGTTGAGCGATGACCTGTCCTTTGGCGACATTCTGGCCGGGAAGAATGTTGAGGCCGAGGATGCGTCCGCTAAGCGGCGGATAAATGTGGACGACGTGAGCAGGGTCGGCAGTGACGTGCGCGGGCACTTCGAGGTAGTCGGTGTTCTGCGTCGAGTGGGCAACCGTCGTCTCGACACCGACGTTGGCGGGTTGTTTCTCAGACGGCGGCGGAGCGTGATTGCACGCCGTCAGGGGGATGACGGAAAGCGCAAGGGCTGACAGAATTTCAATACGTATTTTCATGGGATGATGTCCGTGGCAGTCGCATAACTGAGTTGGTGAATGGCAAGCCAAACCTGAACATTGGTGTTGAGGCTGCTCAGATGAATGGAGCGGTAGTCACGCAGAGCGTCGAGGTAGTCGAGGAGGGTTGAGTTGCCGTTGCGATAGCTGAATTGCAGATTGTCGCGGACGCGGCCAGCCTCGGCAAGATAGTGGGTGTTGTAGCGAACAGCCTGACGCTGCGCGGTATCGAGGGCGAGCCATGCCTGATCTACATCGGAGACGATCTGATTGCGTGCGGCCACGACGGCGAAGCGGCTGGAGTTGACTTCGTAGCGCGTGCGCTCCTTTTCGCCCTGGTTGCGGTCGAAGATGCGCAGGGGAATAGAGATGCTGGCACCGAAGGTATTGTCGGCGCCGCTGCGCTCGTATTCGCTGGCTACGGTGGGGTCCGCCGTGCCACCGGCGACTGCATAACGAGCATTGGCCTGCGAGAGCAGAAGCGACTGCTTTGCTGCTTGATAATCAGGTCGTGCAGCAAGGGCGCGGGTTTCAGCGTCTACCATCGTCAGGGTAAAGGCTGGCGGGTCAAGCGTACCGGTGATGTCAAAGGTCGGCGATGGGTGGTCTATGCCGAAGAGCTGCTGCAGCTGAGCGCTAGCCTGTTGCATACTCAGGCGCGCGGCATCATCATCGGCTTCGAATTGGGCGAGCTGCAGGTCGATCCGCTCATAGTCGGTGCGAGTGATGTCTCCGGCGTCAAGGCGCGCTTTGCTGAGGTCGACGGTCTTGCGATAGTCAGTGAGATTTTCTTCAGCGATGGCGAGGGCAGCCTTTGCGGCAAGCATGTTCGTAAAAGACTGGCGAACGTTGAGAACAAGCTGGCGCTCCTGATCGCGGAGCTGGCTCTCAGTGACTTGCTCGGTGTCGGTTGCGCCTTCCATCCGCCAGCGTCGCTTCTGTCCACGCTCAAAAAGACGCGAGACATTCGCCGAATAGTAGTACGGGTTGCCGCCATTGTTGTTGACTTCAGGCAAGGTAACGCCCTGGCCCAGCAGGGTCAGGTTCGGGTTCTGGCGCACGCTGGCGGTGAGTATGGTGGCATGTACCGCGGAGAGATGTTCCCGCGCCGCGGTAAGCGATGGGTTGCCGGTCAATGCGCGATCAACGGCCTGCTGCAGCGTAATCGGAGCAGTCGATACAGCGGGCGGCGACGATTGCGCCATAAGAGATGGCCACGCCACGAAAATGGCGCACAGCACATAAAAAGATTTCGGCATCATACTGCCTTCAGAGTTTAGGTTTAAAGATGTAATAAATGCATAAAGATGAATCTCCGCTATCGAGCGAAAAGCCCTGCAGCAGGAGGCGGACGAACGCCAAAGGCCCGAATGAAGCCGGCCAGAAGCGTTGCCGCAAAGACACGGGGTCGTATTCGGCAGTAGAGATACGGTGCTGCCATGTTCAGAACAATCAGGACGATTGCCGCGAATACTCCAAAGAGGCCAAGCAGGGCGACCTGGCCAAGAGGCGCTTCGCTACAGCGCATCACGTGCTCCGCTTCAAGCGGCCGGCTCATAGCGACGCGGTCGTCCGTCATGGAGATGGCGGGGAACAAAAGCACAAGCAACAGTAGAAGGGCTACTAAGGTAGTCCATTGAAACTGCGTGTGTCCCTTGCGGATCGACCATATCCAGCCTCCCATGAGAAGGATAGACAATGCCGCCCAAGCGATATTTAGAAAAAGCTCCAACCTGCGCCGAGGATAGCACAATTGGCAAGAGAAAAAGGTAAAAGGCCGGTGTGGAAGCTGCGAAGTTACCGATTTTGCGAGACAGATTTGCGAGACAGTCGATACGCAAGGGCCATCAATTTGGGAGGATTCCCGCGCAAATATTTATTTACATGCGAGAGGGGAATGGCGGAAGCGGTGAGATTCGAACTCACGGAACCCGCAAAGGTTCGACGGTTTTCAAGACCGTTGCCTTAAACCACTCGGCCACACTTCCGTCTCTCTATGATACATCGTGGGCCGCCGGAGCTCCGTCGCCGCTCTCGTTCTCTCTTGCAGGCAGTCCGAGGGCGGTTCGTGGATTCCACTCCAATACTCGTTGCGCGTCGTCGCTTGAAAACCCAAGATGCTCGGTCAAATTTCGGAAGCTCCTCTGCATGGTTACCGTTGACCCAACCAGATGAGAGTTGTCCGGCGGACGAGCGATGAGGTCGTCGCCGATCTCCAGCTCCCATCGGCCAAAACGATAGCTTCCGGGGTCCATATCTGCGGCAACAATGGCATCCGTAACGATGATTGTTTTGTCGAGCCCGACAAAATCCAGATAATTCTTCAGCGTAAAAAAAGGGATATGCGCTCCGTCCGCGATGAAGCAGAGCCATAGCTTTTCTCTCAGACTCAGCGCTCGTTGAATAATGTTGTCATGCCGCGGCATCTCTGCAGGGCAGCCGTTTCCCAGATGCGTAAACATCGTCAAACCTGCATCGATAGCGGCTCGAAGATCATCCAGCGACGCATTCGTATGTCCGGCAGAGACGACAATACTTTTATCAGTGAGCATCCGCGTGACTCTGAACCCAGGATCACATTCTGGCGCCAGCGTAACCAGCCGAATGAAACCCCCGGCAGCATCGAGCAATTGCTGCATCGCCGATACATCAGCTGGTGTAATTGCATCCACAGGATGAGCACCGCGATAGCCTTTTTCGGGGTTGATGAACGGCCCTTCGATGTGAATGCCGCGAATGGTCCGCTGTAGAAGAGGCCGTTGCTGAAGCAGGCAGACGAGCCTCTGCAAACGTGCTTCCATGACATGCAGGGAGTCGGTAATGACGGTGGCTAATATGCCCTCGACACCTTGCGATTCAAGCCGCAGGCAGACTGCCTCCACTGCGGCAGCATCGAGATCGTCGCCGTTGAAATCAACGCCGGCATATCCGTTTACCTGTAAGTCGAAAAATCCCATATCTGCCTTGCGAACCTGAAAACTCTAAGTCAGATGAACCAACCTCTACGGATGAAAGCTAATCAGTTCTATCCCCTTCTTTCCATTTCGAGCAACATAACAGAGCGCGTACACCATACCATCGGGCGCAACCGCGAGGCTTTGCGGAGCAGTCGCGGGGTCGCCATTGTCCAGCATAATCTGGCCATGGTCCACATACTTCGCGGTCGCAATGTCGTATGTAATGAGGTCGGCCCCTTCGCCGTGCTTCGCCGCCGCAGCATTCTTTGAATTGGCGGCAAGAGGAGAGCCGGTAAGGTAATACAGCGTGTGTCCGTCTGAAGCCAGCGTGAGCCCCAGATATCCATAGTCGAATTGATCGAACATCCCGGTTCGCTTCGACCGCATGGACGTTAGCCGTTCGAGCACATCGGCTGACGGAACTTTAGGGTCGAAGCGGAACAAGTAGCCTGATCGGCCATTCACTCCATAGATCGCATTCTCGGAGGTATCCCAGATGGCCGCGCGCCAGTTGTAAGCCATTCCATGCTCTGCTGGATTCATCTGTCCGAAATAATCCTTCTTGAGGTTGACGCCTGGGACCGCAGCGATCGCATCAGCGTTGTAGCTATAGCGATAGATTGTTCCTTCCCCAGTTGTGAAATAGGCCGAGCCGTCTCGCGGATCAATCACGATGCGGCGGCAGATCGATCGATACGTATCGCCGAGGGTGCCTGTCTCTCCGCCGTGAAAGTGCGTCCCCAGGTCTTTCAAATTCTTCGTCTTCAGGTCATACCGCAGAAAATGGCCGGACGGCCAGGTGATGCCATACATCCGGTCACGCTGTGCATCCATGGCAAAGGTGATAATTCCTTCGCCGCGCGGGGCTATCGCAAGATCTTCAAACTTCCCCGTCTTCATATCGTAAGAGACGAAGTGCCCGCCGGGATAAGGGCTATAGCCTTTCGGGGCGGCAGCCGTCGTCTCAACTCCTGCCTCATGGGCGTAGTAACCGAGGTGCGTGGAGAAGTACAGCTTGCCATGGTCCTCGACAAAAGAGACGTGGCTCTTCCCCTGGACAACCGCCTTCGCATTGCCTTGACCGACCGCATCGTTCAGACCCGCAATGTGCGTGATCGCCTTCGTCTTTGGATTGAACGAGTACATCTGGGCAGGAACGTTGTATACCGGCGACGAGAGCACGTAATAAACGGTGCCATCATGGGCGACGCTGATGCCGTTCCAGGCCTCTCCACCCTCTGCCGCCGCAGGAAAATGAGAGTTGTAAGTCGTGGCTCGCAGCACATGAGATGCGGGTGTCTGGCCCAGAACAACTGCCGTCATAGTGCCGAAAACAAGCATGGCCATTGCGCATCGAGGAATACCAGCAAGAATCTTCATCTATCACTCCTTCATGATTTCCTGTACCCAACGTTCACTATCGAATATAGAAGTAAGTTCTTCAGAGACTCATTGCCGGTTCGCTGGCGTCAGTTGAATCCACTGCAGCACCCATAGAGGATCGGGCTGTTTCCGTGTAAAGAACATACACAGGTCATGCTTGCCGTTTTGCTGAGCGATCTTCGTAGTTAGCGTTGTCAGGCCATCGCTCTTAGACGGACTTGGAAGCGGCAACACTGCGATAGGCTCTCCAGTGCAGCTATCCAGATGCACTTCAAGCTCACCATTCGGCGAATGCGGCGTAGGCAGTTCGGGTGGCTTCGATGTGCTGGAGTCCTGGAAGACGTAAGGAATATGCAGGACGCTGGCGGAGATCGAACTGATACCGGTAAGGTCTGCTCCTTTGTAAATCCAGCATGACTTTTTGTAGTTCACAAGAAAGACAGGGGAATTGGTTGGGGGCGGCGGATCAGGCTCCATCTGAATCGCAGGATCGTTGCTACAGAGCTGCAGTTCGCGGCTGTCTCGCCGTCGCACGCTGAGCGCATTGAGAGGACGGGCGATAGCGGCTGTGAGCAGCTTCCCACCTTCAAACGTTCCTGCACGTAAAAGAGTGGGGAGAGGCACGACAAACGGAGCTGTGTAGGTTGGCGAGTCGTTCGTCACTGCCGAGCCATCGACTGTGTAGTGAATCTGCCCGAAGCCAGTCTGGTTGGCCAACGCTATCTGAACCGTGTTTTGTGCCGCGTTGAGTTGCTCGGTCGTTCGCACTTCAAAAGCAGTGGGAGCGAAGTGAATGCCGACGTCCCGATAGCGGTTCAGTTCAGCGTCCATGCGGTGAAGAAAGCCGGGCCAGTCCAGTTTCTGCGCCGGAGACCAGGCCATCTCGGCCAACGCCGCCGAGCGCGGAAACAGCATCGGCTCGACGCGACCTCGGTTGATGACGTACTCGGTCCACAAATTACCCTGCACGCCGATGATGTGCTTGCGCTCATCCTCGGTCAATGACGCAGGCGCAGGATTGAACTGGTACACATCCTTCAACGTGTTCAGGGCCCACCGGCCAGTTCCTTCATTCGGCCCATCGCCCTGACGATAGTTGAAATAGAGAGGACGGGCCGGAGTCAGCACGGCATCATGGCCCGACTGGGCTGCCGCTATGCCACCGTTCAGTCCGCGCCACGACATCACTGTTGCCGCCGGCGGAAGTCCTCCCTCCAGAATTTCGTCCCATCCGATTGTTCTGCGATGATGCGCTGTCAGGAACTTGTCGATTCGCTTGATGAAGTAACTCTGAAGCTCATCCTCTGTCTTGATTCCCTTCTCGCGCATCTGCGCCTGAATGACCGGCGAAGCCTTCCATTGATCTTTGATTGCCTCGTCTCCACCTACATGGATATAGGCGCTCGGAAATAGCTCCATCACTTCCGTAA
This sequence comes from Acidobacteria subdivision 2 bacterium RH1 MAG20, assembly GCA_002197545.1. Next base: position 87,534 of record NFUO01000548.1, on the reverse strand, counting down.
GCACATTTTCCAGAAAGGTAAACGCGTTGTCGTTCACGTTGTAAAGATTCGGAAAGATACCGTATCGACTAGTTGGCGTTCGGGGAGTGTCTGCTGCCGAACCAAGCTCCGGATAGGCAGCGATAGCGGCTGTCGCGTGTCCCGGCATCTCAATCTCAGGAACGATCGTGATATGCCGCGCCGCTGCATAGGCCACAATGTCCCGGACCTCAGCCTGCGTATAAAAGCCTCCATAGATGGGCGGCTTTCCCGTCTTAGGATCGATCTTCCCTCTTTCACTCGCCAGAACGCGCCATGCTCCTACCTCTGTCAGCCTGGGATACCGCTTGATCTCCAGCCTCCATCCCTGGTCGTCCGTCAGATGCCAATGCAGCACATTCAGCTTCTGCAACGCCATCCAGTCAATCAACTGTTTTATAAACTCCGGAGACTGCATATGCCGCGCCGAATCCAGCATGAGCCCTCGCCAGACCAACCGTGGTTCGTCGTGGATGACGACACCTTGCAGTGTCGCCGGGCCGCTTCTTGCGGATGTCTGAGTCAAAAGCTCCCACAGAGTGACTGCGCCATAGAACAGCCCTGAGCCTGTACCTGCCGACACTTCAACCCGTTTCGATGAAACTGTCAAATCATAGCTTTCCTTAGCAGTGTCAGCCGAACCATTGGAAGTCTTTCTGAAAACAATAGCCGACCCCTTAGCTTGTGGGCCAGCTTGTACTACGAGCTTCAAGCCCCGCGTGCGCTGCACCAGTTCAGCCAGATAGTTTGCCGTAGCCAGCGAGTCCTTATCGCCTTTCATGACCTCAATCACTGCGCCATTCTTAATCACCAGCGAGCCAGGAGCTGCCGTCATGGAGAAGGGCACGGGAATAAGAGACGGCAGTGTACTCTGTGTGTCCATCTGGGCATTGCAAATGCTAAACGAGGACGCAATCAGCAATAGCGCGAAATATCTTTTCGGCAGATTATGCAGAGAATTCCAGCTTGGGAACATCGATACCTTCCAGATAAGTTGACGGTCACATGCTATATCCATCCGTGGATTCCCCAAAGACAGATACGCAGAAAGAGGCCATATAAGATCAGGGTCGAAGTTACCACGCCATCGCAATCAATGGCATGGCATGATGAAAAGATGCTGCCCGAGGGAAAACCGTGAGCACTCTGGATTGGGTTGTATTGGTTATTTATTTCCTGCTCATGGTCTGCATGGGGCTCTGGGCGCGCACCAGGATCAAGACTGCGGGCGACTTCTTCACCGCGGGCGGAGAGATGCCCTGGTGGCTGTCCGGTATATCGCATCACATGTCCGGCTATAGCTCGGCCGTCTTTGTCGGCTACGCTGCCATCGCCTATACGACTGGCTTCAATATCTATGTCTGGTGGGCCTGTTCCATCGCCATTGCAATGCTCATCGGCGCCCGCCTGTTCGCTCCGAAGTGGGTACGGCTTCGCCAATATTTAGGCATGATCTCTCCGCTGGAGTATCTGGCGGTCCGATATGACCTGCCGACGCAGCAGTTGCTCGCCTGGAGCGGCGCCCTGCTCAAAATCTTCGATGTAGGAGCAAAGTGGACAGCGGCAGCCATTCTGCTCCAGGTCTTTGCGAATGTCCCTCCCCATTGGGGGGTCCTCCTCACCGGCGGAGTCACACTGATCTATTCCGTCGCTGGCGGTCTCTGGGCGGACGCCCTGACAGACCTCAGCCAGTTTCTTATTCAACTGGTAGCAGGCATCGCAATGCTCACGGCAGTCCTGATGAGGTTAGGCGGCATCTCCGCTCTGTGGACCATCTGGCATCGGCTTCCGCCCAGCCATTCGAGGTTATTTTCCGCTGACTACACTCCCGTCTTCGCAATCATCTACCTGTTCGTCAATACGCTCTCGTACAACGGTGGAACATGGAACCTCGCCCAGCGATTTATCGCTGCTCCAACCGGCGCTGCCGCCCGCAAAGCAGCGTTGCTCTCGGCGGGCCTCTACTTCGTGTGGCCACTGATATTACTCTTTCCCATGTGGGCGGCGCCGCTCATTCTCCCCGGACTGCAGTATCCATCTCAGTCCTATGCGCTGCTGACAAGAACTTTGCTGCCCAACGGCCTTATCGGGATTGTCCTCGCCGGCTTGTTTGCTCACACCATGGCCATGACGTCCTCAGACGCGAACGCCATCTCTGCCGTGGTGGTTCGCGATATCTCTCCGATCTTCCGCAAAGGGCAGCGCCCCTCCGACAAGGCGCAGCTCATCACCGGACGCGTCTGCACATTTCTCTTCCTGGCTCTGAGCATGATCATCGCGCTGGCCTCCAGTCATTTTGGAGGCGTGATAGGGCTCGTCATCCTCTGGTATGGAGCCTTGCTTGGCCCCATCGCCATCCCCATGATCCTGGGAATGCTCAAGCCGTTTCATCGGTGCGGGCCCGCAGCGGCCATCGCCTCCTGGATCGTCGGCGCAACTGCCTTCGCATTGATCAAGTTTGTCTTTGCAGCGCGGTTTGCTGATCCCCACTCCACCACCACCGTCACGATTGTCGTCCCGGTCCTATCGTCCCTGATGACCTATCTTGCCGTTGGGGCCATCTGGCCCTGGTCAAATGCCGCCTCGGAGGCGCTTCTTGACGCCATTCATCATCCCAGCCCTTCGCAAAGCTGAGGTCGGTCTCCTTAATGACTCCGGCACCATCAAACCGGGAAAGTTAGCACGAAACAGTGCACCGCTGCGATACTTGAAGACGTCAAATCATTAAGCAGATGCCGATCAGCACTCCTCACAAATCGGGCTCGTTTGAACGCACGCTGGCAAGCGCGCGCACCACCATGTTGTTCAGCGAGGTTGTGCGACTCGCAGTCGACAGCTTTCGCGCCAACAAAGTACGGTTTCTGCTGACCATGCTGGGGATGGTCATCGGCTCGGCATCGATTATCCTGGTCGTCACCATCGGGAAAACCGGTAAGGCATATGCCTTAAACGAACTCACCAGCATTGGCCCCAACAAGATTGAGATGCAGTATGTCGGTGGCAACACCCCTGGCCCCAACAACACCAGCACGCCGGACTACATGACTTACGAAGATATGAATGCTGTCCTGGAACAGGTTCCGGACATCGTCGCTTCGTCGCCCATGCTTGAAGTCCATTACAACATCGGGATAGGCGGCGGAGTCACCAAAGACGCGATGTTGCTCGGTGTCTCGCCCCAGTACAAAAAAGTGCGAAATCTTACGGTGATTGCCGGGCGGTTCTTTGACGATCAAGACACCACTTCGCGTACCAAGGTAGCTGTCATCGTCGAACCCTTTGCCAAGGCATTGTTTGGCAGCACTTCGGCAGCCATCGGCCGCAATATTACAGTAGAAGGAATTCCCTTCATCATCATTGGCGTCTTCAAAGAGAGCGTCGCCACTTTTGGCCTATCTGAGATCAGTGAACAGACGCTGCTGGTCCCCTACCCCGTTGCCCGCTATTTCACCGGCAGCGATAAGGTGAAGGAGATCTTCTTTACGATGCGGGATCCGGCAGACGTAGTTCCTGCCTCTCAGCAGATCCTTGCCATTATCAAGAACCGCCATCGCTCCTCATCCGTCTACTATCCATTCATCATGACGGGCTTCCTGAGCATCATGGCAAAGATCGCCGACATGCTCACCGTTGTCCTCTCCCTGGCTGCCGGCATCACGCTCATCGTAAGCGGCGTTGGCATCATGAACAGTATGCTGGCCAATGTGCAGGCAAGAATCAAAGAGATCGGAATCCGTAAAGCTCTTGGCGCCACCAGCCTTGAAATCCGAATGCAGTTCCTTACAGAGGCCATCTTCCTCTCGCTGGCCGGAGGGCTCGTCGGTACGTTGCTGGGGCTGGCGCTGCCGCTTTCAGTCAGCCTGCTAACCCCATATAAGATTCCGATCAGCCTCTGGTCTGCCATCATTGCCCTCGGGACCTCCATGCTCGTCGGCATTCTCTTCGGTACGCTCCCGGCCAACCGCGCGGCACGGCTCGATCCCGTACAAACCCTCAAATACGAATAATCCGCTCCCCCTATCCATAAAAGAGCAACCGCGGATTGCACGGATTTAAAATCCGTGACTCTCCGTGTTCATCCGTGGTCGATTCTTGTCGTATCGGTGTTATCGGTGCAAATCGGTGCTAAGTTTCTTCGAGCTACTCGACTGCGGCGACTGCTTCCGCTTCCGGTTGATCGCCCTTAACCGTGACCTTGATGTGACTGGTCACCTCGCGGTGCAGCTTGACCGGCACATGGTACTCGCCAATGGTCTTCAGCGGCTCTTCGAGCGAGATCTTGCGACGATCGATCTTGAAGCCCTTCTCCTCAAGCTGGTGCGCGATATCGCCCGACGTCACCGAACCGAAGAGATGCTCATGCTCGCCGACCTTGCGCTCGAACATCAGCTCGATCTCATTGAGCTGCGTCGAAAGGCCCTCTGCCTCGGTCTTCTCCTTGGCGGACTTGCGAATCGCAGAGCCCTTCATCTGTTCGATGACTGCCTTGTTGGCGGCATTCGCTTCGATAGCGAGTTTGCCCGGCAGCAGATAGTTGCGCCCATAACCATCGGCAACTTTAACCACGTCGCCGCGGTGCCCAAGCTTGTTTACGTCTTCCTTCAGAATGACTTCCATTGCTGTTTCTCCGATTCCTGTCTGGCGTATCTCGTAGGCCAGTCTTGCGTAACTCGTAAAGCCCGCTTAGAGCGCGGGACAACTTAGAAGCGAGCGGCGAAGGCAAGCAGAGCGATGTTGCGCGACTGCTTGATCGCCAGGCTCAGGCGGCGCTGATGCCGTGTGCAGACACCGGTCAGGCGGCGTGGAACGATCTTGCCGCGCTCAGCGACGAAGCCCTGCAGCAGGCGGACATCGCGATAGGAGATGGCGTCGATCTTCTCGGTGCAGAACTTGCAGACCTTTTTGCGCCGAAAGAACTTGCGGCCGCCAGGGCCGCCGGAACCTGCGGGACGGGGTGTGCGCGGAGCGCCGGCGCCAGGACCGGAATGTGGCCCGGAGTGCGCGGGGCGGGATGTGGGTGCGTGCTGTTCAGTGGATTGCGGTGTGCTGGTTTCGTCAGCCATGATGATTCCCTCTCAGGTACGTTGTGCCTTCGCCCGCTCCAGACCCGCGATGGAGTCTCTGAACACTCGGCCAAGTATCGCCGAACGGAAGCGAGGTAAAGCGATTCGTGGTGCGTTGCGCGATGCCGCGATAAGCAGGCATCGCAAATGTCATAGCGCTAGAAACTAAACAGCAAACTAAACAATGGATACGTTTTCGGGGGGCGCATCGGAGGCAACCCGTGTCTCGGGAGCCGCGGCTGCGGGAACTTCCTCTGTCTCCTCGGCGGACTCAGCGGCAGCAGGCGCTAGAGGCGTCTGCGCAACAGGCTGCGCGCTGCGCTTGACCTTGGTATCGCGAAGGGCCTTCACCTTGGCAAGGCGCTTCTCTTCTTCGTCCATGCGCACGGTGATGAACTTGATCACCTGCTCTGAGACGCGGAGGCGGCGCTCGATCTCTGCAATCAGCGAGCCCGCAGCAGCGATGTTCAACAGGATGTAGAAACCATCGTTGAACTTACGAACGGTGTAGGCGAGCCGGCGGCGGCCCATCTTCTCGACGCTCTTCACCTCACCGCCACCATTAGTGACGTTGGCCGAGAAGCCTTCAATCAGCTTGTCGATCTCTGCTTCTTCAACGTCCGGACGGACGATGAACATAATTTCGTAAGTGCGATTCATTCGTTTACTTCTTTCTGCGAAGTTCTGCTTCGCACCGTGCCGGCGTCTGTTCTGCCAACCCGGTCTGGAAAATCAACCAATCGTTGTACTGCGTTGTACTGAACTCAGTCTTCTGTTCCCTGTTCCCTGTTCCCTGTTCCCTGCTTCTGGTTGAACTCGTTCATCGCAGCGCCGACCCCCTTGGTCAGCACCGCCTCGACAGCGTTTCGCGCGCGGTCGAGCACTTCATCCAGCACCACAAGCTCCTGCTTGCGGAACGGCGACAGCAAATACTCCTTGCCACCCGCCTTTATTTCCCTGCCATCCTCCAGCGTAGGCTTCCCGACGCCAATACGAATGCGCAACCATTCTTCCGTGCCAAGCGCACCGGAGATCGACTTCACTCCGTTATGCCCGTTTGCCGAACCACGCTCGCGGATGCGAATCTGGCCCAGCGGAATCGCCAGTTCGTCGTACAGAACAATCAAGTCCGTCGACGGAATAGCAATCTCAAGTTCCTGAACCAGCGCGGCCACCGAAAGCCCGCTCAGGTTCATAAAGGTCTCAGGCTTCGCCAGCAGAACATCTTCTCCTGCAAGCCTCGCCTTTGCGGTAAGCGCCCGTCCCCGCCGGTTGGTGAGGACAACACCGCAGTCGTCCGCGATGCGATCCACCGCCAGAAATCCGGCGTTGTGCGGCGTGAACTGATACTCAATCCCGGGGTTGCCGAGCCCGACAATCAGCTTCACGCGAGCGCTTCCCTTCCATGCATCTCGATGGCGGCCCCAAAACTCAATTCAAGCCTCAAAGCCGCCCCCGCATTACTTCTTCGCGCCCTTGGCATCGGCAGCCGGAGCGGCTTCCGCATCCGTCTTGCCCTTCTTGGCGACTTCCGGCTCGGTCGGCGCAACGGCAACAGCCTCAGGCGCCGGGGCCTCTTCCTTCACAATCGTTACGTGAGCGACCGTTGCATTCTCATCGCCCAGGAACTTGATGCTGCCCGAGTGCGGCAGGTCCGAGACGTGAATCGAGCCGTTGATTTCAAGGCCCGAGACATCGACATCCAGATGGCTCGGAATATCGCCAGGCAGGCACTCGATTTCGACCTCGCGCAGAACGTGGTCCAGAATGCCGCCCTGGTTCTTCACGCCGGTTGCAGTACCGATCAACTGGATCGGCACCGAAACGCGCATCATCTTGTCCATCGCAATCCGCTTCAGGTCGATGTGCAGCAGCTTGCCCTTGATCGGCTCGTTCTGCCAGTCGACGATCATCGCCTTCGCGCTCGCCGCGCCTTCGACGTTCAGATCGAAGATCGTGTTGTGACCAGAGTCGGAGTGCAGAATCTTGGTGATGACCTTCGGGTCCACCGTAACGGCGACTGCATCCTGCCCGGCGCCGTAAACAACGCCAGGAATCTTGCCGGCGACGCGAACACGACGTGCCGCATTCTTGTTGAACTTGCCCTCACGGGGTGTTGCGACAACTGCTTCAATCGTTGCTGCCATAACTGAATTTCCTTTCGGGCACGAGGTTGAGCCTCGCTCCCTTTACTGCTCGTTGAAATAAAACCTCTAGTTGAACAGCGTACTCACGCTGGTCTCCATATGAATGCTCTCGATAGCGCGTCCCAGCAGCCCGGCGATCGAAAGCACTTTAATCTTCGGCACCCGCTGTGCATCTTCGCGCAGCGGAATGGTATTCGTCACGACCAGCTCTTCCAGCCGTGAATTTGCAATGCGCTCAACCGCCGGCCCGGACAGCACCGCATGGGTCGCGCACGCATAAACTTTTTCCGCGCCCTGTTCCAGCAGCGCATCCGCCGTCTTGATCAACGTTCCGGCGGTGTCGATAATGTCGTCGAGGATCAAACACGTTCGGCCCTTCACATCGCCGATGACGTTCATCACCTCAGTCACATTAATGTCGGTCCGCCGCTTGTCGACGATGGCCAACGGTACTTCCAGCTTCTTGGCGAAGAATCTCGCCCTCTCCACACCGCCTGCATCCGGCGAAACCACCGTCAGGTTCGGCAGGTCCAATTCCCGGAAGTAGCTCACCAGCACCGGACTGGCAAACAGATGGTCTACCGGAATATTGAAAAACCCTTGAATCTGCGCTGCATGTAAATCCACCAGCAACGCCCGGTTCGCACCAGCCGTGGTTAGAAGATCGGCAACCAGCTTCGATGTAATCGCCACACGAGGCCGGTCCTTGCGGTCCTGTCTCGCATAGCCGTAATACGGCATCACAACCGTGATTCGCCCGGCCGATGCGCGCTTCAGCGCGTCCATCATGATCAGCAACTCGACAAGGTGTTGATCGACCGGCCAACACGTAGGCTGCACCAGAAAAACGTCCGCGCCGCGAACGTTTTCGAGCAGTTGAAAATGGACCTCGCCATCGGAGAATCTCTGCAACCGGGTCTCGCCCAGCGGCACACCGACGAACTTGCAGATCTCCTCGCACAACGCGGGGTTTGCCGATCCGCAAAAAATCTTGATGCGCTTACTTTCACTCAGCCGTCCGGAGCGCTTTTTTTCCGGGGCCGTCTTGCTCTGTCCGCCCTGAGCGGCTTGCGTTGGTGCAGACTGGGAGCCTGTTTCCATCTCCTCAGTCTGCCCTGAGATAGGGGAAAGAACTGCAGTCGTGTCTTGTTCGCTCACGTGAAACCCTCCAGGCTGGTTGACCTTGGTAGTTCCTGCTGCCTTTGTCTCGCGAAGCCTTGTTGCGGCCCCGTAGGTCTCTCGAAAAATCCTTGTTGCGAATACTGCGAAAGCTAAAGACTTCGTTCCTTCAAACTTCTGACTTCTTCATCCGCTACGTTGCTGCGGACCAAAAACCATTCAACTCCTGCGGCAAATTGCTGCCGCCAAAGAACCCTAAATTACGTCGCATCCGGCGTCGACATTCTGGTTGGGCGACTAGGATTCGAACCTAGACAAAGAGATTCAAAGTCTCTTGACCTACCGTTAGTCGATCGCCCAGTATGCCGCCGGCTCGTTATTGCCGGCGAAGCTACCCTGCGAACATTCTCTCCCAGTAAGCTGCTCTGGGCAAAGTTTCCGTCAGGAAAGTCCTGACCCCAGCTTGCGTTGCAGCCGACTGGACACGCTGTTGAGCTGCCCGCGCATCTGCATCGGACCGGTAAAGTCCAAACAGGGCCGAACCCGAGCCCGAAAGCGCCGCATACAAAGCAGGAGCTTCAGAGTCGGTACCCATCAATAAACGCTTGGTTTCACGCAAGGAGGGATAAGCAGGAAAGACGACCTGTTCAAAGTCGTTTTCAACCCCGGTGCGGACAAGCGAGAGAAGGGTATTCTCCGCGAGACCGTTCGACACACCTCTCTGAACATCATCAGAGTTCCCCTGTTTTTTCTCAGGATTCAGGTTGCGAACGATACCGGAAGTGCCAGGCTCTGCATACAAAGACGCATAAGCGAGACTCAACTCCATAAGTCTATCGTGTTCAACACCAGCCGTCAATTGTGCCATCGATCCGGGTGCCCCACCCTGTTTTGTTAAGGGCATGGCTTCAGCCGTGCCGCCAGACGTCTCCGAGGAGGAAAGGGCTTTAGCCCCTGAGGGAATCGCCATCCCGGGTGCCCCACCTTCGGCGGCCTTATCGCCTAAGGTGGGTTTCGTCCCCGCCGCCAGCGCATCCCAGTCCCGAAAAGCCTGCGGAGTCGAAACCCCTACATTAGGCACCGCCACCAGGCAAGCCGTCCGCGGCAAATCCGGCAGCGGAACCACCTGCTCTCCCCGCCCTAACCCCAAAACCGCCCCACCCAGTAAAAACAGCGGCACATCCGACCCCACCCCCGCCGCCAACTCCAGCCTCTCCGCCCCCGGCAAAGAAACCCCAAGCTCCCGCTCCAGCCCAATCAGCGCCGCAGCCGCATTCGCGCTTCCTGCGCCCATCCCGCCCTGCACCGGCAAACTCTTCTCAATCGAAATCTCAACCTCGGCCGTCACCCCCAGCCGCTCCAGACACCGCTCGACAATCTTCCATGCCGTGTTCCGCCCATCCATCGGAACCCTTGCATGGTTGGTCGTCAACACCAGCCGCGTCTTCGCCGCCAGCCGCGCCGAAACCGTCACCAGATCATGCAGATCGAGCGTCTGGTAAAGCGTAGTCAGCCCATGAAACCCATCCGCCCGCACCGGGCCGATCGCCAGCCCCAGGTTGATCTTCGAATAAGAACGAACGCGCGTAGCCATCTCCTTCGATTCTAACCGCCGCTGCCAGCTGATCTTTGTCACACAACACAATGAGGGAACGTGCCAATACTTAATAAAGCTATCCGCCTCCAATTCCAACGGTTATAATTCCCCTCAAATAACATCAACCAAAAATGGATGGCCCCGACAAGAACGTTTTTAACTCTTCGTCTCTACGAAGATCTCTCCTGTGGAGTGGACTGACCTTTATTGCCAGCTTGGGCCTCTTTATGCTTGTCTGGGCTAAATACATCGACGCTTTTTATTGTCCTTATGGCGATAGTTTTTCACTCCTCGTCAACTCTCTGCCCCCCTTCCATCCCACCTACAGCGACTGGTTCCTGCATGGTTTTCGAAGCTATTTCGATGTCTATCCAGACATGTCGCTTCATGCCACTAACTTTCTCCGCCCTGTCGCCAACGGCACACTCTTTCTCGGCTGGTTCGCCTATGGCTCTCATTGGAGCCGCTATCTCCTCACCACTTACGCGATCATCGGACTCCTCGCTGCCACCTTTTGCTTTCTCTCCAGCTACATTCTTAAGCTTGGCTGGCCCATCACGCTGCTCGGGACCCTCTGTGTCATGGTCGCTCCGTCCGTCGACACTGGTGCCATCTTCGATCCCACCTTCGCCTTCGATCTCCTGGGTGGACTTCTGGTGCTTCTCGCAGTAGCGGCCTTGATCTCTGACAGGCTCCTGCTTGCCTGGGTTCTTCTCATTCTGGCAGTCTTTACCAAAGAGACCACCCTCTTCGCGCCCCCATTGGCTGCGATCATTATCCTGGTTCGCAAAGACAACAGGCGGATGCTTCTTCGCGTCGCGGAAAGTGCCGCCTTCCTGCTGCCTATCGTGGCTTGGGTCGCGCTTCGCTGGCACGATTTTCACGGCGAAAAGGGGCTTTACGTCTTTATGGACGGAAGTTCCCACGGGCCAATTCACGTCGCACTGGTACGTATCATCCTTGGCCTCACCGCGTGGCCTCTCGCATCCACCGTATATTGGTCCAGGATTCCACTTCCGCTACAGTTGCTTGAGAAATCGGCCCTCTTCCTCAATATCGCGTTCTGGATCACCCTCGCCATCATTTTTGCTAAATTTCTATTCAAAGGCGGCATTCACCCCGGAAAACTGATAGCCGTCTTCAGGGTCCGTAGCGAGATGTATCCCATCGCTATCGTCTCACTCTTCTGCGCGGCCAGCCTGCTCACGCCGCTAGCTCTGGACGTCCCTCGAAGGTTTGGCGGCGTGTTCTTTCCGCTTTTTGTCCTCTCTCTCGCATCTGCTGCCCAGCACACAAAAAACAATTTCATAAGGGTCGCATCGATGGGCATGGTAGCGGCCGTAGGAGTTACCGGCGCTTTACTCATCTTCGCCGATCTCCACTACCAGACCCCAAATCTAAGGTTCACTTGGGCCATGGCTAGCAACTACATCTCTCAACTCTCTGCAAGCAATGATTCCGAGACTTTCTTGGTCGACGATCTCAGCGGCCGCTATAGCTCCACCGAATACGTCAAGAAGTTTACCGGCTACAAAGGTCAGCTCATCCGCGTCAACGATATCCAGTGGGACTTCGCCTGTCCTGCAAATACGCATTTCACCATCACATCGTTGTCCCCCGGCAGCGCCACGATCACATCGCTCGTCCCCACGCAGTGCGGAGACCACAGCTTTCTGTCCGTCTTTCCGCCTCTGAACCCTAAACATAGTTCTTTCATCCGAAGCCTCCCGTCGGTCGAGATACGGTACGCTTTGCTGCGCCATTCCGATGGCTTGAAACGCCTTGATTCCAGCGAAAACCAGCTTCGCATCGAGTTGCATCCGTACATGCCGGGCAGCAGCGTCCTTATCCCCGACCCAGCCAATCTTCGCTACAACAGAATCTCCCTGACACCCGTCTTGAATGCAAGCAGATAAATGCATCCCCACACCCCAGATTGATCTTCGAATAAGAACGAACACGTGTAGCCATACAGCGATTGTATTAGGCACTCTCGGAATCTAGCGTACTGGCGTCACCGTCAATTCAATCTGCATCGTCCGCTTCGACGAAACATCATCCGAACTGAAAATCACCGTAGGCTTCCCTAGCGGGACCGTCACGCCGGAGTCCCACTTATTCTGCCGGATAATCGGCTCATGCAAAAAAGTACTGTCCGAGGCTGAGGGATCGGCGCTGCTAATCTGCGCAGTGATCGAGAGAAAAACACGATCTCCCTCCAGGCGTGCGCGGTTGAAATCCAGATCGACTCCCACATTTTGATAGGTGTACTGCCTCTGAACGTTGCTGCCTTGCCCTGTCGAGTATGACCCTGTGACAATCGGAACCTTCGCTCCGGTTCGAATCGATCCAGATCCGCTCCCCGGTCCCTGAAGTGCCATATCGGTCTCGTACCTGCGCGAATTGATGACCTTACCGCCCTCCACCTCCCGCGCCACAAAAACCACCTGATAATGCCGCCCATCGCTAGGCTCAGTTTGTGCAGTCGGCTGCGCAGTCGCGTCGTTGCTCTGTTTGTTCTGTCCAAAGCTCGCGCCACTGACCAGCATCAGAACGCACACAATACCCCACATCTTCATTCGCATCGTCATCGCTTCTCCTTATGAACTATCGATCTCGCCCTGAATCCCCATCCGTTTGAAGCGGCGCAATCTCAATCGCTGCAATCCGGATAGGCTCACTCTGTTCCTGATGCAACGCTGCGATCGCCTCGACAACCTTCTCCGACCTCAGCGCCGCCAATTGAGATTCCTCCGCAGTCGCCTTTACCGGTCGCGGGAACATATCCACTTCGGCAGGCGTCGGAAATACATCCAGCTTCGGCAACGGCGTCGTTTCACGTGCGACCAAAGTCGGGTGCCCCATCTTCGCGACGGCCTTATCGTCGCTAAGCCGGGGTCCCCGCCAGTTTGTTGGTGGGGTGGTAAGGTGAGCATCGCGCAAAGCGTGACCGTTCCCGCCTGAACCCATCTCCGGCTTCGCAACTGAATGAGCAGAAAGGGTAGGCGGAGGCACTCGCGACGCAATCCTCTCAGGTTGCGACACCCCTCCAGCAGCGACATACCAGACCACCGCCACGATCCCCGCACACGCAGCCGCCGACACCAACAGCCAACTCCGCCAGCCACTCCGCAACCGCAAAATAAGCCCCTGCGGTAGTCTCTCTTCCTCCCGGACCCGGGCCATCACCCGTCCTTCCAATCCCGCACCCGGCTGCGCGGCGGCATCTTCCCGCAAAACTCCATCCAGCAGTTCGTCAAAATTCTTCATCGCCGCACCTCCATCCGCTCAAACCTCTTCTTCAACTCCGCCCTTGCCCGCATCAACCGCGTCCGCACCGTGCCCTCGGGAATCCCCATCACCACCGCAACCTCCCGCGAAGTCATCTCCTCCACCGCGCTCAACACCAGCGGCTGCCGCAACTCCTCCGGCAAGCCATCGATCAGCCGCCTCAGCAAAACCCGCTCATCGTCATCCGCTGTATGACTCTCCGGGGATGCGCCACCGGCAGCCAACTCCATCCCGGCCACATCGTCCATCCGGTCGGCGGCCTTCGGCGCTCGGTCCAGAGCCACCCGCCAGACCGTCCGCGCCAGAAACGCCTTCTCATCCTCCATCCGCCGCCAGGCATCGCCCCGATACAGCTTCAAAAAAGCCTCCTGCACCGCATCCTCGGCGTCCTGCACATTGCGCAACAACCCATACGCCACGCGAAACATAAACCGCGCCTGCCGCTCGACGATCCCCGAAAACTCCTGCTCCCGCTCCAGCAGATCATCACGACGCAAGTCCTCGCGCCCCCCTGATTTCAAGCCCTCAAGCTCCGTCCATACCACCGGCAAGTCCATCCGCCCTCACGATGCAGTAGCCATACCTTCGCTCGCCTTCATACCCGCTCGCCTTCATACCCTAAGACCGCCGTCCCACGCAAACTGTTCATCTTTATCTCTAAAAAAGCCCAAAGACTCTGTCATTCCGACCGTTCAAGTGCTCTGCCAGAAGGTGATGAAAAAGTCTCTGTTGTGGTCTCTGCTGTGGTCTCTCGGATTAGCGTAGGGCTTTAGCCCTACGAATAAGTCCTTGAAAATACGAGGGGCTTCAGCCCCGGGCTTTTTTTATAATTGCCGCAACAGACTTTTTCAGCAGCCTTTGCCAGTCTCCTCGCCGTTTCTTGTCAAGCCCCCACAGCCTCCTTGAAATTCAAACTCCTTCAATAAGTCAAACAGAAACAGTCACTTACCTCCTGAAAATAAATCTAGCAAAAACTGCCATTTAGTTATCTCCAATTCGTTACAATTAAAACAATAGAGAAAAACAAGAGTTAGGGCCCAGCGAAACGCTGGGCCTAACTCTTTCAGAAAGAAAGGTTTACATACTAACTTCTTTAGAAAGAAGACTTTACAATTTAACTTCTTTACAATGAAGACTTTACAGGAAAAGTACCCCAGGGGGGATACTCCTGAAAGAACGCAGTCCTATGCCCAGCGGCAAGTCCCGTTTATCATCGCTCCACCCAGGTAGTTAAAGGAGAAGTTAACGTGACTCTATCCAACCCGGCCCACAGGACCTCGACGCTGATCCGCGTCACTGCCTTCCTGCTCACAGCCACGCTCGCCTTCTCTCCATTCGCCGCCACTGCTCAAACCGACGAACCCACCCGCGCCGCCCACGCCATGGTCGTCTCCATCCACCACGACGCCACCGACGCCGGCGTAGCCATCCTCAAGCAAGGCGGCAACGCCATCGACGCGGCCGTGGCCGTAGGCTTCGCCCTCGCTGTCGTCTATCCCTTCGCCGGCAATCTCGGTGGCGGAGGCTTCATGCTCATCCGCGACCACAAGGGCCAAACCCATTTCCTCGACTACCGCGAAAAGGCCCCCGCCGCCGCTACCGCCGACATGTACCTCGACACCAATAAAAATGTCATCCCCGGCCTCTCCACCGTCGGCTACAAGGCCAGCGGAGTCCCCGGCACCGTCGCCGGTCTCGTCTACGCCCAGCAGCACTTCGGCAAGCTCACCCTCGCCCAGGACATGGCTCCCGCCATCCGCCTCGCCACCGAAGGCTACACCCTCTCCGCCGCGGAGGCCCGCGCCCTCCACAGCAAGAACCTCATCGGCTTCCCCGTCTCCGCCCGCATCTTCCAACGCGACGGCAACTTCTATCAGACAGGCGACACCTTCCGGCAGCCTCTCCTCGCCGCCACCCTCACCAAAATCTCCCACGACCCCGCCGACTTCTACAAAGGCGACATAGCCAGACAGATCGCCGCCTTCGAGCAAGCCAACGGAGGCCTCATTACCGCCGCCGACCTCGCCGACTACCAGGTCAAAGAGCGCGCCCCGATCGTCGGCCGCTATCGCGGTTACGATGTCATCACCGCGCCGCCGCCCTCCTCCGGCGGCATCGTCCTCGTCGAGATCCTCAACATCCTCTCCGGCTACAAGCTGCCTAAGCTGGGCCCCGACCGCTCCGCCGCCCAGGTGCACTACATCGCCGAAGCTTTCCGCCGTGCCTTCATGGACCGCGCCGACTATCTCGGCGACCCCGACTTCTCCCCCCAGCCCATCCAGCAGATGTCCAGCCGCGCCTACGCCGCCGCGTGGCGCAAATCCATCCAGCGCGACAAACCTACCCCCTCCGCCGATCTCGTCCGCCCCGCCGGATTCATGCCGCCATCGCCCCGGCCCGAGCCCGTTCATGAATCCACTCAAACCACGCACTTTTCTGTAGTCGATGCAGAAGGCAACGCTGTATCCAGCACTTACACCCTCAACAACGGTTTCGGCTCCGGAGTCACCGTCGAAGGTCTCGGCTTTCTGTTGAACGACGAGATGGACGACTTCGCCTCCAAGCAGGGCGTCCCCAATATGTACGGACTCATCCAGGGCCCGGCCAACGCCATCGCCCCCGGCAAGCGCCCGCTCTCGGCCATGACCCCAACTATCGTTATCACCCACAGCCGCCGCAAGAAATCCGGCAAACTTCGCCTCGTCCTCGGCTCCCCCGGCGGCCCCACCATTATCACCACAGTTGCTAACGACCTCATCAGCGTCGTCGACAATCATCTCAACATCCAGCAGGCCGCCGACGCCCCCCGTTTTCACCACCAGTACCTGCCCGATCGCCTCGACCTCGAAAAGAAGTTCCCCGTAGACGTAGCCGCTCAGCTCAAAGCCATGGGCTACAATGTCAACCGTCTCGCCGTAGCCGACGAACACAATCCCGGCGTCTGGGGCGACAGCGAACTCATCGCCATCGATCCCAAGACCGGAGAACTCCTCGGAGGCCACGACAACCGCCGCAACTACGGCAAAGCCGCCGGCTATTAAGGAAACTCTGATTAAGTCCGGTTTTGTTAAGGGCACGGCTTCAGCCGTGCCGCAAGTGGTTTGCCTGCAATGCGGCTTTAGCCGCTGAGGGAATGTTTGGAGACTTAATTAGATCTTAAGTCCGTAGCTGGATAAACGGAAGCTATTCGCTACCCGGCCCATGCCGTGGCTTGCCTTCCTGCACGTAATTCCGGTTCCACTTCGGAATCTCGACCACATACGTTCCCGGCTTTTCAATCACAGCCTGGCACCCAAGCCGCGAGTTCAACTGGATATCCGCCGCCGTCTCCATGCGGTCAAGTTCCAGATCTTCCGGCTCACTCACGCCCTGCATGCCCTCTTTCACCCAAAGGTGACAGGTCGTGCAGGCGCAGACTCCGCCGCAGGCGTGGTCCAGAAAAATATCGTAGTTCTCGGCAACATCCAGAAACGACATCGGCTGCCCATGCCCCTCATATGGCAGCGAGTCGAACGGAAACTCGACCGTCCGTCCTTCAGGCTCGAACGTAACCCGAACCATCCCTTCGCCCGCAGGCTTCGACAAATCCACGACTTCATCACTTTTCTTGTTCTCAGACATAATCAATCTTCCGTCGACTCTCCGGCCGTAGCCTCATCGTTGATAGAACCTTCAATCTTTGCTGTCTCAGCCTCAGCTTCGGCCTTAGAATCCAGCATCTGCGCCTTGGCAAAAGGATGCGGCGCCGTTGGCCCCTCACCCATGCTCTCACCTGCCGCGCCCATCGTCTTGCCCTTCATCGCACCGGAGACGGCAGTGTCCATCATCAGCTCCGCAAATCGCCGCGTCGCCTTATCCAGTCGCTCAATCGCCTGTCGGATGACCTTGTAAGCTTCACCCTTTACCGAGGCCTTCAGCTCGTTGATTCCTTCTTCAATCTTCGCAATCTCATCGGCGGTCAGCTTCTGCCAAGCTTCATGCTTTTTGCCCTTCTCCACCGCAGCCAGAATCGTCTCCGCCTCATTCTTCGCTTCGATGACCTGCCGCTCTTGAATGTCCTGCTCGGCGTAATCGAACGAGGCCAGAATCATCGATTCCACCTGCTCGTCCGTAAGTCCATATGTCGGCTTTACCTCAACCTCTGCCTCTTTGCCGCTCCGCTGCTCCCGCGCGCTGACATGCAGAATGCCATTTGCATCGATCAGAAACTTCACCTCGATGCGAGGCAGTCCCGCCACCATCGGCGGAATCCCTTTCAGGTCAAACCGAGCCAGCGACCGGCAATCCTTCGCAAGCTCACGCTCTCCCTGCACGACATGGATGGCCACATTCGTCTGCCCATCTACTCCCGTTGTGAAGTGTTCGGTCGCGCTGGCCGGAATGGTCGAGTTCCGCTGAATGATCTTCGCGACAACACCGCCCAGCGCCTCAATCCCCAGCGAAAGCGGAGTTACATCGAGCAGCAATAGGTCTTCCGTAGCCGCCGATCCGCCGGCCAGAATCTGCGCCTGTACCGCAGCTCCCAAAGCTACGACCTCATCGGGATTCAACTCGGTATGCGGCTTCTTCCCACGAGCACTCAACCCAAATAGTTCATCGACCAGCCGCCGCACCGCGGGGATTCGCGTAGAGCCACCCACCAGCACGACTTCATCGATCTGCTCAACCGATAGACCCGCATCCTTCAATGCCTGCTTGCAAGGCCCAGCCGTCCGCGCAATCACTCCAGCAGCCAACTGCTCGAACTGCTCGCGTGCAATCTCGCGGAGATATTTCTTTCCACTGGGCAGCAGCAGATTCAGAGTCGCCGTCTCCGCCATTGATAGCAGAACCTTCGCCTCAATCACTGCCTTGCGAATCTCCTGCACGGCCTCGCCATTTGCGCGTACATCCTCACCGAGATCGCCGGCAATATCATCCAGCGCAATCGCAATCAGCAGATTGTCGATGTCATCGCCGCCGAGGTGCGTGTCGCCACCCGTGGCGATGACCTCGAAGATTCCCTCATGCAGTTTCAGGATTGAGATATCGAACGTACCGCCGCCGAAGTCATAGACGGCAATCAAGCCGTCTTTATTCTTGTTCAACCCATAGGCCAGCGCCGCCGCCGTAGGCTCATTCACCAGCCGTAGAACCTCCAGTCCGGCGATCCGTCCAGCGTCCTTCGTGGCCTGCCGCTGAGCGTCATTGAAGTAGGCAGGAACCGTAATCACCGCCTTCGTCACTGGGCCGCCAAAGAACCGCTCAGCGTTTTTCTTCAACTGCATCAGCACATAGGCAGAGATCTCCGGCGGAGTCATCGTCAAGCCACCTACGTTCAGCCGCAGCACTTCACCCGGCTGCAATCCCTCGGCAAGCTTGAACGGAAACAGCTTCAACTCCTCCTGCACATCGGCAAGGTCGCGTCCCATCAATCGCTTCGCCGAATAAACCGCACTGGCAGAATCCGCCAGCAATGTCCCCCGTGCCGCATTCCCCACTACCACGCCATCGTCTGTCCACGCGACGACGGACGGCACCAGCCGCTCGCCATCCTCCCCCGGAATGACGACCGGCATTTCCCCTTCCGGCTGGGTCTTCTCCATGTAGGCCACTAGCGAATTCGTCGTTCCAAGATCAATTCCTACAACCCGCTCATCAGCCATCTACAATCCTCTACCGTTCCAATGTCTTTATCTCCATTGTCCTACAATCCCAGCGACACCGTGCCTACACGTTAGATGCCAGCGTCCGAATTCAATATTTCGCCATTTTTCAATCACGATCAACAACTGCAACACGGCGCTTCAATCCATCCTCAAGCCGTGATACCGTTCTTTTCATGGAACTCAACCCTTACGAGAAATTCCTGGCTGGCCAGGAACCGATTCCCGTCCTTACGTCCACCGCCGACCGGCTCTACGCGCTTACGGCCCCACTCTCCGGCGCGCAGATCGAACGCGCTTCTGCTCCGGGTAAATGGAGCATCCGCGAGATCGCCGCTCACCTCGCCGACTGCGAGATTGTCTTCAGCTTTCGCCTTCGCCAGACCCTCAGCCTGAAGCACGCGCTCATCCGCCCCTTCGACCAGGAAGTCTGGGCCACGCGCTACGCTGCCTACGATCTCGATTCCGCACTGGCCCTCTTCAAAGCAGCACGCAACTGGAACCTCCGTCTGCTCACCACCGTCTCCGAAGAAGATCGCCACCGCCCCACCACGCATCCTGAACGCGGCACCATGACCTTCTGGACGCTGGTTGAAACCATGGCTGGCCACGATATCAATCACCTGCAACAAATCGAATGTCTCGCCACATAAAATAGCGGCTCAAACCATCTACTCCAAAGCCTCGTTCACATCGCGAACAAGGTTCCGCAGATAGCTCCGCTTGTTCAGCAGCGTCACCATCGCATCCCTGACCGCGGCCTTCCCCGCCTCATCGCCAGCATCTACAGCAGCATCCCATCGAGCCCACAGCCCTTCCAACTCTGCCTGCGTCTGCACCATCTTGGCATCGAACGTATCCTTGGCCGTCATCAGATCGCGTCGCAGCTCCGGCTCATCCTCGCCCATCTGTTTCGCCGCCCGCATCTCCTGAAGCTGCATATTCAATTCAAAGACCTCTTCCAGCAACTCGGGCGGAACAATCTGTTTTTTCTGTTCGCCCGTCGCCCGTGCCGCATCGGTAGCCGCCTTCGACTGCTCCTCCAGCTCTACTCCCTCCAGCTTCAGCAGATACTGCGTCCGCAAAATCGAATCTTTCAGAGTCCGATAAGCGTCATTCAACTGAGACGACTGAGCTAACGCCGCCTCCTGCTCCGCCACCGGCTTCGAAGCGAACCGGTCCGGATGCAGCCTGCGTGAGAGCGTGTAAAACTGCTTCTCCAGCGCGGCATTATCCAGCATTAGTTTGCGCGGAAGATCGAAGAAAAAGAAGTAATCGGATTTGTCTTCGGGAGCCTGGTCAGTCATAACCATTACGCCGCAGACACGGCGATACGCGCTGCCTGCGTTGTGGCCTCGGGAATGGGAAGACCATCCTCAACCAGTCCCGCAATGTGCAGCGATATGCCTTCGCGGATCAATTGCTCGGTCTCCTCCAGCGTATCGCCCACAACGCCGAGACCGGGCAAGTCAGGAGCGTAAGCTCCCCATCCGCCATCCTGCGCGCGCTCGTAGATAACCGTGTATTCACGCATAGCAATCATTTTAGACCCGCCTGCCGCAGAACGTTCTTCAAAGTTCCAATCGGCACATCCTTGGCGTCCTTTCCTGCAATTGTTACCCGGCCTGTTTTTTCGGGATGCTTCTATTGACGATGACTACCGACAGTATTTACCAATCGCCATCCATCCGCTTCAATCATCTTTGTGAGTTCGCGATAGTTCACTGGCGAGAGGGCCTACGCCGTAAAACTCGACCCACACCCGCAACTCTTGGTCGAGTTCGGATTGATGAAATTGAACCCCTGCCGCATCAGTGTCTCCTCAAAATCCAGCACCATGCCATGCAGGTAGATAAAGCTCTTCGGATCGACAAAGAGACGAATCGGAGCGCCATTCGTCGGATCGTTCACCGTCTCCACTCCAGCGCCGAACGAGTACACGCGGTCGCGTTCACGCGGCTGCGAATCAAACCTGATGTTGTAACTCAACCCCGAGCACCCACCGCCCTGAATCCCCACACGCAAACCACCCTGCTCCGGCGACACGTTCTCCTTCGCCATCGCAACACGAATCCGCTTCAGGGCCTTCTCGGTAATCTGGATGCCCTTCTGCGTCGGCTCCTGCCCTTCGGCCGTCAGCACGGTCATCCCAGCCAGCGGGTCTTTTACCTCTCCAGCCGCGTGACCGGCCGGAACCACTGCATGGGTAGCTCTATCCGTCTCGGTCTGTAAAGTCACCATTGCCATCATTCACGCCCTTAACTGAACGACCACGGATCATCACGGATTCACACGGACTAAGAACAAATACCTTCTGGTCTTTCAATCCGCGTTCATCCGCACTTATCCGCGGTCGCCTGCTGCTTTAAGCTTAGCGAACCGCAACAGCAGTCGCCGCCGTCTCAGCAACATTGTTCTTCTTCTTCCAGTCCCCAATCGCCGCACGGATCGCGTCTTCCGCGAGCACCGAGCAGTGAATCTTAACCGGAGGAAGCGCCAGCTCTTTCACGATGTCCGTATTCGTAATCGTGAGCGCCTCGGCAACCGTCTTGCCCTTTACCCACTCCGTAGCGAGCGAAGAGGAGGCAATCGCCGAACCGCAACCGAACGTCTTGAACTTCGCGTCCTCGATGACCTGGGTCTCAGGATTCACGCGAATCTGCAAACGCATGACGTCACCGCACTCCGGCGCGCCGACGAGCCCGGTACCAACCTCGTCAGAAGCCTTGTCCATCTGACCAACGTTCCGCGGATTGTTGTAGTGGTCAATTACCTTATCGCTGTATGCCATATCATTCTCCTTCTTGCCTTTTCTAATCCCTGCTCAATGAGCGCTACGCCTTAGTGCGCCGCCCATTCAATCTTGGTCAGGTCGATGCCTTCCTTCACCATCTCATACAACGGAGAAAGCTCGCGCAGCTTCGACACCACGTCGATCACCTTGTCCGAAACATAGTCCACTTCAGCCTTGGTGTTGAAGCGTCCAAGCCCAAACCGGATCGAACTGTGCGCTACATCATCGCCCAGACCCAGAGCCTTCAATACATAAGATGGTTCAAGCGTCGCCGAGGTGCAGGCCGAGCCTGAAGAGACCGCGATGTCATTGATGCCCATCAGGAGACTTTCGCCCTCGACATGAACAAAGCTCATGTTGAGATTGCCCGGCAGATGGTGCTCCATGTTCCCGTTCACATGGACGTAATCGAGCACCTTCTCAAATTTCTCACGCAGATAATCGCGAAGCTCCATCTCGCGCTTGGCTTCGGCTGCCATCTCCTCGCCGCAGATCTCACAGGCTTTGCCCAAACCAACGATGCCGGGGACATTCAACGTGCCTGACCGCATCCCGCGCTCGTGGCCGCCGCCATCGATCTGCGCCGAGATCTGTACACGAGGATTACGCCGCCGCACATACAGCGCGCCAACGCCCTTCGGCCCATAAATCTTGTGTCCCGAAAGCGACAGCACATCGATGTTCATCGCCTGCACGTCCACGGGAATCTTGCCCACGGCCTGCACCGCATCTGTGTGGAAGATGACGCCCTTCTCATGGCACAGCTTGCCAATCTCCGCGATGGGCTGAATCACGCCGATCTCGTTATTCGCAAACATGATGGAAACCAGAATGGTCTTATCGTCCATCGCCCGCTTCAGGTCTTCGAGGTCGATCAAACCATCCGCCTGCACCGGCAGATACGTCACGCGGAAGCCCTGCTTCTCCAGCCGTTTGCACGTATCCAGAATCGCCTTGTGCTCGGTCACCTGCGTAATGATGTGGTTGCCGCGCTCACGGTACATCTCGGCAACACCCTTCAGCGCAAGATTGTCCGACTCGGTCGCGCCGCTGGTGAAGATGATCTCCTTCGAGCTCGCGCCAATCAGTTTCGCAATCTGCTCACGCGCTTTGTCCACCGCCTGCTCGGCCTCCCAGCCGAACGAGTGGTTACGGCTCGCCGCATTGCCGAACTTCGCTCCGAAGTAGGGCATCATCGCTTCCAGAATCCGAGGGTCAAGCGGCGTCGTTGCATGGTTGTCCATGTAGATCGGCAGATGCACGCCCGCCGGCAGCGGAGTCGCGGACTTCGTGATCACCATCCCGTTATTGTTCATATCGTTGCTCATCCCTCTTGCTCCTGAATCTTGTTTGGCTATGTACCACTGCCTAAATCTCTAATGTTCTAAACCGCGATGCTGACTAACCCACCGCCTACTGGTGCTCCCGTCCCAATCTGTTCCCCATCCGCTTCAACCAAATCAGCGATGTGAATACCGCTCAACAGGTCCTTGATGCTGTCGTTCACCTTGCGCAATGGTTCTTTGATGGTGCAAGTGCTCGTCAGGTCGCAGGCTCCGTGAATCGTAATGCAACTTGTGATGAAGAGTGGTCCGTCAATCGCCCGAATCACCTCGAAGGCCGATATCTCCTTCGCATGACGAGAAAGCGCATATCCGCCATTCGTTCCCGCATGAGAGACCAGCAACCCGGCCTTCGCCAGTGTCTGCAGGATCTTCGCCAGCAGTTGGGGAGGGATGTGGTAAGCCTCCGCAATGTCCTTGGCGCTGTGCGCGCTGCCGTCTGCCTGCTCGGCCAGATACTTCAGGGCCATCAGACCGTAATCCGCTTTTTTGGTCAGACGCAGCATCGCAACCTTGCCTTCGGACAGAAAATCGGCAGAATACCGACAATTCCAGTCCTAGATAGTGTACGTCCGGAAGCGTGGTCACGCAACCGGCTTTCCCACATAAAAATCCCGTACCGAGATCGCCAGCGCCCATCACGAAAATCACAGGCTGCGCGCCTTGACAAGCCACGCAGAGACGGGCAAAATCCATACCATTCGCTCTCTCCACTCATGACCCCAAAGTGCAAACATCCCATCGTAAAAGTAGTCGCCCGCGAGGACGATACAGAATTTGTCGAGTGCCAGACCTGCCGAGAAGTCTTTGATTCAGCGGAGTTTAGCGATATCGCTATCGAAGAGGCCGAGATTGGCCCCGAGACTCCGGCCGACGACTAAACCGCAGTCGGCTGTTGCGCGTTCATCCGGCGAAACACGATCCACGCATACTGTGCCGCCGAAAGCGGAGCCATGACCGCAATAATCTGCAATAACCCATCCCTCATCGCCGTAATATGATGCCAGGCAAAAACCTTCTGGCAAAGCACGGATAGCAAAGCGATTATCTGCATAAATGTGTTGAGTTTTCCAAACAGGCTCGGACGAAAATCCCGCAAAGATCCAGTAGCAAACAACAACGCAGCGATCAGCAAAATTCCTAAATCCCTACTGAAAACCAGCACCGTAACATACCGCGGCATCAGCCCGACATGCGTAAATACAACAAACAGGGTACTTAGCAGCAGCTTATCCGCAATGGGATCCAGATACTGCCCCAGCGTCGTTCGTTGACTCAACCACCTGGCCAGCAAACCATCCAGCGCATCGCTGATCCCGGCCAGAATGAACAGTGCAAGCGCTCCCACATAATTGGCATCCATTATCTCTATAATAAGAAAAGGGATAATGAACAAACGCATCAGCGTAAGCAGATTGGGAGCGGCGCGAAATTGATTCAGAAAAGGCACGTTACGTCTGTCAATCTTAGCCTAAGTC
This sequence comes from Acidobacteria subdivision 2 bacterium RH1 MAG20, assembly GCA_002197545.1. The sequence continues at coordinate 63,039 of NFUO01000548.1, read as the reverse complement.
GAGCCTCATGTTGCTCTAACTATCCCACTCCATTTAGACTGAAAAAACGCATTCAGGCGCGTAGCTCAGTTGGTTAGAGCGCTACCTTGACACGGTAGAGGTCAGGAGTTCGAGTCTCCTCGTGCCTACCATATTTATCAAGCACTTACAGAAAGTTCCTGAGAAGCGTTGGTAGCTTTTGGTAGCAAATCTCCAAAAGCTTGTTTTGATTCCCTCCTTTCGTCAGCATGATGTAGACCGATCCGACCATCTTCTTCACACTCTCCGGCAACTCCTGCATGTATTCGTTGGCCGTGGTATCCGAGCCCCATTTGCGTATGTCCCTGATCCCTGCACGTCTCCTCGCATTGGCCGCTCGGGTAAACGTAGTGCGTGATGCCGCTGTTCACAGGTCCCATACGATAGTGCTGATAGACCGCCTCCATCAGGTCACGGTCCTCACAGAAGACGCCGATCGACAGCAGTGTGTACATGATGGCAGCGTCCCAATTGCCGTTCGCCTCGGGATAGAACATGCGCAGCAGCGGAACATAGACCGTCGGCAGCATGCGCTTGAACTGCTCCTGTGACGCAGTGTTCCAACCTGGATATGTTGCACGTAGTATCTCTGCCGCATTGCAGAACAGGCCGCCAGTCCACCCGGCTAACAGCATGGCGTCATTCTCAAAGAAATCTGCCAACGTGTGCGACCACGCGTCGAATATCTCGATTGCCTTGCGCACATGCGCCTCGTTCCCGCTGACGTACCACTGCATCACATGATTGTTTGCGGCGTCCGCGCTTTCCGAGAGTTCACGGCCACCTTGCTCTCCCGCACCAAAAGCGCCGCGAACGATATGTGGGAATGGCTTCGGCGTGAAGTCCAGCGATGCAATCGGCCCCGTGAGCCACAGGTCCCATGACGATTTCCACGGTTCTTCACTGGCTTTGATCTTAGCTTTCATAAGCTCAAGATCGGCTCGAGTTTGCAATATGCCCGGGTGCATGATCGGCGGCTGAGCCTCCTGCGTAGCTGGTGCAGTTTCCTCATTATGAGGGCCACCAGCCGAACCCACTGGCGCTTGCCCGAAGCCATGCATCACGGCTGCGGCAAATCCCCCCGCTCGACTGCAATAGAAATGTCCGTCTCTTCATATTTCTTTTCTATCCCCTCGCTCGCGGCTTGAATCAGGTTTCGGTATCAAGGTCGGCATTTCCGCCAATCATTAAGACTTAACGGCATCATTGCGTTACAAAATGCACAGATCCAGCATGCTTCTGTTCACGCCAGACATAACCATTCTTCGACGGCATTCGAACTTTCAGATCACTGATCTGTTGACCGGAGGCAAGCTTCATTGTGAAATCGCCGCCTGCTCCTTGCTTTTCGAACGAGATGCCGGCCCTGACTAACCCACTCGGAGTCAAAATAGGCCAGTTATGTGCTGTAACGCCCGTCCAGCTATACGGAAGCCGAGGAAGGACCAGAATGGATTGCGGCGATGAGTCATCCACGCCCAGCATGAGCCGAGACACTTTCAGCGGCTCGGAAACATTGACCAGATTCAATGCGCCGCAACCCTCTGCGAGCGGAATCTTTCCGACCGCATCCGGAGAGTATGTCCGCTCATAAAAGAAATAGGGAGAGTCCCGATGTAGCTTGTACTCTGGAACAGGCTGATAGGTTGCATTCGCTAGCCATGACAGCGCCTTTCCGACCATCGTCAGGTTATCGAAGAGAAGCATGGTCTGAATTGCATATCCCTGGCCATAGGACGGGCTGGAAAGTAATCCTCCGGCCAGCAGATCGAACTGCGTCCAGATTCCGTAGTGGTCGAACTCCATCTTGCGCAGCGGAGTGTTATAGAGGCGCTGGAATGTCTTCTCGCTATGCGCTGCGCCTGCCTTCCATGAGGAGTTCAGCGGCTGAAGACCCAGCACGTCTGCATACATCGAGGCAACGCCGTTGATCGATCCAATGCCTTTGTTCCCTTGTGCGTTCAATATGCGCGGGTCCGGCTTCATTGTTCTTTCATCGATACACCATATCCATCCCCCATCTTTGTCGACAAGGTATTTCTCCATGGCAACACCGACGCGGTCCGCCAGATGCCGGTACTCCTCAGCTCTAGTGTCATCACCGGCCTCGTCTGCCATTTTGGCTGCTGCCAGCAGAGCGAGCCGCACCAGGTTGTTTTGCGCGACGTTGTAACACAATCCGGCAACACCTAATCCGCAGCCGAACTCACCGCTGCCTGCTACGAGCGGCTTCGTCTTCAGCTCGAACTCGATGCTGTTGATCGGCGAGGCATCTTGAAATAGGAACTGCTGAATATCTCTTTTGGTGGCATCTCCATCGGGCAGGCGTTCCCATAACAACACCATCCCGATGACAATTGAAGTCGTGCCATCCATCTCCGCACCCGATCCCGGCTGCGATCCCTTGAAGTACTCCGGGAAGGAATAGAATCCGTCCGAATTCTTTTCCACCAAATGCATCAGACACTCTGCGAGCAGCGAAGCATGCCCTAAATAACCACGCATAACGAGTTCACGCATGAAAGTGCCGCCATCGCGCGTCCACATCGTGCCTGTCCAGGGAAAACCTGGGAGCGATGCGTTGACAAACCCTGCCGGAAAACCATCGCCCGCAACAGAGACAAAATTCTTCTCGAGCACGCCCTGAAACGATGCGTCGAGTTCCCTCGTGAATAGTTCGGCATCCGGGGAACCGGAGAATTGAAGCGAAACAGGTTGATCCGTTTCAGTCCGACTGATCGAAGAGGACGCACTGACGCTCCCGAAAGGACGCGTGAAAGCCATCCATGCAAGCATCACCATTCCAACAAGAGTTGCGGACCACTTGATCGACATGACTTCCCTCACACTCACAATCTCAGGCTTAATAGCAGGGCCACGACATGGGTTGCCGGTACGGACGCGCTAATCCCACACTCGACTCAGGCAGAAATAATTATCTCTTCACTCGTGCTCCTTCGCTTATTTCGGGGTGGTTTTTCAGTGCGCTGCCGTGATGTAGCCTTTCTTCATCGTGTCAGTACGTCTCAGCGTGTCGTAGAGCGGCTGGGCCGGAAGAACTTGCGGATTTTCCCGCGCCACGGAGATTGCCAGAATACGAATGTTGTCATTCTTCGGAAGAACCAGCTTGGTAGCGTGCGGTGGCAACTCCATCGAGTAGGCAAAGAGATAGCTGTATTCATAGGGCTCATTGAGTCCTTCAGGGGTATGGTGATGCGAGGCATACCACGCCAGCGGAGCGGCTTTGATGTAGCCGGGAGCCAGGCCGATGTAGTCCTGCGGATAGCGAGGCGACCACCAGGGAGATCCACGATAGGCCACGTCGTTCCATGTAGCGTGGTTCGCAGAGACTGCCCAGTCCTTGCGTAGAGGCACCGCGTGCGGCGGATCACCAACCATGACGCTGTCGGGGGCGGGCATCCACAAGCGCGTGTCCCATTGGCCGACGAAGCCTCCCCAATCCTCAACCGTGAACTGGGCAGCGTGAGTGCCTGCCTTGAAGACCGTCTCCTGATCGCCGTCAGCTGAGGCCGCCAGCAGATAAACTCTATTGAAGTCGCCTGCGGGAAGTTGAATCGTCTGGCCCTGTGCAACCACGGCATCAGGTTCACCCGTCGCGGCATGTGCCAGATGAAAGTCGACGCCATTGAAGTTCAGCTCTTTAGGCAGCATCTCGGCCGGCAGTGCATCTCCTTTGGAGTCGAAGCCACCGACGGATTTCGTATCGTCATTGCTGGCTGCCGCCAGGTTGTACTTTAGCTCGACCGGCTGGGATTCAACCGCGCTGACCTGCGCCGGGGCCGAGCCAAGACGGAGAGCAAAGGTGCGCGGCTGATAAGCGTTGAACGATGTTTCCAGTACGCCATCGATAACCTTCGCCGGCCCAGTCGGCAGCTCCTGGCCATTAACTTCGCGTGCTGAGGCAATCGGTCCCGCAAACTTAACCTTGACGTCGGGCGCAGCGCTGCCGTCCAGCTCAACCATGCGCAAGATGACTTCATCGCTCATCTCCGCTTTCTTGAGCGCAAGAATCCTGATATACGGATTGTCGATGTTGACTAACGAGAAGCTTCGGCCCAGAGCGCCTGGATGCCGCCCGGTGGTGAAGGCTACCAGAGGAGTGCTGAGGCGATACGCCTGCCAGTCTGTCTGGCCACTGCGCCAGTCGCCCATGTGCCCCGCGAGCCCGTAGAGGATTTCGTGGTGTCCCCAATCCTTGTTGAGCTGATCCGGGAAATCACCTCCGGGACCGGGCAAAGGGGCTCCTGGTGTGCGAATCAGCGTGAGCCGAATGGTATTGTCCATGCGCTTGTCGGAACCGTTCTTTGGCCCGGTGAGAATTGTGGTGCCATATGCGCCGCTCTTGTCCGTCAGATCGATCCAGTGGTGCGAGGCAACCTCAAACTGGCGATCAAAAGCAGTCGGCCTCTGAACGGTACCGATCTCCCAGTTGTAAGTGGCCATTGGATTGGTGCCCGAAAGCGGGAAGACCGCCTTGAGGTTCGCCGAGAGCGTTCTCCAGTCGATAGCGTCACTGAACTCGACGCGGTTGCCGGCGTCGCCCGCCGAGAGACGGACGGTTTGCACAAACCTTGATCCTTCGGTCTCGCGCGAAACCTCAATTGCAATTCGGGCTGGACCATCTTCCACGATGCGCGTCTTGACCGGACCGCTCACGTAAGCGCGAGGCGCAGCCTGCTCCTGATCGAAATCCATATTCCACGCCGGCCACTGCTTTGGCGCATCGTTGGAGATGGCAAGCCGCATTGGTGCTGAGAGCAGCTCCTTGTTGAGTGTCTTGTCAAAGATGCTGCTGATGTCGCCGGCTGCGTTGAGCGAGACGCGATAACGCGCATTCTCCAGGGATGATTGCGTAACCTTGAGTTCCGTCGAGGGTTCGGATACTGCCGCGTGGACCTCGTACACTGCGTACCCAACGGACGGCGTCTTAGCCAGAAAAAGCACCTTGCCGTCTTTAATCTGTGCGGGGACTTCTTTGCCGTCAGGATCGAGAACCTTCACAGCCTCCGGCATTCCGTCGGGAAAGTGGACCTCAGCTTCGACGATATCCTCGCGCGGGATATTGAGCGAATTGTAGACCACTACGGGAATGCCCTTGGTCTCCGTGTTCAGCGCCGACGCCACGGCCTCCGTGGCGCTAGTGAGAACGTCGGCAAACTGGTTCAGCGCAATGACGTCATCGTTCCACGCAAATTGGTAGGCCCGCGGACTTGCGGTGCCCGCGGCAGTGTCGTGAAATTGGCCGCTCATGACCAAGGTCCATGCATCGTTCAAGCGCTGGTGGGGATAGGGCCTGCCGCCCATCCATGCCGCAACCACCGAAGCCTTCTCAGCGCCATCGGCAAGGATCTCGTTCTCGCGGTTCCAGCGCTTGTGATAGGCCTCCGAAGTAAGCGAACCAGCGGAGTGGTTAATCAACTCAAGATCGCCTTTGTAACGTGGCATCTTCGAGGTCATGTAAGGCTTGATGTCGTGAAACATCTGGTCAGCCGTCGATGCAAGGACATGTACGGGACCATCGCCCACACGGGCTGGATCGGCATTCGCAAAGTCCGAGGGAAGTTTGGTCGCGTGGGAGCCGGAAGGAGCTTCAGGAGGCGGCAAAACCATTGTTCCGTGAGTAACCAGTGCCTCAAGGAACTTGATCGACTCTTCGTCGGTAGCACCGCCGATGTCACCGGTACCGATGTAGTGATAATCGGCGTAGACGCCACTCACTTTACCGTCGAGATCGATACGCGAGACCCAGTCCGTCATGCCGCTGCTGCTGCCGAAGACCTGCGTAGCCGTCGATCCGGCTGGAAGCGGAGGCGGCGCTTTGCTGAGGTCGTAGCGGATTCCGCCAATATATTCAAGCGGGTTGAGCGCCGCAAGGACGGTTTCGCCGTCGGTTCCCTCCCAGATCCCGACATTGAAGGGAATGCCTGCGGGCGTTTGTTCAAGCGAGTTCGGGCCTCCGACGTGAGGCGCAGGCTGCCAGTCGGAACCTAGCTTCTGCGTGGAAAAGCCCTTGATGCCGGCGTGAGCCAGGATGGTAGGCAGCGAGGCAGGAAATCCGAAACAATCAGGCAGCATGTATTCATTGCTGGCTTTGCCGAATTCCTTGCGGTAGTACGTATTGCCGTAAAGAATCTGCCGGATGATCGATTCCGCGCTGGGAAGATTGACATCGCCTTCTTCCACTGAGGACCCAGCGGGAAACCATCTGCCCTCGGCGACGTACTGCTTCATGCGTTTGTAATCCGCCGGATAGTACTCCTTCATCAACCGGTAGCGGTTCGACCCGGTCCAATTGATGACATAGTGGGGATACTTATCGATGTAGTAGAAGTTGACCTTCAGGGTCTTCAGAAGATACTCGCTGATCGTCTGCGGAAAATCCCAGCGCCATTGCGTGTCAAGGTGCGCGTACGGAACAACATACAGGGTGGGTTGTTTTGTAATGTCCGGCGTCTTGGAGGTTTGGGCTTGGACACTGAATGCCACCCCTGCAACAACCATCGGCAGAAAACACTTCCATGAATGCGGCATGCCTGTCTTCCTCTCCTATGTATTCACTGCGGATCCAAAGAAGCAATCACACTAGGTCTGGACATCCAGGCCGACTCCTTGCTAGCGCCGTTGTGTCGCCCCTTACGGTTTGAATAAGACATAACAGGTACAAATCTGTCCTGCATGATGCGTTCCCCGCAAAGCGCGAGCGTCGCGCTCTGCGTTCGATCGGACACAGCGGCTCATTTCGCATACCGCATCATTTCTGCTCCGGTCATGAGGAACACACCGACTCCGTAGACATAGCTCGAAGGCCCCGAAAAGGCGTCCGGAGCAGCGCCGATGGGCTGTATGGAACCAAGCCGGCCATCGGCATAGACGTGCTTGAGCATGCCCGCCCACGCTCTTTCGATGACAGGGCCATACTCTTTGCGATTCAGCAATCCGTTGTTCACGCCCCACACAAGGCCATAAGTGAAGAATGCGGAGCCAGAAACTTCGGAGAGAGGGTACTGTTGCGGATTGAGCAAACCTGGCTTCCAGAGTCCATCGGCTTGCTGCAGTTCGGCGATGCGCGCAGCCATCTGCCTGAAGAGTGTCTCGTATCTAGGTCGAAGCGGATCGTTCTTCGACATCGCTTTTAGGACGTTCGCGATGCCGGCGAGGACCCACCCGTTACCGCGAGCCCAGAAGATGGGCTCGCCATTGGGTTCGCGCTTGCCGAGAAATGTGGCGTCGCGGTAGAAGAGCTTTTGTTTGGGGTCAAGGAGATTTTGCTGCGTCAGCGACCACTCGCGATCCATCGCGTCAAGGTACTTGTGGTCGCCGGTAATCGCGGACATCTCTGCGAGTCCTGCGGGCGCCATGAACAGAGCGTCGCACCACCACCAAAGGTCTTTGTCAGGATTGTCGGTGTGCGCGACGAGGCGATCGAATGTTGCCCGTGCATCCGCGATCCTTACCGGATCTTTGTCTTCGAAGTAGAGCTTCTCGTAGGCCTGTGCAATCGCTTCGTCGTCGGCGTGCAGATCGCGATTCGCCCATAGTTTCCACTGGAACTTTTGCGACTGCTCAAGGACGACGTCGTGATACTTGCGGTCACCGGTAGCGCTACTGGCTGCGAGCAGGCCGAGATACAGCGGGGCATACGTCCAGTCCTGATTGAACTTTTCCGCAGACCGGTGAATTTGCCAGTCCGCGACAAGGCGGATTGCCTTCTTAATATCCTTCTGCTTGATGGCGGGCCGAAGTTCTGCTGGCGGATTGTTATCTGGCTGCGAGTCTCCAGCAGCGGCAGTGATAGCCGCTCCCAAGAGCGGTGTGGACGGTTGCTGCGACGCACTAACCATTACGCAACAACCCATGAAGCACGTTGCGACCGCTATCCGTGACACTCTGCGAAACAGCATATAACCCTCCAAAGAAGGTTCTGATACCAGTGATGTGCCACACAGATGGAAGAACAAGTAGTGCAGGATTCCCGCGCAAAACCTCATGCGCGGAACGGTGTCCTATGTAATAGGACCTTCTAGGCTGCTCGACGGGTTGCAGTAACCCGCGGAGGTTTGGAAGCGATTCGGTTCAGCGCTACATCGCGATGTGGCCCTCCTCGAGAAAGACTTTCGCAGGATCGTCCGGGTCCCAGCACACGCAACGCTTCGCGAGCGACTCCATCAGGCTCTGATTCCGGTAGCGAAGATAACTGCCGTCGCTCATGAACAAGCGAGCCGCTTTGCCTCCACCGGCGGGCCTGCGAATCTGCAACACATACGCGTCCGTGTCCCACCCATCGATCGCAACGGCCGTGCCTGTTGCGCCACTCTTCGAGCGGAGATTCACGTACGTCTCCTCGACGTAGTGTGGCGAAAACACACGCACACCGAGATAGTCTTTGTCCTGTATTAGTTCCAGCGTTGGCGCGGCCGAAGGATTGAGGCAGATCGCGGCGAGGAGATGCTGATCCTTTGCCGAATCCTTTGTGGTGAATACGAGGTACGGCACTTTCTCGTCAGGCTTGTGGTCTGCGAGCCCTGTTTCCTCGTGGCGTGTGACAGCGGGATAGAGCATCGTGAACTCGGCCTGTGCGGCACCATTGTGCAACAGCACCTTTGTGTCGCCCTGCGGTTTGCACTCGCCCGCAAAGTGCAGGAGCCAGTCAATCTTTCCCGGCGTGAACGCAAGGACGTCATCAAGGATGAGAATGACATCGCCGCTCCATAACCAGTGCCGGTAGTTGCGGCGCAGCCATCGCGCCATTGGACCGGTCGCGTCGGCGTAGGCGTACTTCAGTCCCAAACCGTCGACGAGGCTGTGCATGTGCCCGGGAAATTTGCAGCCGACCATAATGTCGTCTTCCGGCTGCCCCTGCCCGTCGAACAGAACCACGTTGTGGGCTCGGCTTTGGCGGTAGTAGCTCGTGTACTCCGCACGGCCGTACGAACAGGTGCCGGAGTCGATGATGAGCGGCACGCCTTTATCGAACAGAACGAAGGTGCCGGCATCCGCATGCGCGTGATTCCACGTGTAGCCGGACTTCATGGCGAGGAGCGTGGAGTCGTTCTCCCAGGATGAGCGCATCACCGTCCAGCCCATGTCGGGATAGATGTGAGACTGCGGAACCGTCCCGGCGGCGCTTGGCGGTCGATGCAGTTCGAGCAGCGTTCGCAGCGGATACTGCGGATGTGTGTGCACGCCCTCGAGGTAGCGCGTGCCGTCCGGCGATCCCAGGCCGCAGGCGATGAGCAGCAGCACAGTTTCGCTGACATCATCGGTCAGGGCGCTGTCGTTGAAATCGATGCAGAGATGCCCTGTCGATGTGGGATAGAGCATGTGCAGAAAATAGGTCGCGATGCCGTCGAGCGGTTGCATGTGCGACGACCGCCTGCCGGGGAAAACGTTCTGCCAGGCAAGCCGGAAGCGCAGATACTCGTTCACACCGTAGCTCGTGTACCCGACGCTTTCGTAGGACGGGCCCGACCGCTCGAATGTAGGTATGCGGTTCTGGAGCACATTGCCGCGATAGTTAAACCATTCCACAAAGCCGGCATCGATCGCATCAAGCCATTGCTGTGCGCGCGGATATTCACCAAGCAATGAGAGCGCACAGATCCCGGCGCCTGCGACGCACACGCCCCACCAGTTGTGACCCATCGTGTCCAGAGAATGGATGCGCTTTCCGGGCAGAATCCAGTCTTCGAGAATCGGCATGCTACCGAGCCGCACCATGCCGTCCACGATGGTCCTGCGGTCGATCTCTGAAAGCACACCGCGCAGCGCGTCGTATCCAGCCGCATAACCGAAACAGAACCGGCTGGTCTCCAGCACGGAGTGCCACGGCGGAATGCGATCTTTCAGTCCGGGTCCGGCCCAGCGAACGTAGCCTGTGTAATAGAGCAGTGCCTGACGAAGTTTTTCGGAGTAGCGCTGATCGCCCGTGAGATGAAACAACAGTCCGAGCGCGATGCCCATATCGGCTAACTGATTGGCGGGCACGTTATAGTTCGCCTGCTGGCCGCCTCCAACCTCGGCCACGGATTCCGGTACGAAAACTGCCGCCAGCAAGACGTCGCCATGCGTGCGCAACGCCGTTTCCATCGCGGGGTCGCGGCGAAATTCCTTCTTCAGTTGCTCAATCGTGGCAGCGTCGTAAAACAGCCGCGGGTAGGCGGTTTTGGCTGGAGTAGCCGTGGCCGGGTCGGCCGCGAACGCCTCACCGCGAGCTACGCCCGCCATGGCAAGCAGCTTGACCACGTTTCGCCGAGTGATGGAAGGAAAGCAAGAGTCAATCATGATCATCGAATGCCCATTCGCCACGTCATGCGCGGCCCGGTTGGTGCGCAGTAATCTGCGCAGCGCCAACGTTCGTTTTCGTTACCCAAAGATAGCCGTGTTCCGATGGCATCCGGACCCTTAGATTCGCAATGCGTTCGCCGAGCACGAACTTCAGCCTGAATCGTGCCTTGCCCAGTAGCTGCTCATACCGAATATCCGCACGCAGCACTCCGCGAGGTGTACCGACGTTCAGCCGGGCGGAAGCCGGGGTATAATGCGCACATAAAAGTAGTATCTCGAAGTGCGGGTGCAGGTAGTACTGCAGGATGGGTTCATACGTATCTACCGCGAGCCATTGGAGCGCCTTCTGCGCCATCTCCAATTTATCGAGCAGCAGCTCGCCGGACACCTCCCTTGAGAAGTTTGCGACACCCTCGTTCCGAGGGTGTCGCAAGCTTTACTAAAACGTCGGTTAGAATGTTAGCCGCGCCGTGAGTTGCAGTTGACGAGGTGTATTGTGAGAAGAAGCGCCCACGCCTCCGGGTTGAACCAATTCCGTGCCATCCGTTGTACTCGGGTTGTTATACCCCTGCACATTGAAGACATTGAAGGCATCCAGATTCACTCTGAAGTTCACCGTCTCAGTGATGGGAATTACCTTGAAGAGAGAAAGGTCCGCAGTCCAATTTATAGGTCCAGGAATGATGGTTTTCGAAAAAGGATTATCCCCTGATTGACCCGGCGAGTAGGCGACCGTGACTGGATTTCCTTTGTTTGAAGCCAACAAAGCCGGCGATGTAACCTGTACGTTGTCATTCCCATAATTAGGCATGCCCGGAGTATTGTTGATCGGGGTCACAAATGGTACCCAGTTGGCGGGAAGGCCCTCGACACACTTAGCGGTGCAGGTGCCCAATGGCGCAGGAAGGACTGTCGGAGAAAGGTATCCGTTGAACCACTCGTAGCTGTTAAGGCACACGCCGCTGCGGCAGTCCTTGATTGGAAGACCATGTTTGTATACCTTGATTGGGTTAGTTGGCCCCCAGTGGGAACCGATGGGCTGAAAATACTGACCTAGAATGCTTCCATCTCCGGCAAGCTGGAAACCTCCGACTAGAGCATTCAAGAATCGGTTGGCATTACCCAGAAACCGCTTCCCGGTCCCGAAGGGTAGGTCGATAATACCGTTGAATTCGATCTCTTGCTTTGGGTTGCCGCCATTGACCACGTACGTTTCGAAGTCCGTCAGCCCACGCCAGGTTTCCCAGGAAGGCACGCCAGGCGGCCTGCCTGGAGGCGTGGCGCCCGGTGTGATCGCGCTGCCGCCAGGGAGTGGCGCGAAGGTAGTGTTGGGATCCGTCCCCCTAACGCCGAGATAGCCTTGAGGCGTATAGACGGTTCCATCTCCAGTGAAGGCTTTCTGCCATACGTAGAAGATCTGATAGGCTATCCCACTATGAAACAGCCGCTGGTAGTTGACTTGTAAGGCGTTGTCGTTCGAGTAGCCGGTTTTTCCGTAATTACTCAGACCGCCGTAGGTGACATTGTCATACGGATTCAACGCGGTCGCGGCATATTGATTGGTCCCAATTGTCGAAGGTCCTCCTGTGGGCACAGGCTTTCCGGTTGACATCTCCCAGACGAAAGGAGAGAGAGCCTGGTTGACCTGATAGGTCTGGTCTAGACTGCTCCCATGAGTCCATACCCAGCTCAGCCGCAGCGCTGAATTGCCCTTGAGCGGTTGCTCGATGGTGAAGCTCGTCTCCTGGGCAACGTCGGGAGGATAGTTCGGACTGAGAGCGTTGATGGTAGAAAAGCCCGGAACGATGGCATTGGCCGTGGAAGAATTCACCACATTTTGGGAGTTCACTCCCATAAAGACGTTCTGCGGATTTCGCACCAGATAGTTAGACCTTCCATCTGGCGACTGGGCAGCCGAGTTATAGTTCTGAGCGTAGTTTTGGACATACGGAAAGCCAGCGAAACTCTGCTGCCATGAACTGCGTAAGGCGGTAGGAAAAACATATTTTCCGTAGCCCCCACGCAGCACGGTACCGTATTTGCCGCCAAATGGCTGCCACGCAAAGCCTACGCGCGGTTCAAGTACGTTTTTGTTCTCCGCGTTGGTGCTCGGAAATCCAGCCTCCGCGGAAGTCTCAAACTTCACGCCAATGTTCTGGAGGTTGGAGATGATCGCCTGGGTCGTATAGCCGTGGGCGACGTAGAAGGAGGTGGGATTGGTCATCACAAACGCATTGTTCTTGAAGTCGAATGTGGTCGCCAGACCGTCTTTCGTCCAGAACCCCGGAAGGTATGTATTGCGGAGACCGATATTCAGTGTCAGGTTTTTGGTCACCTTGAAGTCATCCTGGAAGTAGAAGTCCCACTCCATGTCGTGCCCATGGCCTTGAGGCGGTTCCAATGTCACACTGTACAAGGAAGCATCGCCGAGGAAAAAGTCGGCCTCCGTCTCGCCTGTATTTGGAGTGCCGCTATAGGCCGTGCCGGTTGTCGGGTTTTCTAGTGAAGTCCCGGTGGCGTCGAAAGTTGCTGAGTCGTTCTGCCGCGAGGGAAGGTAGGAAAGCCGTTCTCGCCGGTAGCGCCCCCCGAAGTGGAACTGGTGTCTTCCTACAATCTTGGTCAGGTTCTCATCGTAATTAAAGACGATTTGATTTTCGTAGTACTGGAACTGAGTGCCGCCAAAGGGCATGAGGCAACTCCCGCAGATGACGGGGAAGCCGGTCTCACCGAAGTTATTGGGTAACCCAAACTTCTGCTCATAATTTGTGTCTGGACTGGCATCGGCGCCGCCGCCACCGACATACTGATAGAACCACTGTTGGGACGCGGTGGTTTCGGAATAGAAGGTGGGCGAAAAGATATGCGTGTAATTGAGCGCGGCGGCAAACTGCGCGTCATTAATACTTTGTAAACCGCTGGCTCCAGCCGGAATGCCATCGGCCGCAAGCGTGGCGGGTGAAGCTTTTGGATAGTTCCGCAGCGCAACATTGGTCTGGTTGTTGGATGTATATCGTATATACGCCTTGTCCTTCTCACCGAAACTGTGATCCACGCGAAAGGTGATGGTTGGCACGATAAACACTGAGGGGTCGGGAACGGAAAGATTGCTGCTAACCAGAGGATTCGCAGAGTTTGAAGGCAGCGGCGTGATGTCGTAGAGTGTCTTGGTCAAGGGGTTCAGGCGGCTGATTGGAATCTGATTGTCACCAGGGCTGCCGGCAATGCCGTTGCCGAAGGGCGCGCGGCAAAACTGATTGGCGACGCCGGTGCCATTGCAATTGGCTGACGGCGCAGTCGTCGCCGGGTCATATAGCTGCTGCAACACGCCCGCGCTGTTGGTTAACCCACTGAAATCCCCGTTTCTCATAGCCACTGTAGGCACAAACACCGGCTCATAGCTGGTGGAAATTTGCGAATAGCGCTCATAAGCAAAGAACCAGAAGCTCTTGTTTCGGCCATCGTAAACGTGAGGGATAACGATAGGACCACCGGCGGAAGCCCCAAATTCATTGCGCACCAAATGAGGCGCGGCGAAGTTGGGAAGATTTTGTCTGCCCTTGGCAATACCGACGCCGTTATTGCGCATGGTTTCGAAGAGCGAACCGTGCAACGAATTAGTACCCGACTTAGTGGAGATGATGGCCGTAGCTGGTGTTGCGAATTGCGCCCCAGAATTGGAGGTCTCCGTGCGGACTTCCTGTATCGTATCCGGATCGGGATATTGAGACTGGGTCATGCTATTGGGACCACCGAAGTTCCGGTTGAGCAGGGGGACACCATCGGCCTCGTATTCGATAGACGAGTCTTCCATAAGACCGTTGGCAATGGTACCGGGACCATAATGACCGGTCAGTCCGGGAGTAGTCTCACCAACCAGCGACAAGATCACTCGCCCGTTCATTGGAAGCTGGTTGATCCTGCTGTTTTCCAACGTTGAGGACAGGGTGGCGCTAGTCGTCGTGACGAGTTGAACGGCATTTGCGTTCACCTCAACCTTCTGCGTCACCGAGCCCGCCTTTAGGGAAAAATTGCTGGCTGCGTTCTGGCCCACTAGCAGCTGAATTGTTTTTTGATATGTCTCCATACCCGGCGCGGTCACCGTTATTATGTAGTCTCCCGTGAAGAGGCCTGGAATTTGATAATATCCAGCCCCATTTGCTTTTGTGTCGGAGGTCACACCCGTGGCGGGGTTGACCACATGGATTGCGGCTCCTGGGACAATGGCGTTGGTAGAGTCGGTCACTGTACCCTCAATGGAACCTGCACCGCTCTGGGCGAGCAGAGCGGGCGAGAACAGGATGAGCGAGATTCCGATGGTGATCACCAGGAGCAGTTGCTGAATCCTTAATAAGGATAAGGAGCATGAACGGCTGTTTTGGTTTACTCCGGAATTTGTGCTTCCGAATTTCATAACGCCTCCCCGAGGGGTCTGACTTTTGCGTAGCGAACGGGTGGTAAGTCCGGTCCTGGAAGAGATTGATACGCCGGCATCGCGCCGATCTGATCAGGCTTGTCACAAATAGTTAGGCTAGTTAGGCAAGACTGAGACCGAGCGATCATGAACTTCGTGGTGGCATCATTCAAGTGAATTCGCTGTCTCGCCTACAGTAGGTTCCGTGCGACCTGTAGGTAAAGCCCGTGCGATCCCACACAGATGGCCGGAGCAACCCCGTCGAGTGACGCATCGCTCATGATCACGTTCGAGGCAAAAACCTCGAAGAATGCTAGAGTTGGTTTGCAATCACAGGATGATCGTTCTGCTAGTTCTGCGCTGTCCGCAGTGCAACGTTACGCTAGCGTGACAAAGGGCAACGGGTAAATGTAGAATGTCCACGCTCTTGATCGGACGCGGGTTCTCACTCAGAAAATTTGGGAGGCCTACATCTTACCTACAGTCAAGAGTTCCGAAATAGAGATCGGTACCGGAGGTTTTGCTCGAGGGAAGATACCCTACCCCGGAACGAGGCGGAGGAAGTCCATTGGGAACAGCGACACCAGTCAACAATGCGCGAGAGATCGAAGCGCGCTGGGCGCTGATCGAGCGCATCGCTGCCAGCAGTCAGTTGCGCCGGGCCAACCGTCTTCAGGAGCTTCTTCACTTCCTGGGAAAACGGTCTCTCACTGACCATTGCGAGAGCCTGCACGAGCAGGCGATCGGCGTAGGTGTCTTTGGCCGCCCCGAGAGTTACGACACAAGCACCGACAACATCGTCCGCACCAGCGTGAGCGAACTCCGCAAGCGCCTGCAGGCCTATTTCGACTCGGAGGGCCGCGATGAATTGCTGGCGCTGGAGATTCCCCGCTGGAACTACGTCCTGTCTTTTCGAGAACGTCCACTCCCAGTGCCGGCCGCATTCCCAATTGCGCCAGATGTAGCACGGGCACTTACGGCCAGCGAAGCGACCCGCCAGGTCGGCGCGGTGCGTGCCCAACCACGCTGGGTTCTATTTGTGGCGGGCGGTGCCATGATCCTTTTCATCGGGCTGGCCACCGCATGCCTGATTCTCTGGAATCGGTATCGCGCCGCGTCGCTGCAGTATGCGGCCCTTCACCGTTCAATTTATGGGTGGCAATATGATCCCCAGGTCGCAGAATTATGGAATGGCATCCTGAACGCACGGGCGGATACCGACATCGTCCTGGCAGACGCTTCATTCGGCCTCCTGCAAGACATCTACCGAAAATCTTTTTCGCTCGACGATTATCTAAACCGAAGCTACCTCCAGCAACTCCAGGGACAACACCTTAGTCCGGACCTGCGCGCGACGCTGGACAGAATCGCAATATGGAACCTGGGCAGCCAGGACGAGTTCATGCTGGCGCGACGCATCCTGGCCCTCGATCCCTCAGGGAACAACATTCGACTCTACAGCGCACGCAACTACATGCCGGCGCTGACCAAGCGCGACAGCGTCATTCTCATTGGTGGCCGCCTTTCCAACCCATGGCAAGAGGTGTTTGGGCTCCATTCTAATTTCGCAGTCGACTTTGCTCCGAATGGAAGCATCGCCGTGACCAACCGAAACCCGGGGGCCAACGAAGCGGCTTCTTACGTGCAGACGGCCTCAGCGCAGTACTGCGTTATCTCGTACGGTCCGAATACGGAGCACAGTGGGATCGTCCTGCTCATTCAGGGTACGGATGCGGAAGCAACGGAAGCCGCGGGCGACTTTCTGCTCTCTGGAGAGAAGCTGGCTGCCTTCAAGAAGATATTGCGGGTCAGCCATCTTCCTTATTTCGAAGTACTGCTTCGAGTGTCTTCCGTGCCAGGCACACCGTTAACCACGTCGATCGAAGCCTACCGAGCGTATCCGCACTAGTACCCGATAACATTCCAGATGTGAACGTGGTAATCGGCACCTTGGCCTTCGACTTTCCCTGTCCCATGCTTCCAGCTTAGGGTTAAGCTCCCGTTGGGGGTGCGCGTTGAAAACGGTATCGAGCCATTTCCATACACTCGCACTGAGAGTTGACGCGTCTCCGGTGCGCCTGCGAATTGGCCAACATCTGTCCACGGCACGAGACTTCCGCTCTTTACGTACACCGGAATTTTCTCCGCGGAAGATGGGACGGTGATCTCTGTTGCGGACTGTATTGGCGCACCAGTCCAGAAATCATGCCAGTTCCCTTCCGGAAACACGATCTTCCGGCTTTTTTCTCCGGCGAACAGCGGGGCAACCATCATGCGATCGCCTACCATGTACTGATCGTCTACCTTGTGCAGCTGCTTGTCGCCCGGCCAGTCCAGCACAAGCGCCCGAAACGGCGGTGTCCCGTCATCCGCATAGCGCTGAAATGCCGCAGTCAAATACGGGACAAGCTGCATCCGCCAGCCGATGATTTCACGGCAACGAGACTCCAGTTGTTGCCAATCGTCAAAGTATCGATCCGCGTTATTGAGCGCCCGATTCGTTTGTTTCCATGGCGGATTCTTCATATACCAGCAATCAATCTGCGCCAAAGGTGAAAACACAACGCTTTGGAGGCGCCGAATCAAATCTTCTGGGTTGTCCGCCTGCCGCACTTCAGGGCACCACAGAAGACCGCTGAATCCGGAGTTCGCCAGGGCGCGGATGTAGTCGCGGTGGTCATAAAGATCGCTGTAGAGCACAAACGGATAGGGAGCCGCCAGCGCGCCGCTTGAGCGCACTAAGCCGTATGTCTTGCGGCCGCGCTTGCGAAAAGCATCCCAAATCGCCATCTGGTAGCGTAGCCCGAAAACACTATGCATCTGCTCGCCGTCGACGCCCGACGGGAAGACACTGCACTCCGGGAAAGACCAGTTATGAACGTAGTCGGAGTTATCGCATTCGTCTAGCTTGAAACCGCTCACTCCAGCATCGATCAGCGTCTTTCCGTGAAAATCTCCGAAAGCATCTCTTGCCGGCTGGGCGGCGAAGTCAGGAACCAAGCCTTTCCAGACGGCGAGATCTCCCGAATAGGGCTCTAGCGCCGGAAACAGCGGTGAAGATGGGTGTGTGAACGCGTGCTCCCAGAGATTTACATGGAAATTCTCATCCTGAGTGGCGGCGAGAAATCCGTGCGGGTCTGGAAACCGTCCCTTATCCCACACGAAAGAGCACGAGTAGGATTGGGATTGCCATCCGGGCTCGAGCCCGATGACATCGCAAGGGATTTTGCCGTCCCGGAGCTCTCGGGCGAGAGCCAGCACATCGGTCTGCGTGTCCCGCGCCATCATGCGAAACCAGAAACCCAAGCCCCACTCCGGCGGAACGCAGCCTCCACCGGAGAAAAGGTTATAACGACGCACCGCGTCCAACATGTACGGACCGGCAAACAGGTAGATATCCACGCCGGCAGCGTCTGGTACGTCGATCATGACAAAGTCATCGCTGTCTCCAGTCTCTATGTTTGAGTACTTCGGACCAACGCTGGCGTCGCCTACCGGTGCGGTCGGATGCGTAGGCTTAGGATGGGCGCTACCGAGATAGAACGTAGCGTATCGAGCGGTGTCGACAAGGATGCCAATACCTTCAGTCGTGACGTAGAACGGAACGGGCGCGTGCGAGTCCCCGGTGTCCATCTTAGGGTCGGCATTCACGCGGACGGTCTTCTTGTTGCCCCGCTGCGCGAAGGAGAGAAGCTGCAATCCAAGACCGAAGATCTGCTCGTTCGCTTTTAGGGGCAACCGGACCGTGCATCCGCGCACCGAACGTGTGGCGCTGATTGAAAGCTTAGGCGCGCTGTCAGCCCGGGGCAGCGTCGCGAACCCTGTAGGGTGTGGGGGAACCAGACGGCTGGACACAGGAGTGAAAGGCGCCGGCGTGCCGATTGTGACTCTCCACACGCCCGGATGAATCGAGGTCCAGACGCCAATAGCCAACGGTTCCGAGCTGGCAGCCTGGCCGACCGCCCATCGGCGTAGTCCGACTCCTGCTCCGCCGGCAAGGAGCGTTTTTGCAAGAGTCCGGCGCGAAATCGCTCTTGAGGTCACTTGCTTCGTTCTCCTTCCCTAAACATAGCCGTATAAGAAATAAGTGCAGTATTTCAGCCTTTACACCGGAAAGGGATTGGCGCCTAGTTGTTCCGACCATGTATACCTGATTTGCTGCATACCGAATCGCCAGTTTTCCGGAGTGGTGTTATGCAGCCAGTCCAGGGGCTCGCAGCCTCCTGTGTCACCGCCCGAGAGAGCGGTTTGCATCGCTCGATGAAACGCGTGCTTCTGCTCCGGTCCGATCTTACTTGGGTCGGCGGAGATGAAGAGCGCCGTACCGCTTCGCGCAACAAGATCGAGAAATTGGCTATCGAGCTTCCATGGAGTCCGTTCGGTATGCGCCGCACAGTCCGGATCACAAACAAAAAACGTTCCATTCTGAGCAAGCCGATAGGCGAGCGCATTGATGCCCATACGCCGCGTCCGTTCCCAGGCACGGCTCGATACATCATCTCCCATGCGCTGCGCTTCGAAGAGGCCCGCACCAAGATGGCCTATGGTGTTGCAGCCGAGAAGTATAGCGTCTCCCGCAGCTTCCCGAAGCCTGCGATACAGATTCAAAACAATCTCGGCATTGGTCAGCGTCTGATCGTGAAAATGCCATCCAGTGTCGGTGACCTCGGCGCCCATATGATTGCCCCATCGTCCAAGAAGATCGTACGTGGAGAAATCATGCTTGATCAGCTCATAACCCCACGAGCGAACGCGGGCGATGTCAGCGTGGATCGAGACGATATTTTCAGGCAGTGTGGGATCGAGTGGCTTTTGCGTATCATCGATTGGGCCGGAACGAAGCCTCCGAGGATTGCCGACAATCGACAGCGCAGTGGGGCGGATCCAGATTCCGGGTCGAACACCAAGCTTTTTCATGTCGGCGGCCAGACCCGGCATGTCGGGGAAGGTCTTTGGATCCCCTTCCGTCCACGGACCACCTGGGCCTACACCACCGGGCGTCCAGCCGCCGTCGATCACGCAGAAGGGGCGATTGCGGTGTGAATCCGCGAGTTCCGCGAGAAAGGCCGCATCACGCCGCATCGTCTGCGCATCGAAGTTCTTGCCATAGGTGTAGTACCAGCTATTGCTGCCGCAGACTGGCGATGCCGGCAAGCGAGGATTTGGACATAGCGTGCGGCAAAATCGCCGGAGCGACGAGAACGGCGTCTCTCCTTCCTGCGAGTAGGACGAAACTAAAATAGCGCCAACGATCTGACGGTCGCCCGGAAGAGATGGGCTGCCGCCGTTGCGAAAGTCGAGCCAGAGAGAAATGCCTTCACCATCCACCGTCCAGAAGCACATGGCTGATGACTGCGTTTTCACTCCCAGCATGAAGCTTCGTCCGGTCGCACCATGATGCGCGGCGATATACCAGGGCATGACGCGCTCGGGTTCGAGAAACCGCCACTGGAGATCGCCATAGCTGCGTTCCCATGCATCGCCCAGAAACAGCGTATCCTCCGGAAAACGCGCTTCCCAACGCACGATCACCCGTGACAACGGAGCGTTCGGACAAGCAACATGGACCACCGTGCCGTCCGATCTCTCTTCAAACCAGACCTCAGCCTTACCCGAAATGTATCGCCGACCGGTTCGCTCGGTTGTCAAGTAGGCTCCGGATTCGTGCTGAATCAAGACGAGAGATGGCGACTCAGGCAGGCTGACAAGGCGCTCTGAAGCTGACAGCGATAAAGTATGCCGCTCCGGTTGTACGGAGATCGCGACCAGTCCAGCAGCTGCAACCGCTTTCAGTCCGGCTCCGACCAGCATCGAAGCGGCACCCACTTGAAGCGTTCTGGCCATAAAAGTTCGCCGATTTGGAGAAGCAGGCTCGTTGGTCATAGGAATTTCTGGCTCTTCTGACTGCTGATCGGTCCCTAACTTTTTGGCTTGTCCACGGACACAGAAACTTCCAACGTACTTATCTTATCTGACGCACATCGCAGGCCCCGACATGGACGAAGATATTGCCCGGCGGCAGGACCGGAAGCTTAAGCGGCTTCTGCAGGAACTGGGAAGTCGATCTGTCCTCACAGCGAAACCAGCCTCTTGCGAAAGCACGCTCAATTCCTTGCCTTCCGCATCGTAAGCAATCATCACAAAGTCGATTGAGCTTCGCGCTTCCCGTTCGCTTCGTTCCCCAACGTGATCTGATTAGCAAGAAGAGCGTATTGGAAGTCATATCGCACCAGAGGCTTCCCTTTCAGCGCGGGAGTGGGCTATCCCATCCCCGGCGGGATCACCGGGCTTCGCAGGTGCAGTGGACGGAGTCGCGCGGACGGCGAAGAGCAGTTGAGTTGAAGGAGCCGCGCCATGGCCCATGAAGGTGTGAAACTCACTGTCGGGCTGCGCCGGGGCGTTGCCGGAGATCTTTTCAGCGGGTTGGGGGTGCTTTAGGTATTAGCTGCCTGCAGGCTTCTTCGAGAGAGGACGCGGAGAAGAAAAGGAAAAGGCTTGATGGACATCCTCGGAGGACAGCGAATTGATGGCCACAAGCAGCACGGCCTGATCCGAGGTGAATTCCTGCACGATGCGGAGCGAGTCCGCAAAGTTCCAGGACGGCTATCCGCGTGTCGGCAGGCATGGTCTTCAGAAATTTGATCGCCTGCTGCCTCGCGTTCATCCGATATCCCGGAGCCGTCTGAGGACTTTTCGCCAACCCCGTCGTCACATCGTCAACCATGAAAACATTGGCCGCGCTCGTGGTGGGCGGCGACGGTTATGGCGACGAACCGCGTCAATGACCACCGCAATAGCCTTCGACTCAGCTTCGGTGCGGCATATTGCTTCGGAAGGCCATGACATATGGCAATAGCAAGATTCAACATGGCAACCAAGCTACAATTGCTGTTTTATGAGCCACGATGAATCGAGAAAGCCCGTCGGGATCAAGGAAATCGCTTCCGTTCTTGGAATCTCAATCGGCACGGTCGATCGCGCTCTCCACAACCGCTCCGGTGTGAGCGCGAAAACCCGAGAAAAGGTTCTCAAGACAGCTGAGCGCTTTCACTACAAGCCGAACCTCGCGGCTCGGAACCTGAAACTGAACCGGTATTTGAAGATCGGTGTCTTCCTCCCTCAGGAGATCTCGTCGTTCTTCGATGCACTCCGAGCGGGCATTCAAACCGCGCAGACTGACGACGGTGCGCCGATCGATCTTTCGTTCTTCTCCTATCCTCGGCTTGGAGAAGGCGATGTCGGAGCAATGGAGAAGGCTCACTGGCAAAGGTTCGATGGGATGATCGTCGCTCCGGGAAACTCCGCAACATGGAAGCGGATCACCGACCTTGCGAAACAGCAAGACAAGCCAATCGTCTTTGTTGGAACAGACGCTCCCCGGCTGCACCGAATCGCATCCGTTGCCGTCGACGCCGGTGTGAGCGGCAGTGTTGCCGCCGAGCTTCTTGGCCATTTCATCCAGAGGCCAGGCACTGTCGCAGCATTGATCGGCGATCTTCGCGTCCAGGATCACGCCGAGAAGCTTCGTTGCTTCGCCGCGTCGTTAGCGACGCTCTCCCCACATCTCGCTCTTCTACCAGCCGTCGAGTCGCACGACTCCCAGAAGGACGCCTATCGCGCGTCGTTGAAATTGATCGAAAAGCATCCGGAGTTGGGAGGGATCTATATCAGCACGGCGAACAGCCTTCCCGTGATTCTGGCCCTCCGCGAAAAGCGCCGCCTCGGTAAGGTTCGCATTATCGCCACCGACCTCTTCCCGGAGATCGTCCCCCTGATTGAAAGCGGCCACATCGCCGCGACGCTCTACCAGCAGCCGCTCACCCAAGGCAAAATGGCTTTCGAGATCCTGTGTTCCTATCTTGTTCGGGGCTCTCTTCCTCAATCCATCAATCGGTTGGCTCCTCACATTGTGCTTCGCAGCAATGTATCGATGTTCCTCGAGACCGTCTCCTTCACGGAGCACGCCTCGCCACTGATCTAGCGCTTGCTGCTTCGTCCGATTCCTTGCCAGGAACGGTTGACAGGTGACAAAGCTCCCGTCTACAGTCTATCGGTAACGTACACGGTATGGCCTGAAGCCTTTTGCCCGTGTTGATCGATGTGTCGCTTTGGCGAAGCCGAGGAAGCACCGTGCTGAAAGAACATCTGCCCGTCGAAGAATCAGCCCCTCCGGAGGCGAGCCTGCAGCTGGCTTCCCCGCCTGCAACGGAGACCGGCGCGGTCAAGGCCTGGGATGAACCCGTAACGTTGTTGACCTATACCCCCGCCCAGCCGGATATCCATCCGCTGTTCCTCGAGTCGCGCGTCTATCAGGGGAGCAGCGGCCGGGTCTACCCGCTTCCAGTCATCGACGCGATCGAGACGACACCTCGGCCGAAGGTCTGGCAGGCGATCCATCTTGAGAACGAATTTCTTCGCCTCATGGTCTTGCCTGAGGTCGGCGGACGCATTCACGTGGGCCTCGACAAGAGGACCGGCTACGACTTCTTCTACCGACAGAATGTGATCAAGCCTGCCCTGGTCGGCCTCGCCGGACCATGGATCTCCGGCGGCGTCGAGTTCAACTGGCCCCAGCATCATCGTCCAGCCACACACATGCCTGTGGAGTGCGCCATCGAGCGGGAACACGACGGGTCCGTGACTGTATGGTGCAGCGACCACGATCCCATGGCACGAATGAAGGGCATGCATGGCCTGCGGTTGAGACCCGGAAGAGCCATCCTGGAGGTTCGGGTACGGCTCTATAACCGAACCCAGGATACCCAGACGTTCCTCTGGTGGGCCAACATGGCCACGCGCGTGCATGAGAGGTATCAATCGTTCTTCCCACACGACGTGCGGTTTGCCGCGGACCACGCGAAGCGGGCCATCACGGAGTATCCGCTCAGTCAGCGAAAGTACTACGGTGTCGATTACGGTGAACGCGCGCGAACAGGCGTGCCTGCCGCAGAGATGCCGCAACAGTTTGTGCCTGATGGCTCATATCCCCCCCACGATCTGGGCTGGTTTGCGAATATCCCTGTGCCAACCAGCTACATGATCGTCGGCTCACGCGGCGACTTCTTCGGAGGATACGACCATCGAGCGCAGGCAGGCACCGTCGCAGTGGCGAACCATCACATCTCCCCCGGCAAAAAGCAATGGACATGGGGCAACCATGAGTTCGGCTATGCCTGGGATCGCAGCCTGACGGACGCAGACGGACCTTACGTCGAACTGATGTCGGGAGTCTATACGGACAATCAACCGGACTTCTCTTTCCTGGCTCCGGGCGAGACGAAAACATTCAGCCAGTTCTGGTATCCGATCAGCGAGATCGGCGTACCCGATCTCGCAAATGTGGATGCTGCCATGCGGGTAGAAGACACCGGCACCGGCGTCTGCGTGCACGTGCAGTCGACCTCCGATCTGCCAGGATGCACCCTGATCGTTCGCCTTGCTAGCCGGGAGATCGGCCGATTCACATCGGACCTTCGGGCAGACACGCCACTGCACCACAACTTCTCCGTTGCTGGCGATCCAAGTGCCATCGAGGTGCTCCTGGAGCAAGGTGGAAGAAATCGGCTCCTGTATGCGCGATCAGAGATCGTGCCGGTAGCCAAGCCGGAGGTGGCAACAAAACCTCCGCTACCGCAGGACGTCGAGAGTTCAGATGAGTTGTATTTGACAGGCTTGCACCTGGAGCAGTATCGGCATCCCACGCGTCACCCCGAACTCTATTGGCTCGAGGCAATCCGCAGAGACACCGGAGACAGCCGTGCAAATGCAGCGCTGGGCCGCTTCTATCTTCGCCGGGGAGACTTCCAACGCGCGGAGATATACCTTCGGACCGCAATCGCCCGAATGACGCGGCGAAACCCGAACCCATACGACGGCGAGCCCCACTACAACCTTGGTCTCGCACTCCATGCACAGAGCCGGTCAGAAGAAGCCTACGAAGCGTTCTATAAGAGCACATGGAACGCGGCATGGCGGGGGCCGGCTTACCACCGTCTTGCGGAGATCGATTGCGCCCGTGGCGATTGGGAGCTGGCGCTTGATCATCTCAATCGATCCTTAAGAGCGGACACGGACAATCTCAACGCGCGCAACTTGAAGTCTGTCGTGTTAAACAAGCTCGGACACACGCAGCAGGCGGAAGAGCTGTTGCAGGCAACGCGCCATCTCGATCCTCTCGATATCTTCAGCCGATTCTTAGAGACGGGCATGCCTCCGCACGATGGCCAGAGGTGTCTGGATCTCGCATTCGACCTTGTGCGCGCTGGCCTCCTGGAGGAAGCACTCACCGCACTGGAAGCGCTGCCAGCGTCCAGGAACGATGGAACGACCGCGCTGCTGCTTTATCTGCGAGCGGACACGTTGGAACAGCTGCAACGGCACGAAGCGAGCCTTCAGGCATACCGGCACGCAGCGGCGGCAAGTGCCGACTTTGTCTTTCCAAGCCGCCTTGAGGAGTTGCAGATGCTGGAGCGCGCCATCGAACGCAATCCCTCGGATACGCGCGCACCGTATTACCTTGGAAACCTGCTGTACGATCGCCGACGCTACGAGGAAGCCATCGCTCTCTGGCAGCGTGCCTCCCAGCTCGATCCTGATCTTCCAACCTGCTGGCGCAATCTCGGATTTGCATGCTTCAATGTGCGGCATGATGTCGACGCCGCTCTGGCAGCGTTCACCCGTGCTCGAGCACTTGCGCCTCACAATGCCCGTCTCCTCTATGAGCAGGATCAGTTGAGGAAACGAATGGGTGAGGCTCCCGAACACAGGCTCATCACGCTGCAGTCCGAGGCAACTCTCGTCGCCCTTCGAGACGATCTCAGCGTCGAGCTCGCCACGCTCTACAACTCCACAGTCAAACCGTATCAAGCTTTGGAGATTCTGCTCTCACGGCAGTTTGGCCCCTGGGAAGGCGGCGAAGGATTGGTGCTGGGCCAGTATGTGCGAGCGAACGTCCTCCTGGCTCGGGAAGCACTGACGATGGGCGATGCCGCGGAGGCTATCGCGCGGCTTCATTCCGCCTCCAATCCTCCTGCGAGTCTCAGCGAAGCCATGCACCTGTTAGCCAACCGCAGCATGATCGACTACTGGCTGGGACGAGCGCACGCGGCAGTAGGCGATTCCACCGCGGCAGCCGCGCATTGGGAGCGCGCGGCACGGCAGCGCAGTGACTTTCAGCAGATGCATGTGCAACCGGTCTCGGAGATGACCTACTGGAGCGCGCTCGCCCTGAAAGAGATGGGACACAGGAAAGAAGCGACAACACTGTTCCAACGGATCGGCGCGTACGGTCGTGAGTTGGAACAGCAGGAGCCGAAGATCGACTATTTCGCGACGTCCCTCCCCACAATGCTTCTCTTTGAAGAAGACACAGTGCTTCGCCACAAGGTTGTGGGCCGATTTCTGCAGGCCCAGGCTATGCTCGGCTTCGGCGAGCGTCAGGAAGCATCGACGTTGTTGCATGAAGTGCTCAAACTCGATCGAAACTACGCGCCGGCGATAGACCTTGCGGCAGAGAGCACGGACTAACGATGCAAAACCAAGTCGTGATAGCGGAAACCACATCCGCAGTGCCTTCGGATCGCTCGATCTACGTCTGGGGTCTGGCTGCGGTCGCGGCTCTCGGCGGCCTGCTCTTCGGGTACGACTGGGTAGTGATCGGCGGCGCGCGCCAGTTCTACGAAATCTATTTCCATCTCATCTCGCCCACCATGGTGGGATGGGCAAACAGCTGCGCGCTGGTCGGCTGCCTTATCGGCACACTTGCCGCCGGCTACTTTGCTGAGCGCTTTGGACGAAAGAAGATCCTACTGGCCGCCGCAGTCCTCTTCGCGCTCTCGTCTGTCGAAACCGGATGGGCCCACAGCTTTGAAGCCTTCATCATTTGGAGAATCGCAGGCGGAATGGCGATCGGACTGAGCTCGAATGTCTCCCCGCTCTATATCGCCGAGATAAGCCCATCCGATATTCGCGGCCGGTTGATCAGTCTCAATCAGCTCGCCATCGTGTTCGGTATCCTCCTCGCACAGGTGGCCAACTGGCGCATCGCGCGGCCGGTCCCAATTGGACTGAGCGCATCCGCGATGCTCGAAACATGGAATGTCCAGACAGGCTGGCGTTGGATGTTCAGCGCGGTAGCGATCCCGGCGGTCGTGTTTACCCTGGCGTCCATCTTCATCCCGGAGAGCCCGCGTTGGCTGGTGGCGCGAGAACGGAAACGGGAAGCTCGCTCAGTGCTGGCGCGCATCGGAGGAGAACGCTACGCAGACGCAGAGCAGAATGCCATCGAAGGCGCATTGACCATCGAGCGGGCTCAGCGAAGATTGCGCTGGCGCGAGTTGCTAAGGCGCCCTTCCGTGTTGCGGGTCTTGCTGATAGGAATCACTCTGGCCGTCCTGCAGCAGTGGACGGGCGTCAACATACTGTTCAACTACGCGGCCGAGGTCTATCGAGAAGCCGGCTACGGCGCCAACGACATCTTCCTCAACATCATCGTCACAGGCTCGATCAACGTGGTGTTTACGATCCTGGCGATGCTGCTAGTCGACCGCGTCGGACGCCGCCCCCTCATGCTCTTCGGATGCATCGGCATCGGAACATCGCACCTGCTGTGCGCATGGGCTTACCACGCCCACTGGAGAGGTGGCGCCGTCCTGCTGCTGACCCTAAGCGCAATAGCCTGCTACGCGGTAACGCTTGCTCCCGTCGTATGGATTCTCATCGCGGAGATATTTCCCAGCCAGATTCGCTCTCAGGGTATCTCAGCCGCTGTCGGAGCTCTTTGGATCGCCTGCTTCGCCCTCACCTACTCCTTTCCGGTCTTGAACGCGAAATTTGGAACCGGAGGCACCTTCACCGAATACGGAATCATCTGCCTTCTGGGGTCGCTGTTCGTCGGATTTTACGTCTCCGAAACCAAGGGACGATCGTTGGAAGAGATCGGTGCAAACATTGTTACCTAGTCCCAACCTGCGGGTTTTGCACGACTCGGCCCGACCGGCCGAGGATAGGGTCGCGGAACGCCAATGAAGCCGTTGAACGAGGACTCTGCGCACACGACGCCGATCACGCTGAGGACCGACGAGATCGCAGTGACCGTCGTCCCGCGGGAAGGGGGCAGGATCGCTTCCCTGCGCAGCCTCCAGTCGGGATTGGAGTTCCTCACCCAAGCACGACCGGGCCGTCCGGTCATCGAACCAGGCCTCGAAGCCTCCTTCCAGAGCGGCCCATGCGCGGGGGCTGAGGAATGTCTTCCCACAGTTGGACCCTGTGCCGACTGCACCGGCGGTCCAGCGCCGGATCACGGAGACTTCTGGCAGATCCCCTGGCAAGTGGACTCGCTCGCCGGCAGGCGACTCGAGATGCATGCAGTCGGCTTCAGCCGTCCGCTTCGCCTTGAGAGAGTCATCGAGGTCAACGATGCATCGCTCTTGCTCAGCTACAGGGTCGTCAACGTCGGACCGAAGTGCCTCTCATTTCTGTATGCTTGGCATCCTCTGTTCGCGGTGGAAGCCGGAGACCGTGTGGTCTTACCGCCCGAAGTCGGTGACGTCACGCTCTCCTACTCTCGGGATGAGGCGTTTGGACGCGAAGAGAGAGATCTCCTGTGGCCTGTGCTTCATAACAAGAAAGATCTGAGAGACCTGAGCGTAGCCATGGCGCCTCACCAGGAGACGGCTGAGATGATCTACACCCGCAGACTCCATGTCGGACGTTGCGGACTCTTCCGCCGAAACCGAGGGCAAGGGGTCATTGTCTCCTTCGACCCATCGCGGCTGCCTTATCTTGGCATCTGGCTCTGCTTCGGAGGTTGGCCCGTCTCAGGCCTGGAACCAAAGCAGGTCGCGATCGCCCTCGAGCCCACCACGGCACCATGCAATACCCTATCGGACTGCGAGCGGGCTGGCTTGGCAGTCAGTCTCGCTCCGGAGTGTTCCTTCGCATGGGATCTGCAGGTCGAGCTGACCTCGCCCGGTCTCACCTACCGGAGCTTCATCGCGCACGTCCATCGAAAGGAATCAGGCCTCAATACATTTCCAGCACGAGCAGGTTCTGGACTGCCCCGGCGGAGTTTGTAATGGCCAAGAGTGGCATGACCAGTTGATTAATACGCATCCAAGTTCGTCGGCAGAATCAAGGTTCGCAATCACAAGGAGAATGTATGTTCAGCAGCGCGAAGTCCGGTATCTTTTTGTTTTCATTGTCTGTCGTAATGATCGGCCTCGGGTGCGCCATCGGGTACGGTCAGAGCATGGCCGGGTTACGCACGCCCAAGCCTCTCGCGGCTACGCGCATCAACGGGCCGAAGGTGTATGGCGCAAGACCGGGCCACCCCTTCCTGTACCGCATTCCATGCACTGGTACGCGCCCCATCCGCTTCGCAGCAAGCGGCCTGCCCGCATCACTCAAACTGGATGCGAACTCTGGAATCATTTCCGGGCAAACTCCGACGAACACTGGTGAATTCGCATTGACGTTGGAAGCTTCAAACGCGCACGGAAAGACATCTCGCCCATTCAAGATCGTTGTGGGTGCGACGCTTGGGCTGACGCCTCAGATGGGATGGAACGACTGGTATTCCTACTATGAGCACCCCACCGACAAGGACGTGCGCGAAGCGGCAGACGCGATGATCGCTTCGGGAATGGCTGACTATGGATACCAATTTGTCGATATCGACGACGCGTGGGCGCGAAAGCCCGGATCGACCGATGCACAGTTAGCCGAGCCAACGCGGGACACTAATGGAAACATATTGCCCAACGGCCGATTTCCCAGCATGAGTGAACTTACGAGTTACATCCACTCACTCGGCTTAAAGGCTGGAATTTATTCTGGTCCAGGACCACTTACCTGTGCGAAGTTCGAGGCATCCTACCAACACGAAGACGCCGACGCGCGCCAATTCTCAAATTGGGGTTTTGACTTGCTGAAGTATGACTGGTGCAGTTATCGGCGAATCGCCAAGAGCAACGATCTCTCCGAGCTTCAATTGCCGTATCGAAAGATGGGCTCGCTCCTAGAGAGGCAGGATAGGGACATCGTCCTAAATATCTGTCAGTATGGGATGGGTGAAGTCTGGAAATGGGGTCGCGAGGTTGGCGGCATGTCGTGGCGTACTACGGGCGATCTGGGCGCAGTGAAGGGAACAACTCTGCCCGGGTTTTATTCGGTGGGCTTTGCAAATGCGGCTCTCGACGCCTATGCAAGCCCGGGAGGGTGGAACGATCCAGATTATATTTTGATTGGAACGGTGGGAG
Source organism: Acidobacteria subdivision 2 bacterium RH1 MAG20 (assembly GCA_002197545.1). The sequence continues at coordinate 33,048 of NFUO01000548.1, read as the reverse complement.
ACGCGAACAATATCACAAGGCCGGCCAAGCCGACCAGCCTGACTCCGGCGGAACAATATAGCTATATGTCGATGTGGTCGTTGATGGCTGCCCCGCTCTTCTTTTCCGGAGAGATGCCGAGGCTTGACCCATTTACCCTCAACGTTCTCTGTAATTCGGAAGTTATCGACATCGATCAAGACAGCCTCGGTAAACAGGGAAAGATCGTCCGGAAGACAGACAAGGAGTTCATTCTTGCCAAACCGCTCGAAGATGGTTCGGTTGCGGTAGGCCTCTTCAACCTAAGTACAGAGCCGCTTACGATCGCCCTTGACTTCGCGGATGCCGGGACAGGCGGCAAACGGAAGGTCCACGACGTATGGCGCCAAAAGGATATGGGTGTCTTCACAGATCGTTTTAAATATGAGGTGGGGGCACACGACGTGTTGCTCGTGCGGCTGAGCCATCCGTGAGACTTTCCGGCCTCCGGTGGAGAATGGAGCGGAGTCGATTCAGAAAGCTAACGGACTCCCGCGGTGTTGCTGCGCAAGGAGTGGTACCTCCCGGTTGTATTGGAATCGATAGGAGCCAAACCTTCAAGAGAGGTTACCTCCGCGACATCTTCAAGCAATTCTTGAACGCGATTAAGCTTGATTTTGAAGCGTGCTTGGCGATGAAGGAGGTCTACGAAGGCTTCTTTGACACGGTAGAGGTCAGGAGTTCGAGTCCCCTCGTGCCTACCATATTTTTCAATAACATACGAAGACACCTGCTCTTGCAGTTTCGTGACATGTATTGCGTCGATCCTGTGGGCATCCACGCAATCCAATTCAAAACCTCACAGTTCCTGCGGTTGCCGAGACGATATTCTCATTCGGCAGGATTTGTCTGGTCACGGGTAGGCACCGGAAGAGCATCGCCGCAACTACAGCGAGCCCCGCAATGACAGCCAGAACCGCGGAGTAGCCGAAACGCACCAAGGCCGCTCCAGTGACAGTCGAGGCGATGACCTGCGAGAGTGAACTGACAAAGAACGTCGAAGCAGAGGCGCCGCTGTGCTCTTGGACCGGAATAGAGTCCATGAGCAAGCTGTACATGCCGGGCTCATTCATACACTGAACTGCCATGTATGCCCAGTAGATCCAGGCCGCTTGCGTCGCCGTGTGAACGCCTGCAAGGCAGGCGAGTGCTACTGCTGTTGCGATCTGGGTGACCATAATGCCCAGGGGAAGTCCGGTACGACGGAACAGTAACGGGGCACTGAGTACAGCCACAAACTGCACGAGCTGCGAGAGGGAAAAAACCGAGCCAGTGCTTTGAAGCGAAAGTCCTAAATGGTGTACGAAATAAACATTCGCGAACGGTGCAAAGGAGCCAGTAACGAGACTCCAAACAGCCATGGCCGACAGAAAGCGCCGCAGAAAGGGATTGGACAAGCGTGGGAACCCGGCGTGCGGCGCCGCGATGCGTAGAGGAAGACGCGAGATGGGAAGCAACGCGAAGGCTGCCAGAATACAGGCAATCAGGAGTGCGGCTCGGTTGGCATAGGGTGATGAGAGCGAAGGATGGATTGGAAGTTCGATAAGCCACCCCGGAAGCCGACCACCAACGAGATTGCCGAACCCGGCTACACCAATCCCCGAGGCAAACATAAGACTGAAGGCGAAGGGCCTCTGATGCTCTGTTGTGAGTCCAGCAACTGCAGGAGAGAGACAAACAGCCCAGGAACAGAGGGTAAGTCCGGTTAGGGCAGCAAGGGCGAGTTGCGCCGGTTGCCAGAGGATGCAGGTGCGCAGCACAGAGAAGAATATTGTGAACAGTAACCCGCCAGCCAGGGTCCAGCGAAGGCCGAAACGAGCTGCGAGGATTCCGATTGGGATGGTGCCAACGATTCCGCCAGCGGCCATGAAGCTGCCGATGAGCCCGAGCGAGCGTTCCGTCAAGCCGAAGTCAAGCAGGTAGACGTTGAAGAGAAAGAAAAAGATCGAAAATCCGAAGCAGAAGAAGATAGATGCACTGAAGAAAATCCAGAATTTTCCGCGCGGAGCTTTAGCCAACCACCATCGATAGCACCTCTCAATTGTTGTGAGAGAAATCTTGTGGACGTTGACAAATTTCTGAATCATACGAAACCGGTGCCTTTATTGCGGGCTAATAGCTCAAGCCGGTTAACCGCGTGGTGAAGGTCGCGATAACAGAGTTCGTATATTTCGGCCGCAAGAAGATGTTGTAGTGCAGAAACCTGTACCTCTCTAATTTCTTTAACTGGATAAAGCGCTTGGTAAAAGCGCTCGCTTGCGAGTGTTTTCGACAATGGAACCAGGTTGGCGATAGCCGATGGCTGCCGGTTCAAATAGATGATGTAGTGAACTTGCGCCTCGTCTTCTGCGATAATTCCGGGAAAATCGGAGGTGGAAATTTCGATGGAGGGCTTGCCTTCTGCGCGCGGAGTAAGGCTACGTCCATGAAGCTCGGGAAAGAGCTCTTTTGCCGAGGGACGGAAGCGTAGCTGACGTGAGTTTCCGATGACACGCGGAGGATTGGCGTCGCTCAGAAGATAACTTGCATCGTCCGACGTATAGGTCCATCCGGCACGCGCGCAGGCATAGGCAAGCGACGATTTACCGGCGCCCGAGTCTCCGCATAAAAGCATACCTTGGCCATGCCGGCTGACACATGCCGCATGAATAGCTGTCACGTAGGAGGTTGAGAGGAGAAGGAGAGCTGCTGCCTCGATGAAGTGATAACGCAGATAACTTCGATGTTGCAGGGCAGAGTGACTCAACCAGGCGAAGGCAAAGCCAGCCTTCAGATCACAGATGGCCTGATTGTGCGCGTCAGCCACAATAGATACCAAATGGCGCTGGCCCCGTACTACCGGTGCCGGCGGGCAGTCGGCAGAACCTTTCTCCGCGATACCGATGCGGAACTGCAAAGTAGGTCTTGTATACCTCTGATGGAAATGGCCCCAACTCTCGTTGGCCATATCGAGAATGGCCTGCTCATTCGTAATAATTTCAACGGCAAAACCAAGTGGATAGAAGATAGCGTGAAATGGCAGTCCTAAATTGCAGAGCAATGGGTCAGCTTCCGGAGCCGACGCAGATGTATCGATGTCGGGACTCTGATCTGCCGAGAGGTCAATCATCGTAACTTCATCCTTCCCCCGCTTACTGTCTGGCCTTCTTTGAGAGTTATTTAGTCTTTGCAACGAGTGCGAACTCACATAAGAACTCTGTATTTTGTTTCGCTCGTATGCAATAGAAATCCCTTACGGCTTGAAACTGAGTAAGTTGATCTTTTCAAGCGCCCAACCCCTCAGAGCCAAATCCTGTGGGTTCGAAATATCGAGAGCGCGCAACAACGGAATGGATTCGGTGTCGCCTTGCCAGGCGAGGATGCGAATCATGTGTGCACGAGTGGTTGCATCGGCAGAGGGTAACGTCTGCCGCAGGATGGGAAGGACAGATGGTCCGGCATTGACCAAAATCCATTCTGCCCGGCTGGCAACTTCGGTGTCGTGAGAACTGAGAGCCTGAATCGCCGGGCCTGGATCAACGGCAATGCGATCCCATAGTTGGTAACCGGACACGAGCGAAGTTACGCGGGAGTAATCTTCAACCGGGCGAAATGCCTGGGCTGCGAGCGTATGCAGAGCATCGCTTGGGGCAAGAAATTCAAGAGCCTGGATAAGTTTCATCTGTTCTCGATAGGTCTCAATGATTGGATCAATCTCCTGTTGCGTGAGCTTGGGTTTCCCTTTAAGCACATACTGCGCATAGTTACGAGCGATCTCCCGTTCTTCCCGATTCAGAAGCTCAGGAATAGCATGAGCCGCAACCTGTGGCTGATGGCGCGCGAGCGCAAGTGCCGCAGCGCCCCGCACGACTGGGATGCTACTGTTGAGAAAAGGGAGAAGCCGGTTTGCGGGAACATCGCCGGGACAGCGGCTAATTGCAAGCAGCGCTTCTTTGATTACTTCGGCGTTTTTGTCGGCCAACAGAGGAAGTAGTGCATCGGTGGCCGGCGCGGACTGCATTCCAATTGCCCAGGCTGCATTTTGCCTTGCCGACACCTCAGGCGCGGAGAGCGCATCTACAAATATCTGAACAGGCGTGGCCGGACGTGCGATGACCAGAGCAACTGCAGATGCGCGAGATATCTGATCCTCGGGATCGCGGAGCCAACGTTGAAAGAGTTGCTGCGTGGGAAAGCCAGGATAGTGAGACAACTTGCGGATGGCCGCTACACGTGTTTCAACAGAACCGGCGCTTGCGGCACGCGCCAGAGCTGCGAGCTTTGTTTCCACCGGCCTGCCCACTGCGTCGGCACCGAGCTGGGGATAATCGACGTTGATCGCGTCAACCCCCGCGGCCACCGCTGCACGCATCGATGGAAGGTCCATCTCGTGCGAGTTTGCGGAAAAGTTCGCTACAACGAATTTGCCTTCGTGCTGAAGAGTTGTTACCTGTTCAGGAGTAACGCCAGGATCGACATATGCCACGGCATCCTGATTGGCCTTTGGGTATAGCGGAGGGACATCCTCCCATTCGCCGCCGAAGACGACTCGCTCTAGCATCCCCTCTCGTTGCAAGGCCGCGAGCACAAGGGGACCGATCCCCTTGGTCTTGATGTCAAGGTACAGGCCGATTCCTTGCTCGCGGGCAACCTGAAGCGCATCCTCAAAGCGAGGAACGTCCATGTGGATGAAGCGCTGTCCCATCCATGCTCCGGTGTCGAGAAGGTGCAATTCATCGTATGAAGTTAGTTCCACGTTGCCCATACCACTGGTCAGCCGTTCGAGGTAGCCGTCATGATTGAGAACCAGTTGCCCGTCAAGGGTGCGCCTGATGTCGACTTCAACAATGTTGCAACCCATGCGCGCGGCGAGCTCGATCGATTCTAAAGTGTTCTCCGGCATGTCTCGATTTGCAGTGCGGTGGCAGATAAGCTGCACCTTGCCGCGCTGAAAAATTCCCGCATGGAGCGAAGAGTTTGCGAGTGACAGAAATATGAGAAGCAGAAGCAACTTTTTCATCGTTTTAGTACGCATATTTCAGCGCAAATTGAATAATTCTTGGGTTGGTCGTAGTTGAGGTGATAAGACCGAAAGCAGCTCCAGCAGTAAGATTGCTGATCGGATTACCGAAGTTCGCGGTGTTGGTGAAGTTGAAGAATTCGGCGCGAAACTGGAGACTGCCAAACTCTTTGATTGGGAACGCTCGTGAAATGGCAAGGTCTATATTGCGTTGAGCTGGCCCGCGAAGAATTCCGACGCCACAGTTACCGAAGGTGGTTGAGTTGGGGTCGCCCCCGACAGAAGGAGCAGATGTGAACGCAGCCGGATTGAGATAGCCCTGCAGACGGGAGAAGGTCGAACCGGATGTGGCAGGATTGACACCCGTACATTCTGCTCGCGAAAAGCCAGACAGGTTCCCGTAGATGGAGCCTGCGTTGCTGTCGGTAACCGTGATGGGGCTGCCTGATTCTGCGACTGCCACCGTTGCGATGGACCAGTTGGAGAGCACCTGCCGCGTTACTTCAGACTGAACAGCAGGTTTCGGCACCGTGTATACCAGACTAAGAACGCCACGATGGGCCCGATCAAAGTCGCCAAGACCGCGCGCCTGCCGCGGATTCGTTTGATCGTTAGTGAGAAAGCCTAACTCGAAGTTCGAGAGACCACCGGAACCGCTGGTGGCATTCAATTCCTTCGACCATGTGTAGCTGCCGAGAAACTCCAGACCACGCATAAGGCGCCTGGTCACGCTCGTTTGAAGAGAGTTGTAACTGGCGTTGAAGGTAGTTTGGCAGATATACGATCCTGACGCTATACCCTCGAAGGGAAGGCGCTGGACAACGTTTTCGAAGGTGTTGGTAGTTACCCCGCCAATGGGGTTCTGAGGACTCGCGAGAAGTGCCTGATTGAATTCGACACATCCCGTAAGGTGCGTCGACTTGGCGCCCACATATCCGATCTCAAAGAGCATATTTGGAGCGAGTTCGGCCTGAAGATTGAGGTTGTACTGCTGTGTGTACGGGTCCTGCAAGCGAGGCGAAATTGCCGCGAGAGAGAGTCCACCACCGGGAACGCGTGGAAGAAAGATGGGAAAGCTTGAGGTTGGCGGAAGTATGGGATTGTAAGGCTGCTGCAAAGTTGCAGCCCCGTTCTGTGCTCCTGCGAGGGATTGCTTGAATGAGAATGGAGGTTGACCGACTGTAGTCTCTGCGAGGTCGCCGGACATTCTGTCGTAGTAGATGCCATAGCCGCCGCGCAGAAGTATGTCGGGTCTATCGGAGAGTCGAAGAGCGAAACCAATGCGCGGGGAGATGTCGTTATAGGTTGTAGCCCACAAACCCGAAGTGGATGACTTGATGGCACCGTTAGGTAGCGGACCGGTGTAGTTTGCAGGCAGGACAAAGCCGCTGAGTGAGCCCGATGCTGGCACTGTAGCGCTCGCGATGGATGGATCGAAGGTAGGAAGTCGACCATTGGTCTCCGACGGAGGGCCAAATATTTCATAGCGAACGCCCGTATTGATAGTGAGACGGGAAGTGAGTTGAATATCGTCCTGGAGGAAACCGGCAAAGTCGGTATAGCGTTCGTATTTGGCGAAGATGCCGGATGAACCCGTAACTGAGTAGACGTTACTCGCTATGCCGCCGTTCTGTGAGGCACTTTGGCCTAACAGCAGATCAGGCAGCGACCTGAGGGAGAGAAATCCGTCGCTGACGAATGGAACATTCACATCCACCTGATGGCGTTTCACCTCGACACCTGCGCGGATAGAATGTCTGCCGCGCGTGAACGAGGCGGTGTCCTGCCAGACGAAGGTATTGGTGTTCTGCCAGTAAAAGGGTTGACCTGCAGTGCCGATGGTAAAGAGACCATTCACAGATAGGCCTGGGATTTCGGGAAGCGATCCCGGTGTGGCCATCCCTAGATCGGCTGCGGCGATTGGCTGTGCAATGGAGGCGAAGCCATCGAAGCGTATAAAGCCGAACCGCGCCACATTGATGAGGTTCGGGCTGAAGGCATGCGTATCAGAGAGGACGAACATGTGGTTCTGATCGAGTTCGCTGGTGCCCCATCCCGGAACGTCCGCCCCGAAGGGCGAGAAAGGTTCCACGGTGGGGGCGCGCGAATAAAAGAAGCGTCCCGACAACTCGTTCGACGCTGAAATGGCGTGATCTAAATTGACGGTGAACTGATCCTCACGATACTGTGCCGGAAGAGAAAAGGTTGATTCACCAACAGGCAGTTGATTGGGACTTGTAGCGGGCAAAATGGTCTGCGGACCTGGAATAGCATAGGCTCCATTGCTGAACTTGAAATTCAAGAGCGCGAGGGCGGCGGGGTTAATGTTGGAGCCATCGCAGGCGATTTGTATGCCGCCAGCAAAGGTCTGGTAGCCAGTGTTGCCGGGATGGTTGGCAGGGCAAAACTGCGCGCCAAGAGCGGCTGCCGAGCGATCTGCTGTCAACTGAGGCAGGAACGCCGTGACGAGCGAGAGGCTTGAGTCGCCGTTGCGTTGCGTTGTTCCTTGGTATGCAGCGAAGATAAAAGTTTTGTCTCGCCGGATCGGCCCCCCGAGAGTAAAGCCGAATTGATTCTGCTTAAGCACTGGCCGTGGTTGTCCGTTGGCTTTGGCGAAAAAATCGTTGGCGTTGAGTACGTCATTGCGAAAGAATTCCCACATGCTTCCATGCAGATGGTTGCTGCCTGTCTTGCTAATGACATCTACGTTGGCTCCCGAGCCACGACCATATCCTGCGTCATAGCCGCCGGTCTGCGCTTTGAATTCCTGAATGACATCGGGTGCGGGTATGGCAAGGCCCACCTCCGACTGATAGCCAGAGGCTGAGTTCTGCGAGAGGTTGTTAGCGTCGATTCCATTGAATTGAAAGTTATTGGCAGTTGTTCCACCACCATTGGCGCTGACGTTTTGGTTATTGCGTCCCAGGTTGGCGGCGTTCGGCAGTTCCACTGCCACACCTGGAGACAGTGCAAGTATCTGCGTGTAGTTGCGATTCGCCAGTGGAAGCGATTGAATCGTCGATTCGTCGGTGACATGACCCAACGCAGACGTTTGTGGCTGGGTGGCATCCACCTGAACACTGACTTTGACTTTACCGGTAGCGAGCTTAAGCGAAAGACTGGTGACCTCGCCGACATTGACAGGAATAGCGTGCATTGAGCCTTGTTCGAACCCATCGGCCTGAACAGTTACGGAGTATGTCCCTGGGGGAAGAAACGATAAGCGAAAGGAGCCCTCGGCGTTCACTCGCACTGATCTGGAAAGATGCGTCTGATCTCTGACCGCATTCACACTTGCGCTTGTAATCAGCGCTCCAGATGGATCATGCACGGTGCCGGCGATAGCTCCGGTTGCGGCATCCTGTCCATAGCCGGAAACTACCGTGAAGAGGACCCACAAGATGAGTAGATAAACTTGTCGCCATATGCCATAGATTTTCACGTATTTCACCTTGAACGTATCGAGTGCCGACAGGGCTAAGTGTAGGCAGGCGCGACGAGTGGGTTGTCACCAAATTGTCAGCATTTCGTCACGATTTCGCATCCAGCGATGCGTCCTTCTACAAACCGTTAGTGCGGCAAAAATATGTTTATTCAGATGAAGATCGAGCCTCGCTCCATACCGGTGACGGAATGATCTGTGGTTCCGGAGGAGGCTGGAGCGAATACACTCTGAGACCGGTTAGTTGCAGGAAGCTGTAGAAGAGGAACGGAGGATTATTGCGCAGGTAGCGCTTCCACAGGTGCCTGGGGTCTTGAAGGAGGCGGTCAAGCCATTGCAATCCGGCCCGCTTAATCCAGTCCGCACAATCAGCGATACGACCTGTATGAAAATCGAAAGCTGCTCCGACCCCAAACATGAGCGTGGTATCAAGCAAAGGAAGATAGCGGGCCATGAAGCGCTCCTGCTTAGGCGTGCTGATGCCAACCCAGACAATATCAGGCTGCAAGCGGTTAACCATGTCTACAAATTCCATCTCCTGGGCATGCGGCATTGGCCCGAATGGCGGCGTGTAAATACCAGCAATTTTCACGGACGGATAACGAGCAAGAAGCTTTTCCTGGAGTTCATAGGCGATGCCATCTTTTCCCCCGCAAAGAAAGTGGGAGTAGCCTTTGAATTCTTTCCGACTGATTACCTCCAGCATGAGATCGGGGCCCGCGACCCGTTCCATTTTTCTAAATCCTTGGTGACGCCCCATCCATACTGTTGGCATTCCATCGGGTGCGGCAAGTGCTGCACCTGCATAGATCGCTGCCAGCGCTGGATCACGCTGAGCTTCCATGACTCCGTGAACACCCGCAAGGCACACATAGCCCTTCCGTCGTTGACGCAACTCCACCGCAATGCGTTCAAGCGCTTCTTCCATGTTGACAGCATCGATGCGGATGCCGAGTATGTTCGCTTTTTTTCGACTATTTATTAAGGCGTTCATAATTGCCCTCTCTTTCTAACAACGGAACCAGATGACAGTGGCTGCAGGTGCCACTGGCAAAGCAGCCATTACGCAGACGGGTATAGAGCTGCAGATAAGCATCCGCGATATGCGGACTGGAAAAACGATCTGTCACGGGGACGCGGTGATTGATATTTTCGCGGGCAAGCTCAATGGCATGGACGAAAGCGTCCTCTGCCGATGCCGAGGGCTGCAGCTTAACGTAGTGGCAGTATGTTCCACCGACCTCGCGAAAGGCGGGTATATCGGAACACACAATGCGGCAGCGATGAAGCATTGCTTCCACTACCGGGAGTCCAAAGCCTTCGATGATGGAGGGGGCCAGAAGCAGCTCACAGTGCCCGTAGCACCACTGCAGCCCTGCATCTGAAACTCCGTGAAGAAGGATGACGTGGCGCGTTAGGCCAGCATCATGAATAAAGCGGTGAATGCGTACAGTTTCCGGCCCTTCAATACCAATGACGACAAGCAATCCCGTGGAACAGATTTCCCCACTGCGGAGCAAACGATGAAAGACCTGCAAGGCAAGCAAGATGTTCTTGTTGCGCCGGTGTTGCGCAACAAGAAGAATGAAGGGTTCCCCATGCCAGCTTGGAAGCGGGCTCTGCGTAGCCATGGGTGGACCAGGCTCAACGCAGTTGTAGATAGTAACTGCCTTTTGCAACTCGAGCCGCGGAGCATAAATATCGAGCTGGCGTAAGGTGCTCTCGGAGACGCACGCGATAGCGTCCGCAGAGCACAGGCACTGCCGCAGAATGAGCCTGTTGACCAACACCTTTGGGAAACCGAAGTTGGCAGGAATGTCATAAGGGTAGAGGTCGTGAAGAGTGACGACTGTAGAGCAGTGAAAGGCTCGCCGATTCAGCGGAACGGGATAGGCCAGATGAACTATATCTGCCTTGAGTTGTTTGGCGAGAACAGGGAGTTTCAAGTAGTACCAAAGATTGCGGCTTAGCGCGCTAGCTCCGAGACTGACGGAATGGATGTGCAATCTTGGATCATCTTGCGGCAACGCTTCGTACAGAGAATCGTACTGCCACCGAGCTACGATCAGATGGACGGCCCGCACATCGGCACGCGTTAGCAGACATCGAGCCAGATTGGCTGCGTGGCGGGAAACACCCGAGAGGTGTGTAGCCGAAGATACAACTGCGATGACGATCTTCATGAGTTGCCAACTTTCCGTTGCAAGCTTAGCCTGAATGTCCCAGAGTCTTGTTGCTGGAGTGTGCGAAGGAATCTCATACTCCCACCTCGCGCGATGAGTTGGGTAGCGCCAGCGTCAGACTGATCAATGCGATCGACCATAAGGGGAAGGAGAGATCGAAACGCTCCGTATCCCCCATTCCGCGCACGAGAATAAAGACAAGCAGGCTAAAGAGAAGCGGCTTCAACGAAGGTGGAGCAAGACGCTTGAGCTGGCGATAGAAACTGACGTATAGAGAGATCATCAGCAATACGCCTGTTACTCCATAGGCATAAAACTGCTGGAGAAGTTCGTTGTGCGCGTGCCAGGCTTCAAATGTTCCGAAGGGTGGTATGACGTTGCGAAAGGAGTGGAAACCGTGACCTATCCACGGCCGATCGAGAGATCGCTCAAACACAAACGCCCAGATGCCTATCCGGCCAGTGAGCGTTTCGGCTTCATTGCCGGCGTTCGTGTAGACCGAATAATAGGCCGCAATCAGACCCCAGAATGCTGCGATGACAAGTATGGAAGCCACGGCGAGCGTTATCTTTTGTCTGCGGTTTATCGATTTGTCGTGTAGAAGTAAAAGCGCTTCGCTTATTAGAAATGCAACGATGGTGGTTTTGCTGAGACTGCGCAATAGCGTAATGCTCAGAAAAATTGCGGAAACCTTCCAGCGCCCTATAGATCGGTTCAGATATTGGGCCAGAAATACTCCGAACGCGCAGGTAAAGCCAATAGCATTTGGGCTGAAAAAATCGTTATCTCCAGGCCGAAGATCCTGCATGGTTGGCGATAGCCATGCGACCAGAGCGATGAACCAAGCTCCGCAAACATACCCTTTCATGAGAGCAGCAGACATCCTGTCCGCGGGTCCAGTGCGAAGCAGCAGAACGACCATCGCAACGTCTGCCGCCATCCCACACCAATAGGCGAAGGCGACAATGACGGAAACCGTGACACTCCAAATCAGGCTACATAAGGAAAAGCTGAGAAAGGCCATCACCCAGCGGAAACACGGGACGCGCAGTGTCGAGGCGAGGGTGATAGGTGCAGCACCGAGCGAGTGAAACACGACAATGGCGAATAAGAAGAAGTTCAGGACTATGCTTACTGCGGCTCCAGTCTGCGGATCGGATTGAAAAAAAAGGTACGAGATACAAAGACGGAAGCCGAAGTAGAAACCCACCACTCCTGGGAGCGGCATCATCTGCTGGCTACGTACAGCCGATACCTCCATCGTTCCAATACTGGCGTTCATAAGTCCTCGCAGATCGGATAGGTGCCCGACACAGGCTGATGCGCGCCGCTCTTATCGCGCAAGAGACGAATGAGCGGAAGATAGATGAACAGGGCGCTCAGGCCATAAAAGAGACGAGCCACGGCAATGCCATGAATGCCCATGCGCGGCAGTAGCAGCGCCATCATGAACAGCATTGCAGCTCCGCCCGCGAAGTTGAGCCAGGTCACCGCACGTACATGGCCCAGCGCAAGCATGGTGTAGTAGCCGGTGACATTCAAACCGAGTAGCGCAAAGCTCCAGACAATTGGCGCGAGCACCAAAGAAGCGTTCTGGGCAATTTCCTCCCCCACCCAAATGCGAAGAACAGCGCGGCCAAAGAGAAGGGCTGCAGCCGTCTCCGCCGAGACCAGAAATAAGTTAATTGTGAAGGCAATCAGAATCGTTTTCTTCAGGGATGGCAGTGGCGTTGTAGCTTGACGGCCCGAAAGGTATGGAAATAGGAAATGTAGCCCCGACGCAGCGATGCCATAAATAGGCTGTGCCATCTGCACGCAAAGTGCGTAGGCCGTAACGGACGTCGCTCCTAACGAGGCACCCAGAATCAGCCGGTCTGACTGGCTGAAGATGACGCCTGAAACTGCCTGTAGCCAACTGAAGATGCCAAAGCCGAACAGCGCAGTTGTAGCGGCACGATCGAACGAGGGCAACAACGATTCCACGTCGAGATGCTGCTTGAGTCCAACGAGCTGAACCGCCGTTCCCAGAACCATGGACACAGCCGTGGCTGCCATGATGCTGATCACACCGAGCCCGCAGTAGGCGAGCAGGACGGCAACGGCCAGCGTAAGAAGGCGAGCCAGGATGCTGACGCGTACCGCGACGCCATAACGTTCAAAGGCCCGCTGCGTACTTATACAGACGCTCTCAATCGCGCGCACCAGCATCAACAAGCTGGCAATACGCAGTGACCAAAGGCATGCGATTTGCAATCTGAGATTGATCGGTGCAACGTGCCTGGCAAGCAGAGATGACAGCATCCAAAAAGCCAGCGCGAGCGTCGCACCAAGAAGCAGATTGATGCCCATCGTGCTGCGAACGGCTCGCTGCACCGCCGCAGCCTCTCCTCTGCTGTGAAGGCTGGCAATGTACTGAATATTTGCATCGCCGAAACCTGAAGCTACGATGCTTCCTGCGCTCACGGCGGCTGTGGCCACCACCCACACGCCATACTGAGCGGTTCCCAAATGATGCAGCAACACCGGAGCAACCAGAAGCATTCCTACCGGGTGCGCCGCGTAGTCGAATACACCGTAAGCAGCGTTGGATAGGTGCGCTTTCACTGGGCACCTCTACTCTGTGGAGAAAGGCGCCTTATCTGCGCGTTGAAGCTATCGGCAATCTGCTGCGCGAGAAGCCTGCGCGGATCTGTAGGACTAACCTGATTCCAAAAATAGCGGGCAAGGATGAAGGCAGATGTACCCGCCGCTGAGAATAGAGAGAGCAAGAGAATGGCTAGAAGGCGCGGAGGGAATGACTTCTTTTCGGCGACCAGGGGCGGATCGATGATGCTGACTACGGGCGTATCTTTGGCCTCCTGGATGCGGGCCATCTCGTATTGTTGCGAGAGCAGCTCGAAGACAGTCTCCTGAATGCGGACGCGACGATATAAATCTGCATAGGGGACTGCAAGACGTGGGAGCTGACGAAGAGAGGGATACAGACTTTCGTCGTTCTGGCCGGAGTTTGTGTTTGCCTCCTCAGATATTGCCGCACTGCTACCGCTTAATTTGGCCAGTTCGCGTTGCAGACTGGCGATACGGGCTTGCGCAGCCCTGACGCGAACATTTTCAGGGCCATATATCTGATTGAGTGAATCGAGTTCCGATTGTCCAACAATGAGTTCCGCTTGAAGTTTTGCGGCAGCATCAACCATTGCATGTGTCTGCTCTTTGACGTCAAGCATGGTATGCGTGCTGGAAAAACTACTTAGATTCTTTTCCGCATCCTCCAATTCTGCGTGAACACTAACGAGACGCTTCTCAATGAACTCCCTCTCTCGTCGAGCAGAGGAAGTATTGGAACGAGTGATGATGCTGTTTAGCTCGTCGAGATATGCCTGTGTTATTGCGCGGGCGCGCTGTGGGTCAGTATCGGTGAAGGTGAGGGTAATCACCCCGCTTTTCTTGTCTTCTACGATCGTGGTGCGGTGCGCAAGGTACTTCACGGTGTCGACGCGATAGAGCTTACGATAGGTCTTTTGCAGATCGAAACGATCGATGAGATGATCGCTAATGGTTCGGCTGCGGAGAAGATCTATGAAGAGTGCGCCTGACGTTCTGCCGCCGAAGAGATTCCCGGCGAGGTTGGCGAAGTTCCCCAAACCGCCCACAGAACGGCCCGCAATCGCAGCAAGCATTGCGGCGCCGGAACTGGGTTGCTCCGGCGGCATCAGGCGCGCCACAGATTCGTATCGCTTGGGAATGAGGAATACGATAAGCGCGCTTACGATCAAAGCAGTTCCGGTGACACGCGCCAGCAAGCTCCGATGCTCCCACAGCAACGTGGCGTTCGTTACCCAGTTGGCCTGGGCAGCGGACTGTGAGGCTGATGACGCCATGATGTTCTCTACGTCATTCATTTGTGTTTCCTCGCTGGAGACCAGTACCAGTAAGAGAGTTGAAGAGTGCCTCTCAGGGCATTCGCGATGCGATCTGAAAAAAGGGGGAACCTCCATCGCTCCACTTGCGTGACCGCACGCAACTGCCAGTCTGGCCGTAACGCGAAATCTGCAGTGAAATGAGTGCCGCGAAGATTCCCACCGCGGAGAAATTCCAAGTTCGCATTTACCTCTTGTCTACTCCTCATCTTGCTCAGCGCACACAGGCCGACCTCTGGCTGTGTCTGGCCTTGCGTTGGCGTAAGTGGAAAAAGCAGCAGCATGACAAACCTGAGCATAGGAACTAGAAAACACCGGCAACTGCGGCAGTAAAGGCAATAGAAGAAGATAACTGTGCGATTGTTAGAAGGTTCCGCCAGAAGAGTGAGCCGCCAATGATTTTCTGCGGGACAACAACGACATCACCGGGATCGAGACGGGTGGAGAGTACATCGTGCTCATACCATTCTCCGGAGCGTCTACCGACAACAGAGCCATTTGCTCGAATGATAAAAATCTCCTTGCGATTAGCGACATCGTTTGTTCCACCTGCTCGACGGAGGTACCAGCCAGCGTTTTTACCAGGAACGAAAGTAATGGCAGACGCGTTATAGACCTGCCCTGTCACCAGTACGAACCCTGGTCGCTTGGGCACAGTAATCACATCGCCGCTGCGCAGTTCAATGTCGGCCGGAGTGTCGGCCCAGCTATTGATATCGGCGCTGATGTGAATCACCATGCGCCCACTTGCCGGTTGGCTGCGCAGCCTTTGGAGAACCTCCTTCTGCTGTTGAGCTGCCGCTTGAACAACCCCCGTCTGATCCTGGCCGGTAAGGTTAGGCGCGAGACGAGCTGAAGCTGAGGTCGTCTCAATCTGTCGAATGAGTTCGTCACGGCTCTTCTCTTCCAACTCACGTACCTGCGTTCGCACCAGAACAGCTCCGATAGGATAAGCAGCATCGCGGAAGCCGCCTGCACGATGCAGCACAGAGCTAAGCCGCTCCCCATCCTGTAGCCCGTAGCTCCCCGGGTAGGTAACCTCGCCTTTGAGGGTGATAGAAGCGCCGATGTCATTCCAGCCAGATAGTTGATGAATCGTGAGAACGTCGCCAGGCTTTAGCGAAACGTCAGTTGTGGAATCACCGTCCTTCACAACTGTGCCTATATTGATCGTCGTTCGTTGGCTAATAACCTTCTTGTCGTCCTGAATGGTGTAGCTCGCCAGATCGGCGTTTTCAAGCAGCGCGTCGCGCTTAAAGCCGCCAGCCATTCTGACGAGCTGGGCTGCGGTCATTCCCTGTGAAAGTGCATATGTCCCCGGGCGCAGCACTTCGCCTCGAATGGTCACCTGGGGCGAATCAACCTCGTACCTTCCGAAGATGCGAATGGTATCGAAGGGTTGGAGCGCAATGTTGCTGTTCCCTATCAGCACGTCAGCCAAATTAAATTGAATGGTCTCCGGATGCAGGTCCGGTGGCACCAGTCGCACGATATCCCCTTTGACGGCGGGCTCCGGCAGAAGGTCCTGATAGCTCCGAATGACATCGCTAAGCTGCATGCCTTCGCGATAGGCATACTTGCCAGGCCGAGCAACGTGACCTTGCACGTAGATGGCGCTCTTGCTGTATGACAAAATGGACGCCACTCGAATACGATCTCCATCTTTTACAGAGAAGGAAGAAAGGGCCTTAAGAGTGGACTCCGGCGTGCCAGGCGACGGAAGATTAAAGCTAACCGTCTCGCGACGCTGGTCCGCTTGAATGCGATCGATCGTGATGTGGTCCAAAGCAGCTGCAACCGTCGCTCCTCCGGCATCTTCCAGCACATCGTTTAGAGTCGAGCTGCCCTTAAGCTCATAGATGGCTGGCCGTTTGACCATGCCTGTGACCGCGACCTGCGGACCGGCTGGCGGCACAAGAAGAGTGTCTCCAGCCTCCAGGCGCTCGTCATCCATGCGGACACCATGCAATAAAAAGTCATACAGATCGATCTCACGGATGAGTTGCTTGCCTCGATAGTGACGCACAAAGCGGAGTGAGCCAATGCTGGTGGGGCCTCCGGCAGCATAAAGCGCGTTAAGAGGTGTCGAGAGCGAGTTGAGCTCGTAGGCTCCCGGACGCTGTACGTCTCCCACAACATAGACACGCACTGAGCGTAGACGAGCGACACTGACATCAACGTGCGCATTATGGAACTGTCGCTTCAGTGCGTTTTCGATAGCCGACTGGGCTTGTTGTAGCGTAAGACCAGAAACAACAAGTGGACCGGCCTCGGGCAAAACAACTTTTCCCTCACGATCGATGACTCTATTCAAACTCTGCGAGATACCTCCCGAGAGATTGATCATCAGGCCATCGCCTGTGCCAAGGACATAATCGGGGCCCACCGGGACATCGATGGGCATAGAACTTGAAGCGAGACCGTTACGACCCGCTGATGTTACATCGCGATTGAGAAAGACTTCGCTGCCGAAGCGCTTAAGCTTAACGCTGTCGTCCGGAACTTGTGTGTAAAGGTCGCGCAGCGAAAGCAGATTATAGGGAGTGGGAAGACGCAAAACTTCAGGATTGTCGGTAATATTGCGTCCTCGCTTGTCGCCCTCTCTGGATGGTTGGGTTATTGGGTTGTGGGTTACCTCTGGTCGAAGTGAAGAGTTATCGTTGAGCGGTGTCCCAACCATGTTGCTACCAAAGGAAGGTTCCATTTTCAACAGATCGGAACCAGGCATCTGTGTGAGCGAGTCGAAGGGCTGCGTAAATGACAAGGCTCCGTCATCGCCGCCTTCCGTCAGCAAACGTTGGAGATCAGTGTTCGAGATATATCCGCGGGCGCGGAGCCATAAAGTGATGGTGCTGCGTAGAGCGGAACTGGAACTGATTTGTTGATAGAGCATCTCGTCGCTGATTGAGTCGGCCTGCGTGTCGATGCCCTGCTGCTGAAGCCGCTCGGCTACTAACGACTTAATCTCGATAACAACCTCAGGCTTCTGCTGCAGAATCGCGTCGATCTGGCCGGCAGTGAGCGAACTGCGAGAGCCGAGGCGCGTGTTATCGGATGTTGTCCCCTCAGAGCTCAAACTTGTTGTATTGGCGTCTGTGGATGCTATCGGGCCGGACGCAGGCGGTGACTGTTGGGCGTATATCACGCTGCATGATGCAGCAGCCAATAGCATGACCCACAGATATGCCCTCGTCCGTTTTACGAGTCGAGTTGGCCATAGAGAAGTCATGATCTTAAGCTCTTGCTGGGAGAAGGACTTTGCTCCCCCTGATAGGGCGGGCACTTTTGTAGCGCAGTAGTCTGTCGCTTCCATCGCGTGAACTCGATCATGTATCGCAAGCCCTCAAGAACGTGGAAGCGGAGACGAAAAAGAACGAAGCGTGTCTGGTAGACCTCTCTGCGAAGCCATTTCAAAACGTTGTCGTCAGGTCCCGCATAAACGATCGTTGGGACGCGGTGCAGAGGAAGAAGGCTGGCACACTTTTTTTTCTGCCACGAGCTGTCTCCGCGTGCCAGTTCGTCCTCCAACAGCAGATAAAGCTTTGTGCCCGGAAAATCGGCGAGAAGTGCCCGCCGTCCATAATGTTCGACCCACAACCTCACCGCAGCGGGAAGGCGTTCCAGTGTCCAACTCTCAAGCAGGTCGGGGGTGCGGCCAGCAAAGATTTGCGATGAAAGCAGCGTAACCAGACCGATCGCAATCGGTGCCTGTGGCTGAGTTTGCGAGCACTCTTCCACCTCTCTCCAGAACTCCTGGTCGCCATAACGAACCGATACATGGCGCTTGTATTCGAGAAGCCATGCGAGACGAGTGCAAGCACTACGCAGATGTCCGAAGAGATGCAACGCCTGCCCGACAAATAGATCTCCGACCGATAGGGCCGGAAAAGCAATCCCATTCAAGAAATGCAGTCGCAAGCGATCCAGACGCTCGTCACGTAGCGGCGAACAGCCATCTAACGCAGATGCAGCGAAGTGCAGTTCTACAGAGCGCTGCGGCTTAGGCTTGTAATGGTCCTCGATGCTTGCCAGTTCAGAAGATCCAGCCTTGAACTCCCACACCGTTCCGGTTGCAGCAGTCAGTCGATAACCGGCCTTGGCAAGAATCTTCTTGCATAGTTCCAAATGACGGCCATCGACAAGGAAGTCCAGGTCCAGTTGGCACCGCAGCACGGGGTTGGGGCATGACTCTGGGGAAAGCGTGAAGCCTTTTAAATTCGAATAAAGGATGCCGGCCTGCTGAAACGCGCGATTGATCTCTGTAAATTCTGTGAACACCGCCGAGCTTCGCATCTGATTGTCGGCAAGATTCTGACGGAGCCGAGCAAGCACCTCCGCAGGCAGTGCGTCCTCGATGCCCAGCGTCTGAAGCTCATCGAGAAAGTACAAAGCCATGCCACTTGCGTCCAGCCAGTAATATGTGCGCGCCCAATCTCGGTACTTAAATACTGCAAGGCGCTCGCGGGAGCGTTCTGCCGAATCGCAAAAAGTCGCAACCACGGCATCTACGACCCTCTTATCTGCCGGTGCGCTCCATCTCATCGCTTTCCCCCTCAGTGCTGCTGTTAGTGGCTGTACATCTCCGGTTCGCCAAGACTGCCAGCCGGTGGCAGATGGCGAAGGAAATGCACGATGGACCAGATCTCGTCATCGCTGAGCGTGCCCTTTGACGCCGGCATACCCGACGGAGAAATTCCGTTGTCGATAATCCACTTGAGTTGGCCATCGGTATAGGACTGCACCTCCACGGAAGCCAGCGATGGCAAAGGTGGAGACATGCGGTCTGCGAAGGGTACCCCGGTGTTCTGCCCATCAAGCCCATGACACGCAATGCAGTAGTGACCGAAGGCTTCCTTGCCCGCCGCAAGATTTTCTGCGGTAAAAGGCAGAGGGTTTTTCTCAGACTTATTTCGCACGGTGAGGCGGTGCTTGGTCTCCACCATGACACGTCGCTCCAACTTCCCCGGTGGACTGACTTTGCAGCCGCACACCAGAAGTACCGCAACAAGCAGGACGAATTGGAGAGGGCGGAGCATCGTTACTCCGTCACATGGAACGTCATCTTCATCGATCCATGCCCCGCCCCGCAGAAGACAGAACATTGTCCGACAAAAGTCCCTGCCTTGGTTGGGGTAAAGGGCACTTCGATGGTTGCGTGCTTTTTGACTTTGATATCCAGGTTCAATTCCTTGAACTTCAAGCCATGATTTACATCTTTACTCGTAAGCACGAGCACCACCGGCACACCCTTCTTAAGCGTGATCTCATTGGGCGTAAAGTTGAAACGTTTCGCGACGACTTCGACACGTTGAGGTGCGCCCTGAGCATAGGAATGGGAAGGAAGGGCAATGGCCGCGAAGAGGACTGCGATAAAGAACGACGCGTAGAACTTGATTTTCATGATCTATATCTCTCGTGAGTTGGAACCAATGAGGTTGAGTCCTATCTAAAAAATCAGGGAGCTAGATATCTGAGAATGTCGCGCTCGTCCTCGGCGCTAAGTGAGGCGCGCACTCGCATGTGGCGGACCACAGTCCCGGCTATGCGCGGCGAAAGCTGCTCCGGCGCATTGTGACAGCGGCTGCAGTTAGCCTGGAACTTGCGTTCCCCAGGATCTTGCGCGACAGTGGCCGCAGCCGGTTGCGCGGAGGATGTCGGGGGCTTCGATGCACGAGTGGCTTTGGCGGATGATGCAGGCTTCCCCTGAGCAAATACGTTGGCAACCGAGAGGGTCGCGAGCCATAGGCACATACATGATGTTCGGGCGATCTTCATTTGCGGCCTCGCCATACGGGAAACAGAAAGCGATACGTCAGTGACATGTCCCAGATGTTTGCATTGCCGCCCGAAGAGAACTTCCGGGAATAACTCGTATTAATTCGCACCTCATGCGGCAGGTGATAATCGAAGCCAAAGTCTGCCTGTTTCGTGTCGGCAGCAGGCAAACCATCTCCGGGGTCGGGACTGTTGCGAAAGACTTGCTGCATGCGGAAGAGAGGCTCGATTCGGCCGATGATGCTGTCCGCTCCGCGCCATTGCGAAAGTCGATAGGAGGCTTCGAGCCAATACCCTTGGGCATGCTCTCCATGGGCGTACTCGGAGCGCACCTGCAAGGGAGACCGCCAGGGTAGCCACCAGAAGTGGGCTCCGACGGAGTTATTGTGTGTTCCCTGCAGAAATCGTGCATACGAAGTTCCTATCTCGATGCGCTTGCCCGGGAAGTAAATATCGATACGATCGCCGGCCGAGCGAGCGGACTGAAACTGGTCAATGCCGCTCAGGACGGAGAAATAGCCGACATAGTTGACATGCACCTTCGGTTGTGAAAACAGCGAACCGCGGATCATAAGGCCATCACTGGAGCCAGTCGTGCGAGTGCCAATGGGAAAGATAAGTGGCGAATCCTGAAAGTTCTGGATCCATATCGCCGACAGGCGTTCGTTGTAGGTGCCGAATGGAGTCAGGAAGCGGCCTACCGTAAGGGTCAATTTCGGGAGGGCAATGTAATCCAGTTGCAGATACTGAGTCGATTTGAAGAAGGTGCCCTGGTATGGACCTGACGTTCCGTTTTGACGGCCATAAAACTCACGAAAGTCAAAACGAGACTCAACCAGAAGATGATTGCCCAGCGGAATCGCAACCACCGGAGCCAGTACCGGCTGAAAGAAGTTAGCTCCAGCGTTAGTGCTGTTGAGAAAACCAATGCCGCCGGAGATGATCGGTACATTCTGTGCCATAAGCGCAGGGGCCGACAACAGGAGCAACAAGCTCAAAATCTTCCGGCTTTTTGAACGATAGAGAGATGGCATTGGTCGCTGACTCGTGGTGCATCCCTAACTTAACGGTCATCACAAGGCGAGGTGTCAGCGGCTTGTCTTCACAATGTCATTTATTTGTCATCGCGTATTTTCAGCGCGATAGGCGCCGTTCTCCCGATGCGCAGTATAGCTACCGGCACGCGATACGATGAATTCGTCGAGTGGAACTGTGCTCCACCGAGCAAGATCGCCCTTGAATCGCGCTGCGCAACGGTACGAAGACACAGAAACACAAAATAGGCAGATAAAGGGCCTAAAACTCTACGTTCCGCATGGTTTACAAGGGATTAAGTGGCGACTGAGGCCCTGTAAATGGTAGTATTACCTACGGTACGCAGTTTGACGTGGTAGAGGTTAGCGGTTCGAAAATCCGCTCGTGCCTGCCACTTCCGCAGCCCCATTCCATTCCTTTGGGCTTGAATTCCGGAAGTTTCTGCGATTTGAGATTGGAGCATCAGTCATGGCACAAAAATGTGATCTTTGCGGCAAAGGCCCGCAGTTTGGCAACAATATCTCGCACGCCCACAACACCACGCGGCGCCGCTGGAACGTAAACCTGCAGCCCGTCAAGGCCACGGTCAACGGCGCGAGCAAGCGTATGCGCGTCTGCACCAGTTGCATCAAGACCGGCAAAGTCGTCAAAGGCTAAGCTCAACCAGACTCTGAAAACACATCGCCCCAGCCGCGCAACAGGCGGCTGGGGCTTTTCCTGTTTTTCTACTGCTTCTTGAAATCCAGCGATGCGCTATTAACGCAATACCGCATCCCGGTGGGTCGCGGTCCATCCGGGAAAAGATGCCCCAGATGCGCGCCACACCGCGCACAGGTCACCTCTATCCGCTGCATTTCCAGCATATTGTCCTCATGCGCCTCGATCGCATCAGCCGACACGGGCAGCCAGAAGCTTGGCCAGCCACTCCCCGACTCGAACTTCTTGTCCGACGTAAACAACGGAGCATCGCAGGAGGCACAGTGAAAGACCCCGTCATCATGGTTATTCAGCAGCGCGCCGGTAAATGGAAGCTCCGTCCCCTTCTCGCGCATCACATGAAACTGCTCCGGCGTCAGCAGTTCGCGCCATTCAGCTTCGGTCTTGTGAATCTTCTCTGTCTTCGCAGTCTCAGCCATGAAATTAGTCCTCTCTTTATGAGACGCTCGCCAGCCGCCTAAGCTCCAACCGGCCCCTTCACGATCACTTCCACCTCCACCAGAGCGTCTTTTGGCAGTCCCGCGACGGCAACCGTAGACCGCGCAGGAGCCACCACGCCTGAGGGAGCGAGATACTTCGCGTAGACCTCATTCATCGCAGCAAAGTCACTCATATTCTTCAAAAAAACCGTCGTCTTTACCACTTGAGTCAGGTCTGAACCCGCCGCATCCAAAAGAGCTTTGATATTCTCAAAAACCCGCTTCGTCTGTTCAACAATTCCGCCATCAACAATCTGCCCGGTAGCCGGATCGAGACCGACCTGTCCAGAGGCAAACAACATATCGCCAACCCGTACACCCTGTGAATAAGGCCCAATAGCAGCAGGAGCATCCGTGGTAGAAATCGCAGTCTTCGTCTGATCACTCATAGTGCCTCAAGTCTATCTCCATATTGACCCCATGCAAATTCACCACAATCGGCGCGACAGGCACAACGAATAACTGATAAAACTCTTCCCACACAGAAGGCGCGTATAAAGGCCATCTGATTTCGCATCGAGGTGCAATTATGGGTATTTTGGATACGATCCAGTCATTGGCAGGACAGGTTGGGCAGGACTCTCAGGGCGACCAGGCAAAGGTAGCTGGCGGCTTCATCCAGGCGCTGACACAGCATCCCGAAGGCATCCAGGGCATACTGAACAGCTTCAGCCAGAACGGCATGGCGGAGCATGTTGGAGCGTGGAGCAACGGCCAGGCCGCAACCGCGACTCCTGACCAGATTCAACAGGGCCTCGCCGGAACGGGCCTCATCGAAAAGACGGCGGAGCATGCAGGAGTCTCCCCCCAAATTGTGCAGGCAGCGTTGACGACCGTTCTTCCCATGCTCGTCCAGCATTTCGCTCCCGGCGGACAGGCAGCGCCGCAAGGTTCCCTGGATGGCCTGGCAACTCAGTTTCTAAGCCGTTTCGCCTAACCACGTCGACTCTGTCACGCGAAAAGTGACCGCGCTCCATCAACGCACAACAAACAAGCCAGCGTGAGCCGGCTAAGGGAGAGTTTTCGATGGCCGATCTTAACCAGCTAAAACAAAAGTATGCCCCCGTAATTGAAACCATCCAGAGCTTCGCCGAATACGGTGCAACGCTCGACGCCGTGGACCTCGACGGCGAAAAGCTCCACCTCAAAGCCAATGTGCCCTCGAAGGTCGTTGCTGAGCGAGTGTGGGATGCCATTAAGCAATGCGATCCCACCTACGCCGACCTCCACCACGAGATCGCAACCACGGGCGGAGACGAGCAGCCCTACACCATTAAATCCGGCGACAATCTCTCCAAGGTAAGCAAGCTCTTCTACGGAAACGCCAACAAATATCCCGAGATCGCCAAGGCAAACGGTCTGGACAATCCCGACAAGATTCAAGTCGGCCAGCAGATTAACCTGCCAGTTCTCACCTAACCCCAAAAATTACCCAAAAGGCCGCAACGGAAAGACAATCAATCCTCCGTTGCAGGCCGCTTGGTCTCTATCGCTATTGATCCGGCAACGCCGTGTCCAGATTACCTGCAAAGTAGCTTTCACGAAAACGTATCCGGGCATCGGGATAATCAGGTATCCTCACCCGAATACTATGCATACCCGGCGTTGGGTTCACGCTATTTTCTGAGTGCGGCTGAAAACTCAACAGATAGTAGTTGTAGATGTGGTTCGATAGCTGCAACAGTCCCTTATCGAATCCCTTTTGCGTCGTGAAGTTGATATATTCCCCGCCAGATAACGCAGCCAATTCATGTGCAGCATTCTTCTTCACAGCGTTCACTGCCATCACCAGTAACCCGATCGGCCCGCTCCCGCCCCCATACCGCAGATCATTCAGGATCTCCGTCTTCCCCGGCGAAAACGCCACTGAATCGACCACTGTGTTCGTCCGTCCAAGCTCCGAGATCACCTGCGCCGGTTTGGCCTCGCTGCCATGGTCGCGGGTCTCTCCAATCAGCAAAATCGCATGGCGATAATGGTTATGCCGCGCCTCCAGCATCTTCGTCGCGTAGTCAACCGCATCCAGCGTCGCCGCCTTCGAGTCATCACACGGCTGAAGCTGCGAGAGCGCTGTCCCCAGATCATCGGTGCTGCTCGAAAAATCACCCAACACCTCCGGATGTTCTCCATAGCTCACAATGGCAACCTCATGGGGAGCGCCGCCGGTAATGGCTTCAATCATTGTGCCCAGCCCGCTCAGCTTGGCATACTCCATCACCGCGGCCCGGCTGCACTGAACGACAACGACGAGTGATAGCCCAAAAACATCCGTGTCTTCATCCAGATGGATCTTCTGCGCAACTCCATCGTCTTCGACAACAAACTGCTCCGCCTTCAGCGTGTAGAGCATGTCGCCATGCTTCGTCTGCGCCATCGTCGGCACCAGCACAATGTTGGACTGCGTCTTCAGCGTGTAGCTCTGCGCCGAAGCGCCACCACCATCAGCCGCCACAACACAAGCAACAAGCAGAACGCGAAACAGTAGACTCCGCATTGCGTCAGTGTAGTGGATGCCGTTGCTTATTCTGCATCCAGCAAAGTTTTCCGCCAGTAACTTCCTAAGCACCGTTTCAAGCCGGAACACCCTTCGCCGCCCGCGCATTCCTGATAAAGTCGGTCAACTTCTCAGCGTCCTTCCGGCCCGGCGTCTTCTCCACGCCGCTCGCCACATCCATCCCCCAGGGATTCAGTTCACGAATCGCCTCAGCAACATTCTCCGGACGCAGACCGCCAGCCACAATCATCTTCAACGCCCCAGCCCCATCCCTGACCACGACCCTCGCCGCAGTCCAGTCAAATGCCACCCCGGTCCCACCCGTAGCCTGGCCCACTCTCGAGTCAATCAGTATCCGCTCGACAACTCCGTCATTCTGAATGTCTCGAAGCTGCTGCTCTACCACCGCTGCACTGCTTCCATTCTCATCCACTTGCCAGTGGACCGTCTGGATGATCTTGACTCGCCCTTCAAACATCCTGTTCAGCCGTCCCACCAATGCGGATTGCCACGCGCCATGAAGCTGCACCGTGTTCAATCCTGCCTCGCGCACTACCGCGACAATCTCCTCCGCATACAGCGAATCGAAGACCCCGACCCGTTCTACATTCTGAGGCAGATGGGGCGTAATCAGCGCGACATCCTTCGCTGTCATCCGCCGTACGCTGGGAGCAAACACAAACCCCACAGCATCCGCGCCCAACTCCGCGGCCATCTGTGCATCTTCCAAGTTCGTGTTCGCGCAAATCTTGATCCACATGGCTAAATCTCCGCCGAGTATTCGCGTTCCAGCAACAACGCCAGAGCAGCCGCAGGATCAGGCTGCCGCATCAACGACTCGCCCACCAGAAACGCGTCATATCCCGCAGCTCGATATCTTGCAATGTGCGCCGCCGTCTGAATGCTGCTCTCCGCCACCTTCACCGCATCCTTCGGTATCCATTCGGCCAGTTCCAGAAACAACTCCGGCCTGGTCTCAAATGTACGCAGATCGCGGCTGTTCACCCCAATCAAATCAAATCCCAACTGCACCGCGCGCTTCAGCTCCTCGCGGTCATGCACCTCGCACAGCACATCCAGTCCCGCCTTCCGGGCCACATCACTCAGGCTGCCCAAGGCCTTGTCCGTATGCGCAGCCACAATCAGCAGAATCGCATCCGCACCCGAAGCCCGCGCCTCCACGACCTGGAACGGATCGACCATAAAGTCCTTCCGCAAACACGGAATCCGCACCACCCCCGACGCCGCTTCCAAGTCCGCTAGCGACCCCTGAAAAAACTCCTCATTCGTCAGCACCGAAAGCGCAGCCGCTCCAGCCGCCTCAAATCCCCGCGCCAGCGCAGCCGGGTAAAAATCACTTCGGATAAGCCCCTTCGAAGGCGAGGCTTTCTTGATCTCGGAGATAATCGCAGGCCCGTTGACCGCCGCTCGCCGCAGTCCAGCGGCAAACCCGCGTGGAGTATGCGCGGCAGCTCTGCGCTCCAGAGCGACATAATCGGCAGTCGCCTTGCGCGCATTCACCTGGAGCAGCGTATTCGCGAGAATCTGATCGAGCTTTGTAGGCATATCTACTATCTTACTGGTTCCTTACCTAAAACCTGCCATCCTGCGCCCGAGCGAAGCGCGCAGCCAGATCGAAACCTGCGATTGACTTCGCTACACCTGAACCAGTCATAAGAAAATTCTTCGCAAACCAAGAAGTCTGAGCATAATGGGATCAATGATCCTTTCGATCCGCAAATCCCACCGGACAGACTTTGCTTTCTCAATGGCCGCGTTAATCAGCGTCGCCGCCTGCATGTTCCTGCTGGCCATCCCGCCTCTTACTCGCGCTCAAACCCCAGTGCTCACGCAAAGCGGCCGGATCTCCGGTGTCCCCACCAGGGATTCTGCCGTCATCGTCTTCAAGGGAGTTCCCTATGCTGCACCTCCCATCGGCACCCTCCGCTGGCGGCCACCCCAGCCTCCTGCCGCATGGTCAGGCATCCGTAATGCAAATCAGTTCTCCGCAAGCTGCATGCAGGTCATCCGCGGAGAACACCTTCCCTGGACTCGCGAATTCATGGCGCAGTACCCCATCAGCGAAGACTGCCTCTACCTCAACATCTGGATCCCCGCAAAAATCGTCAACTCCCATCGCCCCGTTCTGGTCTGGATCCACGGCGGAGGCTTCATCGAAGGGGCCGCCGCCCCAAACATCTACAACGGCGAGCAACTGGCCAGGCAAGGTCTCGTCGTCGTCTCCCTCAACTACCGCCTCGGAGTCCTCGGCTTTCTCGCCCACCCCGAGCTCACCCGCGAATCAGCGCACCACGCATCCGGCGACTATGGCCTCGAAGACACCGTAGCCGCTCTCCGCTGGGTACACAACAACATCGCCGCCTTTGGTGGCGACCCCAATCAAGTCGCCATCGCCGGCCAGTCCTCCGGCGCAGCAGCCGTCATCTTTCTCACCGCATCTCCGCTCGCCAAAGGTCTCTTCCGCGCCGCCATCGCCGAGAGCGGCGCATACATCACGCCTCCCGGCACCAGCTCATTAGCGGACGCCGAAAAGCAAGGAAACACCTTCGCAGCCTCTCTCAACGCGCACTCTCTCGCACAACTGCGTGCGGTTCCCGCCAGCGACCTCATCGCCGCTCAGCAGAAGTCAAGATTCAGGCCCGATGTCGATGGCTGGTTCCTGCCCGACACCATCCCCGCCATCTTTAGCGCGGGCAAGCAAAACGACGTACCCACCATCACCGGCCTCAACGCCGACGAGGACAGCGCCTCCTCAAACTACGGCAAGCTGACACCCGCAGAGTTCAGGCAACAGGCAAAAAAACTCCACGGCGACAACGCCAACGAATTTCTGAAGCTCTATCCCGCCGACTCTCAAGCTGAAGCAACACGTTCACAGAAGGAAAGCAGCCGCGACAACGATCGCGTGGCAATGTATCTCTGGGCCGCCAACCGCGCAAAGACCGCGAAGACCGCCGCCTACACCTACTACTTCGACCACACTCTTCCCTGGCCCGATCATCCCGAATTCGGCGCCTTCCACTCTGCCGAAATCCCCTACTGGTTCCGCAACCTCGACATGCTGAGCCGCCCTTACACTCAGATCGACCGAGACCTCTCCAATCAAATGTCCGCCTACTGGATTCACTTCATCCAAACCGGAACCCCGAACAAACAAGGCCTGCCTCCATGGCCTGCCTTCAATCCCCAAAGCAGGACCACCATGGAGCTTGGAATCAAAATAGCTCCGCTCCCCGTCGCGGACGAAGCAAAGTTCAACTTCTGGAAGAAGATTGAAGGCACAAAAATGAGCACCCGATAAGGTGCTCATTGAGTAAAATCTGGTGCCGAAGGGGGGACTCGAACCCCCACACCCTTGCGAGTACATGGACCTGAACCATGCGCGTCTGCCAATTCCGCCACTACGGCACGGTGTCCTTCGTCCCAGCTACAAGCAGGAACACTCTAACCGCGAGTCTTTAGTCTTACAAACGCCGCCTCCCCTGTCAATTCCACAGCCGCGTAAGAGACGTATGCCCACCATCAAGCGTCTCATTAGCCATAAGGTAGTTACTTTTTCCCCATGGCTGATCAAAATTTAGCTTCACCTGATGGCGACAAAATTCCTGAAGACCTTGCAGTCGAAATGCGCAAGCTGGCCCATGACCTCAGCAACGCCCTCGAGATCATCGTGCAGACAAGCTATCTCCTCAGCACCACCGAACTGAAAGAGCCCGCCTCCGACTGGTTGCGCATGTTGGATGGAGGCGTACAAAAAGCCCTCGACCTTAACCTGGCCCTGCGCACCTACATCAAGACCCACAGCCCCAGCTAATCCATTGTTGAATGCTCTGGCCTATTCCTGACAATCATTTCAAAACGAGATAACGGAGAGTCCTGGAATAAGCCGGAAGTGGCGAAGGTTGATCGTGAGGACCGCAAAATTGAGAGAAAGTGCGGTAGCTCCAATCAAGAGGTCCGCAAAAGGGATGGTAATACCCTTTGCCTGTTGCTCTCCATCAAGTCTTCCGGCCACCAATGCAGTCTCCTTCGTGTAGGGATACACCATCAAATCAGAGACGAGTTCGTCCAGATAGGCTTGCCGCCGCTGGCGAATCTCTTGTGTAGGAGATCGGTAAATTCCGTGCACAAACTCTGTCAGGCCTATTGCAGACAGCGCGGCGTCTTGATCGCCCGCCACCCGAACCACGCGCTCAATGAGTCGCTCAACTGTGTCTCCGCGACGTTCGGCTGCAATCAGTATTGTCGAATCGAGAATTAATCCCATGCACCAGAGTCGCTCGGCTCAGGATGGCTGTTGATGGCAGCTTCGAGATCGTTCGCAAAGTCGGCATCCAGCGTCACCGTAGAAGCACGTTCTTTAGCCAGCCGCAACGATTCGGAGAGCCGTCGGACAGAAGGCGGCACCGCACTCCGTATCACGGCAACTGGATGCTCATCACTTCCAATCACCACCTCCGCGCCTGTTCGTACGCGAGCCAGCAACCCCGCAAAATCGCGCACAGCGTCCGCTTCCGAGATGTGAATTACAGCCATAGTCAGATAATAAACCCACAACACTCCCTTCGTTTTAATACATCGTGTCAGCCGAGTCTCCTGCTCCCAAAACTTCCCGTATCCCTCCATCCCGCCTCAGCAAAAACGTGGTCAACCCAAACTCATCCGTCCGGTAAAGCCGCGTATGCGCCGCCGCAATCCGATCGATCACTTCGACCTTCGGATGCCCAAACGTATTCCCCTTGCCTACCGAAATCACCGCATCCCGTGGAGCTGCCTCGGCAAAAAACTGAGGCGCCGTCGAGCTATTGCTCCCATGATGCCCCACCTTCAGCAGCGTCACCGGCTTCAACCGTCCATCCGCCACCATGGCCCGCTCACTCGGAGCCTCCGCATCCCCCTCCAGCAGCACCGAAGCCTTGCCATACTGCACCCGCATCACCAGCGAATCATCATTCACCGGCGCTCCTGCATTCCTGTAACCAGCCTCCGGAGCCAGCACCGAAACCTCAGTCCCACCCCAGGCCAAATCCTCCCCCGCATGAAAATGCCGCACCACCACTCCAAGCTCCTTAGCCTCTACCAACAAAGCCCGATAAGCCTCCGAATCCGGATCGATCCCCACCCACAACTCCCTCGGTCGAAAGTCCCGCATCACTGCCGGCATCCCACCCATATGATCGCTATGCGCATGGCTCAGCGCAATCACATCCAGCCGCCGAATCCGCCGCGACCACAGATAAGGTGCCACCTCCTCCTCTCCCACATCAAACCCACTCGCCACCGCGGCAGCCTCAGACGGTCCACCCACCGGCCCGCCCGCATCCACCAGCATCGTCCGGCCTTCGGGACTCACCACCAGCAGCGAATCCCCCTGCCCCACATCAATCGCCGTCACCTCTATCATCCCCAGCGAAGTCACCGCCCGCTCCGGCCAAAGCACCATCGCCGCCACCAGCGGCAGCACCACTACAGCCACCCAAGCCAACGCTCTTGATCTCCTTACTGCCCAACAACAAAAGCCCCATCCCACCACCGCCAGCAAAGCCACCCACCAGACCGGCCCGGGAACCCGCATATCCGCCGCCTGAATCTGACTCACCCGCCCAATCACGCCCGTAATCCCATGCAGTAACAGAGCCGTCACCCCACCCGGCACCATCGCCAACACAGGACTCACCAGCGCCGCGCAAAACGTAACCACCGCCATCGGAGCCAGCACCGCCACCAGAGGCACGCTCAACATATTTGCCGGCAGCGCAAACATCGTAGCCCGATGAAAGTAAACCGCCATCGGGAGCACCATCACCAGCTCCACTACCACTCCAATCAGCACCAGTTCCAAAACCCAAAACCAGCACCGCACCACCAACGCTGGAACCCCTCTTGCCCACCGCCCCAGCAATCCCGCAAACGCCTCACCCCAAACCCGCAGCATCACCCGAAACTGCGCCACCCGAGGCCGCAACCCCACATCCTCCCACTCCTCCCAAAGATGCCGTACTGCCCGCGCATAATCTCCCGGCCACCGCTCCCACAGCAGGACCGCAATCCCTCCAATCGCCATAATCGCCAGAAACGTCATCTGAAAGCTCGCCTCAAACAAGCTCCCCGGAGCCCACACCAGCACCCCCAACGCCGCCGCCCCCAGCGCATTCAGCACATTTCTGTCCCGCGACAACAATCGCGCCACCAGAAAGATCGCAACCATCCACGAAGCCCGCTGTACCGGAACCCCAAATCCGGTCAGCAGCGCATAACCCGCCGTCAGCCCAATCGTCAGCAGCGTCGCCAGCCACTCTCTCAATCTCAATCGCCGGGCAATCCAGAACACCAACTCCGCCAGCAGCGCCACATGCATCCCCGAGACCACAAACAGATGAAACGACCCCGTCCGCTCAAATCCCAGCCGCAGCGCCCGATTCAGCCCTACGCGGTCGCCAAACAGCATGGCATTCAACATCCCCGCATCATCCCCACTTAGCCGCAACGCAGACGGCAACCGCCGATTGGCCTCCGACCGCACATACCCCGACATCCTGTCCGCCGCCCAGCTCTGCGCCGCAAACACCCTGCACTGCAAACTCCTCGCACCCTCACCCAGCAGCGTCACCTTGCTCGCCTTGACGGTCGCATGAACCCCCATTCCCTGCGCCAGCAGATAATCCTCATACTGCCACGCCCCCGGATCGCGATACCGCTCAGGCACCTTCAACCGCATCGGCCCCTCAACCACATCCCCACACTTCAAATCCGGAAGTGACTCAAAACCGGGTGCCTCATGTCCGTATTCTCGGACGTGGGTTTCTTCCGCCCCATTTGTACCCCCATCCATCAGCACCGTGACCCGAACCCCACCCGGCACCGGCACCATCCGCGAAACATCCGGCGTCACCTCCTCCACCGCCTCCACTTGCAGATCGATCGATACCGCCTCCGCGGCATCCGGCTCCTTCTCCATCCACCACGCCGGATCATTGTCCTGATCGACTGCCTTCTGGCGTGGCGGCAGCTCCCGCACCCGCACCACCCGTCCGCGAACCTGCCTGCTCAAGCCATCCGCATAGCTCTGCAAAGCCGTCTGCGGCAGCGGAACCGGCTGCACTTCGGCACACCACATTCCCACCACCATCCAAACTGCAGCCAAAGGCAAAACAGCAACCCGAAGCGACCACCGCAAACCAACAAAAGCCACTCCCGCCAGCACCATCAAAGCTAAAAGCAGCACCACCGCAGGCTGCCGGTTCCGCGCCATCACCTCACCCAGCGCAAACCAGACCGCCGCAGCCAGCAGAGGAGCCCGCCCAAATCGCAAGCGCTCGACCCCAGCTCCGCTCCAAAGCTCTGGATTCGGCACATCGCGAACTATGTCAGCTTTTAAAGCTCTGCTCACTGACCGCATCTACCGTCCCATTCACCGCGTCAAGTCCAACGCAATACCACGACAGTTTCCTGGTGAAACGTCTGCGGAAATAAATCGACTAAATGCAACTCATTGATTCGGTAGCCGCAGTTTACCATCGCCTTCAAATCCCGCCCCAGTGTCACTGGATCGCACGAAACATAAACTATCTCCTTCGCCCCCAAGCGTCCCAGCAACGCACAGACCTCCGCGCCCACACCAGCCCGCGGAGGGTCCACCACCACCAGTTCCGGCCTCTCTCGCTGCATCACCGCCCCACGCAGAAACTCCACCGTAGTCGCCGCCACCGCACGTCTGCCATCCCCTCTGAAGGTCTTCGCCAGATCATCTGCCGCCGCCTCCACCGCCACCACCTCATCAAACCCCACCTTCAAAGCCCGAGAAAATAACCCCACTCCCGCATACAAGTCCCAAGCCATCAATCCTTTACGACCTGCCGCCACAATCCGCACCAGCTCATCCACCAGAAACCGATTCACCTGAAAAAAACCGCCTCGGCCCACCCAATATTTTTCTCCCGCCGCCGCATAGCTCAACCCTTCTGT
>NFUO01000547.1 GCA_002197545.1 Acidobacteria subdivision 2 bacterium RH1 MAG20 | reverse complement strand
GTCCTCGATCGGCACCGCCGGATCGATTCGATGCTGGTAGTAAAGATCGACGGTGTCCACTCCCAGGCGCTTGAGACTGGCCTCGCATGCCTCCGCCACATATTCCGGCCGACCGTCGGCGAACTTGCCGCCGCGGCCGCCGAGGTTGCCGAATTTCGTCGCCAGCACCACGCCGTCGCGCCGGCCGACAAGCGCCTTGCCGACGAGCGTTTCATTGTGGCCCTGCCCATAGGCATCCGAAGTGTCGAATAACGTAATGCCCTGATCCAGGGCCTCGTGAATGAGCGCGATGCCCTCATCGTCGCTGCTGGTCCCATAGACGCCCGAAAGCGACATGCAGCCGAGCCCGATTGCGGACACACGGATGCCGGAGGAGCCGAGAGGACGCATCGGTAGGCTACTATTCTTGGCCATGTTTCCGCTCTTCACATTTGATCTGGACGCCGCAGCCCTTAGTGCACCGTTTCACTGATCTCGGCAACAATCCTCGCTGGGAATGCGGCGCTCGGGGAGAAATTGCAAAACGCTATAGCGGGCTCCGGGGCCAGCCGCGATGGGTCCAATGTCTCCGCTGGCTGAAAGCCGGGATAAAAGCGGACACCAGCTTCATCAGCGACGTGCCAGGCTCACCTCTGTCGGTTTCCGGCCCGGGATAACCTCCGCGGAAGGCAATCCGGTCTGGCACAGGTCACTTTTCGGGTATTACAGCGATCGCCTCAACCTCGTAGAGAGCGCCATCCCGCGCCAACCTGGAAATCTGGATCGTCGTCGACGCTGGCGGATTCCCGGTGTCGACGTAGCGGTCGCGCACCTCAAAATAAATCGGCAGATGCGCCATATCGATCAGGTAATTGTTGAGTTTCACCACGTGCTCGAAGTTCGCGCCGACCGCGGCGAGCGCCGCCTTAATATTCTCGAAACATTGGATGGCCTGGGCCCGAAAGTCGCCAGGAACGCCTGCAAACCGTCCGTCAGCCGTCATTCCGAGTTGCCCAGCAAGATAGACGGTGCGGCTCGGACCTTTCGTCTCGACTACGTGAGAGTAGCCGCGAGGAGTCGGAATAGCCGAGGGATTGAGAAAGCGATGAATTGTCATGACAGACTCCCCATTGCAACGCTGATGCGTGCGCTAATGTGACAGGTTTCCGCCTAAGCAGTTTAGCGGCTTTGACGATAGCAATCTCGAGGAATGGCTCC
>NFUO01000546.1 GCA_002197545.1 Acidobacteria subdivision 2 bacterium RH1 MAG20 | reverse complement strand
CGAAGTTACTGCTTGCTCGACACAATCAGCTTCTTCGTTCTTGGGCAGATGGACAACAACCTGTTGAAACTTCACAGCTAAAGCCGCTGGGGTACGCCTTTCTTTCAGCCCCCGACTTTTTCAGCACTTCCCTGAAAGCCCGACCGATCTCCCCACTCCCTCACAACGGAAATTCACATCCAATCCCGCCTCAATAGAACACCAAAGTTGCTATCCTGATAACTGCCATGCCAACCAAAAAAGAACTCCTCAGCCGCCCCATTCAGCACATCGACATCAAGCAGCACAACGTCGTCGCTCTCGTCGACGCCATGCAATCGATGGCTTACAGCTCCCGTGACACCGCCCGCGCCGCCAGCATCTACGACATGATGCTCCGCGACACCGACTGCGGCGTCATCCTCTGCCTCGCCGGCTCGCTCATCTCTGCCGGTCTGCAGAAAGTCCTCATCGACCTCATCCGCAACAACATGGTCGATGCCATCGTCTCAACCGGAGCCAACATCGTCGATCAGGACTTCTTCGAGGCCCTCGGCTTCAACCACTACATCGCCGGAGACGAGTACAAATACGGTGCAGGTGACGCCGATCTCCGCGAGTTGATGATCGACCGCATCTATGACACCTTCATCGACGAAGAAGAGCTGCGCCTCTGCGATGAGACCATCCACCAGATCACCAACTCTCTCGAGCATCGTCCCTACAGCTCACGCGAGTTCATCCGCGAGATGGGCGCCTACCTCGTCAAGGAAGGCAAGACGCCACAGGCAGGCGGACGCGACTCCATCGTCCTCGCAGCCTATGAGAAGAACGTGCCTATCTTCTGCCCGGCCTTCTCGGACTGTTCCGCAGGCTTCGGCCTCGTCGCCCACCAGCACGCCCGTCAAGGCAAGCCGATGGTCTCCATCGACACCGCCAAAGACTTCTACGAGATTACCCAGCTCAAGATCGCCAACCCGACCACTGGCCTGCTGATGATCGGCGGCGGAGTCCCCAAGAACTTCGCGCAGGACATCGTCGTAGCTGCCGACGTCCTTGGAGTGGAAGCCTCCATGCACAAGTACGCCATCCAGATCACCGTAGCCGACGCCCGCGACGGCGCCCTCTCCGGCAGCACCCTGAAAGAAGCCAGCAGTTGGGGCAAGGTGGACCTCACCTACGAGCAGATGGTCTACTCCGAGGCCACGCTCGCGCTGCCCCTCATCGCCGGCTACGCCTTCCACAAAAAAGCCCACATCGCCCGCAAAGGCAAACAGTGGACCAACATCCTCAACCAGGTCCCCGTCACCGCCTGACTTACTCCAAACCCATGAAAAAAGGACGTTCCTTTCGGAACGTCCTTTTTATAAATACCAATCAGATTCGTACATCTGAAAGTCACTTCTATTACGTTACTATTACGCTGTCAGGCAAGTTACTCTAAGATAACGGGCCAAATGCATACGCTTCTCATCGTCGGTTACCTTCTCCTCCTCGGCATCATTGGCGTTTTGCTCTTCGCCCTTCTGTGTGCCCGGCGTAATGCCCAGGAATTAGCCGCCCAACTGACTCAGGCCCGCGAACAGCAGCACCAGCACAACCTCCAACTCACCGAACGCTCTCAGCTCGACACGCTCAAGGACGAGTTCATCTCCACCGTCTCCCACGAGCTTCGCACCCCGCTCACCAGCATTCGCGGCGCGCTCGGCCTCCTCTCCTCCGGCGTCATCGGCGATGTCGATGCCAAGGCACTCAATCTCCTTCGCATCGCCGTCACCAACACTGATCGCCTCATCCGCCTCATTAACGACATCCTCGACATCGAACGTATGGAATCCGGTCGAGCTCCCCTGCAGGTCCGCCGCTGCTCCCTCCGCGACCTCTGCAAGCAGGCCATCGAAACCATGTCAGCGATGGCCGACGCTAACACTGTCCACATCGAGCTCATCACCCCGACCGCTGCGACCGAAGGCCTATTCTTCGACGGCGATTCAGACCGCATCCTTCAGGTCCTCACCAATCTCCTCTCTAATGCCATCAAGTTCTCTCCTGCAGCTTCTACCGTCCGCATCCATACCGAAGCTACTGCTGACTCCATCCTCCTCAAGGTCTCCGACGAAGGCCGCGGCATCCCCAGCGACAAGCTGGACAGCATCTTCGACCGCTTCCAGCAGGTCGAGCCCTCCGAC
The DNA here is from genome assembly GCA_002197545.1 of Acidobacteria subdivision 2 bacterium RH1 MAG20. Next base: position 42,998 of record NFUO01000546.1, on the reverse strand, counting down.
GCCCGGCAGAAAGGCGGCACTGGCCTCGGTCTCTCCATCTGTCGCAGCATCGTCCAGCAGCACAGCGGCTCCATCTGGGCGCAGCGCAACCTCGGCCCCGGAACCACGTTCTACGTCATGTTCCCTCGCGTCACCCGTGCCAGCGATATTGCTCAACCGATCTCCGCATCGTCTTCACCACGCAATAACGCCGCCATCCTCGTCTGCGACGACGATCCCGGCATCCGCACCGTCGTCGCCGAGCATCTTCACCGCCAGGGCTACATCGTCATCGAAGCCAACTCCGGGGAGCAAACACTCGTCCTCGCAGCCGAACATCAGGTCGAGGCCATCCTCCTCGACCTCTATATGCCTGGACTCAGCGGCTGGGAGACCCTTCAGCATCTTCGCAACAATCCCGTCACGGCACACATTCCTGTTGTCGTCCTCAGCGTCCTCTCGTCCACTTTGCGTCCGCAGCTCACTGGCGATGCCCAGGGTTGGGTCCAAAAACCTTTCAACGAAAAACTGCTCTTCGCCGAGCTCGGCCGTATCCTTCACCACGGCGACGGTCCAACCCGCGTCCTCCTCGTCGAAGACGACATGGATCTGGCCAGCGTCGTTATCGCCAGCTTCCAGAAGGCAGCGGTGCACATCGACCACGCCGCCACCCGGCAACAGGCCATCCGGCAATGCATCGACCGTCCCCCCGACCTGCTCATCCTCGACCTCACCCTTCCCGATGGCGACGGCTTCACCCTGGTTGAGTGGCTACGCCAGCAACCTACCCTGCGCACCTTGCCTCTCGTCGTCTACTCCGGACGCGAGATCTCCGACAGCGAAATGCTCAAGCTACGCCTCGGCCCCACCGAGTTCCTGACCAAAGCCAAAGTGCAGCCCCAGGAAGTCGAAGAGCTTGTCGTCTCCATGGTCCAGCGCCTCCGCTCCAAATTGGCCGATCTCGCCACTACCGGTCCCGCAGTTTAAATGACACTCTGAAGCCACCTCCAACATTCTGTGTCGCATGAGAAAATAGGCACGCTGATGCGACGCATTTTAATCATCGACGACGAAGATGACATCCGCGAAGTCGCTGCGCTCTCTCTTGAAGCCATCGCAGGCTGGCAGGTATTCACCGCAAGCTCCGGCGTCGAAGGCACGGCAATCGCAACCGCCGAGCAGCCCGACGCCATCCTCATGGACGTCATGATGCCTGGCGTGGACGGCCCCACCACCTTCCGCAAGATGCAGCAAGATCCGCTTATCGCTCACATTCCCGTCCTCCTGCTTACAGCCAAGGTCCAGGGAGTGGACCAGCGGCGATTCGCCAGCCTCGGCGTCACCGCCATCCTCTTTAAACCCTTCGACCCCCTCACCCTCGCCAGGCAGATCTCCGAAGCCCTCGGCTGGAACGACAGTCAGCCAGCCTGACCATTTGCGCCATTGCCATGATTAAAAAAGACGAAGCCAAGATCGATGCCCTGCTGACAAGTCTTTGGGAGCGTAATCTACCCGTCCTCCACGAACGGCTCGATATTCTTGATCGCGCCGCTGCGGCAGCAGCGTCTGGCGACCTGAGCGAAGCGGACCGGGAAGAAGCTCTCGACATCGCTCATAAGCTCTCCGGCTCTCTCGGCATGTTTGGCTATCACCAGAGCACAGAGATCGCACAGCAGATAGAGCAAAGTCTTAAATCTCCAACCCCAGCCGCTTCAGGCAACCTCACCACCCTGGCCACAACCTTACGCCAGATTCTGATCGACAAGTAATCATCTGGCGTCGTTGTTTCTATTTAGCGTCATGGAAGATAATGCCAACCGTATGCCGATGCCCTGAACGCAACCGGCTGACCCCATGTCGAAGATTCACGCGGTACGTGCCGCGCGTTCCCTGCACTGGACGATGATGCACAGCGAAGGCCACAGCATCGCCTTGACGCAAAGAGATAACCTCCGGCCTGGATTGCATGCGAGGCCTCTGTTCCGTTAGTACAAACTCTCCTCCCGTAAACTCTCGCGTTGGCTCTGATAACAGAATGGCGACTTGTATAGGAAAGACGTGCTCGCCATAAATATCTTGATGGAGGCAGTTGTAATCTCCCTCGCCGTATTGAAGAAGGAGTGGCGTCGGTCGAAGTTGCTCAGCGGCATGGCATCGTTGAAGAAAATCAGTGTGACGCTCAGGGTAGCGAACGTCGATACCCATTGCGGCATTCCATCGATTGGCAATCGGCACGAGCCTTGCATAAAGCGCTGTCCGAAGCTCTTGAATGATTTCGGGCAATGGATAGCTGAAATATTTGTACTCCCCTCGCCCGAAACCATGTCGACTCATCACGACGCGGCTGCGAAAGAAACTATCATCTGGATAGAGCGCTGCAAGAGACCGACACTCATCAGTGGAGAGGATGTGTTCGAGCACCACACTACCCTGACCGTCAAGGCCCTGCGAGAGTTGCGGCCAGTTGAGCTCATCCATGCGCTCAACTGCGTTCGTTGTCGAAGCATGCGCGGACGCGCTCATGCGCGCGCCTCCCGATTGAGAAGCGCGCGCTTCCGTTCTACACCCCAACGATAGCCTGATAACGCTCCGCCAATCCCGACTACCCGATGACATGGAATTGCCACGGCCAGCGCATTCGCTGCGCATGCCTGGGCAACGGCCCTGACCGCCTTCGGCATGTCGATAGCGTTAGCAATATCCATGTAACTCGCTGTTGAGCCAGTGGGAATTTGTTGCAACGCCAGCCATACACGCTGCTGAAATTCAGTGCCTCGAATATCCAGAGGAAGATCGAGTCCAAGGGCAGGATCTTCGATCAGATCAACGACCTTTGCCACAAAGTCCTCTACCCCATCACCACCAGCAATCAGGTTTGCGCGAGGGAACCTGTCCTGCAGGTCGCGCATGAGAAGAGTCGGATCATCTCCTGGGAGTATGGCGCAAATACCCTGCTCACTCTTTGCAACCAGAATCAATCCCAGTGAACATTCGCCAATTGCAAAATGAATGTTCGTTATTGTTCCGTCAGTCCGCTTAGAAATGCTCATAAAGTTTCTCCTTTCAATTCCTCTATGAGCAATCTAACAATGACGACTATCCGTAACACTCCGTTTATTGCTTTCAAACTCGCAGAAAGCTCACCGCCCTATCGTGACATCGTGTGAAAGGTTCTCTGATAGCACTGGCTGGTTTGCGCCATATTGTTCCATAAATTGGCGCATGCGATCGCGATTGCGAAAAGCCTGTGTCCCGCCACTTGCAGTCGTGGAGTAGGCTCCGCAGAGATTTCCCATCCGGAGACATTCGACCATATCGCCGCCGTGCACGAATGTGTGCAGAAAACCCGCATTGAAGCTGTCTCCCGCGCCTATAACATCAACGACACCGGTAGATACCCCCGGCACGCTATAACGCTCTCCTTTATGCACGGCAATAGCGCCACCGGCTCCACGTTTTACTACAAGCGTCGGCACGATCTTTGCCAGCTTGCATAGCGCCGATTCAAAGTCCTGTTCGCCCGCCAGATGGCACACTTCGAGTTCATTCGGCATCAGGATGTCAAGCTCGCGCAATGTCTCAGCGATAGGTCCCCGCCAGGTATCTTCAGGATCGTCATTCGTATCCATCGATGTCGTCAGGCCTGCTTCTCGCATGTTTGAGAGCAGCTTTGGCACATCGTCACGCAGACCGCTTTGCAGGAAAAAGGACGATAAGTGGAAATGCCGCCCGGAAGTAAGATAGGCAAGATCAAGGTCCTCATACCGCAACCCGGAGATCGTGCCGGAGTAAGTCAACGCACGGCGACTGGTCTCGTGCTGTAGCAGGACGGTGACACCTGTACCAATACCAACTTTTGGCGCAACAGCCTTCTCAAGATTAACTCCAGCCTCTCTCAGGTTACGCAAACACAGTTCCGTAAAGAGATCCTCCGCAAGCTGAGGAATAAACCCCGTCCGCGAGCCCAGCGCCGCAAGATTATGCGCCGTGATAGCAGACGAGCCGCCCAGTGTGAGGGCCATGCCGGTTGCGAGCAACTCCCGCTCCACCGGCAACTTTTCCGGAAGGCCATACATCACGAAATCCATCGTGATCTCTCCTGCTAATGTCACATCAAACCGCTTCAAAATATTCTCCCGTCTTCCTTTGTTAATGTCATGCAATCGCTTGCGTCGAGCCGTTCATCTTACCCATCTTCCTTCTGCGAAATAGCCACAACACAATGCCAATCACAGCCCAGGTTGTTCCAAGCGCACGCGCCATTGGTCCGAGGTTGATCCACAAAAAGAAACACACTGCACACCCCGCAAGAGAAAGAGCAATCGGAAGCCATTGCTTCCCGCGGCCAGCACGCCAAGCCAGCACGGCAGAGGAGAGATTGACTCCCATAAACGCCAGCAGCGCTCCATAGTTCAGCAACTCGGCCCCAAACTCATACGACATCGCCGATGCGCCACACAGTACGATTGCTCCAATCAGCAGGACATTATTACGTGGAATGCGGGTCTTCGGATGGAGTGCTCCAAAGAACTTCTTCGGCAGCGCGCCATCTTCTCCCATGGCAAAGAGCAGCCTAGCTGCTCCCAACTGCGAAGCCATTCCTGACCCGATCGTAGCCACTAGCAATGCGCCATTCACCAACGCGAAGAGCATGGGGCCGCCGGCTCTGCCAGCCACATGTACATAGGCGGTGTCGATATCAGGGAAGGCCAGACCGCGCGGCCACACCAGTTGGCCAAGATAGACTTCAATGCTTGCCAGCACGCCGGTTATCAGGCATGTGAAAACAATCGCGCGCGGAACGGAGCGGCCAGGGTCCTGTGCTTCGTCTGTCAACGTAGAGATACCATCAAAGCCTATGTACGTGAGGACAGCGATCGAAGTTCCGCGAAATAACGCCGGCGCTGAAAACGTAGCCCGATTGTAAAAAGGTTGCAAATAAAATGCGGGATGCGGATCATGCAAATGCCAGATATAGCGCACCGCCGCACTCGCAAACAGAACAATCACCACACCCAATCCTGTGGCCATGGCAGCATTGATCTTTGCCGAGGTCTCTACGCCGCTTAAATTAAGTAGCGTGAATAAACCGGCAAACAACAATACCCAGACAAAATAAGGAATCGTCGGAATAAAATTCAACGTAGCCCTGCTGCACCAGATCGTACAAATCAGCGGATTCAAGACATAGTCCATGGCCATGCACCACCCCGCCATGTATCCCAGCGAGGGATGCAGTTCTTCGCCGACGTAGGTGAAAGCAGATCCCCCGGTCGGATAGGCCCTCGCCATCCTTCCATAGCTATATGCAGTGAACAGCATGGCGACCATCGCAAACAACATGGCCGTCACAACATGGCCGCGCGTCTCGTCATAGACCACGCCAAAACTCGGCATGGGCGCGGTTGGCTGGATCAGAATGATTCCGTATAGAACCAGATCGCGGAAGCGCAGGCTGCGCTTGAGCGTCACCGGCCGTTCTGTTCGCACAGCTTCAGCAGACATCATTGCCTCCTGTTTGTCTGCATCGCCAATGCGATACCAGAGATATACCGCTCTTGAAATCAGTCAGTCTTCCGAACTGAGAGAAAAACATTAGCGTTCCGCTACTGTTTTCTGCGCGGCCGCTGCTGTTGCGGTTACCGTCTTCACATTCCACCCGGAAACTGTTACAGACAGAGGTCCCTGACTCCTCAAATGCTCCGGCAACTCAAGATTCAATTCGCGCTCCTCGCCGGGCATCAACTCAATATAGTTACTGCTCCACATTTGTGGAGTGATCTTTTCTCCTTTCGCATCATGCGCCGCCGCGGATAATTGGAATGCCAACGCTTTGGATGGATTCTTGAGGTGCAGATGCAGCGTTCCTCCCTTAACCGTCACCGCTGCTTCCACGTGCGCAGAGGGCAGGCTGTTGAGCGCTGTCATGTCTTCATAGGTCTTCGCGGGTGTGTAAGTATATTTCGTCCTGGCCCAATCGAACTCCGTCAGCTTCTCCGGCACCCAGTAGAAGTTGTGGCTCAATACTTCACCCGTAGCCTTCTTGAGTTCAAGACGGACAAAGTATACCGGCGAGCCTGATTGAAAGACGCTCTCTGGAATATCCATCGCCTTGGTCGAGCTGTCTGACGCCGAATCCATCTGTGTGGTTTTGTGGAATAACTCATGCAGCTTCACATCATAGACACTCGCAGACACTGTCAGGCCGGGCGCCGCCGTGTACACGCTGTTGACCACATAAATGCTGTGGTCATCGTAGGAGTACTGTACATGCAGCAGTTCACATGCCTGCTTCGTTCCGTAGTATCCGCCGCCCGCATCCAGATAATAGTCATAGAGATGCCAAATGGTCGAAGGCCATGCATTGTTCAACATCCACTGAATGACTCCAGTGGAGGTGTATTTGTTCCGCCCATAGGCCTCGAACATGGCGCGTTCGCCATCGAAGGCCATCGTCTGCGCGACCCGGTTGTAGGCCGCTCCGTTCTCCGTCGGACCATAAGTTACAGTCATCGCAGCATTGAAGACATGCGTATTCTGGAATCCCCCACCGCCTGCGTGGAAATCCCAGACATTGTCCTGCGGCCATAGGTCTTTCGCCGACAGCATTTTTTTCAAACTATCAAGCGAAGGAATTGCCGGCCCCGGACCAGTCTCCGTATTGAAGCCATAAGCGCCGCCATACTTCTTGTCCTTATCCCGCAGCCAATAGGATGGCGCAACATAGTCGTAGGGCCCTGACATCTTCACTCCACTCGGCCCAGTCACCGTGGTCGCCCTGGCAGAAGCGGACGAGAGCACCGGATTCGGCCAGTGTGTCTCCTTCAAAACATTCAGATATGCCGTCTCTACATTGGCTGGCGGCGGACCATCGCTCCCATTCAGCCACACCAGCAAGCTCGGATGGCTCCGCAGGCGCAGCGACTGTGCGCGTAGTGACGCTGTCGCAACTTCTAAGTCCTCCGGCGTCCACTTGTTCCAATGCTCCCAATGGTCGCAGCAGCACCAGCCCGCCATAATCAGAATTCCATGCTCGTCCGCCAGACGGAAGAAATCTTCGGTCTCTATCTTTCCTTCGAGGCGGATCGTATTCAAATGCATGTCCTGCACCAGGCGGAACTGCTGCGCGAGCTTTATAGGATCTTCGCGCAACATCATGTCCTGCGACCAGCCGGCACCACGAATAAGGATTGGCCGACCGTTCACGCGAAACAATTTGTGCCCCTGCGGCGTCATCTCTGCGTTGACTTCGCGGATACCGAATTTGACGCTCTGCTCGTCTGAAACTCCACCCTTCGTCACAAACCGCAGCGTCAGCGTCTCCAGCGGATGCTTGCCCACATACGCCGGCCACCAAACCTGCGGATGCTGCACCTTCAACTGCGGAAATGCATCCGGTGTAAAGATGACTGTCTTACCTTCACTCGCAGTCAATTCCACCGGCTGTGAGATCTTCACGCCAGCAACTGTCCCCTCCAGTTTGCCCTGCACAGGATGGTCGGCAGCGTTCTTCACCTCCGCCAGCACCGTCAACTCGGCCGTCTGCAAAGAGTCGTCTGTGAAGTGCGTGGTGGCCATCGGCGCTCGTACTGAAACCGGCCCACTTTCAGCCAATGAAACGCTGCCCCACAATCCCATATCTTTGTCTGGCGGAGTTGGACTCCAGTCCACCCAATTGATACCGAGATTGGTCGGCTGGGGCGCAAAGGTCTCCACCGCCAGAACATTTTCCGCGCCTGCCTTGGCCGCCCTGGTTACATCAAACTCATAGGTGCGATATGCGCCCTCAACCTGCGAAGCATCGGCGATCTTCTGGCCGTTCAGCCAGATATTCGCCTTGTAGTTGATGCCGCCAAAGCGCAGCCAGAGCACCTTGCCGCGTTCACCGACTGGAACGCGAAAACTCTTTCTGTACCACCAGCCGCAGCGATACGGACTATCGGTTGCCATCTCAATGTTTGAAAAGTTTTTGCCTATCGGATATGTCGTGCCAGGAATAGAACGCAGGTTCATCCCAAAGTACGGGTCCTTGAATTCTCCCGCCGCTACCTGAACTGCAAGCACGGTCGCCGGAACTGTCGCCGAATACCACCCCTTCGGATGAAAATCAGTCTTCGAGAAGGTCGGCCCATCCCCCTGCACCTTGCAGCCTGACTGCACCGACCATCCCTGTTTCAGTTCCAGAACGGCGGACGTCCCGTTCTCCGGCGTTGCCGCATAGGCACGGCTCGCAGCATAGCTCATGCCAAGCATCAAACCGAGCACCAGAGCAATCATTCTTTTTTGCAGCATCCGAGTCGTCCTCCGCCGCGCATTGCGCGGCCTAATTCATTGTCATAGAAGTTATACTTCAACCCCAGATGAACAACACGAGCACCCTGTAGCTCGGTGCTTTGCCATAGGTATTGCCCTTCACAAGGGAATCAACACCGTTTGGGGTGCAGGGCCGAAAGGAACGTTGGCAGGATTACATCATATAAAAAACGCCGCAGCCGAGGATCGTCGACTGCGGCGATTTAGCTTAGCTACAAACAATTGGGTTGAGTAGTTAGCATTCGAGATGAGTATGGTAGAAAATCCAGACACAAATCCGGCCTCCTCCCGGAGGCCAGATCAGTTGGTTAGGAGTTAGAAGTGATACGAGACGGTGAGCTGCAACTGCCGGTTCGGGGATTTGACGCTGTTAATGTTCCCGAACGAGCCGCTGGTTGGATCAGTGTTTGGATTACCCAATACCGACATGTTGAAGACGTTCTTCGCATCTGCACGGAAGTTGACTTTGTGCTCCCTCCAGACGGTGAAGTCCTTGACGACGGCCGCGTTGTACAACTGGTATGGAGTACCTCGCAACGTCATAGGAGCTGCATTCCCAAATGTGCCAAGCCCCGGTTGCCCATACGCGCACACACCATTATCTTGAGCGCTTTGGTCAGTATTGAGACCACACCACTGTGTCGAAGGGTCCGTTCCGTACCAGTGTTGCACGGAGCGATTCACTATCTTTAGCCTGCGATATTGATTCGGATACGCAGTGCCGGCACCGTTGGTTTGGCTGTTATCGTATGCACCGTTTACGTAAAGCGGCAAGCCGCTCTGCTCAATGCCCGTCATGGCCATGTTCCAGCCACCTACAAGTTCATCCACCACACGGTTCATGTTCCCGCCGAACATCCGGCCGCGCCCAAGGGGAAGGGCATAGATCATATTCCAGTTCGCCGCAAGTCGTGCGTCGGTATACATCGGACCGTATTCTGAGTGGTTATTGTAGATGTTCTGAGCATAGGCATCGCCCTGGTAGAAGCCGGTGCTGTTGGTCATAGCATGGCCCCACGTAAAGTTGAACGTGTACTGCAGACCATGCCATTGCCTTTGCCGGAGCACTACCTGCAGCGAGTTGTCGCTCTCGTATGCATTCGATGCTGTATAGCGGACGCTGCCGTAGTAACCGAGACCGGCAACACCCTGGAAGGGTGCCGGATCGCTACTTAAGCATGGACCGCTGTTGGTTTGTCCTGGACTTGTATTGATGCCTAATGGGTTCGTTACTGGATCAACAAAGCTGGGGTCGGTGCAGGGTTTATGCAACTGGTTCCCTGCGCCTGCCGTAACCAGGTGCTGACCTTGCTTCCCAACGTATGCAAGCGAGATCGAGGAGGTGTTGTTGATCTGGTACTCGGTACCCAGAGTGTACGTACCTATGTAACCAGGACGAGTATGCGGATCCCAGACGTTGAAGACGCCCCCTGCGGCCGGTGCGCCTGCCGCTACGTGGTTGAAGCCCTGCTCCACTGTAAAGGCGCTGCCCGAAGTGCCGCCGGCAGTAGGCGCAATTGCATTTGATTCGAATGCACTCTGGAAGGGCGGGTTGGTGGTCATGCGGAGGTTGGCGCCCGTTCCTTCCATGAAGGTGGACGCGCTGTATCCGCCGCGGATAACGATGCGCGGCGTGTATGCATAGGAGAACCCGATCCTCGGCAGCACGCCGCCATAGAACGGATGAACCAGGGTAGTAGAGCAACCGTGGCAGTAGGCCTCCGCCTGTGGCGTACCGGCAATCACTGCCATTTGGGTGGCCGGATCGAGGGCGACGTACTTGTTGTGGACCTCGCTGATCTGCGTGTTGTACTCATAGCGAAGGCCGACGTTCACGGTCAGGTTCGGCTTCATCTTCCAGTCGTCCTGCACGAAGTAACCGCCCCGATACTGACGCATGCCGACAGGCCCGGACACACCGCCGACCGAGGTATAGGAGATGCGATCCAGAATAAGGTCCGCGAAGGAATACCCTCTGACGTTCTGCCCTAGTGCCATAGCTGTCGTAGGATACCGCGGATCCGAAGCATTGTTGATGATGTTGCCGGTAAACACACCTGTGCCATACAGTCCTCCCAGAGATCCGTCGTTCCCAGGATAGAAGTTGTTCTGCTGATAGCGGCTGAGCTGGAAACCGATCTTGAGGGTATGTCTCCCCCGCAGATAAGTCAGGAGGTCCGAATACTGGAACGTATTGAGCGTAATGTTCGTTCCGCCATTGGCATTCCCGCCCAGGGACTCGTTGCCATCATTTGTTTTATTGATGAGGTGAGGCGAACCATTGGTCGAGGGGTCCTGCCCTAGTTGGGAATAGCCTGCGAATTCCTGTTTGATTGCGCCGCCGGCGGAACCGATGCCCAGGAGACTGTTGCCATTCAGTCCAAAGGCGCCGGTGGAGTCGATGAGGGCTGCTCCTAACGACTGAAAACGCGAATAGCCTGCGCGGAAGTCGTTCACGATAGAAGGACTGAAGGTATGAACCTCATCGAGTATCCCGTTGTTCACCGGGTTCGGAGTCTCGCTGTTGAAGAAGATAGGGAGGGACGGAGTCTGGTAGCCGACGGAGTTGAAATGGCTGTAGCGGCCGGAGAGGTTGTCGTTCGACGAAAGCTTATAGTCGACCTTCACATCATACTGATTGGAGTGAGTAAAGTTATGCTGAACGATCGACTTGTTGTTATAACCAACCGAATCGTTAATACCAAACGGGGTATCAGGCAGTGGCAGCAGTTCCGGGTGTGCAAAGAGGTACTTCGCGACTGGGTTGTTGATTGGAACATTCTTGTTGCCTGCGTACGGAGCGAAGTTGTTGAACGGGTCGTACAACTGGATCAGCCGATTGGCTCCCGCACCGGACGTACACCCATTACCAGGTTCATTGCACATGACGTTCGGATCCAACAGTTCTGAGAAGTCAGCCATCGTACCGCCGCTACAAGGCTGACCGATCTGGCCGCCGGGGCATCCACGCTCAGCGTAGGTCGGCACAGTGGTAAAGCCGGATGAGGTCGTGTGGTAGCGGTATCCCTGGTAGTCGGCGAAGAAGAACAGCTTGTCACGGATGATCGGCCCGCCGATGGTACCGCCGAACTGGTCCGACGTATACGGGGATCGCGGAGTGTTTGGGATTGAGTGCTTATTGCCCCAGGAATTTGCGTCCAACAGGTAGTTCTGCAGATTGAAGAAAGCGTTCCCATGAAACTGGTTGGTGCCGCTCTTCAACACTTCGATGAAGCTGCCGCCTTCCGCGTTGCCGTACTCGGCCGATGGTACCGCAGCGAGCATTTGTATCTGCTCGATCGAATCCGGGTTCGGATTATAGGCGGTACCGTAATCGAGATTCTGGTTCATCTCCATGCCGTCCAGAGTGTAGTTATTTCCCTGGGTGCGGCTGCCATTAACGGAAATTTCATTCATGACATTATCGGGCTGGGTAGAGATCGCACCCGGCTGATACTGCGTCAGGTCCTGGATATTGCGTCCGTAAAGCGGGATGTTAGCAATTGCATTCGCATCGAGAACCGTCGACTGGGTCGCATTCTCTGTATGCAACAGCGGAGCAAGTTCCGCTTGGACGGTAACTTCTGCGGTTGTTCCTGCGAGGGCCATCTTAGCGTTTCTGAGAGCGGACTGGTCGACTTCGAGCACGAACGGCCGGGTGACCTGCGTGCCGAAGCCCTTGGCCTCGAAGGTGAGCTTGTAGGTGCCGATCTTAAGGAAGCGCATGTTGTACACACCGGCGCCGTCCGTGGTCGTGGTGGTGTTCTCGTTGGTGTTGATGTTGGTCGCGGTGATGGTAGCGCCCGCGATCACGGAGCCTGTTGCGTCGGTGACCGTTCCGTTGATATTGGCCGTGGTAGTTGTCTGTGCCGCGGCAGGGAGACAGGCGGCGAACGAAAGGATGAGCGTCCATAGGAATATGCGTTTCATGGTGCCTCCAAAATTTGAAACAGTCTTGTGAGCTATTAGAACGATTGAATGCTTAGATATTCTTTGGGCGGAGGAATGTCAAGAAAAAAATGAAAATTTAGTTAATTTTGTTTACAAAGTTCTTTTTGAACACTACTTCAACGGTAACGTTGACTCACGCTCCACTACATCCGGCAGCATCTGGCGATGCTCCCCCACCAGTTTCGCGTCATTCTGAATCGCCTGAATCCCCTTCAGTATCCGCTCCGCCGCAATGACACCCATCTCTTCCATAGGCTGCCGCACCGTTGTCAGAGAAGGGCTCCCCAGTTCCGCCAACGGAACATCATCGAAGCCAATCACCGAGCAATCCTCCGGCACCCGCACTTTTGCCTGTCGAAGCGCGCGTATCGCACCGAACGCGGTCAAATCGTCAAAAGCAGCAACCGCAGTAAAGCGCTTCCTGTCTTTCAACATCCGGTTCATCAACTGATATCCCCCCACAAAGCCCGAATTCGGGTCGGACGTATCTGGAAGGTCCACGGTCCACTGCGGCCTTAGCTTAAGTCCCGTTTCCTTTGCCAGCTTGATCATTCCGGCCCACCGCTTGCCGCTGTCCGGCAATTGCATCGGCCCTCGAATGACCGCGATGTCCTTGTGCCCCAGGTCATGCAAATGTTTCAGCGCAAGATAGCCGCCGGCTTCGTTGTCCACCATGACGGAACTCATCGCCCCAAAGTGACGCTGCTGCCCGATCAGCACCGTGGGAATATGCTCCCGTTCCAGGTCTGCCAATGGATTGATATCGACAAAGAGCCAGTTGGCGATCACGATCAATCCCTCCACCCGGCGCTCGAGCAGCATCTGCAGATACCGCTGAAACTGCTTTAGCTCATTGTGCGCATCCATGATGATGGGGAGATAACTGGTCGGATGAAGCGTCTCCTCGATACCCTTGAGGATGAGCGTACAGAAGGGATCGGAGATATCAAACACCATGATGCCGATCGTCTCGCTGCGGCGGCTGCGCAGCGACCGCGCGGATGCATCGGGCCTGTATCCGAGCCGCTCCGCAGTCTCCCGCACAAGCACCTTGGTTGCCGCCGCCACATAGCGCGAAAGAGGAGCTTCATTCAGCACGAGCGACACCGTCGAAACTGAAAATCCGCATTCGCGCGCGACATCCATTAGCGTCGTACGACCGCTCTTCTGTTTCTTCGAGGCCAAGTATCCACCAAATCAAGTGAGTGTCGGAGTTGTAGCACAACCGATCGCAGAATGCCTAACCACTTCCAACAGCAACTCGCTTCTAACCCTTCCGCATTGCTGTAACGAAGATATCAGCATCTTTCTGGGCGAGATTCTGGTCACGTAAAATTGCAGCCGAAATCGCTGCGGTTTCTTCGCACTATCTTCAATTCCTGGATCGATCTAGCTGCACTGTAAAGCCATCCATACTGCGCTTGTTGTTCCATTCGCATTGCTCACGCCGAAATCGATAAAGCTCCCCGCTATGATCGCAACACTTCCCGTAGCCGTGCACGTTCCGCCCGAAGCCGCCGTGCAAGCCAGCGCCGTATCCGCCATGCTCCCTGGAGTCCCCTGCCGCAGCACTACATGAATGGCATTCACCTGCTGCGAATACACACTCAGCGTAGTGGCCGCGCAGCCCACCGGAACCCACGTCAACACCGAAGCATCTTCACTGGCGCCCGCGTTCGTATTGCTCGCCGAATAAAAGTTGAAGATGAATGAAACCAGGTGATACATCGACCAGGACAATCCTCCCGTACTCGATCCCCCACCCGTTCCATTCGCTCCCGCTGCACCCTGCGGAATAGAAAAGTTCAATACCGCCGACGCCGCCGTCCCACTATTCGTCACCGTCGCCTGCGACCCCGCCAATCCTGTAGTCACTGTTCCAACGCTCACCGTTGCTGCTGCGCCTGACGGCCCGGTGGGACCCGCGCTTCCCTTCTGCGCCAGCACCGCCCAGGTTGATGGATACATATCCGGTTCCTGCCCCAGATTGCTTACCTGCGCCAGATAGGTACTGCCCTCAAACACCGCCGCATCATTTCGCTGATAGCCAACCGCAGAATCCCAGGCCCCTCGATAATTCATCCCCACAGCGCCCGCAGGCCCGGTAGCCCCCGGCGCGCCTTGCGGCCCTGCGACACCCGATGCTCCAGTCGCACCAGCCGCTCCCGCAGGGCCTTGAGCACCTGCCGCACCCTGCGCCGCCAGCACATTCCAATATGCCGCATTCAAACCCGGAGTATTGCCAACATTCCCCACAGCCATCGAAATATAACTAGCTCCCAGATAACTCACGGCATCATTCAGCCCATAGCTCAGGCTCGATGAATAACTTCCCCGAAACGCCAGTCCCGCAACTCCCGTAGCACCTGTCAACCCTGTAGGTCCCATCGACCCCGTTGCTCCCATCGGTCCAACTGGTCCGGCAGGCCCGGTAACTCCCTGCAGACCTTGCGGCCCCTGAGGACCCTGTGGTCCTTGCAACCCGGTGGCTCCAACCGGACCAACAGGCCCAGCAGCCCCCGTAGCGCCCACGGCCCCAACTGCTCCCGCAGGCCCTGACAAACCCATCGGGCCAGCAGGTCCGGTTGGTCCTGTTGGTCCAGCCGAAACCAGCGTCACATCCAATGTAGCCGCATGACCCGTCAGGTCGTTCTCTTTGCTATCGAACTGCACCCCAGCCGCCCCAGATGTCAGCGCCACTCCATTGTTTGTTGCGGGAGCGCCAATCCACCCCTGCACCAGCGCTGTCACATCCACCGTCACGTAGGCTCCCGCCTGGCTTACCTGAAGAACCTGCACCGCGCTCCCCAACGCCGGCAGCGTCGCATAGGTGACGCTGTACTCTCCCCATACTCCATTCACCGGCTGCACGCTTACCTGTCCCGCTGTGTCCACCCGGTTGCAGTACAACCGCAGTACAGCTCGCGACACCTGAGAGGACGTCGTCCCAGGCGGGAGCGCACTCAGATCAAACTCCAACAGCGCCGTATACCCGGCTCCTACATCCAAATTCGAGATAGCTCCGCTATTCACTCCTGGCAGCGCACTGTTCACATGGGCATCCGCTACCAGCGTCGCCTCCACCGCAAGCGCCGGCACAGCAGATACAAGCCACGCCGTCAGTCCCACCCACAAGAAAGCCTTCCGTACCAGACCCATCAAAATCCTCAGCGGAGCACAACCCTCCGACGCGCAGCTATACACATGAAGGGTCGGCCCGCCATATACAACGATCGAAGCTCAACGATGCACGTTGCGCTGGACATGGACTGTCCATGCAATGGATGAAGCTAAAAGTAAAACCAGGGAGCCTCTCCGTTTTAGGCCAAGCTCGAACGAAATACAAGCATGTCCCTATACGACTTCCGTGTCATTGTTCCTCGCCGCCCAGCTTCCCTCTCCAACTTGCATCTCATATAGTTCAATTGTCGGCACCATTCCTCCGCGAGGACACCAAAGCATGAACACAGCCCCAGCCAATCAACCAGGCCAACTCCCTTCTCCCGCATCGCTCGTCAATATCCCTCATCTCATCACGGCTTTCTACTCCCTCCACCCCGACCCCGCCATCCCCGCCCAGCGCGTCGCTTTCGGAACATCGGGCCATCGCGGCAGCGCCTTCCATGCAGCCTTCAACGACGACCACATCGCCGCCATCACCCAGGCCATCGTCGACTACCGCGCCTCCCAGCACACCTTCGGCCCACTCTTTCTTGCCAAAGACCCCCACGCCCTCTCCGAGCCAGCCTTCACCGCGGCCCTTGAAGTCCTCGCCGCCAACACCATCGAAGTCATGATCGACGAGCACCTCGGCTACACCCCTACCCCTGTCCTCTCCCACGCTATCCTCACCCATAACCAGAACTCCAAACTCCACCGCGCCGACGGCATCGTCATCACTCCATCGCATAACCCTCCCGAAGACGGCGGCTTCAAATACAACCCGCCCAATGGAGGCCCCGCCGACACCACCGCCACCAAATGGATCGAGAACCGCGCCAACGACCTCATCGCCAACCATCTGCATGAAGTCAAGCGCATCCCCTACTGGCAAGCTCTCTCAGCCTCCACTACCTATCGTCACGACTACATTACCGCCTACGTCAACGATCTGGGCAGCGTCATCGACTTCGAAGTCCTCGGTGGAACCACCCTCAAGCTGGCTGTAGATCCACTAGGCGGAGCTGGCGTCCACTACTGGCCGCGTATCGCCGAGCAATACAAGCTCCCCCTCGAAATCCTCAATCCATACGTAGACCCCACCTTCCGTTTCATGACCTGCGACTGGGACGGCCGCATCCGCATGGACTGCTCCAGCCCCTTCGCCATGGCCAGCATGATCGCCAACAAAGCAAAGTACGATGTAGCCTTCGCAGCCGACACCGACCACGATCGCCACGGCATCGTCACGCGCACCACCGGCCTGCTCAACCCCAACCACTACCTTAGCGTCTGCATCCAATATCTCTTCACCCACCGCCCGCAGTGGGCAGCGAACGTCGGCATCGGCAAAACCCTCGTCTCCTCCAGCATCATCGATCGTGTAGCCAAAGGCCTCAATCGCCCCATGCTCGAAGTTCCCGTAGGCTTCAAGTGGTTCGTCGACGGCCTCATCGACGGGTCGTTAGGTTTCGTGGGGGAAGAGTCCGCCGGAGCCACCTTCCTTCGCCGCAACGCTCAGGTCTGGACCACCGACAAAGACGGCCTCATCCCCGGCTTGCTCAGCGCGGAGATGACCGCCCGCACCGGCCGCGATCCCGGCGAGCTTTACCGCGACCTCACGCAAAAATACGGCGACCCCGTCTATCAACGCATCGACGCCGCCGCGACCAAAGAGCAGAAGGCCAAACTAGGCAAGCTCTCTCCCTCGCAAGTCACCGCCAAAGAACTGGCCGGAGAGCCCATCACCGCCATCCTCACCGAAGCCCCCGGCAACCACGCCCCCATCGGTGGCCTCAAGGTCACAACGGAGAACGGCTGGTTCGCCGCCCGTCCCTCCGGCACCGAAGACGTCTACAAGATCTACGCCGAATCCTTCAAAGGCGAAACCCACCTCAAACAGATCCAAACTGAAGCCCAACACCTCGTCAACACCGCCATCGCCTGAAATAAACGTCCACCGTTTAGCAACTACAGCAGTGGAAATAACTAAGTGTCATCCTGAGCGAAGCCTCCCGCAGCTTCATCGCGAGAGGCGCAGTCGAAGGACCTGCGTTTTTCAACCCTCAGCATCAACACCCGAAAGAACCTGAATGCCCCCAGCACACATCGCCATCTGGATCATCTCCTGCATCAGCATCCTGCTGATGCTCCTCCACCCTCGCGATCTTGCCGAAGCGTGGTGGACCAGCATCGGCGCAGCCACGCTCGTAGTCTTTCGCCTCATCCCTTTACACCTCGCCGCCCACGCCATCGCCGAAGGCACCGACGTGTACCTCTTCCTCGCCGGCATGATGCTGCTCGCCCAACTCGCCCACATGCACGGAGTCTTCAACTGGCTCGCCACCATTGCCATCCAGCACGCCCGAGGCTCCCGCACCCGACTCTTCACCCTCATCTACATCGTCGGAATCTTCGTCACCATCTTCCTCTCCAACGACGCCACCGCCGTCGTCCTCACCCCTGCCGTGCTCGCCGCCACCAGGAAATCAAAGGTAGAGCCGCTCCCCTACCTCTTCATCTGCGCCTTCATCGCCAACGCCGCCAGCTTCGTTCTCCCCATCTCGAACCCCGCCAACCTCGTCGTCTTCCACAACGGAATGCCGCCACTCGGTCAATGGCTCCGCATCTTTCTGGTCGCCTCCGTCTTCTCCATCGTCGCTACCTACTTCACCCTCCGCTGGTATTGCCGCAAAGACCTCAAAGGCGCCGTCGCAAGCGACAATGAAACGCCGCACCTCTCCGAAGCAGGCAAGCTGACCCTCACCGGCATCGCAGTGGTAGCCGCCGTCCTCCTAACCGCCTCTGCAATGGGCAAAGACCTCGGCCTCCCCACCTGTATCTCCGCTTTGCTCATCGCGCTTGTCATCTCCATTCGCAAACGAACGCGGCCCTCCGCGATCCTGTATGAAATCTCATGGAGCGTGCTCCCCCTCGTCGCCGGTCTCTTCATCATGGTCGAAGCCATCAACACTGCCGGAGCCCTTCACCTCTCACAGACCGCACTCCAAACCCTGCAACACTTGTCCCCCATCGCAGGAAGCATGGCAGCAGCCTTCGGCACAGGCATTGGAACCAACCTCGTGAACAATCTGCCGCTCGGCCTCATCGCCGCCGCCAGCATTCAAGCCGCGCACATCACCGGAGCGCTCCGGAACATCATCCTCGTCGGCATCGACCTCGGCCCCAATCTCTCCGTCACCGGCTCGCTCGCCACCATCCTCTGGCTGATCGCCATTCGCAAAGAAGGCCAGAACGTAAGCGCATGGAAGTTTTTAAAAGCAGGCTGCATCATCATGCCCCCTGCACTCGCGCTGGCCACCATCGCAGTCGCACTATCTGCTCGCTAAGCCACCCCTACCGCCCCGGATACAAAGCCCGATACATCTCCCGGTTCCGCAGAATCGCTTGAACATACTCACGCGTCTCTGAATAAGGAATCGACTCGACAAATTCAGGAATGTCCTTATAGTCGTTACTCGACATCCACCGTCGCACCGGCGTATCGCCTGCGTTATAGGCAGCCAGAGCATACTCCGCCTGCCCACCAAACCTGTCCAGCACCTGTTTCAGATTGACCGTACCAAGCTTAAGGTTGGCCTGAGCGTTCAGCAGATCGCTCGTCTTGAAGTGCCTGATCCCCTGTTTCTTTGCAATCGACTTGCCCACGGACGGAAGCAGCTGCATCAGCCCATATGCGTTGGCCCGACTCACAGCGCCCGCATTGAACTCCGACTCCTGCCGGATAAGCGACGCCACAAAATAAGGATCAAGCCCGTTCTTCTTCGACTCCGCCACAACATCGGACCAGTAGGGCTGAGGAAACAGCAGATGCCAATAGACCGGAGGCACCTGATCGATCGGCAGTGAGTAGAAAGAAATCCCGCTGTGCTTCATCGACTGCACCGACCGGGTGTACTCCCCGTAAGAAGCGTAGATCTCTGCCTGCGCCAGCGCTCCCCACTCCCCTGCTGTCTCACTCGCCTGAATCTCAGGCCCGATGTACTCATTCAATGCCGCATTTGCCAGCAGCCGGGCCTTAATGAGGTGAGGCTCATTCTCCGGCAACTCACCAGTGAGGTCCGGCACATCCTGCGGCGGCACTGCGCTCAGCACAGGAGAGGAAGCGACGGGAGGCTGTGTGCCCAATACAGCCAGCCGCTGCCTTGCAAGATTGGCGTAATAAAAGTTGGTATACGTCGTCGACAACACGTGGTAGTAGTTCACCGCCTGGCCGAAGTTGTGCTCCTCGTCCTCATAGATGCGCCCACGCCAGTACAGCGCACTCGACACCTCGACACCAGCGGGATACATCTGGATCTGCTCGTCCATCAACCGCGCTGCCTCGGCATAGTTGCGCAGCCGATAGTTCATCCACGCCGCGCGCCAGTGCGCGGAAGGCGCATAAACACTGTTCGGAAACATCTTCACCAGCAGCGAATAATGGTACGTAGCCTGCTTCGCGTCATGCTTCAGCAGATACATATTGCCGCCCGAGTAGAGCGCCTCCTCCAGCCAGCGGCTAGTCGGAAAACGCTGGACCATCTGGGCGATCAGCGCGTCATGACCAGCCTCGTCATTCTCGTCGCGTGACAGCTCCGCCAGCATATACAACTTCAACGCGGCAGTATCAGGGGTCGTCTCCGGCAGTTTCTCCACGTCGTTGCGGCTGATGCGCTTCAGCTTCATATCGCACACCGCGGAGTAGACCTTCAATGTATCGAGATCGGCCACGCTCAGCCCATCACTGTCACGCGCAATGGCATGGTACTCGTCGCCCGCCTCGGCATAGTGCTTCGCATTGAAGAGCTGGTCCGCATGGATCTTGCGCTCCGCAGCGGTAAGCGGCACGCCCATCGCCTGCAACTGTGTGCGCGACTGCCCCGCCTCGAAACTCAAAGGCTGCTTGAGATAGATGCTGCGAAAGATTGCCGCCGCACGCGCCGTATTGTTTGACATCTGATAGGCGCGTCCAAGCGCATAGCGAAAGTCCACATGCGATGCCTGTTCCGTGTCTGCCAGCGGCAGCAGAATCTGCAACGCGGCCTGCGGATTGGTCTGCTGCAAATATGCGTTTGCCAGCAGAACAGGCGCATCCGCATTAAAGATGCTCCCCGGATGCCGTTCTGCAAAATGGTCGAGCAGGACATTCGCATCCGCGCCGCGATTGGCCTGCAGCGACGCCTGCGCGCCAAGGTAGTCAGCATAGTCGTCCAGCGCCTTCCCGCTCTGCGCAGCCTGACGATAGGCATCCGCCGCCTCGATATACCGGTGATCCAGCATATAAACATGACCTAGAGCAAGGTACGCCGCAGCAGCGGCTTCGCCCGGATGCATCTTCGCATAGCTCTCGACGCCCCGATAGGCAGCCGGAGACCGGGTCGCCGTCAACTGCTGCGCCATCGGCCTCAACTGCTCCGTTGCCCTGAAGGCACTGGTAAGTTTGATGCTCCGCGCCGTCGGCTTAGGAGCAGCATGATGTCTCTTCCGCGTAACACGGCTCCTGCTCTTCGAGCTTCGACTGGAAGCAGTCGCCTTTCGCGCAGTCGTCTTCTTCGCACTCCGAGTGGAAGTCTTCTTCCCCTTCACCGAAGTCTGCGTCCCTTTGCCGGACGCCTTCTTTTTAACTGTCGTCTTCTTCGTCGTCTTTGAATGGCTGGTCTTTTTCGTCGTCTGTGCGATCACGCAATGGTTCGGGGCAACCATCATCCCCATCAGCAGACATCCAACCACCACGGTCATCGAAATTCTGGCCCAACTATGCAATATCGTCTCGCTCTTTTTCCTGCCCACATACTTACTCTAGTCTGTGCAGACCGGCCTCAGCGTCATTCTCCTATCGACGGAATCAGAACAGATACGTTTCCAGCGCAGAACAGGAAAGCAGTACGATTAAATGAGACATGACCATCACGCCACAATCCGACGACGCCCTCCTCGTCATCGATGTTCAAAACGACTTCTGCCCCGGTGGCGCCCTCGCCGTCGCCGAAGGCGACAAAGTAGTCCCGCTCATCAACGCCCTCGGCAAAAAATTCGAGCACATCATCCTCACCCAAGACTGGCACCCCGCCCAGCACATCTCCTTCAGCTCAACCCACCCAAACAAAAAACACTTCGAAACCATCCAGGCCCTCTACGGCCCACAAACCCTCTGGCCCGAGCATTGCCTTCAGAACACTCCCGGCGCTGATTTCCACCCCGCCCTCGATCTCCCGCAAGCCGAACTCATTCTCCGCAAAGGTTTCCGCCGCCACATCGACGCCTACTCCGCCTTCCTCGAAAACGATCACTTCACGTCAACTGGACTCGCCGGATATCTCCGCGAGCGCGGCCTCCATCGCCTCTTCCTCTGCGGTCTCGCCTACGACTTCTGCGTCCGCTTCTCCGCCATCGACGGCACCGCCCTCGGCTTTGAGTGCCTCGTCATCGAAGACGCCACCCGTCCCGTCAACCTCCCCAACTCCGTCGCCGAGACCCACGCCGCCCTCGCCGCCGCCGGCGTCCAACGCATCCAATCGCGACAGATCCACGCATGAAGCAACGCATGCCAGCCCCCAGGCCGCCCTGGCTCGAAACCACGGCCAAAGTCACCGCCTGCAAATACGAGTTCGGAGCAGGACAAGCCCTCACCTTCGGCATCCCCAGCGACAAGCATTTCCTCATCACCTTTACCTACTACGCCCACGGCAAAACCTACACCGACGAGTTCACCTCACCCACTTACCTCGAACAGGGCAAAACCTTCCCCATCAACTACAATCCACTCGCCCCTCAACAAAACAGCAAGTCCGCCTCCACTCCCACCACAAAGACCCCACTCTTCATCATCGGAATTACCGGCTCCATTATCATCTTGCTCATCTGGTTCGTCATGATGCGTGGCTGCCACTAACCGCCGTTCGCACCTTCCGCGACAACTCCCGCCAATCCTAACTCTCCCGCCCGCTCCTGCATCGCCCGCAAACAATTCCCGACATGCTCCTCCAGCGGAACCCCCAGCAACTCCGCCCCAACCGTAATGTCCTCCCGCTTCACCGCACGGGCAAACGCCTTGTCCTTCATCTTCTTCTTCACCCCCGCGACCTCCACATCAAGAACCGACTTTGAAGGCTTTACCAACGCACAAGCCGTCAGAAACCCAGCCAACTCATCGCAGGCAAACAACGCTTTGTCCAGATGCGTCTCCGGCTTCACGCCCGAGTAGTCCGCATGGGCCAGAATCGCATGAAGCACCACCTCCGGCCATCCAAGCTCCCGCAGATGGGCCACGCCCACAAACGGATGCTCCTCCACCGTCGGATGCCGCTCATAGTCCATGTCATGCAGCAAACCGGCGCACGCATAAAGCTCCGCAAAATCCGCAGCATCCGCGTC
The DNA here is from genome assembly GCA_002197545.1 of Acidobacteria subdivision 2 bacterium RH1 MAG20. Next base: position 20,219 of record NFUO01000546.1, on the reverse strand, counting down.
CGTAAGCCCAAGCCGCGCAGCCTCTCTCCAGCCATACGCCTCGACACAAATCGAAACCGCCAACCCATGTTTTCGCAGCGACTCGCTCGCCGTCCACTCCCGCAACGCCGCCAAAGCCTGCTTCCGAGTAAATCCCTCACTCATCTCACACCTCCACGCACAAGTTACCATCCTGGTTCCTTTCCGGTTTTTTTAGGCATTCAGCCGATAATCAACTGGTTTCCTCTTGACTATCGAGTTACCCAGTGTCACTCTAGGCACATCACATATTCCGTTATCGGACGTGTGCTGCGGTCCCTGCTCTGGATCCGCCCGCTACAGACAACTATGGCAACCATGATGGCGCCCGTCGAACAACGTGAGGTACTGCGTTGTGATCATTGCAGCCTGGTGCAGTTCCGCACGTCGAATGCACTTTGCCGCCGCTGCCACAAATGCCTCGAGGTCGAGGAGCCCGAACCGGCCCCAGCCCCGTTGGCACTTGTCCCCCCACAACCCGCGCAAGAAGGCGGCATCCAGGTAGCCACCGCCGTTCGCGACCTGCGTCACGTGCGCAATCTGTCGCAGCGTCAACTGGCCGCGCGCATGAACGTCCCACGCACTTATATCTCCAAGATCGAGAACGGCAAAGCTATGCCGACGCTGTCCTCGCTCGACCGCCTCGCGCGCGCCCTCCAGGTGGACATCTCCACCCTGCTGCGCGACGCCACCAACCGCCATCGCGACGAGACCGCGGTCCTCATGACCGACCCCTTCCTCGCCGAGATCGCCGCCTACACCTCGCAACTCGATGCTTTGCAGCGGTCCATCTTCCTCAATCATGTCCGCGAGTTAGCCGCCGGACGCCGCCGCACCGCCTAACCATAGATCCCTCAGTGCCGCATCGCATCTCCCCTTCAGGGAGAGGTGTTGCGGCACCTCTCCACCGCCACGCGGGCTTCTACCTTAAGCATCGTTCATTGCACATGCAACCTCGGTGTGCTAGCGTCAGCTTTGCGAGGTTGTTTTGCCGTCACAAACCCCCAACCGAGGCCCCAGCCGCCTTCACGAACTCTCCCCAGAGGAGCAGACCGTCTACCGGCAGCTTGACCCCACCAAAGTCCCCCGGCATGTAGCCATCATCATGGACGGCAATGGCCGCTGGGCGGGCAAACGCGCCCTCAAGCGCTTCCTCGGTCACCAGCAGGGAGCCGAGTCCGTGCAGTACGTCGTCGAGACCGCCTCCCGCATCGATCTTCCCTTCCTCACCCTCTACGCCTTCTCGCTCGAAAACAACCTGCGCCGCCCCAAGGCCGAGGTCAGCTTCCTCATGAAGCTGCTCAAGAGTTATCTCATCGGCAACGTGAAGCGCATGAACGACAACAACGTTCGCATGGCCTACATTGGCCGCACCCACGACCTTCCTACCGAGGTACAGGAGACCATGCAGTGGGCCTCAGAATCGACTGCTAAAAACACCGGCACCGTCCTCACCCTGGCCCTCAACTACGGAGCCCGCTCCGAGATCGTCGATGCCGTCCGCAAAATCCTCACCGATCTCACTACCGAGGCCCACACCCGGGGCTGCTCCATCGAAGACCTCCTCGGCGCCGGTGCCTTCGATTCGCTCGATGAGTCCAGCATCAGCCGCGCCCTCTACACCGCGCACATGCCCGACCCCGACCTCATCATCCGCACCAGCGGCGAGCAGCGCATCTCCAATTTCCTCCTCTGGCAGATTGCCTACTCCGAAATCTTCGTCACCGACCGCCTCTGGCCCGACTTCCGCGGCATCCATCTCCTCGAAGCCCTGGTCGACTACCAGCGTCGCGATCGCCGCTATGGTGGACTCAGCGAAACCCACTCCGACGAGAAGATCGACACCCTCCAGCCCGTCTCCGAGCTTGAGAACGAAATTGCCACCGAACTCACCCCCCGCGAACTCACCCGCCGCTAGGCTCCCGACAACTCCTGCGTATAGACAGGGGTAAGGCTGTATTCTCTTCAATACCAATGAAACGCATCCTCACTGCCATCGTCCTCATCCTTGCCGTCTTTGCCCTCATCTTCTTCGGCCAGCTCTGGATGATCACCCTCTTCGCGGCCATCGTCGCCGAGCTCGCCGCCTATGAATACCTCCAGCTAGCCGCCGTCGGCGCGGAGACCCACGGAGCCAAACTCCGCATTCCCTTCTGGTGGATGGCCCTCGGCACCGCCCTCGCCTTCGTCGTCACGCTCCCCAACTTTCCTGTCGAAGAGCAGCTTCCCGTCCTCAGCGCCCTCACGCTCGTCCTCTTCGCCTGGAACGGCTTCCGCTCCCCGCTCATTCAGGTGCTGCCCGACACGGCACAGGGCCTCTTCGGCCTCATCTACATCGCCTATCCACTCACGCTGGTTCCACTGCTCTGGAAAAAAGAGGATGGCGTCGCACTGGTCGTCTTCCTTATGGTCTGCGTCTGGGCAGGTGACATTGCAGCGCTCTACATCGGCCGCCGCTTCGGGCGCCACAAACTCGCCCCCCGTCTTAGCCCCGGCAAGACCTGGGAGGGCTCCGCAGCCAGCATCGTCGGCAGCGTCATCGCCGCCGCCATCGTTATCTACATCGGCGACGTGCTCACCGCTCGCGGCAACCTCGTCCTCCACACCTCCGAACCCATGTGGCAATCGCTCATCCTCGCCGCCATCCTCAACATCGCAGCCCAGCTAGGCGACCTGCTGGAGTCCGCCATCAAGCGAGGAGCCGGAGTCAAAGACTCAGGCACCATGCTCCCCGGCCACGGAGGCATCCTCGACCGCATCGACGCCCTCCTCCTCGCCGCCCCCATCCTCTGGTTCGCCCTCATCCTCAAAGACACTTTCGGCATGGGCCGCTTCTAAACCGAATGTCGTATATTGATCAATATGGCAGTAGCCGCAAAAACCATCGTCGATTCGCTCCGTGAGGTGATGCAGGATCTCCTCGTGCCGGAGCTGAAAGCTGTCAAAGTTTCGGTTGATTCCTTGCGCAATGAGATGAAACTCTCCAATGACAGCTTCCGCGAAGAGATGAAGCTGCGGCATGAAAACCTGGAGCGTATGATCCAGCGCGGCGACGAGCGCAGTGAGCAACTCATCCATAGCCTCTCCGAAAAACTCGACTTCGCCATTGACATCCGCGAACGCCTCGCCTCTCTCGAAGCCCGTCTTCCTCGCCAGTAGCCATAAATCTGCGAAAATAGAGCCTGTGAAAAAGCTAGCCATCTTAGGCTCCACCGGCTCCATCGGCAACAGCACCCTCTCCATCTGCGAGTCCTTCCCCGACCGTTACCAGGTCGTCTCATTAGCCGCTGGTCAGAACCTTGACGCCGCTTTCGACCAATGCGTCCGTTGGCAGCCAAAGGTCATCTCCATCGCCACCGAGGAACTCGCGACCCATCTCAAAACCCGATTGAAGCTCGCGGGCATTACCGGCATCGAAATCGTCCACGGCACCGCCGGAACCATCCACGTCGCCACGCTGCCCGAGGTGGACTTCGTCGTCTCCGCCATCGTCGGTGTTGCCGGACTCGAAGCCACCTACGCCGCCGTCTGCGCGGGCAAAACCATCGGCCTCGCCAACAAGGAGTGCCTCGTCGCCGCCGGCGAACTCATCATCGCCGCCGCGAAGGAGCACAACATAGCCCTGCTCCCCATCGACTCCGAGCACAACGCCGTCCACCAGGCCATGCGCGGAGGCACCCCCGCCGAGGTCAAACAAATCTGGCTTACCGCCTCCGGTGGCCCCTTCCGCAATACGCCGCTCGCAGACTTCGCCCACATCACGCCGCAGCAGGCGCTCAAACACCCCACCTGGGTCATGGGTCAGCGCATCACCATCGACTCCGCCACTATGATGAACAAAGGCTTCGAGGTCATCGAAGCCTGCCGTCTCTTCAACCTGCCTCCCGCGCAGGTTCGCGTCACCATCCATCCCCAGTCCACCGTCCACTCCCTCGTAGAATTCGTTGACGGCAGCATCCTCGCTCAGATCTCCATCACCGACATGCGCCTCCCCATCCTCTATGCCCTCTCCTACCCCGAGCGCGTGGCTGTAACGGAAAAGGAGGCACTCACCTTCGACCTCGCCACCCTCAGCCAGCTCGATTTCTCGCAGCCCGATCTCACCCGTTTTCCCTGCCTCCGCCTCGCCTACGAAGCAGCCGCAGCCGGTGGCAAGGCCCCCATCGCCCTCAACGCCGCCGACGAGATGGCCGTCGCCGCCTTCCTCGATCCCGACCCCGCGAAAGCCATCCCTTTTATGGGCATTCCGCGTACAATTGAAGATGTGCTGATCGAAACCTCCGGCCCGCGTCCCGCCACCATCCAGCAAGTGCTGGAGACAGACCTTGCCGCGAGAGAGTGTGCACGCGAAGTCATCGCCCGGCAGTCCACCGGCGTCCTTCGATAGCCCAATTTTCCTATCAGCAACGAGGTCTCCACTTTTCCATGTCGACAGTCATTCAGCTTGCCATCGTCCTTGGCATCATGGTTCTAGTGCACGAACTTGGCCACTTCATCGTCGCCAAGCTCTGCAAGGTGCGCGTCGAAGTCTTCTCCATCGGCTTCGGTACCCGCCTCTTCGGCTTCAAGCGCGGCGACACCGACTATCGTCTCAGCCTTCTTCCCCTCGGCGGCTACGTCAAGATGTCAGGCGAGATGCCCGGCGAAGAAAAGAGTGATGATCCCGGCGAATTAGAGAACCATCCCCGTTGGCAGCGCGTCCTCATCGCCCTCGCCGGCCCCATCGCCAACTTCCTCCTCGCCATTGCCCTGATGACCGGCGTCTACATGGTCCACAACGAGGTTCAGGTCTACCTCAACGGGCCTGCCCACGTGGACTACGTCTCGGCCAACACCCCCGCTGCACACACAGGCATCCACGGCGGCGACACCATCGTCTACTACGACACTGTCGAAGATCCCACCTGGGACCAGGTCGCCATCCGCTCCCTGCTGAACCTCAACCAGACCATCGCATTCTCCTACGTCCACGACGGCCAGCGGACGAATACCAAGCTCTTCGTTGAAGCTAAGGGCGGCGCAGAAAACTTCGCCCTCGACAACTTAGGCCTCTTCCCCGTCATGCAGGACATCCCTGTCGAGGTTGATTCACTCGAACCCACCATGCCAGCCGAAAAGGCCGGACTCAAACCGGGCGACAAGATCGTCACCATCGACGGTCTTTCTCTCCACTACGTCCCCTCGCTGCTCGCCTATCTTCAGGACCAAGGCGGCAAGCCTGTTACCCTCAGTGTCCTGCGCAACGGCCAAACAATTCCCATACAGATCACACCGCAACTGGCCGACAGAGGGGACGGCACCAAAGATTATCGCCTCGGCTTCAGCGCGCTTCTGCCTCCCATCAAAGTGGAGCGGCTTCCTCTCGACAAAGCCGCCGTCGCCTCTTGGCAGTTCAACAAAAAGAGCTCGCTGCTTATCGTCGAAGTCGTTAAGCGCATGTTCACGCGCCAGGTCTCCGTTCGCAGCCTGAGCGGCCCCATCGGCATCGGTCAACAGGTCCACCAGGCGATGGACATGCCAGGCTGGACACCCATCGTCGGCCTGATGGCCTACATCAGCATCAATCTGGGCATCCTCAATCTCATGCCCATCCCCATTCTGGACGGCGGCATGATCCTCTTTCTCATCATCGAGAGCATCATTCGGCGCGACGTCAACCAGCAGTTCAAGGAACGCGTCTACCAGGTCGCCTTCGTCTGCATCATCCTCTTCGCCGCCTTCATCATCTACAACGACATCACCAAACTCTCCATCTTCACAAAACTCAAACCCTAAAGACATCGACCACGGATAAACGGATAAAAGCTGAAGCACTCTTATCCGTCTAATCCATATTTTTGTTCTTGATCCGTTTTTATCCGCGCAATCCGTGGTCGATGTTTCTACGCAGAAGCCCGCAACTCCGCCACAATCTCCCCCGCAGCCTTCCGCGCTTCGTCCTCTTTATCCGGAGGAAAACTAACCGCGCCCACCCGAGCATGGCCACCGCCACCATAACGCTCGCAAATCGCCGCAAGATTAACCAGCTTCTCTGCCGGCAGCGGAGTCCACGGATTCGTCCCCACCGCTACCTTCGTCCGAAAACTCGACTTGCTCAACCCCACGTTGTAAGTCCCCTCGGGATGCAGATCGTAAGGAATAAATTTGTTGTACCCCTCCGTAGGCTGATCCGTAATATCGAACGTAATCACGCCCTTGTCCACAGTGGCCCGAGAGCGAATCAGCTCAATCGCTGCGCGATGCCGCTCCATCAGTGGCCCCAGCAACTCCTGCACAAATTCCTGGTCCAGAACCGACTGCAACGGCATCTCCGTCAACAGCGGAATCAACCGCGACACCAGACTGTCGTCGGTCGAACTCTCAATCACCATCGTCAGCTTCATCGCCGGAGCAGCCATCTCAACGGCGGCCTTCGCGCTCTCATACTTCGCGCCATCCACAATGTCCGCCCACTTGATCAACTCCATCAACGGCGCGGTATCGAACCCAAAATCGATCCGTCCTGTATCTGCAATCAGGCTCGTGCACGAGACATAATTCGGATCATAAAACTTCCGCATCCGCTGCGAACCGTCTGCCTGCCCCCGCTCAAAATCCTTCTGGTCATCCGCCGTCAGAAACGCGCTCAGATGGTGATCGAACCACCACGTCACCGAAGGCGAAGCCGAGTACTTGAAATCGACAATTGCATTTTCGCCATCGACAAAGTCTCTCTCATCAAACAGAGCCCCCGCCCGATGCACTAATCCTTTGTAGTCATATCCATCCACCCCACCGACGCACTCGCGATGAAACCGCGTAAACACCGACGCCGAGCAGGCCCCATCGAAACATTTATCGTGATAAAAGATCCGGCAATTCAAGCAGCATCCTCCAGCGAAGCCCTCCGGAAATTCCGGTGGGGATTTTTAAGCATAGCGCACCTGAAATCGTCTCGCAGCCGCTACAACCGCGCCACCTGATACCTGCTCTCCTCCAGATCCAGCTCTCGCTCCATCGTCCGCAAAACGTCATCGCTGATACGCCCTTCGTCCCTCAGCCGAATGATCGCCCGCCGCTCCGCCTGCACCGCGCCCTCTCCCGCCTCGATGACCTGCCTGTACGTCGCGGAGCCATGTTCATGAGCATCGTCGCCATGCCCTGACTCAACCTCCGCCAACCGGTGCTGATAGCGGTCCAGCAAATCGTCGAACGCATGAAAGAACGCATCTCCCCGATGCTTCCGGCCTTCCTCCAGATACCCGATCGCCTCTTCCAGCGCAATCTTTCTCGCCTCTCGCTCCTCCGTGCTCATTCCCGTGGCCCCGGCCAGTCCAAGCACCCGAATCAGCGACGGCAGCGTCAGCCCCTGCACCACTAGCGTCACCAGAATCACGCAGAACGCCAGAAACACAATCAGGTTCCTCGGCCCAAACGTCGCTCCCTGCGCCAGCGTCTCCGGGACCGAGATCGCCGCCGCCAGCGCCACCACTCCCCGCATCCCCGTCCACCCGATCACAAAAACGTCACGCGCTCCCGGCTGCTTCTCAGGGTGTCCCGACCATCGCCGCAGCAGCGAGGCCATCTTCACCGCGGGAAACACCCACACCATCCGCAGCATAATCAGAATCACGCTGAAGATTGCGCCATACTCCAGCAGCGTCACCATGCCATACGCGCCGCGAATTCCCGCCAGCACATAGGGCAGTTGCAGTCCAATCAGAACAAACACCAGGCCGTTCAGGATGAAGGTCAAAGCGTCCCACACCCCCATCACCTGAATACGCACGCCCGGCGAAAAGAAGGTCGCGCTCTTGCGGCTCAGATAAAGTCCGCACGCAACCACGGCCAGCACACCGGAAGCATGGATATGCTCCCCGCCCAGATAGGCGGCATACGGCACGACCACGCTCACCACAATCTCTACCGGCCCGTTGTCGATGAACTTTTCCAGCCACCCCACCACCACGCCAATCAGCAAGCCAATCCCTACGCCGCCTACGATCAAATAAAGCAGCCGCAGTATCCCGCCCCCAATCGAAGGCGTCTCGCCCCGCATGATGATGCTCAGCCCAAGCTCCAGCGCCAGCAGACCCGTCGCATCATTCAACAGGCTCTCGCCCTCCAGAATGTCGACAATCCGCCGCGGCAATCCAATCGATCGCGCAATCGAAGTCGCTGCAATCGCATCCGTCGTCGCGACGACCGCACCCAGCAGAAATCCGGCCTTCCAATCCAGCGCGGTGATAAAGTGTTCGGAAACGACAGCCACGCCCCACACCGTAAAGCCCACCAGCCCCACCGCCAGCAGCGAGATCAGCACAAGGTTGTGGCGAAACTCCCTCCACGACGTCCCCCACGCCGCCGAGTAGAGCAGCGGTGGCAGAAAGAGCAAAAAAACAAGGCTCGGGTCCAGCGGAATCCGTGGCATGTGCGGGACAAAGCTAATCCCCAACCCGGCCAGCACCAGCACGATCGGATAAGGCACCTTCAATCGGTGCGCGATCACCGCAAACGCCGCCACCATCATCAGCAGCAGCAGAATCACCGTCTCTAGCGCGTGAAGACCAGTTCCCGAAGGCATCCGACTCCTTTCCTCAAAGCTGCGAAAATGCCCAACCCGCATGGGTTCAGATACCTCAGAGCATATCAGCGCGTCCCTCTGCCTCGACACCCCCATCAAGCGCAGCATTTAGACTTTGAATCAGCACATGAACTCCTACGATCCAGTTCCAACCGATCCTGCTCTGCTCGCTCACCGCTTCCCCAACGAAAATCCCTCCCAAAAGAAGAGCCGCGCTAACCACCTGCCCCGCGGCCTCCTCCGCACTGTCACCATCGCTGTACCCCTTGTCATCATCCTCGCTGTCACAGCCTTCCTCGCCGGCCGCTACTGGACCCGTCAGGCCTTGCGCAATTCTCTCCCGCAGATCGACGGCACCCTCTCCATCGCCGGTCTCTCCGCTCCCGTCACCGTCCAGCGCGATTCCCACGGCGTCCCACACATCCACGCCGCCACGCTCGACGACCTCATCATCGCTCAGGGCTTCGTCACCGCGCAGGATCGCCTCTGGCAGATGGACATCCTCCGCCGCCACGCCGCCGGAGAGCTCGCCGAGATCCTCGGCCCCAGCCTCATCCCCCACGACCGCGCCCAGCGCATCCTCCAGGTCCGCGCCGCCGCCGACCGAGCCATCGCCACGCTCCCACCCGACCAGCTCCATTGGCTCCAGCTCTACGCCCGGGGCGTCAACGCCTCCATTGCCATCCAAAACCCGCATCTCCCCATAGAATTCCGCATCCTCCGCTACCAGCCCGCGCAGTGGACACCCCGCGACTCCATCCTCGTCGGCCTCGCCATGTTCCAGGACCTCACCAACGCCTTCCCCCGGAAGCTCAACCGCGAAGCCCTCTCTGCTAAGCTCCCGCCCGAGCTGCTCGCCGATCTCTACCCCGTAGGCTCCTGGCGCGACCACCCACCCACGCGGCCTGCCCTTGACCTCACCAACCCGCCAGCCGACTTCGACGAAATCCCCCTCGACGAATCCCAAAGCAAACTAACCCACCCCGCCACAAAACCGGCCACAACCACAAAACCGGGTGCAATCACAGAACCAGGTGCCCCATATCTGGCAGTCTCATCGCCAGATGTGGGTTCCAACCGTGGCACGATCTCAACCCAAAGCCTCCTCGCGGGTGCCCCATCCTTTGCAGTTTCATCGCAAAGGATGGGATTCTCAGAATCCCATCCCACCTCAACCCAGGACCTCTTAGCCCTCCAGAAAATCTTCTCCACCGCCTCCTGCCAAAGCTGCAAAGCCGGCTCCAACAACTGGGTCGTCTCCGGAACCCACACCGCCTCCGGCAAGCCTCTCCTCTCGAACGACATGCACCTCAACCACAGCATCCCCGGCATCTGGTACGAGGCCGACCTCCAATCCACCGCCGCCAGCTTCCACGCCGCCGGAGTCACCCTCCCCGGTTACCCCTTCGTCATCGTCGGCCACAACGACCACATCGCCTGGGGCTTCACCAACCTCGGCGCCGACGTGCAGGACATCTATATCGAGCACACTCGCGGCACCGGCCCCACAGCCGAGTACGAATCCCCCGGCAACATCTGGCATCCTCTTCTCCACCAGCGCGAAGTCATCCACGTCCGCAACCGCTCCGACATCATCCTCGACGTCACCGCCACCCAGCACGGCACCGCCGTAACTCCCCTCATCTCGAACATCTTCCCCAAAGAAAACCGTACCCTCGCCCTCCGCTGGACCATCTACGATCCCGCCAACATCACATCTCCGTTCTTCAGCATCGACTCTGCCGTCGACTGGCCCTCCTTCACCGCCGCCTTCTCCACCTTCGGCGGTCCTGCTCAAAACGTCGTCTATGCCGACGACCACGGCAACATCGGCTACCACGCCGTCGGCAGAGTCCCCATTCGCGGCAGCATCCACCAACCCACCGCGCTCAGCCCCGTTCCCACCGACGCGCTAGACCCCTCCCACGACTGGGCGGGCTACATCCCCTTCGACGAGCTCCCCCAATCCTTCGATCCCGCAGGCGGCATCCTCGCCACTGCGAACTCCCGCGTCACCCCCGACGGCTATCAATACCCCATCACCCTCGACTGGGCCGCGCCCTATCGCAACGAGCGTATCTGGAAGGTCCTCGCCTCCCGCGACCACCTCACGCCCTCCGACATGCTCACCCTCCAAACCGACGTCTACTCCGACCTTGACCACGTCCTCGCCCAGCGCCTCGCCTACGCCATCGACCACTCGGCAATAAAAGACAGACGCCTCCACCAGGCCGCCGACATTCTCCGCAATTGGAACGGCAACGTAGATGCCAACGCCGCCGCGCCCGCCATCGTGGACGCCGCCCGCGCCATTCTCTGGCCCCTGCTCCTCAATCCCCACCTCGGCCCCAACCCTGGAGACAGTTCGAAGCTCTACACCTGGAGCGAAAAACCCTTCGCCGAAGAACAACTCATCCTGCACACTCCCGCCCGCTGGCTCCCAGCCCACTACGCCAACTGGGACGAGCTCCTCACCGCAGCCGTAAACGAAGGTCTACTCGAAGCCCATGCTCCCTTCAACCTCACGAAGTGGCAATACGGCCAATCCCACCCCGTAGACATCGAGCACCCCCTCTTCTCGCAATCACCATTGCTCCAGCGTCTCATCGGCATCCCCACCGGAACCGGCCCCCAACCGCAAAGCGGCGATACCACCACCGTAAAACAAGTAGGCCGCACCTTCGGCCCCTCCGAGCGCTTCACCGCCGACCTCTCTGGCCTCGACCACTCCACCCTCAACCTCGTCCTCGGTCAATCCGGCAACCCCGCCAGCCCCTGGTTCATGGACCAGTGGCCCGCATGGTACAAAGGCACAACGTTCGCTCTGCTTTTTAGCAAAGCCTCCATAGACGCCGCCACAACCCATACACTTACCCTCACCCCACAATGACGCCCCAGCCACAAAACCGGGTGCCACCTCTTCGCGCACTTTTTGCGCTAAGGTGGGTTCGTCTCCATCACATTATCCTTCCGCTCGCCGCGTTCATCGCCGTGCTGCCGCTCATCCTCCACGGCTGCTCCTGCGGTCACGACTTCGACTTCCACATCCTCAACTGGATGGAGGCCGCCCGCCAGTTCACCCACGGCAACCTGCATCCCAGTTGGGTCTACACCCCCGCCTACAACGCCGGGGAGCCGCGCTTCGTCTTCTACCCGCCCCTCTCCTGGACCATCGGAGCCATTCTCAGCTTCCTCATGCCCTGGGCATGGACACCCATCGCCTATACCTGGCTCGCTCTCACGGCTGCCGGCTTCGCCCTGTATCGCTTCGCCCGGGAATTCACCAGCCCCAACGCCGCTCTCCTCGCCGCAACGTTCTATCTCGTCAATCCCTACACCCTCTTCACCGCCTACGAGCGCACCGCCTACGCAGAGCTCCTGGCCGCGGCCTGGATACCCTTGCTTCTGCTCGCCATCCTCGGCAAAAAAGTCACTATCCCCCGCATCGCCATCCCGATAGCACTCCTCTGGCTGACCGACGCCCCCGCCGCCGTCATGGGCTGCTACGCCCTGGCCCTCCTTACCCTCATCCGCCTCTGCCTTCCTGCCACCAATCCGGGTGCCCCATGTCCCGATTCTGGGACATGGGCATCGCGCGCCAGCGCGACCGCTCTCACCCCGCTTCAACTAGCCGCAACCACCACCGCCGGGACTCTCCTCGGCCTCGGCCTCGCCGCCTTCTACGTCCTCCCCGCCGCCTATGAACGTCGTTATGTCCAGATCGCCATGGCCATCCTCCCCGAGATGAGCATTCAGGACAACTTCCTCTTCCATCACAGCAGCGATCCCCTCCACGACGCCGTCCTCCATACCGCCTCCACCATCGCTGTCCTTTTACTCACCCTCACCGCAATCGCCCTCGTAGTTGCATTTGCCTGTTCTTTCATTTCAACCCAAAAAGCCCGGGTGCCCCATCCTTCGCAGTCTTACCGCGAAGGGTGGGAGACACAACCGTCAAACAGCCTCTTCGACCCTCTCGTCCTCCTCACCCTAGCCATTGCCTTCCTTCTCACGCCTCTCTCCAAAGTCATCTGGACGCACCTCCCCGAACTGGTCTTCCTCCAATTCCCCTGGCGCTTCCTCGCCATCCTCGCCGCCATTCTCAGCCTGGCCATAGCCGTCATCCTGAACCGCTTAAAACTCGACCCCACATTAGCCGCAGCCCTGTCCCTCATCCTCGCCGCAACCGTTGCCGTCAGCAGCTATCACATCTTCCGTCAATCCTGCGACGACGAAGACACCGTCTCAGCCCGCCTAGCCCTCTTCCATTCCAACGCCGGCAGCGAACCCACCGATGAATACACCCCCGTCACTGCCGATAACGACGCCCTAAGTCAAACCAACCCACCCTTCTGGCTCATCCAGAATTTGGAGAACGAAGACCAGCAGGCCCCCGCCAACTCCATACCCGGCCCCGCGCCAACCAGCCTCACTCTGAACTCCTCGCAACCGCAACTCCTTGTACTCAATCTCCGCAACTACCCCGCCTGGCGCGTCACCCTCAACCAAACGCCTATCACTGCCCGTATCGAACGTAACGATGGCCTCATCGCCTTCCCCCTCCCCGCCGGCCTCAACCACGTCGACCTCACCTACACTCACACTCCCGACCAGACCATCGGCGACATCCTAACCCTCCTCTCTCTCGTCCTTCTCTTCCTTACTTTCCGCCGCAAGCGCCTTCCAGATCCCTAAGCCCAAACCCCCGAGACCAGCCCTCTGATTTATCATCAAGCCTCAATGGACTCCACGGTACAAAACCTGCTTCTCTCCGGCGCGCAACTCACCGATGCAGCCCTCGAACGCCTATTGCCCTCGCCTGACACCCTCCCCCACTCCATCCACCGCGCCATGCGGCACAGCACCTTCGCCGGCGGCAAACGCCTCCGCCCCATCCTCTGCATGGAAGCCGCGCGCATGGTCGGTGGCGAAGCCGATATCCCCGAAGGCGCAGCCGATCTCGGCGCAGCCCTCGAGATGCTGCACACCTACTCCCTCATCCACGACGACCTCCCCGCGCTCGACAACGACGACCTCCGCCGCGGCCAGCCCACCTGCCACGTCCTCTTCGGCGAAGCCATCGCCATCCTCGCCGGCGACGCCCTCCAAACCCTCGCCTTCCAGACCATCGCCTCTCTCCCATCGCCACCCGCCACCATCGTGGCCATCCTCAGCGAAGTCTCTCTCGCCGTAGGCACTGGAGTCGGAGCAAATAGCCCTCTTCCTCCCGGAATGATCGGTGGCCAGGTCGTCGACATCGAATCCGAAGGCAAGCCCCCCACCGCCGATCTGGTCGAATCCATCCACCGCGCCAAAACCGGGGCACTCATCACCGTCAGCATCGTAGCCGGCGGCCTTTATGGAGCTTCCGAGACCAAATCCTCCAGCGACACCATCGCCCGCCTCCGCACCTTCGGCGAAAAGGCCGGCCTCGCCTTCCAGATCGTAGACGACGTCCTTGACATGACCCAGGACTCCGCGCAGCTAGGCAAGACCGCAGGCAAGGACACCGCCAGCATCAAGGCCACCTGGCCCGCCGTCTACGGCATCGAGCGCTCCCTCCACGACGCCGAAGAGCTCATCGCCGATGCCTTCGCCGCCCTCGCCCCCTTCGGCCTCGCCGCCGATCCCTTGAAGTCACTCGCAAACTACCTCGTAGAACGTAAACATTAGAAACTAGAAAGAAAATCAACTATGTTTGGTGCTTCAGCTTCAGAGGCGCACCCCATTGCCAGTTTCTGGCTCGACGTTGCAGATAAAGGGATCAAGTTCTTTGCTGTCCTGATCGGGGCAGCGTGGACTTGGATGAATTACAAACGCAGCCGGGTATACGCGAAGAAACTCGAACTTCAGCTCTCTGGCTCTATCGTGCTAAAAGAGCATCTTTACGTCGAAGTCATTGCCGGTTTGAAAAATCTTGCAGCCTCAAAGCACGCCGTGCAGCAAGAAGGTACTCGGTGCGAAATCCTTGCGGTAATGAAGGATATGGAAGAACGTCGGGTTCGGCTCTATCCAGTTTTCGAACTTCATGAGTGGATTGAACCAGGTGAGACCATTGACGATCTCATTCAGTGTCAAATATTGATTCCTCCCCAAGATATCGTTTGGATTCGCATTAACCTACGCGTTGTCTCCGGCAAGGTAGAATGGAATACAAGCTGTCTCATTAAAGTCGATGAAACAGTGGGTATAAAGCAGGAGCAATAGGAGATTGACATGTGTGCAATTGCCCAGGATTCTATGCCTGAACGTATTGAGGTTACGCGAGAAATAGAACGGATTAAAGAACAACAGAAAGCAGAAGATCAGCGGCGTCAGCAGTCAAATGAGCGCTCATCCCAACCAGTCCAGCGCACTCAATAATTGCTTGAACGCCGAATGACCGAGTCCGACATCCTGGCCGCCCTCCGCGACTGCTACGACCCCGAACTTCCCTGCAACATCGTCGATCTCGGCCTCGTCCGCGCCATCACCATCACTCCCGACACCGAAGCCCCTGGCACAGGTATCCCCGGCGTCCCGCAAAAGCACCAAGTCCAGATCGACCTCATCCTCACCCATCCCAGCGAAGCCGCCGAAGCCCAAACCCGCGCCCAAATCGCCAACCGGCTCGCCGGTCTCGAAACCGTCAGCAAAACCACCATCGCCATCCTCGCAAAACCCACCTGGACACCAGCGAATATCACACCTACCGGTCGCCGCATCCTCGGCCTCGACGGTAACCCCAACCTCATCCAGATCCGCTCATGAGCAAAAAGCCCACTCCCATCCGCCCCCGCGACCTCCTCAAAGCAACCGCGACTCCCATCCATCCCTTCGACCAGATCCACGGAGTAGAGACCAGCGGCCTTGTCCCCGCAGCCAACCTCATCACCGGTCATCCCAACGACGAGCACGTCACCGCCTACTACGGAGTCGCTCCCAGCATCCTCCGTACTCTAATAGACCTCTGGCGCGAAACCCCACCGCCGGAACCCATCCACAACTACACCTTCGTAGACATAGGCGCAGGCAAAGGCCGAGCTATGCTGGTCGCCAGCGAACTCCCCTTCCGCCAGGTCATCGGCATTGAGCTCAACCCTGCCATGGCTACCACCGCCCGCCAGAACCTCGCCCACTGGAACCAATCCCACGCCACCGACGCCACCGCCCCCCGCCTCGCCCCCATCCATCTCCTCGAACAGGACGCCCTCACCTTCGACTTCCCACCCACACCTACCCTCATCTTCCTCTTCCACCCCTTTGAAGCTCCGGTCCTTAAACAACTTCTCCGCCGCATCGAAACCCAGTTCGCCAACCGTCCCGGCACCCTCGACGTACTCTACGTCAACGCCGAATGCCGCACCGTCCTCGACAAACACCCAGCCTTCACCCGCCTCTTCAACGGCCCCGTGGCCATGTCCCCCGAGGACCACGCCGCCGACCTAGCCGCCATAGCCCAGCAAGAAGAGTACGGCTCAACCGGTGACGAAGAGTGCGCCATCTACCGCTACACCGGCCGCTCCGTCAAACCTGTCATTTCATAAAACAAGCTTGCCTCCGCTACCCTTTCCACCGCACCATCAAGCCCCGCTCATCGCCCTCGCCATGCTCCATGGCGATCTCTCCATCCGCCAGCTTCACCACACTCTCAAACCGCTCGCCCCACTCCACCAATACCAACGCATTAGGCTCGGCAATCATCTCCTCAAGACCCAGCACCGCAATCTGCTCCTCCGTCTCCAGCCGGTACAGGTCCAGGTGGAACAGGTGCACCTTCGGTCCGTCATACTCATGCACCAGCGTAAACGTCGGACTGGTCACATCCTCCTCGTACGCCGCACCCAGCGCCGCTGCAATCCCCTTCACCAGTGTCGTCTTCCCCGCTCCCACCTCGCCCCGCAATATCACCAGCTTGGGAGGCCGCAGCATCTCCGCCAGCGTCTCCCCCAGCGCCAACGTCCCCGCCACTGACCGCGTCCTGAACCGCTTCTCCCGCAACTTCTCTTTCATCGTATTCATTGTGCCGTCCTATTCAACCCGCAAATCCACGTCAACCCATCGGCATCCTTCACCCGATAGCGAAATGCATCCGACAAATGAGTCACCGTATCCGTGGCAAGCACCGTATGCTCGTCCATCGCATGAGCCGCAAAATCTCCCGCCAGCCCATGCAGATAAACCGCCGCCTCCACCGCCCGAGCCACATTCTCAGGAAACTGAGCCAGCATCGCCGCTACAATCCCCGTCAAAATATCTCCGCTGCCGCCCTTCGCCATCGAAGGATTCCCTGTCGTATTCACCGCCACGCGCCCATCCGGATGCGCCACCAGCGTCCGCCATCCCTTCAGCACCAGCGTCACCCCATGCTCTGTCGCAAACCGCCGCGCCAACACCACTCGATCTGCCTCGACTTCCTTCACCGTCATCCCAGCCAATCGCGCCATCTCTCCCGGATGCGGCGTCAACACCATCGTCCGCCCCGCACCCTTCAACAGTTCCGTCTTCCCTGCAAAAGCATTCAACCCATCCGCATCAATCACCATTGGCACCGTTGTCTTCAGCACCAACTCCCGCGCAAACTCCGAAGCATCCCCATCCGTCCCCAGTCCTGGCCCCACCGCCAGAACAGTAATTCCCTTCATTAACTGCTGCAGTCGCTCTCCCTCAAGATTAGCCAGCGAAACTCCTGCACCCTCCATCAACGGAGCAATCATCAACTCCGGAGCTACTCCAGCCACAATCCCCACAACACTCTCTACCACTCCCGCCGTCACCAACCCCGCACCCGCCCGCAACGCCGCCAGCGAGGCCATTGCCGGAGCACCGGCCTTCCCCCAACTCCCACCCACCACCAGCACGTGCCCAAACTTGCCCTTGTTTGAATTCATTCCCCGAGGCTGCTCTGCCAGAGTCTTCGCCTCCCCCGTCCAAGCCAACCCAGTCTCCGACTGCACGGCGGCATCCGGCGATCCAATCCCAGCCACTACCACCGGCCCAAACGTCGCTGCGGTCAAGTGCCCAAACACATGAGCCAGTTTCGGGGCTGTGAATGTGACCACCGCATCCGCCCGAAAGGCTCCTTCCACCGTCTGCTCCATCGAATCGGCATCCCACCCCGAAGGCAGGTCCACCGCCACTACCGGCACACTTAACTCGCCCACCAAGTCACGCACCGCCAACGCAAGTCCCCGTAAGGGCGGCTTAAAACCAGTCCCAACAACAGCATCGATCAACAACTCCGCTCCAGCCAACGCTCCCGCTAACGCCGCCGCATCCGCTACTTCAATAAGAGAAATCCCAGAAGCCCAGGACCGCAGCTTAGCCAAAGCCCCCGCCGACTCACCCTTCAACTCACGTCCGCGTCCCAGCAGCACCACACGCACGGTCTTCCCCGCCTCCGCGAGCACCCGAGCCGCTACTAATCCATCTCCGCCATTATTCCCTTTGCCGCAAAGCACCGTAACCCGTCCCGCCGTCGGATACTGTCGCAGGCAAAACGCAGCCACTGCCCCACCAGCCGCTTCCATCAAAGTTTCCAGCGAAACCCCAGACTCCTCCACCGTCCGCCGGTCTGCTGCGCCCATCTCAGCCGCTGTCAAAATTTTCATACTACCGTTCTATCTGAAACTCCCTGGGAAGCGCCAACCCGCGCTATCGGAAGTACAGCAGATATCCAGCAATCGCCAGCCCCAGCACCGCCAGCACAATCGCCGTACCCATCGCCGTACGCGAGGGAGACATCCGGGGCATGTCTCCGCGTTGTAATCGCAATATATTGTCTCGGTATCGCACAACCGATACCACCAGCACCACCACACCCAACAACACCAGTCCGGTCCCGCTCCACAAGGAGAACACCGACGACTGCGCGCTTCCTGCATGAATGAACCGCTGCGCCTCTCGCAGAAACAGTCCAAACCGCGCCACCACGAACCCAAAGCCCATCAGCGCCAGCCCAGTCCTGATCCAGGCCAGAAACGTTCGCTCTGCTGCCAGATAACTCTGAGGGTTCTGCGCCGCGGACGAGTTTTCCGTCACTGCCCTCCGCCCGCGCCGCTCGACTCCGCCACGACTCCAACCTTCGGCTGAAAGTAGCTGTTGTCCCAAAGCGCCCGGTAAAACTGCCCGGTCAGCTCAGCAGCCTTCGGCCCGAATGTAGGCCGTCCACCCTCAAGAAAGAAGACCGTCACTATCCGTCCGCTCGGCGTATTCGCATACGAGGCAAACCACCCAAACCGTGTCCCGTCATTCGAGCAGGTCCCCGTCTTTCCCATCACCGGAAACTCACTGAAACTCGTCCGCAACGACCGCGCGGTTCCATACGAACTGCCGACAGCACCTGCCATTCCCGGAATAATCTCAGGAATAATCGGAGCTATATTCAAGGTCCGCTTCACCTTCGGCGTAAAGCTCGCCACTTCTTCCGTTGTCTCTGGATGTTGCAGATAATAGAGCGTTCCGCCATTCGCAATCGCCGAAACAATCGCCCCAAGCTGCAACGGCGTCATCGATACGCTCTCTCCAAACGAACACATCCGCCCCACGCCTCCCAGTTTCTCCGGCAGCGGCTCGTCCGGATAAACCCCTAACTGTTCTCCCTGAATGTGATACCCAGCCAGTTCACCTAGCCCAAACTGGTTCGCATAATGCTTCACACGCTCAAAACCAAGCGTCCGTCCCAACACCTCGAAGTAAGGGTTAATCGACTTCGCCAAAGCATATGTGAGATTCACTTTGTAACCATGTCCCAGGTTCACCGGAGTGTCCTTGGTGATAATGCCTTCCTCAAGCGCAGCCAGTGCCACCGACAGCTTGATGGTGGAGCACGGCTCTGCACCCCTCGACAGCGCCAGCTTCTGATTCACCATCGCAAGAATTCGGCCATTGTCGGGATTGATCGCAACCGCCGTCCCATTCATATTTCCCAGCGCTTCAATCGCCGCCGCGCGGACCACTGGGTCCTCACCCGCCGCCACATCTCCAAGAGTCAGATTGTCCGCATACGAGCTCGCCGTATATCGTTCGTAATATCGGTGCCGCGTCCGCCGGACCGCGAGTACAGCGCGCCCACTCCGTCTTCGCCTACTTGCCGAAACCCTCGTTGTCGCTACGGAGCGCACTTTAACACTCGTCTTGGCACTTGTTTTTTTCGCCGTCGCGCGGACCCGCTTCGTATGCGAGGTCCTCGCACGAGCTGTTTTGGTCGGCGTATGCGTCGTCACCGCGCTATGGCGTTTCACCAGCCTGGTCGTAGGTTCTGCGTAGACCGCAGCACACAACCCAAGGCATAAAAAAATAGCGCAAAAAGACTTCACAAATCTCGACATAGGGGACCCTGTTGCTTCAATTGCAATTAAGTTGCCATTATTCAGACAAACGCCTTAGAACACTCTTACATGTACATTCTTCCATACCAACTAACGCCGGACGACTTTTATTAGTTGCCACGTCGCAGAAACGCCGGAATATCCAGTTCATCGGACTCCGCCTGTTCTGCCGCCGCTACTATAGCGCCGCTAAACGAGGGCCCACGCGCCCCGGCATCGGTAACTGGCTCTGCCGCAAGGACATCTTCTTGTTGGACGCGAATTTGCGCTGAAAAGTGATTTGTCTCTCTAAACTTTCCGGCTGGCCCTTCCACACGACGATCTTGAGT
>NFUO01000545.1 GCA_002197545.1 Acidobacteria subdivision 2 bacterium RH1 MAG20 | reverse complement strand
GCCTTCGGCGCGAGTGCGCGCCTTATCGACCCGGTAAAAACGCTGAAATACTTTGTCCGCGTGCTCCGCTGAAATACCTGGACCGCTGTCCTGTACCTCGATCAGGACATCTTTGCTGATCGACCTCACACGCACTGCAATATCTGCACCGGATGGGGAATACTTCACAGCATTGTCGATGAGATTGATGAGCGCCTGACGCAGGATGAGCCGATCCGCGCGTACCGTGAGAGATGTATCTCCGTCCACGAGAATCGTTTGATGTTTTTCTTCGGCCAGAACTTCGAGCAGTGCTGCCGACTCTTTTGCAAGGTCGAGAACTTCCACAGTTGTGCGTTGCAACTGAATCTGTCCCGCATCGGCCCTCGATATGGTCAACAGGCTTTCCACCAGAAGTGTGAGGCGATTCACCTCTTCCAACATGCTGCCGATGATGTCCCGGTAATAGGTCGCATCTCCCGTGTTCTGAAGTGCGACCTCGCCAACGCTGCGAATCGCCGTCAGTGGAGTACGAAGTTCATGGGATGCATCCGCTGTAAAACGGCGGAGTTGCTCAAAGGATTTCTCCAGGCGTGCCAGCGTCTCGTTGAAGGCGAGGCCGAGATGCCCCAGTTCATCGCCGGGGTTCTGTATGGTTAGCCGTTCGTTGAGGCGTTCCGCGCTGATCTTCCTGGCCCTCTGCGCCATCTGGTCCACAGGTTGAAGGGCCTGTCCGGCAACGGCATACCCGGCAAAGCCGATCAGCAGGACCGTGACCGGCAGACCAATCGCCAGCACGGAGACCATGTCCCAGAACTCGTCCCAGAGCGGCTCTTCGCTGACGGCAAGCCGGAGCAGAAGAACGCGACCTTCAATCCCGTGCCGACGCGCCGCCACCCGCACTCTCGACCCATTGGACAAACGGTAGGAGTGTGGGGACTTGTCAAAGGGCTTTTGTGTCGCATCTGGTGCGGGCCCAAGGGAAGAACCATCCAGGCCCTCGCTCAAAAACATCGGTTTGCCATCGACAGACCATATCTCCAGCAGGTATCCACGTTCGGGACTGTCCGGGCGGGCTTCTCCTTCTTCCGAGCGAAGCTCAACTTCGCCATCGGGAGATAACGAGATCAGGCCTT
>NFUO01000544.1 GCA_002197545.1 Acidobacteria subdivision 2 bacterium RH1 MAG20 | reverse complement strand
GGACAACAACCTGTTGAAACTTCACAGCTAAAGCCCTATTACAGGCAAACCACTTGCGGCACGGCTGAAGCCGTGCCCTTAAGCAAAACAGAGGTTTTCCGCAGCCTGTGAAGCCGCTCTTTTTTCAAAACCAAGACTTATCAGAGGTCCTTTATCAAAACTATGACTTAATATCAGAGGTTCCTTAAACAGAAGCGCCGACTCGCTTGGTCCGCAGGTCTTCGGCGATTAGCTGACCGTGGAAGCGGCCATTTTCGATGAAGATTTCGTTGGTCCGCTCGCCTGCCACGATGACCCCAGCCAGATAGATTCCGGGGACGTTGCTCTCGAGCGTGGCGGGGTCGCACATCGGGCAACGGTCATTGGCCTCATCCAGCCGCACGCCGAGGCGCTCGATGAAGTCGAAGTCGGGGTGATAACCGGTTAGGGCAAATACAAAATGGTTCGGCAACGTCACCGGGCCCTCCGGCGTTTGCAGGGTTACATCGTCCTCGGAGATATTGGTGACCGTGCTGCTGAAGTATGCCTTGATCTCGCCGTTTTTTACGCGGTTGTTGATGTCGGGAAGGATCCAATACTTGACGTGGCGGTGCATCTCGGGGCCGCGATGGACGAGGGTCACCCGCGCGCCGTGCCGCCAGAGATCGAGCGCGGCGATGGCTGCCGAGTTCTTGCCGCCGATTACAAGTACGTCCAGCCCATAGAACGGATGCGGCTCGTGGTAGTAGTGGCGGACCTTGTGCAGCTCTTCGCCGGGAATATCGAGATAGTTCGGCAGATCGTAGTAGCCGGTGGCGATGGCGAGTTTGCGGGCGCGATGCTCGATAGCGCGGCCGAAACGGTCGGTGGTGTGGACGGTGAAATCGCCATCACTGCCGGTGACCTTTTCGACGGTCTCGTACTGGCGAATGTCGAGCCGGTAGTGCTCCGCCACCTTGCGGTAGTATTCCAGAGCTTCGTTGCGGTTTGGCTTCTGGTTGGGGCTGGAGAAGGGCATGTTGCCAATTTCCAGCAGCTCCGGCGTGGTGAAGAACGTCATGTGCGCCGGATAGTGGAAGAGCGAGTTGCAGAGGCAGCCTTTGTCCACCAGAACTGCGGAGAATCCGGCCCGCTGCGCCTCGATCGCGCAGGCCAGGCCAGTGGGGCCTGCGCCGACTACAAGTAAATCAACTTTGTCTAAAGCTGTATCCGCTGCGCCGTCGCTCATGTCTTCAATCTTACTGAAGGTTGTCTGGCGGGTTGCGTAAGTTAAGGAAGGTCTGATTTAGTTCCAGAGCATACCCTCAGGGCTAAAGAGGGTGCTGAAACAGTGTCGTCACGCAGAAAAACGTACCTCAGCGGCTAAAGCCGCATTGCAAATGAGCGCACTTACGGCACGGCTGAAGCCGTGCCCTTAACAAGACTGGAATTTTTCAGCATCCACTAAAGCCCGGCTTTCTTTCTATGACCGATTTGCAGCGTGTCTGAAGCCATGCCTTTTCAAAACTACGACTTAATCAGAGGCCTCTTACGGATTGAGGACGACGAGCTTGTGCGCGATGGCGAACAGCGCCAGCTCCAGCCGGGTCGAGACGCCTGTTTTGTCGAAGATGTTCGAGAGGTGCCGCTTCACCGTTTCTTCGCTGATGGCGAACTGTTTGGCGACATCCTTGTTGCTGCATCCTTCAACGATGCAGGTAGTCACCTCAAGCTCGCGCGGAGTCAGGCCATAGGTCTTGCGTTCCGGCACGTTGGCGGCTTTGCTCATCAGCTCGTTCAGGGCCGTGAGCAGGTTCGCAACCCGCTCGCCGCCGATCCAGTAGTCGCCTGAGAGGACGGCCCGCAGCGATGTCGCTAAATCGCTGGCGACTGCGTCCTTCAGGACGATTCCGCGCGCGCCGATCTGCAGCGCCTCGATGACCTGCTGGCTGGAGATGGTGCTGGTCAGCAGGATGATCTTTACGCGCGGCGACTTGCTCATAATTGCGCGCATCGCCTCCAGTCCAGGCAGGCGGGGCATTTGGAGGTCGAGCAGAAGGATGTCCGGTTCCAGATCGAGCGTCTGGGTGATGGCGTCGTCGCCGTCCTCGGCCTCGCCCACGACTTCAAAGCCGGTCTCATCCTCCAGCATGTTCTTCACGCCGAAGCGCACTACGGGATGATCGTCGGCGACGACGATGCGGATAGGCGCGGTCGCTGTCGCGGGATGGTCGGATTTCTTCAGCGCTTCCTTCATCAGGCGGGTTCTCCTTATTATCCGGTGGCCCACTTCTCTCTTTACTTTTGCATGCGTGCGAGCAGAATACGACGCAGCCGGTTACAGGCAGGCATCCATTCATCGAGCAAAGCTACATGATTAGTATCTATACCATTTTTTTCCATGGAAGCTGCCAACCACTGTAGCTCAACCGCTCCCACCATACCGCAGCCGCCCTTAATTGCGTGGGCCTCTCTTCTGTACGCGTCATCCTCCTGGTTGGATGCAGCCTTCCGCATAAGGGCAATCCGCTTTTCTGCGTCATCGAGGCTCATGTCGTAAAGCTGCTGCAATCGCTCGCTCCGCATGGCTGCCGAGAGCTTTTCGTAGGTTGTTTCGTCGAGAGGGGTTAGATTCTGATGAATCGGCCTGCGCATTTCGGCGAGATTACGATTTGTTGCAACCAATGTAGTCAGTTCGTCGATGGTGAATGGCTTGAGCAGGAGGCCATCGAATGCTTGAATGACCTCGTATCGCGGCATGCTTCCGCTCATGGCCAGCAGGGTGGTGGCCGCTCCACATAGCTCGCGCAGTTTACGGGCGAGGAGGATGCCCGCGGTCCCGGCCATCTGCATGTCGGCCAGCACGACGTCGGGCGGCGGGCCGGATGCCGCGCTTAGGGATTCGACTGCCGCATCGCCTGAATCTGCCGCTTCCACCCTGTAACCGGCGTGTTCCAAGAGGAGGACAAGCACCTCGCGGGTGAGGGCATCGTCATCCACAACCAGAATTCGCGTCTGCGCGGTCGCATCCTTCATCAGCGCAAAGAGTATCAATTGACAGATTCAAGTGCCAATCTCTGCCGCAATAAAGGTAAAGTAGTGCCCATGGGCCAAGAGGACCAACCCTCGCAGCAGCACCGGGAGACACAACTTGCCGCAGAGCTTTCGGCGTTGTCTGCGCGGGTTGAAACGCTGGAATGTGAGGTTGCACAGTTGCGTGGGACGGTGCCTGCCGTAGTGCCGAAGGCCGCGACTCCACCTCCGCCGCTTTCTGCTCCTGGTGTGGGGGCTACGCCTCGGGCATCTTTGGAAGACCGCATTGGCTCGCAGCTCTTTAGCCGCATCGGCATTGTCGCCCTGCTTATTGGAGCCACGTGGTTTCTCAAGCTCGCCATGGACAACCACTGGATTGGCCCTCTGGGACGGGTGCTGGTCGGGCTTATCGCGGGTGCTGGGCTGGTCGTGTGGTCGGAGCGCTTTCGGCGGCAGGGGGTCCATGTTTTTTCGTGGTCTCTGAAGGCCATTGGCAGCGGCGTCCTCTATCTTTCGCTGTGGGCTGCGTTCCAGCTTTATCATTTATTACCTGCCTCGGTGGCCCTTGTCGCGATGATTGGCGTTACAGCGTGGAATGCCTTTATGGCCTGGTCGCAGGACAGCGAGATTCTTGCTGCCTATGCGCTGGCCGGAGGCATGGCTACGCCGCTGCTGCTCTCTACCGGGGGCAATCACGAGGTCTTTCTTTTCACCTATATTCTCGCCATTGACGTTGCGACCGTCCTGCTTCTCCGCCTCAAACCCTGGCCGCGGCTTCTGCTTGGAGCGTTTCCCGCTACCGTTGCTTATTTCATCGGCTGGTATGTCGCATTCAATTCGGCTGCGCAGCTTGCTCCCACCGTTCTCTTCGTCGTTCTCTTCTTCTTCGTGTTTGCTTCCGTGCCCGTGGGATGGAAGGATTCGCAAACTTCCCAGGCAGGGAAGGGCGGCGCATTCCGCATCACCGAGATATTTCTCCCACTGGCCAATGCCATCTTTGGATCACTTGCGCTCTATTCGCTGTTGCAGGACGCGGGGGATCATAGTCTGCTGCCCTGGCTTATGCTGCTCTTTGCTGCCGCTTATCTCGGGATGATGCGGTTGCCGCAGACACAGATTGCTTCGGCGGTCCATCTGTCGCTCGCCATTGTCTTTCTTACGATCGCAATTCCGCTGAAGGCCAGTGGCCGCTGGATTACGGTGGGCTGGCTTGCGGAGGCTGCGGCGTTGCTGTGGGTCTCTGTGCGGCTCGAAACGGCAACGGAGGATGAGGCTTCGGCTAGCGCGCATCGCATTCTTCGCATGCTCGCCGCGGTGGCGCTTATTCTGGGATTCTGCGGCTTGCTGGTTCAACCTTTCTGGTTTTGGAGGCCAATTCAGACAGCTTTTCTTAATGGCCGCTTTGCCACGGCGCTCTTTGGGATTGCAGTCTTTGCCTGCTCGGCATGGATTGCTCTTCATGCACGGCACTCCAATGAAGGCGAGCCTACGTGGCGAAATATCGCTGGCGCTTCCATCATTGCGTTGAATCTTGTGGCAATCGTCGCTTGTGTTCGAGAACTGGATACTTTCTGGAGTCTGACGACGGCCCATCCTGATGCCGAATTACAGAAGGCGCTGGCTATCTCGGCGTTTCTGATGGTCTATGGCGCTGTCCTGCTTGCTGCCGGTTTCTGGAAACGGACCGCTTTTATTCGCTGGCAGGCACTGATTCTGATTGTCTTCACCATCGCTAAAACGTTCCTTTACGACATGCGAAATCTTAGCCAGGGATATCGTGTCGTGAGCTTTCTTGGTCTCGGGGTGCTACTGATGGCGGTCAGTTTTGCTTATCAGAAAGACTGGCTGGCTTTGCGCGATGCAGAACCGAAGCCTGCTGCAAGCGAAGAAGGTGGGCGATGAAGGCTGTACTTCTGGCGCTGCTTCTCTTCTGGCAGATTACGTCTTCCGCTCCCAATGCTTCAACAGCCGCACAGCAATACTCACGCTATCAGCGCACGATTGCGCTTCCTGGGGGAGCAGGACAAAGCTGCGCTGTCATTGATGCGCAGATGTTTCCTCACGCCGCTCCATCGCTTAAGGATGTTCGCCTCTATCAGGGCGCGCAGGAGCTTCCCTACGCGATTACGCTCAGTGAGCCAGTGCAGCCGGACAGCATGGCAGCGCGTGTTCTCAATCTCGGCACGCGCGGCCGCAGCATCGTCTTTGATCTCGAGATGCCTGCCCGGCCCTATACCGACGTCAATCTTGATCTTGCCGGCCAGAATTATCTTGCTACTGCAACCGTTACGGGTCTCGATAGCCTGCAGTCCACAATGCCGACGAGCCTTGGCGACTTTACGCTCTTCGATTTGACCAGCCAGCACCTCTCTCACAGCACCGCGCTTCATTTGGAGGAGTCCAGCTTTCCTTATCTGCATGTTGTTTTGACTGCCTCTCCCGCACCCGGCACTCATGTATTTTCCGCAAGGCCAGAGATGGTCAGGGGGGCTACCATTCCGCCTAGCCGCGAGGCGCAGTCTCTCTATACTGTCGCCGCCGAGACTGCGACCATCGTTCGCGAGGGCCGCCAGGGCCTCGCCATGTTTGCTCTGCCTGAGCGAGTTCCTATTGAGCGCGTCAGCTTTGTCGTGGCCCCAGACTTTAAAGCCAATTTCAGCCGCGATGTGCGGATCTCCGACCGTCCCGCGGGCACGCCGAAGTCTGCGGCTGAAACTATTGTCGGCACCATCTTTCGTGTGCGTCTCATCCAGGCGGGCCGAGAAGTTCACCAGCAGCAGCTAAGTGTTCTCGCAACGCTCGGCGCCAATTTGCAAGGGCCTGCAGATGTTGAGGTGGCCCTGGACAACGGTGATGACGCGCTGCTTCCTATTACCGTAGTGCGGCTCGAAATGCGCCAGCGCAAGCTTTGCTTTTCTGCTCCAACAGCGCAGTCCATAACTCTCTTCTACGGAGACGCAGCCCTTACCGCGCCACAATATGACTATGCGCGACTTTTCTCGCCGGCTGCACATGCCAACACCGCACAGCTAGGCCCCGAGCAGTTAAACCCCACCTATCGTCCCCGGCCTGACACGCGCCCCCTCACGGAGCGCTATCCCGATCTTCTCTGGATTGCGCTGCTCGCCGTCATCTGCATTCTTGCCGTCGTCGCGATACGGTCAGCCAAAATCATCCATCACCGATAGATGCAGAATTACATCGCGTTACCGAATCGCTGCATCGACCTCGTTGATCCAGTTTGGCGACTTCAGAATCTCGCGTGGCTTTGAGCCATCTGCCGGGCCTACCAGACCATCGTTGTGCATCATGTCGATGAGGTGAGCGGCGCGCCCGTAGCCGATTCGCAGACGCCGCTGCAGCAGGGAGGTGCTCGCCTTGCCAAATTCGAAGACCAGCCGCACCGCGTCGTCGTACATGGGGTCGTCGGCCTCGCCGTCCGAGCCGCTGTCGCCGTCCTTGCCGGTATCTTCCTTCGGTCCTTCGAGGAAGCCGTGGACGTACTCGGCCTCGCCTTGCGCCTTCCAGAATGCTGTTACCGCAGAGATTTCTTTTTCAGTTACAAATGGAGCGTGAACGCGCTGCACGCGGCTCGTTCCCGGCGGCAGATACAGCATATCGCCGCGTCCCAGCAGGCTTTCGGCGCCGTTGGAATCGATGATTGTCCGCGAGTCTACCTTGGTCGCCAGACGGAAGCTCATACGGGTCGGCACGTTTGCCTTGATGAGTCCTGTGATGACATCGACTGAAGGCCGCTGCGTGGCCAGCACAAGATGGATGCCGACGGCGCGTGCCATCTGCGCCAGCCGCGTAATCGATTCTTCCACGTTCGAGCGGTCGAGCATCATCAGGTCGGCCAGCTCGTCGATGATGATGATGATGTAGGGCAGCGGTTCCTGGTTCACGTCTTCAAACAGATAGTCGCTGCCGTGGTCGAAGAGCTTGTTGAACTGGTCAATATTGCGGACGTGATTGGCGGCGAGCAGCTTCAACCGCCGCTCCATCTCGCGCACGGCGTTCCGTAGCGCGTTGGCGGCCAGCTTCGCCTCGGTGATGATCGGCGTAAACAGGTGTGGAATGCCCTCATACATGCCAAGCTCAACGCGCTTCGGATCGACGAGGATCATCCTCACCTGTTCCGGCGTGTTCTTGAAGAGCACGCTCATGATCATCGCGTTGATTGCTACGGATTTACCTGAGCCTGTCGATCCGGCGATGAGAACGTGCGGCATGGCTGCCAGATCGGCAGTGACGATGCGGCCGTTGATGTCCTTGCCGAGGGCGATGACGAGCTTGCTCTTGCTCTGCGCGAAGCTCTCGCACTCAATCACGTCGCGCAGCCAGATGGTCTCGCGCTCACTATTTGGCACTTGAATGCCAACTGTACTTTTGCCTGCCATCCGCTCAATCAGAATGGATTCGGCGGCCATGGCAAGGCAGAGATCATCGGCGAGTCCGGTGATGCGGGCCACCTTCACGCCAGCTTCGGGACGAAACTCAAATGTTGTGACTACAGGGCCGGGGTTGATCTGTGTCACCTGTCCGTTGACGCCGAACTCGGCGGACTTCTCGACTAGCACGCGCGCCTCTTCGCGGAGAGCGTCTTCACGCACGGTGGCCTGTTCTTCGCTGCGATGCAGCAGGGAAGAAGGCGGCAGCTTATAGCCGCGCACGCTCTTGGGCACAATGGTCACCGGCCTGATGTCGGCATCAGCGCGTTTGCCGAAGGAGATGTTTTCCTCAGCCGTGCCTGGATCTTCCATTCTCTTCGCCGCTTTTATCGGTGCCATAGGACGATCTGATTCTGCTACAAAACCGGATCGGTGATTGCCAAAATTCGATTTGTCATCCAGCGCATGACCCGGAGCCGCAGCCTTGGCAAGCGCCTCGGCATACGGAGCCGCAGCGGCGGCAGCTGTGCCAAAGGCTGTCACCGGAGGTGCATCCACCAGGGTCCGGGGCATGGCCTGCCACATCGACGTTGGTTCAGAGGCGGCCTCGTCATGCGGTGTCACTGAGATCGCCTCTGTTCTCTTCTTGCGTCCCCACCAGCCAAACAGTCCGCTGAGCAGAGTATTGCTCTCAGCGCGATGACTTTTGCGCTCTGCCTGTTCGCGAGCCCGCTGCGCTTTCAACTCCGCCTGCTCGCGCTTGCTGCCGTAGGATTCCTTTGCAGCGGCAATGTTGGCACTCTTTCTTCTACTCCGCCAGCGCGCCCACCGCTCCCACAGAGACTGCGCAAACGAGAAGTGGATGAGGCTCCATTCCCGCGCGGTGTTGAAGGTAAACGTCGTCGTCAGATACAGCGACAGCGCTACCATCAGGGCGACCACAATGCAGGCACCCGGCAGGTTCAGATAGTGCACCATCGAGTCCGCCAGCAGGCGTCCGCTCACGCCCTCTATCGGCAACGTGCGGCGCCATAGAATATGCCCGGGCAGCAGCGCGATCGCCGCGGGGCCAAAGATTACCCACAATCCGAGGCCAATAGTCTTCGCGAGAGGAGACCCGGCTGGCCGGGACCACATCCAGCACAGGCCGAGCCGTCCCAGCACCAGCGGCAGAAAGAAGGCCGCAACCCCAACCATCTGCAGCATGGCGTCGGCCAGGTAAGCGCCTACTATACCTGTCCAGTTATGTGCAGGGCGTCCCGTGAGATAGGCCCCTACGGTGTTGAAAGAAGGATCGGAGGGGGTATACGTTGCCAGCGCAAGCAGCAGCAGCGCAGCGCCAACCAGGACGGTCAGCCCGATAATCTCGTTCAGCCGCCGGTTGCGTGTCGGTGTCGAAACCAGTCTCAAGGTCTTCATCAGGGGTAAGCGCGACCTCTCCTGCGCCGGCGCAGCGTCTCTGCACACCGGGCGGTCTGCAAGGCCGTTAACCACCAGAGCATCTTCGATTATCCCAAAGTTATTCCAGCGCGGCGAACAAAACTGGAAAACCTCCTGCCGGGGTACCTGGATGCAAACCCACAGTACAAACGCGCATCTATCAGTTCAACACTCGCCGCTGGGAGCAGCAACCCCAGCGGACCTTAGCAAACGGTTGGCAGGGGCGCAGGTTTTTCGCGATTTCTCCTGCTTGCCGCCGGTGGAGGAGAATCGCACGCAACCGGCGGACCCAGCCCCAACCGAATCAATCTATTTTTTTGATTTACGAGGACATTATGCCCAGCGATTCAGGTAAACAGCACGAGATGGAGCGCGTTCTGCGCTCGGTCATCAATACCCTTCAGGACAGCCAGAAAGGCTTCGCCGATATCGGCGATCATCTGGAGGATGAAACGCTCAAGCGCTATTTCCTTGCAGAGTCTCTCAAGCGGGCCAGCTTCCGCGGCGATCTTGAAGAAGCGCTTCATCAAAACGGCGTTCACGACATCAATGAAACGGGCACAACCGTCGGTACGCTGCATCGTGTTTGGGGCGACCTCAAAGCGAAACTTGGCGGGGGAGACCATGGCCTCCTTGAGACCGCTGAAAAGGGTGAAGACGAAGCTAAGAAAGCCTACTCAGACGCGCTCAATCAGGAATTGCCGCTACCGATTCGTGAGCTGCTGGCAGAACAGCAGGCCCACATTCTTGCATCGCATGACTATGTCCGCGACCATCGCGATGCACTCGCGACGAAGTAGCGTTCAGGGAATCATTCAGTAAGCTCGACACCATGGGCGGCAGGGTTAACCTCGCCGCTCGTGATATTGCTACATCCGAGCCTAAAGGTGCCGAGGCCCATAGTGGAGATAAAACACCACGGCTGAAGCTATCAAGCAATAGATTCCGAAGAGGTACCAGCGACCCTGTTCGAGCCAACTGCTGAGCCATTTCAGAGCGACGAGTCCGGCCAGAAAGGCAAACACCATTCCGAGCAGGCTCATCATTATGCTGCTATGCAGGTCAATCGGTGCGCCGCTGGCTGCCGCTTCATGGGTAGCCTTCAACAGCCGCAGGGCCTCTTTGCCGATGGCTGCGGGCGTCAGGATGACGGCCAGCGCAAAGCTGAAACGCTCTGCCCGCTCCTTGCTGGCTCCGGTTAACATGCCGGTTGAGATGGTCGCGCCGGACCGCGAGAATCCACGAAATGGCAGGCACAACCCTTGAATCGCGCCAATCCATCCGGCTTGCCGCATGGTTACGCTGTCTCCATAGACCTGCTGATGCGCGCCCATGCGCCGGTTTTCAAGCAATCCCGCAATCAGGATGAGAATGCCGGCCGCGGCCAGCGCGGGAGCAACCAGATCGAGTCGGCCAAACAGCGACTCGATCTCGCCCTTCGATACGCCTGCGAAGGCGGTCTTCTCGATGAGCTTGATGATGGGATAGCCGATTACGGCGGTCAGCAGAGAGGCCCAGATTGCCCGGATGGCGAACCGCTTAAACGCGTCGGAGCTGGAAAAATAGGTCTTCTTCCATTGGCTCCAGAAGTAGGCGATCACAGCGAACATCGTGCCTGTATGCAACATCACCAGCAGCAGCGTCATGGGCGGCGACGATGGGTCCAGTCCAAGGAGCTTCTCCGCGACTACGACGTGGGCGGAACTGGAGACGGGGAGAAGCTCGGCGAGGCCCTGCACAACGGCAAGAATAATCACTTGGAAGATTGGCATAGACCTATCCTAAATGCCGCCGCAACCGGCATGGCAGCGAGTTCCTACGAGAGCATCTTCTCGAACACCGCCCAGGTTTTAATCCGCTGAAAACCTTCGCGCAGATAGAATCTGTGCGCCCCCTCGCGCGAGATGCGAGAGGTCACCCGCGCGGTGAGGACACCCTGTTTTTTGCTCCATGCCTCGATCTCAGCACATAGTATCTTGCCGATTCCCAGGCTCCGTCTCTCCTCGCGCACGACGAGGCCACTGATCAGGGAATAGGGGGGAGACTGAAGGTCGTACATGATCGAGGCTTCGATCCAGCCGACAATCTCGGGACCCAGGCAGGCGACGAAGGCGACCTGTCTCTCAGGGCAGGAGAACAATCGGGCGATACGCTCGTAGACCTCTTTTACGGATGCCTCGTAGCCTAGCTGTCCGCTGAGTTCTGAAACCGCCTGAGCGTCTTCGGACGAGATAACTCGCACTATCAGAGAGGAAGCATTGGAACGGGCGTCGGGAAAATCGCTCATGGCCTCAATGTTCGCATAGAAGAACCCGGCAGAAAGTAGACATTCAAATTATTGTCGAGCGAAAGCCGACCTCAAGCGTCTGTCTGGATAGAAGAGATTTATGGCGTCGTTCGAGGGATACAGTTTGGCGTTGGCTTCCATGGAGGGTGCGCGGTCGGAGGTTGACCTCGCGGCCCTCGTGGAGACATACTCCGCGCTTCTGTTCCGCGTAGCTCACTCAGTTCTGCGCAGCCGAGCAGAGGCCGAGGACGTCGTTCAGGATGTCTTCGTTCGCGTTCTCGAGCATCGTCGCTCTCTGCCGGAAGTACGTGAGATGCGGGTATGGCTGATTCGCATTGCATGGAATCTCGCCCTTGACCGCAGGCGGCGCATACGTCCGGAGCAGTTAGACCAGAGCTTTGCGGAGAGTCTGGCGGGGAGCAATGTGCCAGCCGACAAAGCGCTGGACGAAGCGCAACGCATGAAGTCTGTTCTGCGTGAGTTGGGGAGATTGCCTAAGGGAGAGCGCCATGTTCTGCTGCTTTCTGCAATCGAAGAGCTGGGGACAGCAGAGATGGCGGAGGTCCTGGGACGAAGCGAGTCGGCTATTCGTGCATTGCTCTTCCGCGCTCGAACACGATTGCGCGAGCGGCTCAAGAAAGCAGGAGGTGAGCGATGAAGAACTCTGAGGAAGCGATTGAAAAGGTATTGGCAGGTTTGCGAAGTTCCGATGCTCCTGCTGGGATGGAGCGCCGCATTCTGGAAGCCGTGCAGAACCGGACATCGACAGGATCTCGAACCGGTTGGCGCCGGCTAAGACAGATTTGGCTGGAAATCCAGACACCCACCCTTGTTACCAGATCCCTGGCCTGTGGCGTTGCCGTGGCAGGGATCTTCGCGGTTGTTTTAGCGATTCTTGCGATCCATTGGCCTGGGCGTACTCCTGCACAGTCGAAGAGGAACTCGGACACAGTAGCGTCGCTGCCTCCGCGGCCTTCAGAAGTAGTCGCAGAGAGCGCACAACCTCCGGCGCCTCGATCAAGCGTGCGGCTGAGAGAAAAAACAAAGGTGCGGAGAGCAAATCTCGTTCGCGCTTCTGACTCGGTAGCTCTGCGCGAGATGCGTGCGCCCAGTCGCCCGGAGCCGCCGCTGCCTTTGACAGAGCAGGAGAAGCTGCTGTTGCGTTTTGTGCACACGCATAGCGCGGAGGAACTGGCGGCACTCGATCCCGTGAAGTGGGCCGCGCGGGATGCGGAGGAGAAGGCAGAGTTTGAGAAGTTTTTTGGACAATCAACGAACGGGAGATAACAAATGAAATTGAATTGCCACGGAAGAGGAAACTGGAAGATGAAACTTGCGAATGGAATTCTTGGAATAACCCTGGCTTTAACGCTGAGTGGGTTTAGCGCATGGGCGCAGACGGCGCCTGCTGCCGAAAAGCCGAGTGTAGATTCGGTCCAGACCTTCTACCTCACCAATGTCGTCAGTCAGTCCAATGATGGCAACGAAATTCTGACAGCCATGCGCAACATACTCTCGCCTCGGACCACTAAGGTCTACTTCGTCCCCGGGCAGAATGCCATTGTCGTGCGCGCTACCCCCGACGACCTCGCGCTCGCACAGAAGCTCATTAAGGACCTTGATCGACCCAAGAAGACCTATCGCCTCACCTACACGTTTACTGAGATGGACGGAGGCAAGAGCATCGGTACTCAGCACTTTGCGATGATCGTGGTCTCGGGGGAAAGGACGACCCTCAAACAAGGCAGTAAAGTGCCACTTGTGACGGGGTCCTACGACAGCGGAAAATCGCAAGCGCAAACGCAGGTAACCTACGAAGATGTGGGACTGAACTTCGATGTTTCCCTGGATGAATCTGTCAATGGAGTGAGGCTGCGTTCGACGGTCGAGCAATCGAGCGTTGCGGAGCAGGTGTCTGGTGTGGGGCCGCAGGATCCGGTCATACGGCAAACCGTTCTGCGAAGTACGTCCTTCTTAACCCCCGGCAAGCCGCTGATACTAGGGTCGCTAGATATTCCTGGCAGCACGCGACGTTTAGACGTTGAGGTGGTGATGGAAGCCGTTAAGTGAGTACAAGGACGATGGCCCAGGTCGGTTCCTGGGCCATCTGCCTCGCTTCGATTTTTTTGCGGGGCGCACATCAATCCCGATCATTCCCGAAGATAGGAATCCCCTGCTGTACCTTGTAGGCGATACTTGCTGCCCGCGCCGCATAGTCGGATTCGGGATGCGTTTCCTTCAACTCCTGGGCCAGTGCTGTCGTCCGCTGCGCCGCCTCCTGCGCACGCTTGCGATCGTCCTGAACGGTGTACATCGTCACGGCGACTCCCTGCCGGTAGGTCGCGTTATACAGGGCTTCCGCAGCCTTTGGTCCATCCGGAAACTGTCCCGCATACTTTTCATAGAGTCCCGATTCCATCTCCGGGCACTTCGGCAATCCCTGCCAGTCACCGCAAAGTTTGTTGTCGAGAAGGTCGTAGGCCGCCATTGCCGCGAACTTCGTCCCCGGATACATCTTCATCACCTTCTTCATCTCGCCGTCGTAGAGTTGCGGCCGCAGATAAGCCTCCTGCTCCTTCGCGCTGGGCAGGGTGCTGATGTCCAGCTTCTCCAACTGCCAGCGAATGTCCGCTCCCCGCCATGCTGCCTGCGCTGCCAGCGGAGACTGCGGATAATAATCCGCTACGCGCTCATATAGCAGATGAGCCGCCATCGCCGCACCTTTGGGAGCGTGGGGCTGCTCCGCCTCTGCCTCGAAGTTTGCCGCCGCGCCATACAGGATGGCATCGCCGCCCGGCGTCGCGGGACTGACGACTCCTTTATCCCGAATCCATCCCGAAGCCGGAGTGACGGTATCACTATCGTCCGTGAACTCGGGCTTGGTGGCTTCATTGGTGTCCTCAACATCCGTATTCGCAAAGACCTTGATCCATGGTCCGCTCCGCTCGACCACCACGACCTCATGCCCAGGCGTGACTACAGAAACCTTCTGTGCGTCTGCATCGGCGGTGACATAGACATTAGCTTCGTGGAGCACTGTGGCGCGCGCCGCACGATCATAGCCCGCAGCGGTGTCCTTTGATTTCTGCCCCACCGCAGCACTCGTCACCAGCAGCAACGCCGATACAGTGCAAACTATCAATTCTGGTTGAAAACAAGAAGTTCTCATAGCGATGATTAGACGCTCCGTTCAACACTTGGGAAAGCCAGTATGCATGATAGCGGCTTCGGAGGACGAAACCCTCGTTTATAGCTGTTTTGGAGTAAGTGTAGAGGACCAAAGCACAGGCAACCGCAAAGACAAATACCGGGGTTCTTCCCCTTCGACTCGCTCTGCTCGCTCAGGGTCAGAATGACAATGCTTTGAATGACTTTATAGCATCTACAAAACAGCTTTAGACAGTAACCGATTCTCTCGCTACATGAACGCGGTCGCGTCCTGCACGTTTCGCTTCATACAAGGCCCTGTCGGCCAGGCGAATGAGATCGGTGGCATCCCTGGCAGGAGAGGGATACATCGCTATGCCGATGGACAAGGAAATCTGTCGCAAGGGCTCTTCCTTGAATTGCACACGCAGCTTGCTAACGGCATCGCGGATAAGCCCTGCGCGCTCGACGGCAGTCTGCTCATCCGTCTCCGGGAGAATGATGACGAATTCTTCTCCCCCATAGCGACAGACAACATCCTCACTGCGCACCGATTGACGGAAGCACTCTGCCACCTCACGCAAAACAACATCCCCAGCCTCGTGTCCAAAGGTATCGTTGAAGGCCTTGAAGTGGTCGACATCCATCATCAGCACGGCCAAGGGGGTCTTGCGCCGGGTTGCCCGATGCAACTCCCGTTCAAGAGCAATCGCCATGAAGTGCCGGTTAAACAGCCAGGTCAGCCCATCGCGGATCGATTGATTTTCAAGCTTTGTCCTCAGGTTCAGCCCGGCTATGGTCATTGACGCCAGTTCAACCAGTTCGTTGACCAATGCGATGCGGCTTCGGGCGAGATCGGCGATCTCATGGGTTGGGCACATGAGGTAGACAAAGCCGAGCGTCTCGCCCTGCGCGGCCAGAGGGATGCATACATAATTTTCAGGCGGAGTGCCGGTAAAGTGGCTGCAGTTAATCGCGGAGTGGTCCGGGGAGCGCCAGCGCAATCGCCCCGCACGCAGGCCGCAACAGGCGTCCGGAGAGAATCCGTCAGCAAGCGACGATGGATTGTTCCATGTCGCTGCGATCTCCAGCATGCTGCGTGAATTATTGATGATCAATGTTGCGCCACTGCTTCCCGGTACAAGTTCCTGAAGGTGGCGGACGGTGCATGACTGTGCCTCAGCCGAGGTGACGCATAGATGCAGTTCGTCACGCGCTTCCTTGAGCAGAGCGGCCTCCATCTCTCGACGCTTCAGCTCCCCAATGCTCGCCTCCAGGTGGTCATTCGTGAGAGAGAGTTGCTCCTCAAAAAAGCGGCGGCGGAAGGCATCACGAATCAGGAATGTGAAAAGCAGGATGACTACAAGCAGCGAAAACCCAAGATATCCGGCTCCCAGGAGAAGACTTCGCACGCTGCTGTTCTGCGATTCGCCTGTGCGCTGTTTCAGTACGGATTGCTCTTCTTCCCGGATGACGCCAAGAGCGTTGCGGGAATTCTGAATCTCTTGATCGGGAATGGCTTTTGAAGAGCTGGAGGCATCCAGCGCCCCGGTAAGCACTTTGACTGAGGTTTCCAGCTCTCCTACATGACGCAGTTGGGACAGATTGTCTCGTACCAGATTTTGCAGGGTAATCTCGTCGCCCTGCAACGCCATGACAGATGTTTCGGCAGCCCGCAGATTGTCGGTATCTTCTGTCACTCTGAAGAGCTTCATGCTGGAGCCGATCCGGTCCAGGCGCTGCGATTCTGTCTGCAGGTTAGTCAGAACGGTTTGCGAGTGATCCAACCAGTTCCGTATCTCGATAAGATGCCGTGTATTCGAATAAACGATAAGGCCGCCCCCCACAGTGAAAATAAGCGCTGCAACCGCAGATAGAGCCAGCAGGGGGATTACTTTGCTTGGCTTAAGCGGCGCACTTCGGAAGGGCGAGAGGCCTGGCAATGGAAAGGTTCCTGACACGCAAGCTCAGCGTGGACTATGGGTTAAGCGTATCGCGTATCGCCCCCCTATGCGCTGATACGAAAGTGGTAGTGCGGGCTCGATAGAAAATGGCCTGACGTTCTGGGACATCCAGGACGTCAGGCCGTTTTGCCGCGCAAGAGCTGATTTCTATGTGGCTGTTAGAAGAGGTACTTTACTGCAAGTTGCAGTTCACGGTTGTCCGATTTTGTCGAAGTGACCTGCCCAAAGGTGCCGTCACCAAGGTTGGCGTCTGGTGTCGACCACTGCGGCGTGTTGAACGCATTGAACGCCTCAAACCTTATCTGGAGTTGATGACTCTCGTTGTAAGGCATCTGGAAGTTCTTCATCGCCGCCAGATTGACGACATCGGTTGCCGGCGACACAAGGGTGTTCCTTCTCGAAGTGCCGAAGGTCGATGTGCTCAACGTGAACGCATCCGTGTTGAACCAGTGGTCGATCGTGCGGTTCGCAACCGACAGGGTTGAGCCGGGCACTCGATTAGGACGTTCAAATTGGTTGTCGGTATTCTGCCCATCAATGCTCTGGCGCACATTGTAAGGATTGCCGCTGGCTAACTGCACCAATCCATTCAGGGCCCAACCGTTTGCCAGCAGCTTGGACGCCGTACCGCTCTTGGCAAAGGAGGGAAGCTGCCACACGTATCCCATCGTCAGGTCGTGCCGCTGATCGGTCCCGCCACTCGCCCACTC
Source organism: Acidobacteria subdivision 2 bacterium RH1 MAG20 (assembly GCA_002197545.1). Next base: position 94,268 of record NFUO01000544.1, on the reverse strand, counting down.
ATGGGGATTTCTTGGATCCTGACAGTCACAACCACCGGCGTTCGTATCGAACCCTTGATTATCCAACTCGTGCGAATAGGTGTAAGCCGCCGTAAAGCTAAGTTGATGGGTCAACCGATGCTCAAAGTAGACTTGCAGTCCGTTGTAGCTCGATGCGCCGGCAAAGTCCTGATAGCGAATGCGCGCAAAAGTGTTATAAGGACGCCGCGCCTGGACAGGATCCGTCAAATCTCCAGGAGCAGGCGAGTTGAAGTTCTGGATACTGGTATCGAGATTTCTTCCGAGGACGCCAACATAGCTGACGTTCAACACATTCGACCCAAACTGTTTCGACGCTGTGAGATTGTATGTCTGCAGGTAGAGATCTCGACGCTTCCGGTCTGCCGGCAAAGTCGTTGCATTGAAATAAGGGGGATTTGGATAGAGCGAAGCCGGCACCGGATTCTGAATCGTGGCTACCGGAGAGCTGGGGTTAGTGATGGTAAGGCTTCCAGCCGTGGGTGGGTTCAACTGAAGAATATTGATGTAGTCGAACTGACCGCCATAGTAGAAGATTCCGTATCCGCCACGAACTACAAGCGACGGCGTTGCGCTATAGGCAAAGCCGATGCGCGGGCCGAAGTTCTTGTGACTGATCGTCCAAATGTTGTGCAACTCCTGACCTGGTGCGGGAGTAAAGACGGGTACTGGCCCGCTGAAGTCCAGGGTGCGCGTCACTGCATTTACATCCAGTGGCGGGGCAAACAGGTCGTAGCGAATGCCGAGGTTGATTGTTAATTTGGCGCTCGGTCTCCAGTTGTCCTGCACATATTCCGCCGTCTTCCACTGTCTGGCTGCGGTGATCGGCACTCCTTCCGGGGTTAAGCTGGTCTTTGGATACCCGAGGATAAAATCCGCCGCCGCATTGCCGGTGACATCGCCGGTAAAATTTTCCTCGCCAAAGGGCGTATTGTTCGTCGTCGCATTGTCCAGGACATAGCGAAGATCGGTACCGAAGATTAAGGTATGCTTGCCCTTGGTCCAGGTCAGGTTATCCGCGACCTGATAGGTGCGGCTGTAGTCCAGATTCGAAGCCGCAAGATCATCGCCCATTCCCAGATAACCGGAGATATTCAGCAGCGGGAAGCCTTCTTCATTAGGAGTCAGTGGACGGCCATTGGGGCCGCCAACCTTGAAGCCGTTAATTCCCAGCGATTCAATGGTGAAGTCCGTCCCTGTCCGAGTACTCAACTGCTTGACATGCTCGATATCCGTTCCCAGTCGAAGCTCATTGAGCAATGTCGGCGCGAAGGTATGAACATACTGAAGAGCTACGTTGTGGATGGGATAGGTGCCGGTAAAATGAAAGTTCGGGTTGACATCCGTAATTGGAAAATTACGCGCGGCATAGATGTAGTGCAGAAACACCTGGTTGCTGTCGTTGAACTTATGGTCCAGCCGCACGATACCCTGGTCCACGCTCAATCGTCCTGAACTCGCGGCAGCATAGTTTGTGCTGCCAGTTCTGTTCGGCAATGGCATGTAGGTGTTGATGATGTTGGCGGAGACCGGGTTCACCGGGATCTGGTTATTGGGATAGGGTTGGCCCGTAAATGGATTGGTGATTGGTGTTGGTGTGGCAGAGAAATCTCCCGTGCGCTCTGCAGGCGTCAACACATTGGCTGTTGAAGGAAACTCCTGGATGGACCGAAGGCCCTCGTAGCTAAGGAAAAAGAAGGTGCGGTCCTTGATGATCGGACCACCAACCGTCGCTCCAAACTGATTCTGCTTCAGGATGTTCTTCGGTAAGGGGGCCTGGCGAAAGTAGTTGCGCGCATCGACAGCATCGTTTCGGATGAACTCAAACACGCTGCCGTGAAACTTATTCGTTCCTGACTTCAACTGGATATTTACATTCGAGCCCGCGCTTCCGCCGTATTGCGCCGAATAGTTGCCGGTCTGCACCGTAAACTCTTCAATCGCGTCGATGGAAGGAAAAAGATTTACATAAGCATGACGATTATTGACCATTGTGATGCCATCGACATTGATCTGGCCCCAGGTCGAGCGGCCTCCGTTCGATGAGATCGTCGATCCATCCGTGCTCGAAGAGTGCAGGTCGGGGTTGTAGACACTCACGCCCGGCGTCAATATTGCCAGATCATCGAATTTGCGGCCGTTCAAGGGAAGATTCTGTGTCCGTTCCGCGCCTATGACTGCACCCAGGGACGCATTCTCACTCTGTAGCAGAGGTTGCGTGCTCTCCACCTGCACTGTCTGTTGCGCGCCTACGCCAAGCGCAAAGTCGATCTTGTCCTGCTGGTTGAGCTGCAGCACGATCCCCGTCCGCCTCTGCGAGGTAAATCCCTTGGCGTCGATTAAGACATTGTAAGTGCCAGGAGCGAGATAGGTAACGGCATATTGTCCGTCATTTCCCGTAGTGACAGTCTTCTTTGCTCCAGTTGTCGGCGAAGTGACAGTCACGGTAGCGCCGGGAAGCACCGCGCCTGAGCTATCGGTCGCTGTTCCGAGAATGCTGGTATCAAGAGTTTGGCCGTGCAGCACCGGGCATGTGGGCGCTAAGAGCAGGGCAATCATAAAAAACGATAAGCGAATACGCATTGAAGCCTCCTGAAAAGGTGCCCAACGCAGACGGGAGTGAGGCAGGGAGAGTTTGCTTGTCTCTTTTTTATGAAAACGGTGTTTCAGACGATGGCTGATTATAGAGATGCTGTTCCTTAATCCAATAGAGGCAAATGTCCTAGATGGAAACAGAACGCCTTCGCCCGAATCGAATTGGTCACCCCGAAGAGTTTACGAATGTGTCGGTCCAGTCGTCAGTTCACCAGACATTTTTTCCAGTAATGCCGGTTCGATATTTCCCCCACTTAATATCACTGCCACCTTTTTTATCTTGGGCAGCTCGTGCGCATGATACAGAGCTGCCGCCATAGCTACAGCTCCGCTCGACTCCGGAACGAGCTTTGTAGCCGTTAGCATCACCCGCATTGCCGATAGGATCTCTTCCTCACTTACTGCCGCTATTCCGTCCACAAATTTGATCACATGATCAAAATTCTGCAATCCCATTCGCTGTGTCCGCAGACCATCGCCAATTGTGCGCGTCGTCTTTTCGGCGGGCCACTCTACCAGCTTTTTCGTCTCAAAACTTTCCTTAGCGTCTGCTGCCAACTCAGGCTCCGCGCCCCAAACCTGCACATGGGGCGCGCTTAGCTTGACCGCCGCGGCAACCCCACTCAACAATCCGCCTCCGCTGACCGGCGCAATCACCAGATCTACTCCCGGCAATTGCTCCAGAATCTCCAATGCGCACGTCGCTTGTCCGGCAATAATCGCCGCATCGTCAAAGGGAGGAATCATCGTATATCCAAACTGCTCCGCAAGCTCCTCGGCCTTTGCCTGCCGCTCCGAAGAAGCTGGCCCCACGGTCACAATCTCCGCACCCATAGCTCTTGTCGCAGCTTTCTTGACCTCCGGTGCATTCTCCGGCATCACAATCACAGCCTTTGTTCCCAGCGCCCGCGCGGCATACGCGACCCCCTGCGCATGGTTGCCGCTCGAATACGTAATGACTCCCCGCCGCAGGGCCTCAGGCGATAACTGCGCCAGCATGTTGTAAGCGCCACGTAACTTGAAGCTCCCAATCGGCTGCTCGTTCTCGGCCTTGATGTAGATGTCGAACTCCAGGTCTGCAATCCCGGCCATCCTCAAGCGGGCGCGTTCCACGCGGTACAGCGGAGTCCGTACTGCAACCCCGGCAATTCGCTTCTGCGCTGCGCGTATGTCATCCAATGTCACCAATTCACTCATCTTCCATCCCTCAAAAAATTCGTCCCAACCCGAAGTACCACTTATAGTGTCCGCTACCGCCGATGCTGCCCCCTCCGTAAACCGGTCCAACAATCGTCTTCATCACCACAATCGCAGTTCCATCGTTCGGGACCGAAGGCGTACCCGAATTTTCGCCGTTGATCTTGCCGAGCTCATAAAAGCCGCCTGCATAGATTGCATCGCCGAAGATAGGATTCAGGTGTGTCAGCCTGAACAGATACCCCGCCTGCCCAAGAAAGTAGTCGTTGCCTAACAATTCTCCCCGGCTGTATGCAGTCAACTGCAGCGGACCGCCGAGCGAAAATCCAGCGAGTCCAAGATTCGATGCGCCAAAACTCGTCCCTCCGCTCGCCGTGCCAAACACGATGCCTCGTTTCCCCGATGGGATAAAGTGTTCCGCAGTCACATTCAGTTGCGAGAGGCCGCCGCCCGCACTGGGCCGCTGGGTGTAATAGCTGAAGTTCGACCGTAGCTCGGAACCCTTCGTCGGCAACATCACCTCATCCTGTCCCAGGTATTGAAACCGCACCGAAGTCACCAGCGGGGTCAGACTGAACTCCTGTCCAACTGGCGTTCCGACCGTTTGGCTCTCTCCAAACCACTGGTAGTCCTCGCCGACGCGCAGCTCCGTCCTGGCGTTGAACAGATACCCCACATCTGCGCCCAGCCCATTCTTCTGCTGCTTGAACTGCGCCAGTTGGTCGCTGCCGGAGTAGTATCCCGTCTCCGAATGGGTCACATACCCATGCGGAGCAACGAACCATCGCGAGCCTAACTTCAGCGGCTTGTAAAGCTCCGCGTCAAAGCCCGCGACCTGCCCCACCATGCCATCTACTCGCAGCTCTGAACCAGGCCCGGCAATATCCAGAAACGTGGCCCGCGCCCCCGCTCCAAGCTGAATGTCGTTCGAGTCGTTGGATAAAAGTGTCAGCCCTACATTCAGAAACGGCGGCGCATAGTCTTTCTCTCGCGGTCGGATCAGCAATCCCGGTTTTCCGTTCTCATCTACCATGTTGTAGTTGATGATCGAGTAAGTCCCTGTTCCTTCAAGGTCCGCAATACTCCGTTCAATCGCCACTGTATCCACGGGCTTGCCGACATACTTTTTAAATGAAGCGGCCACTTCGGTCTGCTCCGCCCCCCTTAATCCATACACATCCACGAACTGCGGCACTGGCACATGCGTTCGCCGTCGGGCATCCCTCTGCGCGACATACGCCTTCCAGTCCGCATCATCGAGAGCGTATTTCTCCAGCGCCGCAGCATCGGCTTCAGCGGCTTTCATGCCCTGCGGAATAATTTCCGCACTCTTATCAAAGTCGGTTGCGCCAAACTTGCTGACGTCCGCCTTCAACAGAACGTTCGCGTTCTTCAAGCTGACCTGTTCATTCGCTGCCACCATGATCGACACATTTCTGCCTGCCACCGCCAGCGGAGAGTTCAGGCTCTCCGGCTTTACCGGCCCCGTATCCAGATACACTGCAATCACAATGTCCGCGCCCATCGCCCGCGCCACATCCACAGGCAGGTTGTCCACCGCGGCGCCATCAGAATAAATTTCGTTTCCATGCTGCACCGGAGCGAACATCCCGGGAATCGACATCGTCGCCCGCATCGCCTGCGCCAGCGAGCCATCTTCGAATACATGCTTCTGGCCCGTCATGAGCTCCGTCGCCACGCAGCGAAAGGGAATCGGCAGATCGTCAAAACTCTTTAGATCGTAGTAAGGGATCAGCGTCCGGTCGAAGAGCAGCCCTACCGCCGCGCCGGAGTTCAACCCCCTCGGCACGCTCACCCCATGCTTCAACCCAAGCTCCAGCCGGTTCGGATACGCCAGTCTGTCTTCTTTTCTGCGATAGCTCAACGCTTGAAACGGAACCTGTCCGCTCAACACCCCAGGCCAATGGATACCTCCGACAAAGGCCTTGATATCGTCCGGACTATTGCCCGCCGCATACAGGCCGCCCACCAGGCCGCCCATGCTCGTTCCGGCCACGTAGTCCACCGGAATGTGGTGCGCCTCCAGCCACTCGATTGCGCCGATATGAGCAAACCCCAGCGCCCCGCCGCCTTCAAGCACCAGCCCGATCGTGGGCCGCTTCGGCGGCACAATCTCCGGCTTTTGGGCCGCCATCGCAGAAAGCCCCATGGCCAAAGCTCCGCCGCTAAAACCAAGGAGAATGCGCCGATAAAAAGCGCTCTTTGCGAAAGAGGTCATCTGCAGATAAATCTACCAGCAACACCTCTCCCAATGGACAATCTTCAGGTATCGCCCACGGTTCCGCATATCGTCTTTCAATGCGGACGGCGCATCTTCGCTCGACCGGGTAACGTATGATTCCACCTATATCCAGGGGGCATGACCTATGTGTTTTTCAGCCACGGCGAACTTCGCCGGCAGCGTCGTTCTGGGTACGATCGGTGTCGCCACGCTCGCGGAGGTGAAACATCGGCGTGCGTTCATGTTTGCCGCAATGCCTCTGCTGTTCGCCGCGCACCAGTTCATTGAAGGCTTTGTCTGGCTGGGCCTGGATAAGGTCTTGCCGTCGTAAGTCGCTCACGATGCCGGAGCAGCCTTCGTGCTCTATGCGCAGGGACTGTTGCCATTCCTGCTGCCCCTGAGCGTGTACCTCATCGAGCCAACGAAGCGAAAGCAGCGGCGCATGTTCTGGTTCGTGCTGCTGGGCGGTGGCCTGGCGCTGTACATCCTCTGGGGACTCACCGCATACTCCTTGCAGGTCTCCCCGCATGGCCACAGCATCGTCTACTTCAATCCCGTCACGACGACGACAACCGTAGCCGTGCTTTATGTCATTGCAACCTGCGGCGCACTGCTCTTTTCAGGCTTCCGCTATCTCATCGCGTTGGGGATTGCCAACCTCATCGGGCTGCTCGTGGTGATGATGGTCATGCGCTACGCATTTACTTCGATATGGTGCGCCTACGCCGCAGTTATCAGCGTTCTCGTCTACTTCCACTTCCGCCGCCGTCGCCATATGCTTCCCGTCATATATGCAGCCGCCTCCTGATTCATGATTTCTCCGCGTCACAAAACAACAAGGCGCCCAATTCAGGGGCGCTTTTGTTTTGCCTTCCAGCCACGGATGGTCTAATCTCGCCTACGGTACTGCACGTCCCGGAGGATTCATGCACTCACGAACACTTCTATTCGGCACGATGATTCTCTTTGGCTTATCAACGGCGTATCCAGCAGCTTCGCAGAACCCACAAGACCGCGGCAAAGCTCCGCAAACGCGCCCAGCGCCCGGCGGTAATCGTCCTAACCCCGGTGGCGGGAATGCACAGCCTGGACGTCCTAATCCCGGAGGAGGGAACAACCGTCCACAGCCCGGTCGTCCCAACCCCGGTAATGGCAACAATCGCCCCCAGCCCGGCCGTCCCAATCCAGGTCGACCGCCGCAGTGGGGACATCGCCCAACGAACCGGCCATCTTATAGTTTCCGCTCCAACAACCGCGCCTATCTGCACCGTTACTATTTGCGCAGCCTTGCCGGCATTAATCGCGCCAATCGGCCACGTTTCGTTATGGGCGGATTCTTCCCCTATGCGTACATCCCCTATATCTCGCCTCTTCCGCCTACGGTGTACGGCTATCTGCCGCCACCGCCGCCCGGATATTCGATGGGCTACTACCAGGGCTACGTTGTTGTCTACGATCCTGTCACGTACTTCATTGCAAATGTCATCGATCTGTTGCAGTGACAGGCACAATTTGTCCTTCTTAAAACAAAAGGCGCTCTGCAAAGGGCGCCTTTTGCATCTTCTACAGGCCGTCGCCGGATGCCACCTGTCGTATACGCAGTGGCCTCCTGATCGATCCAGATTATTTCCCCAGTGAAATGCGTGTACTGTAAAGTGACATTCTTTTGACATCGTGGTGACAAGCACGATAGCGCGAACGCCTACTGTTCTCCTCACTAGAGTCGCTTTTTGCGGACTCAATCATTTGGAAAAGGAGAAGGAGAATGTCACAATTCAAATCATTAATCGAGAAATCCGCGAATAGGCGCGCATTTTTGAAGACAGGAATCGCAGCCGCGGGCGCGGCAACGATGGGAACCGCTCTGTATGCCTTTGGCCAGGATCAAGAGGGAGACGACGGCGATCTCACAAAAGGCGACATCGCAATCCTCAGATTTTTAAATGCCGTCGAACAGATCGAGGCCGATCTGTGGACGCAATACACCGAGCTCGGAGGTGTCAAGGACACTGCCGTCCCAGGCGCAAACGGAGGAAATCCACTCTACATAGGTGCCCTGGGAATTCTCGATGGCGATATGGCGCAATACATTACCGACAACACTGACGACGAAAACAGCCATGTCGCCTTTCTGAAGGCGTATCTGGAATCGAAAGGGGCAGAGGCGGTCGATCTCAGCCGTTTCGCCACCATCCCCGGCAGTATGGCAACCGGCTCCAGCGGGAAGATGCGGCTTACCAATCTCATGCAGCTTACCGTGGATACCAGTTTCTGGTCCCGCTACCGCAGCATTACCAACCCCGATGTCGATTCCGGCGCGCCCTTCGTTCAGGCGGTCCCCAGTCTGAACGTTGGCAGGCACACTGCAATCCCCAGGACCGACGCCGACACCGCCGGCAGTTCCCTTAGCGACGACAACTCCAAAAGTATTACTCCCCATCTCCAGGCAATTGCCTTCACGGCAGGGTTCCACTTTGCGTTTATTGAGCAGGGGGGCACCAGCCTCTATCCAACCCTGGCCCAGCAAGTAACAAATCGTGAAGTCTTGCGAATCCTGCTCAGCATTGGCCCCAGCGAGACCATGCATTTCCAGACCTGGCAGGACAAGGCAGGCAATGCGCTCCCGTTGACTGACATTGACAATGGACCTGGTGGAACCGGCGCAACCGTTACCTTTACTACCCTCTCTGCGGCCAAGGGAGAGACAGACCCGGAATCGCTCAACGGCGACACCTTGCAGGCCAACCTCATCATGCCCGAGCCAACCCATTTCCTCAGCCGCAAGTTTCCACCTTGTGCGATCATTCGCCCAACCACGACACAAAATTCAGGAGCGATGGCGGCTGTTCGCGCGCTAACGGATGATGGGCTTTTTATCGGCCAGAAGAACCCGGAGTTCCTGCCCTTGCTGCACCAACTTGCCGAGGAGGCAGACGAAGCTCGCCACCGCTTTGCCTAAGCACCTTCAAAACTCAACCGACCGCGGATCAACACGGATCAGGCTTTGTTTCTCATCCGTGTTAATCCGTATAATTCGCGGTCGAATTGGTTTGGTTCTTGCAAGGAACCGTCTTCCGTCAGATCTCAAGAATCACCGGCATAATCAGCGGCCGACGGCTCGTGCTCTTCTGGATATAGCGCTTCAGGTCGGTGCGGATCTTCTCTTTGATCACGCCGTAGTCGGCCTTCTCTTCCGGGCTGGAATTATCAAGCGTTCGCTGCACAATCTGCCGCGCCTCGGGAATCAAACCCTCTTCAGCAACGGCCATGCCCCGCATTACAATCTCCGGGGCGTTCTCAAGGAGTCCTGTCCGTTTATTGATGGCAATGATCGGTAGCACAATTCCGTCTTCGCTCAGGTGCTTCCGGTCGCGAATCACGAGGTCTTCGACCACATCGTTCGAGGCTCCGCCAGAGTCGATGCATACGCGGCCAACCGTTACCTTGCCGGTCTTGGTGGCCGAGTTCCTGTCCAGATCCAGGACGTCGCCGTCCTCCAGAAGAATCGTCTTCTCCACCACGCCCATCGAACCCGCAAGCTCCACATGCCGTTTCAGGTGGCGATAGTCGCCATGCACAGGAATAAAGAACTTCGGACGGACCAGGTTAATCATCAACCGCAGCTCCTCCTGGCTTCCATGTCCGCTGACGTGGATCAAGCCAGAAGCGCCGTCGTCGTAGATCACCTTGGCATCCCGTCGTTCCAGGTGGTCGATCACGCGATAGATTGACTTTTCATTGCCCGGAATCACCCGCGAGCTCATCAGCACGGTATCGCCCGCATCGATGTGCGCGAACTTGTGGTTGTTCACTGCGGCCCTGCTCAGCGCGCTCATCGGCTCACCCTGCGTCCCGCTGATCATGATGCACAGCTTGTTCGCCGGATGGTCCTTGATCTGGCCGGGGTTGATAATCAGACCCTGCGGCAGATCGAGGTAGCCAAGGTCTTGCGCGATCTCGGTCGAGTTATCGAGCGACCGCCCGATGATCGCAACTTTGCGCCCATGCTGATGTGCCAGCTCCATCGCCAGCCGAATCCGGTGGATCGACGACGAAAAACAACTGAAGAACAGCTTCTTCTTCGCCTGCGAGAAGATCTCATCCAGCCGTGGCCGCACCGCGCGCTCACTCGGCGTATACCCTGAACGGTCCACATTGGTCGAGTCTTGTAGCAGGGCCAGAACCCCTTGCTTGCCCAATTCGGCAAACGCATGAAGGTCGAACGGTTTATTGTCCGGCGGTGAAAGGTCCACCTTAAAATCGCCTGTATGCAGTACCACACCAACTGGCGTATGGATAGCCAGCGCAACGCAGTCCACCAGCGAGTGCGTCACCCGGATTGGCATCACGGAAAACGGCCCCAGCGTAATCCGACGGCCGGGAATCATCTCGTTCAAATCCGCATCGTCCAGCAGGCGATGCTCTTCAAGCTTGCCCTCCACGTAGGCCAGCGTAAACTCGGTTCCATAAACCGGGACATTCAATTCGGAAAGAATCCAGGGCAGACCGCCGATGTGGTCTTCATGCCCGTGGGTCAAAAGGATGGCGCGAACCTTCTCGCGGTTTTCAGTCAGGTAACTGATGTCCGGAACAACAATATCCACACCCAGCAGCTCTTCTTCAGGAAACATCAGACCGGCGTCGATGACGATAATGTCATCCTGCCAGCGGAGAGCCATGCAGTTCATCCCGAACTCGCCCAGGCCCCCTAAGGGAATCATCTTCAATTTATCTTGTGCCATGAATACTCAATCTTAGCAGGGTAACAACGCGTCTGCTGTTGCCTGCGTATTCCACTCCACACTGCAATCCGGCACATCAAATGAAGTTCAAGCGGTATCGAATATCGGTGCTTGCCATGTATTTCACCAGATCGAGACATCAATGACCACGTCGTCAAAAGCTGGTGGTCAACGCAGAATATCCTCTAAAACAAGGGAAAGTTCGGTCTTTTCGTCTCGATATTTAACGATCACCGGCGCAGAAATACTCAATCCCCACTCCTGCCCTTTTCCTTTGTTTACAGCACGCGAGCCTGGCACAACCACTGCTCCCTCCGGTATCACCAGCGGCATCTCCGCCGTGGCTTTATAGACCTCACCCCGCACCAGGTCATACACCGGAGTCCCCCGCGTCAGCACCGTTCCAGCCGCCAGGACCGCGCGTTTCCGCACGACCGTACCCTCATACACTCCGGTGTTTCCGCCTATCAGCGCGCCATCCTCAATGATGACAGGGGTTGCGTTCACCGGCTCTAGCACCCCCCCGATCTGCGCCGCCGCACTGAGATGCACCATCTTCCCAATCTGCGCGCAACTCCCCACCAGCGCATGAGAGTCCACCATCGTTCCTTCATCCACATAAGCTCCGACGTTGATGTAAGCCGGAGGCATGACGACAACTCCTTTGGAAACAAAGGCTCCCGCTCTTACGCTCGACCCGCCCGGCACCACCCGGACCCCATCCGCCAACGCAAACCGCCGCACCGGATAGGTCGCCTTATCGACAAAAGAAAGCCCTTCCGCACACCCCATCTCGGCCATCGATCCAAGCCGAAACCCAAGCAGAATACCCCTTTTGATCCAGGCATTGACGCGCCAGCCAAACGTTGAATCATCGGGCTCTGCCGAACGCAATTCGCCAGCTTCCAGCCCACCGCGAAGCTCCAGAAACGTCGCCTCAGCCTCCTTGTTTCCTACCGCAGCCGCACCCTGCGCAAACCAATGTTCAATCCGCTCCTGCAATGTTCCGTCCAGACTCACGCTTCACCTTTTCTCTCAAGTTATTCATTACAGCAGTTTGTTAGAACCTCCGCAGGTCTTCGCCGTTCGCCGGAACACCCACTAGCATCCCAAGTTCCCCCACCATGCACTCCAGCTTTCGTCGCGTACCCGCTGAAACCGGAACCATAGGCAGCCGCAAAACATCCTCGGCCCGTCCAAGCATTGAAAGCACAGCCTTTACGGGTGCCGGACTGGCTTCCCAAAAGTTTGCCTGCATCAACCGGAAAAACTGCCGATTGATCCTTCGAGCTCCAATCCAATCATTCTCCAGGGCCGCTCGCACCATGCGCGCCATCTGCCCTGGAATTACGTTAGAGGCCACTGAAACCAGCCCCACTCCGCCAAGCGCAAGCACCGGCAATGCCAGTCCGTCGTCCCCTACGAACACCTTGAAATTTCGTGGAGCTGTCGTCAATAATTCTGTGATTTGCGCCAGGTTTCCACTGGATTCCTTGATTCCAATGACGTTGTGCAATTCCGCCAGCCGCAACACCGTCGCCGGCTCCAGGTTCGCTCCCGTCCGCGACGGAATGTTGTAGAGCAGAACCGGCAGTTCCACAGCTTCAGCGATAGCGCGAAAATGCTGATATTGCCCTTCCTGCCCCGGACGGTTGTAGTACGGATTCGCAGTTAAAATTCCCGTTAGCCCATGTACTCCAGCCAGTTTTCGCGCCCGCGCTACCGCTTCATGCGTCGCATTGTGGGTACATCCTGCGAACACCGGAACTCGTCCGGCTGCTGTTCCGACGACAACCTCAACGACGCGAAGCCATTCCGCCTCGGTCAGCGTCGAAGCCTCGCCGGTGGTTCCGCAAGGCACCAGAAAATCAATTCCGCTCTCGATCTGCCAGTTCAGCAGCGCATGAAGCGCAGGCTCGTCCACGCTGCCATCCTTGCGAAAAGGAGTGACCAGTGCCGTTCCACATCCCATCAGTTCCATAGTGGTTGCAGTTTACCTTGTCTTTTACCTTGCCTGCTCTTGCGCATGGGTTTCAACTACACCCACTCGCCCTTCCGCATCAATGGCTCAGCCGTTCCATTAGCGGATACACCATCTACATCCATCTTGCCGGAACCGATCATCCAGTCCACATGGATCAGGCTGGCATTTGCGCCACGCTTTGCCAGAGCATCTGCATCCATCTTTTCGCCGCCGATCAGGCATGTTGAATAGGCCTGTCCCAGCGCGATATGGCTGGCCGCGTTTTCATCGAACAGCGTGTTCCAGAAGAGCACTCCGCTCTGTGCGATGGGCGAAGAATGTGGGACAAGCGCGACTTCACCCAGACGCCGGGCGCCATCGTCGGTGCTGATCAGCCGGTTGAGCACGTCTTCTCCAGCCGTTGCTGTCGCTTCGACAATCTTCCCGCCCACAAACCGCACCGCAATATTTTCAATCAGCGTTCCCTGGTGAGACAGTGGCTTCGATGCTCGTACCGTTCCATCCACCCGATCTTTATGCGGAGTCGTAAAGCACTCTTCGGTCGGAATATTTGGCTGGCAGTAGATCCCATTTCCTGCGGTCGTTCCTCCTCCTGCCCAGAGGTGGTCGTCCGCCAGCCCTACAGTCAGATCCGTTCCCGGCCCCTTAAAGTGCAGAGCAGAGAACCGTTTTGCGTTCAGCAGATCGACGCGCTTCTTTAGCCGGTTGCCATGCTGCTGCCACTCCACAACGGGATCGTCCGCATTCACGCGCGAGGCAATAAAGATCGCTTCCCACAGTTTGGCTATGGCCACATTCTCCGGGTCGTCCGGATACACCAACTTTGCCCACTCCGGTGTTGCACAGGCTACAATCGTCCAGTTAATCTCGTGGCGTGTAATCAGTTCCATCGCCGGCTTGCCCGCTTTCGATGCCGCGACATTGGCCCGCGCTACCTTCGCCGGATCCTGCTTTGCCAGCAATGCAGGGTTTGCGCCTGCAATCGCGAGCCGGGCGGCACCATTCCTGAATCCTTCGGCAATCCCATCCTGGAGCCACTTTGGTGCGCAATCGAAGCTCGCATCAGGAGCATGTTCAAACCGCGCCAGCATGGATGGGTCATCGGCGTAGAGCGTCGTGACCAGTAGCGCACCGGCCTTGTACGCATGTTCGGTAATCCGTCGTACCAGCGGCAAAGCCTCCATGGGAGCGGACATGATGAGTTCCTGCCCAGCACGCAGGCCCAGGCCAACCTTTACCGCTACTTCGGCCAGCCGGTCCAGCTTTTCGTCAAACGTCAAATCCGCAAACTTTGCTGTTACAACTTCCATTGTGCTCATAACAATCCTCGTTCGATGCAGACCTACATCTGCGTGTAAATATTTTGAAAGTCGTAGCAGCCCTTGCGGGAAGACAGCCACTCCGCTGCCCGCACCGCGCCTTCCGCGAATCCTCGCCGCGAGAACGACTCATGCGTCAGCGTAAGCCTGTCCGCATCGCTCTGCGCTACGAGCACGTGCGTGCCTGGTGCATCACCTTCGCGCTTCGATTCGATGGGAACTCTTTGATAACCGGATGCCGTTTCGACGACGGTCGCCAGAGTGATTGCTGTTCCACTGGGCGCGTCCAGTTTGGTGACATGGTGAGTCTCTTCAATTGAAAATTGATAGCCGGCATTCTTCAGCGATTCGCCCATCCTCGCTGCTAACTGGAACATGAGCTGCACTCCGATGGAGAAGTTCGTTCCGTATAACAGCCCGGCTTGCTTTCGTTCCGCCAGCGCACGCATGTCCGGCAGCTTGTCATACCAGCCGGTTGTGCCGACGACCATCTTTGCGCCCGTCGCCAGGCAGGCACGCATGTTCTGAACGACTGCCTCCGGGGCGGTAAAGTCGATGATGACATCGAATCCCGCGACAAAGGGTGGAGTCAGGGCGGATGCGTTTGCATTTTCTTTGGCGTCCAGTACGTGGACGCCGTGGCCACGCTCGGCTGCGATGGAAGCCACCACTTTACCCGTCTTGCCCTGGCCCAATACCAATATCCGCATGTGTTCCTTCCTACGCTTTGACCGCAACTGGAACCCGAGCCGTGACGTCAAACACGGTCTCGTCCGGGTCCGCGAAGAATCGCTTATGCAGACTCCGCACGGCCTCTTCGACATCTTCTTCGTTGATCATGAAGCTCATGTTGATCTCGCTCGCGCCCTGAGAGATCATGCGCACATTGACATGACTGACCGCGCTGAAGACCTGACCGGCGATGCCGTTGTGCCCGCGAATGTCTTCACCCACCAGGCATACCAACGCCTTGCGGCCTTCGTATTTTACGTCGGCGATCTTGCCTAGTTCCTCGCAAATCTCCGGCAGCTTCTCGTTCGAGTCCACCGTGAGCGAGATGCTCACCTCGCTGGTCGAAACCATATCGATGGCACACTTGTATTTGTCGAAGACATCGAACACAGCTTTCAAATATCCGTGCGACATCAGCATCCGGCTGGCAACAACGTCGATGATCGTCAGCCGTTTCTTTGCCGCAATGCTCTTGAACGGGCTGGCGCACTTCGGGGCAAGCGCCGTGATCTTGGTGCCTTCGTTCTCCGCATTGCGCGAGTTCAGCACCCACACAGGAATGCTCTTCTGAACAGCAGGCAGAATGGTGGCGGGGTGCAGCACCTTCGCTCCAAAGTAGGCCAACTCCGCCGCCTCTTCAAAGCTGATCGTCTTCACTCGCAGGGCATCCGGGCAGATACGAGGATCGGTCGTCATGATTCCATTTACGTCCGTCCATATCTCGATGGCGCCGGCGTGCATTCCACCGCCAACCAGCGCCGCAGTGTAGTCGCTGCCGCCTCGTCCCAACGTGGTCGTAATACCTTCCGCCGTCGCTCCGATGAACCCCCCCATCACCGGCGTCTGCCCAGCCTCAATCAGCGGCAGAACCAATTCGGCCAGCTTCACCTCAATCGCGCTTTCCTGGGGGACTGCCTTGCCATAGTGGCCGTCGGTCACGATGCAGGTGCGGGCGTCGACATGCGCGCCCTGCAAGCCACGCTGTTCGAACGCTGCCGCAACCATGCGGCTCGATAGCCGTTCGCCAAAGCTCACCACGAGGTCATTCGTTCGTGCTGTCAATTCACCTACTGCTGCAATGCCGCGCAGTAGATCGTCCAGCGCATCAAACTCGTGGTTGATTGTCGGCTGCAACTGGACGAACCGTTCACCATCCAGCAGGTCGGCCGCCGTATCGATATGCCGATGCCGCAGCCTCGCGCTAATGGCCAATGCGCCTGCCTTATCATCGCGTCCAGCGGCGGCAGCAGCGGCCAGCAATTGATCGGTTACCTTCGCCATTGCCGATACGACGACGACGGCTTCCAGTCCGCGCTCACGACGTCCGCGAACAATTGCCGCTGTCCGCTCAATCGCCTTCGCATCTTCAACCGATGTTCCGCCGAATTTCATCACGACCAATTGTTCACGTACTATGCTCAAGCCATCACCGCCACAGCCGGCGTTGCAGCCACGCCTAACTTGTCCAACTTACCCAGCAAAGCCAGAACCTCCGCATTCAACACAGCAGCTCCTGCCGCTCCGCGAATCGTATTGTGAGAGAGCACAACAAATTTCCAGTCCAGCAGGCTGCACTCACGCAGGCGGCCTACCGTTGCAGCCATACCATTGCCACGCATTCTGTCTAGCCGAGGCTGAGGACGGTCTACCGCAGAGTCATACTCCACCGGCTGCGACGGGGCGGTTGGCAGATGCTGCCCTTGCAGCGGCAGAAACTCGTTCCATGCGGCCAGAATCTCCTCTCGCGTAGCTTTTTTGCGTAGCTTAATGCTGACACATTCCGTATGGCCATCTTCAACCGCTACGCGGTTGCAGTGTGCGCTTACCTTCGCGTCCAGCATCTCGATCTTTTTGCCGTCCAGGCGGCCAAGCAGCTTGCCGACCTCTTCCTGCATCTTCTCTTCTTCGTTTTTAATAAAAGGCACCACATTGCCCATGATGTCCAGCGAAGGCACGCCGGGATACCCCGCGCCGCTTACCGCCTGCATCGTGCTCACGAAGAGGCTCTCGATGCCAAACCTCTCTTCCAGAGGCTTCAGCGCCATGACTAGGCCAATTGCGCTGCAATTCGGATTCGTCACGATATAACCGCCATTGCCGCCGTTTTCCTTGCGCCAGCTTTGAGCTTCAATCAAAGCCAAATGGTCCGCGTTGACCTCAGGGACGACAAGCGGTACGTCTGCGACCATGCGGAACGCGCTCGAATTTGAAATTACCGCGCATCCCACGGCGGCAAACTTCGGCTCCAACTCGCGCGCAATGTCCGCGTCGAGTGCTGCGAAGATAATCTTCGGCAACTCTCCAACTGTGCCCTCGGGCACATTAGGCTGTATCGTCATCGCGGCAATATGCTGCGGCAGCGGGGTGTCGAGCTTCCATCGGCAGGCTTCGCCATACGTTTTGCCCGCGCTGCGATCGCTCGCCGCCAGCCACGCAATCTCAAACCACGGATGATTGCTCAACAATTGAATAAATCGCTGCCCGACCATACCGGTCGCGCCCAGAATTCCAACCTTGCGCCGTTCCATATATTCAAGAATAACGCGGTGTGGCCACAACCGTCACACACGCTTTGGCCGATCACCGCTTTTTAGCAGGTTTTTGGTGCAATTGACTATGGAGAAGTCAAGTTATTCTGACCCAGCAGCTCTTTACTTCTTGATCGAATAGGTAAAGTTAGCTGTCTCCGTCGCATGAGGTTTAACCGTCACAGTCGTGGTGTGCTCACCCATTTTCTCGTGTACCACCCCCAGGGTATAGGTCCCGGCGGGCAAGCCCTTGATCTCAAAGTGCCCATTGGCATCGGTGACGGCGAAAAACGGAGTGGCCGAGACATTAATGAATGCATTCATCCAGGGATGGTTGTTGCAACGCACGGGCATCATGACCTCAGGCTGCGGAAACTCCCTGACTTGCGGCGCGCCCTTCGGGCCTTGCGAAACGTCGATCTCTTTATTGGCGGCCACGGTTGGCATGGTATGGATGTTGTGCATCGTCCCATCCGAGTTGCGGAACTCAACCGAACCGCCCCGCATCAGCGCAATGACATGGGGCACATACCGGCAGCCGACCTGGTCGAGCACTACAGGAGCTGTTGTGGTAGCAGGCGCTGACATCGCGGCCGCAGGTCCATCTTTGATGTACACGTAGACATTTGCCAGCTTGCCGTCATGCACAATGTATTGCTCGGCGAAATTGTCGCCACCCATCATCGAGCACACCGGGTCCTGGCTCATATCGATGCGGATACGCTCCGGTGCCTTTCCGGAGAAATGTACTGTCCCGATCACAGCACCCAGCGTTGCCGGATCAAGTGGCACGGCCGGTTGAACGGTAGCAGGTGCCGCATTCGTTTTGGCTGTTTCCTGCCCGTTTTGAGTCGGGGTCTTTGGTTTGCATCCAGCCAACCCGGCCACCATGCCACTGGCTACTATTCCAGTCATCAGCCAACCCAACATCTGCTTCATGCCAATCCTGCTCCTGTATGTTGCCTTTTATTGCCCTACACCGACACTGCCTGTGGCATCTCCATCGCTTTCAATACTGCCTCCGCAAAGGCTTTTGTTCCGCTTGTGCCGCCAACGTCTTTCGTCAGAGTCTTGCCTTCCCGGTACACCTGCTCGATACCGGTCTGTATACGGGTTGCCGTCGCGCTTTCTCCAATGTGATGCAGCATGAGCACCGCGCTCTGCAACAGGGCCGTTGGGTTCGCCATGTCTTTCCCGGCGATATCCGGGGCTGAGCCATGGACAGCCTCAAAGATAGCGCACTCCGTCCCAAGGTTCGCACCCGGGACCAGGCCCAACCCACCCACAAACGCGCTGCACAGGTCGCTCAAAATATCGCCATACAGGTTTTCTGTCAGCAAAATGTCGTACTGATAAGGGCTCATCACTAATTGCATACAGGTGTTGTCCACAATATGCTCGCGGTACTCCACCTCGGGAAAACCCTCTGCAACCGTCCGGCAGCACCGCAAAAACAGACCATCCGACAGCTTCATGATGTTGGCTTTGTGGATGGCATGGACCTTCTTTCGGCCATGCTTCCGCGCGTAATCGAACGCAAACTTCGCAATCCGCGTCGAACCTTTTTCCGTAATAATTTTCAGCGCCTGCACAACGCCTGGCACGACCACGTGTTCGAGGCCAGCGTAGAGATCTTCCATATTTTCCCGCACAATGATCAGATCGATGTTGGGATACAGGGTCTTCAAACCCGGCAGGCTCTTGACTGGCCGGAAGTTGGCAAACAATTCGAACTTCTGGCGCAGCGTCACGTTGATCGACGAGAAGCCGCCGCCGATCGGCGTCGTCACCGGGCCTTTCAGCGCTACTCGGTTCTCTTCAATCGAGTCATAGAGCGCCTTTGGGATGTACTCGCCGGTTGTCTCGAACGCCTCCGCCCCCGCTGCATACCGGTGCCACTCAAATGTTGCGTCAGTAGCCGCGCCCGCAGCCTCGACGATGGTGACGACCGCACCCGAAACCTCCGGCCCAATGCCATCGCCCGGAATCAAAGTAATCTTATGAGTTTTCGCCATGCATCCTTTCGCTACCGCCGTTTCTTCTGATCTTTACCGTTCAACAGCTCTTCCAGTTCAGCCTTGAACTCACGCACATCTTTGAAGTCCCGGTAGACGCTCGCAAACCGGATATATGCCACGGTATCGATATCTTTCAGGCGCGACATGATCTGTTCGCCCACCTCGCTCGTCGAGCGCTCACGCTCCGGCGAATCCACCACATAGGCTTCTGTCTCATCTACGATCTGCTCAAGTTTTACGGCGGAAACCGGTCGCTTCTCGCATGCATGAAGAAGCCCGCTCAGGACCTTCTGCCGGTCAAACTTTTCGCGGCGACCGTCCTTCTTCACCACCATGTAAGGAATTTCGTCGATCCGCTCGTAGGTCGTAAACCGCTTGTGGCAGCCCTCGCACTCGCGACGCCGACGGATGGAGTCCGCATCTTTACTCTCTCGTGAATCAACGACTCGATCCTGGGCAAAACCACAGTAAGGGCACTTCATCGGAATAGTTCGATTCTAGCAGTGGAGCCCAAGGCCTGATTGCCAGTCACATTTCGCAGTTGAGATAGCGCAGCCTTAACTATCCGATTCCACGACTGCCTCTGGCTCATTGGCAGCAGCTTCACTCTCACTCGCGACCTTCTTCAGACTTACATGTTCCACTCGCGAATACACCAGCCCCGTCGGGATGATGCAGAGGGAAGTTACCACCAGCAGCACAGCGCCACATGCGGTTGCGGCCTCGATCGGCGCGCCATAGAACTCATGCATTGCTGTCGCTGTCACGGCAATCTGGGTAAACCATCCGATAATCGGCGGTTGCAGCGCCGATCCGCCGATACTCGCCGCCATCAGTAGCATTGTCCGCGAAAACGTCAGCCCTGCCAGCTCTGGTGTCTGCACAAACGCGTGCGCGGTCTGCACATATGCCATTCCAATCATTCCCCACATCGCCAAGGAAAGAAGCACCACGGTTCCAAAGTCGCGTTTTGAAGACAATGTGTTCAACCCATTGCGGAACCCGATAATCTTCGTGGCGATGCTCTCCCCCACTGGTTTTGAAAGCCGCCCCAGCGTGGCCCGAGCAAACCCGGCAACGACTCCTCCAGACACCCGTACGATCCCGGCAAAAACGGCAATCACCAACGTTAGCGCAAGGCTCAGTTCTCCAGCTCGAACGAATACATCGTGGTGCGGAAGGTCCTTTGGCGTAAACGCCAGAGCGCTCGAAAAGATCACCGCAGCGGCTCCGAGATCGAACATCCGCTCAATGGTATACACCGCGACCTGCGAACTCAGCGGTAGCCCTACGCGTCTCGATACCAGATATGGCCGGGTCAGGTCAGCCAGCCGCCCAAACAGAGCTACTCCTGTAAATCCGATAAATTGTGGTCCCAGCAATGTATGTGCGGGAACCTTCTTTGTTGGCGATAAAAATACCGCCCACCGCACCGAGCGCAGCCAGTAGGTCGCATAGATGAGCGCGATTCCTGTCCAGATATGTATGGCACTTACACGCCGCAACTGCTGCCAGAACATCTTCCAGTCGAAATGCACCTTATTCCAGAACAGCAGAACGATCAGCGCAAGCACGATGATGACCGCGAACCATAGCAATCCATTCCGCTTTTTCATCGTGTGCTCTCTATGGCTCTGATCGTGTTCCGGTCTATTGAGCCCGTGCGATCAGTGCTATCTGTTTCCGCCGGTTGAACTCTCGAATGACCCGCGCCACATACGCTTTCGTCTCACGATAGGGAGGTACTCCATGATAGCGGTCCACCGCTGCAGGTCCGGCGTTATATGCTGCCAGTGCCAGCCCAATATTGTCGCGATATCGAGTCAGCAACTCATCCAGATAGGCTGTTCCACCGGCAATGTTCTGTTCAGGACGAAACGCATCTTGTACCCCCATCTCGCTGGCCGTTCCCGGCATCAACTGCATCAGGCCCCGCGCTCCTGTTCTCGAAACCGCCCGTACTTGTCCACCACTCTCGGCTTTCATCACGCTTGCGAGGAGGTCTGTATCGATACGGTGTACTGCGCCTGCACGAGCCAGCATCTCGTGCATCTCAGCCTTGGTGGGAGGTGTTTCCATTTTAGCTGAAGGTGTTCTTGCGGCCGTTTCTGGCTGCGGCACATCGGCTGTTATCTCTACCTGGACGATTGCATCTGCCGCAACCTCAAGATAATTAGCGTCAGCGCTGATGGAGTTTGATGCTGCCTGATTATTATCAGGAAGATAGAGCCGAACCTTGTTGCCAATGGTTTCGCTTCGTACACAATCCAGTGCAAATCCGTTTCGCAGGGTGACATGCTCAGCCGCACGTAGAGGGAGGCACACCGTCCACACTACTGCCAGAGTTATCAAGCTGCACCGAACTACATGATTAAGCCGCCGCATCGCCACTCCAAAAGCCTATCATTGCCGATGCTCTCCTATCGGGTCATCGATAGCATTTCAGCCAGTGCTGTCTCTATCGCGTCCGCTACTCCATCTTCGTCGTGTCGCCTGCCGACCAACCATCCTCGCTCTGCGGCCGTCAGCTTTAAATCATCAGGAGCATTCCCCATCAGCACCGTTCGTCCCGCCATCTCCAGCATGGAGACGTCGTTCCAGTTGTCTCCGATGGCCAGAATCTCCTCTGCCTTTACTCCGCGATTTGTCGCCAACCGCAATAGCGCCGATCCCTTGCTGCATCCTGCTGGCAGTATGTCCACAATGCTTAAATCTCGCTCCGGATACTCGGTCCGGTGGAGTGTGATCTCAGTACGTGACGTGTGTTCCTCTGGATTTACCCCTACAGCCGAGACGCCCGGATGCTCCAGAAGTCGGGCCTCCGCCCGGCGCATCCGCTCGATCGTCCCGCACAGCATCATCTGGATGGGGGCTTCGGCTTCCAGCGCCTTCTCGATTGGAATGACATGCTCGATGTATGGCTCATTCGCAGCCATCCACTTGCCGATGCTCCCGTTCAATTCCTCCAGATGTTCCACCACCAGGGCGCCCCGGGCATCCTCCCCATCTGACCCGACCATATCGAACGTGATCACCAGCGCGTTGCGAAACTCCTCGATGTGCCCGCACAGCCATTGTGCCGTATCTGGTTGCATCAACGTTCGTTCCAGCAGTCTCGCCCCAATCGTCCGCGTGACTGTGCCATTCGAACTCACCAACGCATTCTCTTCCCGCAGGTTGAGCCCCCGCAGTTGCCGCATCGCATAGCAATGCCTCCGGCCTGTTGCCACCACGACCTCTATGCCTGCCCGCTCCGCCGCTTGCAGCGCCGCTAGGTTACGAGCGCTCACATGGCCGTCCGACCCAAGCAGCGTGCCGTCCATATCGACAGCAATCATACGGACGGGGTGGGATTTCCGGCTCTCATTTCGCATCACTTCACCTTATAAGCAATCCAGTATCATCGTATCCATGCCTAGCATCTCCTCGTTTGAGTGCTCTCACTGCCACTATGTATCTGCCGATACTTCGCAGACGGTCTGCACTCAGTGTGGCGGCTCCCTCTATGTTGCTGAAAACATGGACGAATCTGCGGCCAAGCGAGAAGAAATGTTGCGGCGTCGTCCGTTGCCTACTAGTCTGCCGGTGGGTGGGATTATTACTCCCCAGTAGCAGCTTTTTCTGATGGGGCACGAGATCCGTCATTTTTTGTGTCTATTTCACAATAATTTGTGACTCATCTGCATCAATTGAAGATGTCTATCCGACGAGAAATCCCGCCGATGCTTACGCTTGCGATTCCGCTGGTGGCGGCGGAACTGGGCTGGATGACGATGGGCATCGTAGACACCATGATGGTGGGGCATATGGCCTCGCCTGCGCTTGCCATCTCCGCTGCTGCACTGGGGCAGGTGCTCTACAACACGGTGGCATTTGGAATCGCTGGGGTGCTGCTTGGGCTGGATACCTATCTCAGCCAGTCGCATGGGGCGGGGCATTTCGATGAGGCCAATCGCTGGCTCTATCATGGGCTGATTCTTGCCGCTGCACTGGCGACGTTTCTGTTTGTCCTTGTCGCGCTTGCGCCTTTCATGCTGCTTCGGCTGCCTATCGATCATGGGGTGCTGGTGGGGGCGGTTGCGTTTCTTCGCGCGCTCAATTGGGGTACGCCGTCGCTGTTCCTTTACTTCGCGCTGCGGCGGTATCTTCAGGCTTTTAACCATGTTCGTCCGATTGCGGTGGCGTTAATCTCGGCAAATCTCTTCAATGCGCTTGGAGACTGGCTGATGATCTATGGGCACTCGTGGGGGTCGGTTCACATTCCCGCTCTGGGCGTGACGGGAGCGGGGCTGTCAACCTCCATCTCGCGGCTTTACCTTGCGCTCTTTCTGGTTGCGGTAGTGTGGCGGGTGGAGCACCGTCACAACTATGGATTGCGCTCGATGCTTCGCCATATCGAGACTTCGCGATTGCGACGCCTGGCATTTCTCGGTGCACCGGCGGGAGGCCAGATCTTTGTTGAGATTGCTATCTTCGGTGCGGTCACGTTTCTGATTGGGACGATGGGGGCGCTGCCGCTCTCAGGACATGAGATTGCTTTGAACTGTGCCAGCTTCACGTTTATGGTGCCGTTTGCGATCTCGACTGCCGCGGCCGTGCGGGTAGGGCAGGCGATTGGGCGCAAGGCTCCCGCCGAAGCGTCCGCCGCAGGATGGGCGGCGGTTCTTCTTGGGGCCGGGTGCATGGCGATGTTTTCCGCGGTGCTGACTTTATTTCCCCATGCCATTGCTCATGCGTTTACCGAGAACCGTGCGGTGATTGCCGCTACGATTCCGCTTTTGCTGGTCGCGGCCGCGTTCCAGTTTTTTGACGGCCTTCAAATCACGGCGACCGGGGCTTTGCGTGGGGCAGGGAATACCCATGCGGGGCTGATTGTGCAGATTGTGGGCTACTGGGTGATTGGGCTTCCGATCGGATATTTTCTGGGATTTCGGCAGCATTATGGCGCGGTTGGGCTGTGGCTCGGGCTTTGTGCGGGTCTGATTGTGGCTGGTTTGACGCTGACGTTGATCTGGTGTCGGACGACGAAGTCGATGGCGAAGATTGTGAGTGGGACGGCGAAAGAAGCATTCTCCAGAAGCTAAAACAGTTTTGAGGTGAGCCGACATGCCAGGGCAAGCGCAAGAGCGATAGTTTTTAGGTTAGCGGGAGTTGTTCGTGCACTCTGGTATTGGAGTGGGTTGTCAATATGATGGCCGCGGCGAGGATCAGTCCGCCGCCGATCCATGCGCTGGGGCCTAGATGTTCTCCGAGCACGAAGACGCCGAGCAGGCTGCCGATCAGGGGTTCCATATTGAGCAGAACGCCGGCCTGCGAGGCGGGGACCTGGGTCAGTCCCCAGTTCCAGAGCAGCGTTGTAGCAGCGGTGCAGAGCAGGCCGCTGGCTGCCAGCGCCAGCCAGGCCTTCATCGAAACGTGCTCGATCGGCGGTATGCCGTAGCGGAGCGGGACGTAGATCAGCAGCATTGCCGTGCCCAGCGCCAGTCCGTATGAGGTGATGACGATGTGAGAGTGGCTCTCCATCAGCTGCTTGTTGAACAGTATCCAGAACAGCGCAATGCCGAGCGACAAGACGACCAGCAGGTCGCCAGCCCGCGAGGATGCTCCTGCACCTGTATGGTGTCCGCCGAGGGCGATCATGGCGGCGCCGCAGGTCGACCCGGCCATGGCTATCCAGCCGATGCGGTCCATTCGCTCATGCGCGAAGAGCATGGCACCGATGGCGAGGATGACGGGCATAGTTCCGACCATGAGCGCTGCGTGGCTCACGTTCGTCAGCGAGAGGCCGTAGAACTGGAGCAGGAATTGCAACGGAACGCCGAGGAAGGACGCTGCCAGCAGCAGGCCCCACTCCTTGCGGTTCAAGCGTGGCGGATGGGTGATGAGCAGCGGAGCAAGCGGGACCATGGCAAAGAGAAACCGGTACAGCACCATGTGGGCGAAGTTCATCTCGGCCAGGGCTATCTTGCCGAAGAAGAAGCCGCAGCCCCAGAACGAGCTTGCCAGCGCACAGGCTGCAAAGCCTAGTGCTCGTCTTTGGTTTGTTTGGGGCATACTTTACTGTCGCACATAAGACAAAGCGTTGTGAGGGAGGATAAAGGTACTGTCTGAAAAAGATTTGTATTGCGGCTAGTCGCTTCTTAATCAAATCCTAAGGTTAGGTCTGGTACGCTCCCGGCCTGTGGTATCACACTATGGAGGCTTACTCCTGAGGACGGATATTGAAAGCTAATCTAAAATCGATGGCGCTCTTGATCCTGGGTACGGTCCTCTGTGTTTTCGCCAGTTGGAACCAACCATGGATAACAGTGCGGCAGGCTGGATTGTGTCTGCTCGTGCCATCAGAGATCTTGCTCGTCATAGCTCGCCTTCAACTCGGATCGTCGTTTTCATTGCGACCTGAGGCAAGAAAGCTGGTGACGAACGGGATATATTCACGGATCCGGAACCCCATCTATCTCTTTGGGGGATTGTCGCTAGTGGGAATCATACTTTTACTCGATAAGCTCTGGTATCTTCTGGCCTTCCTGGTCGTCGTCCCAGTTCAGATCCTGCGGGCGCGACGCGAGGAGAATGTACTGACAAGGGCGTTCGGGGAGACTTACCTGGAATATAGAGATCGCACATGGTTCTAATAACGTCCAATGGGCGGGTATCTAAAATAACCGGCATGGATGCTGCAAGTCAGCGATCCTGGTCCTATCCGCGCGTTGGCCGCGAAGACGTTGCTACCAGACGCGGCAGCTATTGACCGGGACCATGGGCGTTCCCTTTTTGCAGCCGAAGGCTTCGGCGAAGCCGGGTTGGTTGACGATGGCCCCGTTGGCGCGGAAGTGGTCGGGCGAGTGCGGGTCGCTGAGCACCTGGGCGCGAACGCTCTCGGGACGTGAGTTCTCGCACCAGTTCTGCGCGAAGGCGATGTAGAAACGCTGCGGAGAGGTATATCCGTCTTTCTTCGCCTGAAGATCGATGCCTTCTTTCTTCGCGCGCTCGAGGTAGGCCATGTAGGCCAGCACCAGGCCGCCGTTGTCGGCGGTATTTTCGCCAAGGGTCAGCTTGCCGTTTACCTTGACGTCATCGACGGCGGTGAAGTTGCCGTACTCGTTGACGAGGCAGTCGGTGCGGGCCTCGAAGTTCTTGGTATCGGCGGGCGTCCACCAGTCGTTGAGATTGCCTTTTCCGTCGAACTTCTTGCCTTCGTCGTCGAAACCGTGGGTCAACTCGTGGCCGATGACGGCGCCGATGTGACCGTAGTTGACGGCGTCGTCCTGTTTGGGATCGTAGAAGGCAGGCTGGAGGATGCCGGCAGGGAAGTTGATGTTGTTCATGCTGGGGTCGTAGTAGGCGTTGACGGTTGGGGGCGTCATCTGCCACTCAAGGGGATCGACAGGCTTGCCGATCTTATTGAGCTGGCGGTCGTTCTCGAATGCGTTGGCGCGGAGCGAGTTGCCGAGCGCGTCGTCGGGCTTGACCTCTAGCTTGGTATAGTCGCGCCACTTCTCGGGATAGCCAATCTTGTTTGCTACGAGTTGGAGCTTTTCCTTCGCGCGCGCCTTGGTTGCGTCGGACATCCAGGCGAGTTGGTCGATGTCGTTGCTCATGGCGGTCTCGATGTCGTGCACCATCTGGAGGGTCTTGGCCTTGCTGTCGCCGGCGAAATACTGCTCGACGTAGACCTTGCCCAAGGCCTCGCCAAGAGCGGCGTTGACTGAGTTCGAGCAGCGCTTCCAGCGCGGGGCCTGTTCGGGTTGGCCTTCCAGCTTACGGCCGTAGAAGTCGAAGTTTTCATCATCGAACTGCTTCGGCAGGCGTCCTGCGACCGTGGTGAGCAGGTGATAACGCATGTACGCCTTGAGGGTTTCGAGATCGTTCTCGCGCACCTGCTGCAGCAGAACAGGGAAGAACTGCGGCGTGGAGTTGTTCAGTTCGCTGACGCGGGCGGAGTGGATGGCATCCTGAAATTGCCCGAAGTCTACGCCGGGGATAGTCGCCTCGAAGGTCGCAATCGGCTGCAGATGGTAGGTCTTCTCCGGGTCGCGCATGTCGGTGACGCTCAGGGAACCCTTGGCCAGCGCGGTCTCGAAGGCCATGATGTTACTGGCGTCTCTTGTTGCCTGCTGCGGCATGCTGCCGGCGAGTGTCAGCATCTTTGCCACGTGCGCGACATATTGCTGGCGGATGGTCTCGTCTTTTGCGCCGGTGCGGAGGTAGTAGTCCTTTTCGGGAAGGCCGAGGCCGTCCTGAGCGATGACGGCGATCTGTTTGGTGGCGTCTTTGAGGTCCTGCTGCTCGCCGTAGCCGAAGAAGACGTCGACGCCCATGCGCTGGAGCTTGCCGATGAGGGATGGAAGCTCAGCCTTGCTGCTGATGTCGTCGATCTCGGCGAGCAGGGGCTGCACCGAAGTAAGGCCCTTGGCGTTGATGGCATCGGTATCCATGCAGGCTTTGTAGTAGTCGCCGATCTTCTGCTCATCGGGAGAGCGCGTGGCGCCCCCTGCGGCTGCCTTGTTCAGGATGCCGTTCAGCGACTGGGTATTGACGTTGAACAGGGCGTAGAACTGGTCTACGCCAGCCTGGTCGGAGGGGATGGGGTGGTTTGTGGCGAATTTTCCACAGGCAAATTTGTAGAAGTCGTCGCAGGGGTTTACGGCGGCATCGATGGACGTGGTATCGAAGGCCGGGATGGGGAGATAGACCTTTGCGGGCTGGTCGGTTACGGGTGGGGTCGCTGGCTTCTGGGCAAATCCTGCGGTGCATGTGCCTGCGACGACGAGGGCGAGTGCCGTCCCAAAACCTGCCTGACAGCCAATCTTTATCTTCCATCCATGCAACATGCAATCTCTCCCGGGGGCACGATCATGTGCTTCAGTGTTTGTATCACCAGCGCGGCATAGACCTCCATAAATCCAGTGGAAAGATGCAGCCCTTGGCGGCTCGGATGCGTCTGTGAAACAGTAGACCTACGCGCGATGTAGAGATTGATACGCGGACTCTGCCATGCCGGTTCCTGACAGGATTTACGCGACTCGACGGCTACGCCCACTGGCTGGGCTGGCGCTGCTTTTCTTTCTGGCTGCGGCGCCGGTCTTTGCGCGCGGGCCAGGGCCGGACATTCGTATCTCGCTGGATTCACTAGGCTTTCAGCCTCAGGCGGAGCCGTTTATGCTGGCGGGCGGCTCGATGCTCACGCTGAATTATGTGGACAATCAGCATCTTCTGTTTACCTTCGGGGTGCACCGGCTGATGGAACGGATTGCGAATGATCCGCCGGACGATGAGGACCGGATGGTCGAGGCGGTGTTGGTGGAAGTGCCCTCCGGCCGTGTGCTGGCGCGTACGGACTGGCGGCTCCATGACAATGGCCAGTATCTCTGGAATCTTGGCGATGGAAGGTTTTTGCTGCGCGTTCACGATACGCTGACGACGTTTGCGCCAATGGCGAATCTGGCGTCGGGACAGCCATTCCGCCAGCAGCCTTTTCTTAGTACGACGAGGCGTATTGGGGCTGTGCTGCTGTCGCCGGAAGCTGACCTTTTGATCGTCGAGTCGGTGGAGCGGACGCCGCCTGTGCCGCCTCCGCCGACACCGCTGTTTGGGCCGGCTCCGAAGCCGACTCCGACCCCTCTGGGCAGACCGGGCGAGTCTGATCCGGTTGCCCTCAGCTTCTATCGGCTATTGGTGTCTGGGGAAGATGGAGGTGGGTTGAGGGCGGCGCTCGCCGGGATTGCCCGATCGAGCAGCTTTGGCGGCCTCGCCGCCACGGGAGCGGGCCACATGGCGGTCGTCGATGAGGGACAACTACACTGGGCTTTCGACTTTCATCCCTATCGCGGCGATGTGAGGGAACTCGCGGCGTTTGATTCCTCCTGCCGGCCGACACCGCAGTTTGTCAGCAGCAGCGAGTTTGTCTCCTTTGGGTGCCACGGTGGCAATACCCCGCAGGTTCTTGGCGGGTTCAACATGCGCGGCGAGGAGATGTGGGAGCAGAACCTGTTCGGCGATTTTGTGGCGCCGTCCTTTGTGTTTGCTCCGTCGAGCGGGCGGTTTGCCCTGGGGCGCGTGCTCGGCAGCCTCCCTATAAATGACTCCACGCTGGCCCCTGTGGAGTCATTGACCGGACAGAGTGTGGTGGTCTATCAAACGGAGAGCGGCAGGCAGATTCTGCATGTTGACTGCTCGCCGATTGCGCGCGCCGGGCAGAACTTTACGTTGTCATCCGATGGCATGAACCTGGCTGTCATTCGTGAGGGTGCCATCGAGATCTATAGCTTGCCGCCGCTCAGCGCGAAGGACCAAGCAGATGTCAAAGAGGCCCGGGCGCTGGTGCCGGCGGAGAGTGTTCTGCCTATCGAGTTTACGGCTCCGGCAGCTCCCGCACCTGACACTGAGGCAGCCAGCCCGTCTAGCGAGTCTTCAAGCGCTTCGACGAGTGCCAATGCTTCCTCTGCAGCGACAAGTGCGCCCCCGCCTGTCAGCGTTTCTGCGCCTACCCCCGCGACTGCAGCCAGTACCCCTGCGGCCAGCAGCGCCCCCGCAGGGGACGCCGAACCGGACCAGCCGCGTAAGCCGCCCACGCTGTATACCCTGCCTACCGATTCTGAAGACCAACAAGACAAACAGGACAACCAGTCCAAATAGAAGAGGCTGGCTCGGGTTTGATCCCCCAGGTCAGCCTCTTGCAGATTCGTGTGGTTTGTTGCTGAAAACTTAGGCAGCCTTGGTGGTTGCCGCAGCCTTGACGCGGGCGTTCAGGCGGCTCTTGTAGCGGCTGGCGGTGTTCTTGTGCAGGACGCCCTTCTGGACGCTCTTGTCGAGCACCGAAACGGTCGAGCGGTAGACCTCGCCGAGCGTCTTGGCGTCGCCCTTGGCGATGGTCTCGCGCAGAGTGCGCAGGGTGCCGCGCAGCTTGCTCTTGTTGGCGCGGTTGACCGCGGTCTTGGTTTCGGTCTGACGTGCGCGCTTCAACGAGGAAACATGATTTGCCATTACTGAACTCTTTTCTCTAACCCGGTTGTGTCGGGGAAATTTAGGATGCAGGCCGGAGGCTGACTATGGACACAGCCCGACCCATCCCCTGCAATCTCTAAGTCTACGGAAGTCCGTCGCGATGGTCAAGAATTGACGATCGACATGCATACCCATCGTTATCCCGCCTCTAACTCCAGATGCGGCGTCGAAGGGTACCGATCACGCCGAGCAGACCCGTGCCGAGCAGAATAAAACTGCCTGGCTCGGGTACAGGGGTGACAGAAACGCCGCCGGGATCCAAATGGTCAGGTACAACGTTGCGAACCAATGCGTAGGTATGGCTGCCATAAGGGACAATACCGCCCTCAAGTCCGCCGGTTCCCAGCGTAAAACCGACATCCAGACGTGGAATACCGTTCACGGAATAAAGCAAATTGGTATAACCGAACGAGTTACCGCTGCTGTTGCATGGATTATTGGGGTCGTAATTGGCGCAAGGCAAAAGGCCAGTGATCGTCCCTCCACCTATGGTGCCGGAGATGCCGGTGATGTCGAAGGTATCGGGAAGATTTGGATCGACGACAGCCGTCAGGTAGCCACTGACGTTTCCGGTATTTTGGAAATAGCCATTGAAGGCGAAGGTTAAGGTATCGGCATGAGCAGCAGTTCCAATGGTCATGAAAGCTGCGAGGCAGGGGAGAATAAGGAGAGCGCGGAGGCTAAGTTTCATGAGGACCCTCGGTGGTGAAGGTGGGCAACAT
The DNA here is from genome assembly GCA_002197545.1 of Acidobacteria subdivision 2 bacterium RH1 MAG20. Next base: position 63,164 of record NFUO01000544.1, on the reverse strand, counting down.
CAATATGACACGCACGTGTATACCCATACTTCGATTCCGGTGAAAGTGTGCTAAAGATTGGCAAGGATGCACTTGCACACAAATTGACAATCAAAAATTGAGCTATCAATCGAAAAATCGGCAGAAATTTGCAGGGCAATAGAAAATTATTTCCTGTCGCGATTTCCCCTGGTTTAGGGGGTTCAGCATTTGCCACTTGACGCCGTCCTTGTTCCGGTTCTAGTCTGTGCCCATCGTCGACACACGATTGGCAACTTCAGCCATCCCGGTCGCAGCACCCAGCGCATCCTCCCGCGCTGCCTGCCTTATCCAGCGTCACAACTTATCCCACTCCCAAGCATCCAATAACCAAGTATTCCCTGACGGAGGTCAGCGCCCTTCTTGATGAAAAAATCCCTGGAAATCACTCCCGGCATTGAGCCCCTGTATGGGACCCGCGATGAAAACCTTAAGCTGCTCGAAGATGGTCTTCATGTCATGATTGACCTTCGTTCCGACGCCATTCAGGTAACCGGAGACGCCGCCAGTATCGACCGGGTCGAACGAGTCTTCTCGGATTTTGATTCACTCCGCAAGTCAGGTATTAATCTTTCCAATGGCGAGTTGAACGGGATGTTGAAGCTCGTTGTCGCCGATCCTTCGGTTACGTTGCGTTCGCTGGTCGACTCCGGCAAGCAGCGGTCTGCCGGGGTGAAGCGGATGGTGCAGCCGCGCTCGCCCAACCAGCGGAAGTATGTCGAGGCCATCGAGCAGTGCGACATGACCTTCGGCCTGGGGCCTGCCGGTACGGGCAAGACTTACCTTGCGGTCGCTATGGCCGCCTCGGCGCTGATGGCCAAAAAAGTCAGTCGCATTATTCTCGTCCGACCTGCGGTAGAGGCTGGCGAACGGCTTGGGTTCCTGCCAGGGTCGTTGCAGGAGAAGGTTGATCCTTACCTGCGGCCGCTCTATGACGCGCTTTATGATCTGCTCGATCCGATAAAGGTAGACAAGCTGCTTGAAAGTAACGTTATTGAGGTGGCTCCGCTGGCCTTTATGCGTGGCCGCACGCTCAATGACGCCTTCATTATCATGGACGAGGCACAAAACACGACGATGGAGCAGATGAAGATGTTCCTCACTCGGATGGGCAATAACTCGAAGGCCGTCATCACCGGCGACCTGACGCAGATCGACCTGCCCAATCCGAAGAAGTCGGGCCTTCTCGAAGCGCTGCATGTTCTGGATGGCGTTGAAGGCATCCGCTTCTGCCACTTTGAGGATGTCGATGTGGTGCGGCACCGGCTTGTTCAGCGCATCGTTCGCGCCTACGACAGCTACGGCCGTGCGCAGCAGCAACTGCCGCTTTCCATCGGGGACGCAGTTCTCACAGAATCTACCGTTCCTTCGGCAACTGCGGTCCAGCCTGTAGCCAAACCGCAGTAAGGAAGGTAACCCGCCGGGCATGATTCGTCGTCAGGTTTCTGGTGTGCGAAGATAATTTTGCGCCATGCCTATCCAGTACCTGCGCCACTTGACCGGAACGGAACGCACCCAGCGGGCCAATCGCCACCTCGCGCTGGTGCTGGCCTTCATTGCTGGTTGTACCGACGCAGGAGGCTACCTTGCCATACGAGGGTATACCTCGCACATGTCGGGCATCGTTTCGTCGATGGCGGATGACCTCGCCCTCGGTGATATTGGTCTTCTGGCTGCTGGCTTCAGCGCTCTGCTGGCGTTCCTGGTTGGTGCTGCCTTTACGGCGATACTTGTCAACTGGGGTCGGCGGCGAGGCCTGCGCAGCGAATATGCCTTTCCTCTGCTGCTGGAGGCCGCTTTGCTCGTCAGTTTCAGCCTCATAGGCCGATTTCTTGAACATCCGAGATGGTTATTTGTGTCGGCGCTTACGTTTTTGCTGTGCTTCACCATGGGATTGCAGAATGCCATTATTACCAAGATCTCGCACGCCGAGATTCGCACCACCCATGTCACCGGTATCGTCACTGATATCGGCATCGAATTGGGCAAGCTGTTCTATTGGAACCGCTCAAAAAGCCAACCCGACAAGCTGATTGTGCGGGCCGACCGGCAGAAGCTGCGACTGCTGTTATCGCTGATTGGCCTGTTCTTTTTTGGTGGCCTGTTGGGGGCGCTGGGCTTCAGTCATGTGGGATTTCTGTTCTTTCTGCCGTTGGCTGCCATGCTGTTCCTTCTGGTCGGCGTCCCCACGGTCGACGACTGGCGCAGGGCGCACTAAGGCTTTTTGCGATAAAGCCGTGGCCGATGCGATACCATCATCAGCAGGGGTAGTCTGCCGCCCTGCTTATTTTTCTCTACGATGATTACCATCGAACCCCCAAGTACACCTTCCATTCTCGTCACGCTATCGAAGTCCGGCCTGATGCGATTTCTCAACCGTGCCCGTGAAGCCGTTGGCTTGCATGGCGATGTAGATGTTCTGCTGACTAACGATGCTACTTTGCGCCGTCTGAACAAGACGTTTCGCGGCAAAAACAAAGCCACCGATGTACTGAGCTTTCCCGCTGCTGAAAATCCGGGTGGTCATGCCGGCGATCTGGCGATCTCGCTCGATACCGCTGCCCGTCAGGCCGCAGCCTTTGGACACACGCTGCGCGATGAGGTTCGTATCCTTCTGTTGCATGGACTATTGCACCTCTCTGGTCTGGACCATGAGATCGACAACGGCGAAATGGCAGCGCGCGAGGGTGAATTGCGGCGTGAGCTTCGTCTGCCTGTCACACTGATCGAGCGCGTGGCTCCAGCAAAACCTGGAGCGAGACGCAGGAGGAGCGCATGAGTCCTCTCTATTTCCTTATCTTCGCGGTGCTGCTGGTCATCCTGACGCTGGCGGCGTATGTCGACCGCGTCTACTCGGAGATGGGCAAGTTTCTCGCCCGCGAATATCAGGACAACATCGACGCATGGGAAGAGGTGGTCGAGCCGAAGCTGCGCCTCGGCCGCGAGTCTATCGCTCTGTCGGCGTCCGTTCTGCGCCAGCTCAGCGTCGCTGCGATTGCGCTGCTTACCGGTCTGCGGCTCTACACACACACCGCACTTCTGCCCTCGATCGCTCGCAGCCCCAGTGGCTCGGAGGTTGCACTGGCGGTCTTTGAGATTATTCTGCTGATTCTTGTCTTTGACCGCCTGCTGCCGCAAATCCTCTTCACCCGCACGCGCGGACTCTGGATCGCCCGCATCCGGTTTCTGCTACAGGCGCTCTTCTATCTCATTCTTCCGGTGACGCTGCTGCTTGGCCTGCTACTTTCTATCGCCGCGCTGGCTGAGCCTGAAGACGCTCAGGAAGAAGAGCATCCGTCGGAGGCGATGGAGGCGCTACTCGAAGCGGGCGAGGAAGAGGGCATCCTCGAAGAGTCCGACCGGGAGCTGGTGCGGTCGGTGGTGGAGTTCGGCGATAAGGTTGTGCATGAAGTGATGACGCCGCGCCCGGAGGTCTTCGCCGTGCCCGGCAGCATGAGTCTGCAACGCTTCACCGAGCAGATCGCGCAGCACGTATTTTCTCGCGTGCCCGTGTATTCGAACTCGCTCGACAACATCACCGGCATCATCTTCGCTCATGACCTGCTGCAGATTCCGGACAGCGAGGCCGGCACTCGCAGCGTGGCCCAGTTGCAGCGTCCTGCCGTCTTCGTTCCGGAGACCAAGAAGGTCGCCGAATTGCTGCGAGAGATGCAGCGCGAGAAGCAGCATATGGGCATCGTCATCGACGAATACGGTGGCGTCGCAGGGCTGGTCACCATTGAGGACCTGATCGAAGCCATCGTGGGTGAGATCGCCGATGAGCATGACGAACCCGAGGCTGACGGTACGCCCATCCGCGAGTCGACTGGCTCCTATATCGTTTCGGGTAGTTTTGAGATCTCGCGGCTGCGTGACCTCTTCGCCGACCAGTTCGAGCAGTCCACGCGGCCTGCCGAAGATATGGAGTCGGTGGACGCCGAGGACTTCGCCTCTCGCGACTCCAAAGATGACCCCACCGCTCTGCGTCTGCCGGAACACTATGAATCCACGACGCTCGGCGGCCTGGTTTCAGAGATGGCGGGACATATCCCGCTGCCGGGAGAGGTGGTCGAAGAAGATGGCTTGCGGCTTGAAGTGCTCGCCAGCACCGACCGACGCATCGACCGCATCCGCGTCAGCCTGATCGCTCAGCCTTCCAACAGATGAGTCAGCGGACGGCGCCCTTTGTAGCCCACACACTTTCTGCGATCCTGCGTTTCTGGGCCCATTGCTGGACACGCAGCATGGTTGCCGGATTCGCTTTCTGCCTGTAAGCGAAGTAATGTTGGCGGTGGAAGTGGCAGAGTTGGCCGCCATCTTCAATCACCTCCGCACACCCGCAGATGTCTGTGATTCCATCTCTCAAATATCCATCGAGCTTTACCCTCTGGGTAATAAAATTCAGTACGCGCTTCGGAGGTGGGGAGGATTCCTCTGATGCCAGCATCTGATAAGCATCCAGGCCGTCAAGGCAAGCCTGCATTGCTGTAATATCATCTGGATCGGCCCGAAACCAGTTTGGGCCTAAAAGATGATCCATCGCCAAAACTGCTGCTGTCAGCCCGGCAGTCATCTTCTTGATATATTCAGCTTGCCTTAGCTTTAGAGCGGACGATTGCTGTTCATGTCCTGTATCCGCCTCCATCTCGGAGTGACTGTTGTCTACCTCCGGTGCCGTGAAATGGTCAGAACTACGAATAGTCGTTTTTTCCTCCTTCAAAGGGCACAGCTCAGACTGAGCGCGAAATTTATCGGGAATTGCCATTTTTTCTGTTGCATATTTTTCTGTTGCGTCAATGCGAGAGGTCAAAGCTCCTGGAACCCCTATTGAGATATTGCAACCAATTGCAGAGTACTGCTGAAAACCCAATTTGAATCAGAAGTCTCGAACAAAACCCCAATTACGTTCCAAAATGGGAATTCTGATAATTAAATCCATGCAGGTTGAAAAGCTCTGACGCATGCTCAGGGCTTTTTAGTGTTCAATTTGTGATCGGAAGCAGCAGCTAATCGATAGAAATCTTCCGCAGCAGCTTGAAGTCGGAGAGCATCTTTCCGGTTCCAAGCACGACGGAGGCCAGCGGATCGTCGGCGATGGAGACGGGCAAGCCGGTCTCTTCGCGGATACGTTTGTCGAGATTCTTGATGAGCGCGCCGCCGCCGGTCAGCACGATGCCACGGTCGGAGATATCGGCCGACAACTCAGGGGGGGTCCGCTCCAAGGCCACGCGAATCGCGTTGATGATCGTCGAGATAGACTCGCTGAGCGCCTCGCGAATCTCGGAGTCCTCAATGGTGATGGTCTTGGGAACGCCCTCGATGAGGTTGCGGCCCTTGACCTCCATCTCAATGGGCTTATCCAGCGGAAATGCCGAACCCAGCGAAATCTTGATCTGCTCGGCGGTACGCTCGCCGATCAGCAGGTTGTACTTCCGCTTGAGATACGTCATGACGGCTTCGTCCATCTGGTTGCCGGCCATACGCACGGAGCGCGAATAGACGATGCCTGCAAGCGAAATAACGGCGATGTCAGTAGTCCCGCCGCCGATATCGACGACCATGTTGCCGCCCGGTTCCGTAATGGGAAGACCTGCGCCGATGGCGGCGACCATGGCCTGTTCCACCAGATGCACTTCGCTGGCTTTGGCGCGGTAGGCTGAGTCCATGACGGCACGCTTTTCCACCTGCGTAATCTCGCTGGGGACGCCGATGACGATGCGCGGATGCACCATCATCTTGCGGTTATGCGCCTTCTGGATGAAGTAGTTCAGCATCTTTTCCGTATGGCGGAAGTCGGCGATGACCCCGTCCTTCATCGGCTTGATGGCGACGATATTGCCCGGCGTGCGGCCAAGCATCTCCTTGGCCTCTTTGCCGACGGCCTCGACTTCATTCGTTATCTTGTTCACCGCGATGATCGAAGGCTCGTTGACGATGATGCCCTTGCCGTGCGCAAACACGAGGGTATTTGCCGTACCGAGATCGATGGCCAGGTCGCTCGAAAAGAGGCTGAAGAGGGATCGCATATTGTGTATGCGCGAGTAACGCATCTGAAAGCTGTTTGAAGACATAGAGTGTCGGAGTCGTTTCCTGAAAAGAGACTATCAGTAGTGTATTCCACTATGTTATGGCACTTTGTGGGGAGGGAAGAACTGCCAGTGTCAGACTATGGACGGCTGCGCGCTGCGAGATGGTTTCTTTGAGAATCCTAATCTGCCTTCAATCCAGCGGCGAATGCTGTCCGTACGGAACTCCGTCAAAGAGGCAACCAGATGCGCGTAGAGCAGCGTGACTGCAAGAATGGCGAGTCCTTTGAAGATATGCCGTGTGTCCGGAATCCAGCGGCTGCCGCCCGACAGCAAGGCCGTTAACAGCACCACGAAGGGAACATGTACCACATAAAGCGTGTAGGAGGATCGGGCTAGCGATCGCGATACTCTAGTGAAGATCGAGTTCTGCGCTGCGCGATTCGTGGCGGAGAGCACTATCCATAGGAAGAAAAACGTAGCCACTCCAAACAGATAATCAGGCAAGACGCCGGGTAATGCATGTACTTTGGCAAAGATAAACGCAAGTGGGGAATACAGGATTGTCGTCACAATTCGGGTACGATTTCCCACGCGCGGAGGCGGCAGCAGCGCAAGCGCCGTTCCGGCCAGCCACACTGGAAAGAGCGGCAAAATGCCATGCCGCACAAACCATGCAATCGCCAGAAACAATACTCCTGATGCTATCCGCTTTGACAGCGCGAACTGCCGCCGTAAAGCTACAAGCCCCAGCGGAAACAGCAGGTAGTACCAGAATTCATTAGCAAGAGACCAGAGTGGGCCGTCCGTTCCGAAGACGGGAACAAGCAGAGACTGAAGGAAGAACAGATTGCCGAAGAAGATATGCGCCTTCAATGTCGGGCGAACATCCAGAATGATGTGGTTACCGGCTGCCCCGCTATACAGTGCTGGCGCCAGGTGAAAATGAAGCCCGATATTGTCCCATAAGGCGCAGAGCAGCAGGCCCGGAATCAGCACGACCCACAGGCGCACGATGCGGTGGGTCAGGTAGCCGCTCCAACTCCACTGTCCGCGTGCGAGCGAACGGAAGACGCTGCCGCTGATCAAATATCCGCTGAGAACGAAGAAGATGACGACCGCCTGGTGTCCCGCAGAGCTGAGAGCGTATGGCGCCAGCAGCATCAACTTATGCGCGGTCAACTGTGGATAGTCGATAAACAGCAGATTGCGCCAATGGCCCAGCAATACAAGCAGGGCAGCCAGCCCGCGGAGCAGATCGAGCAAAACGGAGGCCGTGGTGTCTTTAAATGCGGGCTTTTCCAGAGTCATTGGCATGGGGAGGTTTCGATGATGCCTTCGTGTAGTGTACGGGAACTCAGGGACAAATATGTGATCGGGATATGACGTGGATACAATCAAAAGCGTATGTGGAGGCAATGATGATTATTGGTGTACCTAAGGAAGTAAAGGACCACGAGAGCCGCGTAGGGGTAACACCTGCGGGCATAAAAGCTCTGGTAGAAGCCGGACACAAGGTGCTGGTTGAACATAACGCAGGCTCTCTCTCAGCCATGCCCGACGACGAGTATCAGGCTGCCGGGGCCGAAATTGTCGGCTCAGCACACGATGTCTGGCGGCTCGCCGAGATGGTCGTCAAGGTCAAAGAGCCCGTCGAAAAAGAATACAAACACTTCCGCGAAGGGCTCGTCCTTTTCACCTATCTGCACCTTGCCCCTGTTCCCGACCTTACCGAAGCCCTGCTGACGAACAAGGTCACCGGCATCGCCTACGAGACCGTGCGCGACCGCACCGGAGGTCTGCCGCTGCTCACGCCCATGAGCGAGGTCGCCGGACGCATGTCCGTTCAGGTAGGCGCGGCCTATCTTGAAAAAGAGCATGGCGGTCGCGGAGTTCTGCTTGGCGGCGTTCCAGGTGTCCCTCCCGGGAATGTCTGCGTCATTGGCGGCGGCATCGTCGGGACCAACGCCGCGAAGATCGCCCTCGGCATGGGCGCAAAGGTCACGCTGATCGACCTGAACCTCAACCGTCTTCGTGAGCTGGACGACATCTTCAACGGCCGCGTCTTCACCGTTGCCTCCAACAGCTACAACATCGAGCACGCCGTCTGCGAGGCCGACCTGGTGATCGGCGGCGTGCTGATTCCCGGCGCGGCGGCTCCCAAGATCGTTACCCGCGCCATGGTCGAAAAGATGAAGAAGGGCGCGGTGATTGTCGATGTTGCTATCGACCAGGGCGGCTGCATCGAAACCGCGCATCCCACCACGCACAGCAACCCGTCGTACGAAGTGAATGGAGTCGTCCATTACTGCGTCACCAATATGCCTGCCGCGGTTCCGAACACCTCCACGCTTGCTCTCACCAATGCAACCTTTCCTTACGTGCTGAAGATCGCACGCCTGGGAGCGAAGGCCGCCATGACTGAAGACAAGGGGATTGCGGAAGGCGTCAACACCTATAACGGCATCATTACCTACGCCGCCGTGGCTGCCGCCCAGAAGCGTGACTGGCAGCCTGTGGCGACGCTTGTGAACTAGCTTCACAGAAGATGTAAGCGTATCCGCTCCCTATAATCGGGTCACGGAGGAGAGCACGGCGATGCCCACCAATCCAAACCGGCGAAAGATCTTGATCATCGCCCTTGGTGCATGCTTCCTTGTTCTCCTCGTGGCCCTCAACACGCTCAACGCCTTCAATAATCCGCGGCTGCCACACCCCGCGAACCTCGAACAGATCTTCATGTTCACGGGCCTGTCGGTCGTCGCGTTTCTGCTCTTCGTCGTCGTGCTGGTCCTGCTGGTCCGCAACATGCTCAAGCTCTACGCGGACCAGCGCAGCCGCGTGATGGGAGCGCGCCTGCGCACGCGAATGCTCTGGGGCGCTGTGCTGGTGAGCTTCCTTCCTATCGCCTTCATGTTCGCCTTCAGCTATCTCCTGATGAACCGTGCTGTGGACCGCTGGTTCTCGCAGCCGGTGACGCAGATGCGCGACGATAGCAATCGCATGGCCCTCGCGCTTGCCCAATACACCACGGCCAATGCTCGCGTCGAGGCAGATTCCATTGCATCGAGCCTTTCCGGAGCCACGGCTGCCCCGGAGCCGAAGCCTGCAAGGCCACCTGCCGGACGCAACCGGGGGCGCAAACCACGCCATGCATCGGCGCATCCTGCTTCCCCTCAAGCAACACAAGATGGGGTGCCTGCATCCCATCAAAACCGTGAGGCCATCGATCGTGTGCTGCGCCAGCATGAGATTACGTTGCAGAATGGGTTCGCCATCGTCTACCGCGAAGGCGGCGCCGTGGCCGCCTTCCACATGCCGCAGCGGGATGGCGCTACCGCCGAGGTAAAACCCTGGTTGTCTGAGCCGGCCATCGATGAAGATAGCGCCACGGCAAACACTCACGCGCCTCCTCCCTCGTCACCAACCGATCCTACCGATGCAGCCATCCTAGCCGCCGCCCAGCGCAGCGACTCGCCCGTCTTTTCGCTCGGCCAGACGGACTATGCGCTCGCCGCGACCACCGTCCAGCAGGGCAATACCGTTGTTGTCGGACTGCCGATGCCATTTGGCATGGCGGCAACCATGGCACGTCTCCGCAAGGAGGCCAATGCCTACTGGGTCCTCTTCCGCGAGCGTCGCCAGATCAGAAGTCTCTATATGAGCCTCCTGTTCATGATGACGATCCTCGCACTCTTTGCCTCCAGTTGGATTGCGTTGCACATTGCCAAGCAGGTCACCAGACCGGTGGAGGCGCTGGGCGATGCCATGGAAGCCATCGCCGCGGGAGATTATGCTCACCGCGTCGATGAAAGCTCCACCGAGGAGCTGGGCGAACTTGTCCGCAGCTTCAATCACATGGCCGCCGACCTTGAAGGCAGCCGCCGCGCCGTCGAGCACTCCACCGTGCAGCTCAGCGCCGCCAACGCCGCCCTCGAAGCCCGCCGCGGTGAACTCGAGACCATGCTCGAGACCATCCCCAACGGCGTTGCCACCCTCGACGCAGACCGTCGCATCGTCCTCACCAACCGCGCTCTCAGCGAGATGATGGACCCCGGTGGACAGCGCCCCTTCCTTGGTCGCGTCATCGAAGAGGTCTTCCCTCCGGAGGTCGCCGATGTCATCGATCATCTCATCAAGCGCAGCCACCGCATGGGGTCCGCCTCCGGCGAGATTGAAATCGCCAGCATCGGCAACGACAGGTTTGGCGGCAGTCTGAACCTGCTTGCCACCGTCGCCCTTCTCGAAACCCCCGGCAAGACCGGCCGCATGAGCCGCGAACATCGCGGCTACGTCCTTGTGCTCGAGAACGCGACCGAACTCCTCCGCGCCCAGAAGCAGTCCGCATGGAAGGAGGTGGCCCGCCGCGTGGCCCACGAGATTAAAAATCCGCTCACCCCCATCAGCCTCAGCGCTGAGCAGATTCACCGCCATATCGACCGTCTGGCAACGACGCTCACCGGCCACAACATTGAGTCGCCGTCGCCTGCAGTCATCCGCCGCTGCAGCGAGGTCATCAGTTCTTCGGTCGAGAGCATGAGGTCGCTCGTCGATCAGTTTGCCGCGCTGGCCGAATTTCCCACGGCACGACCCCGTCCTGCCGATCTCAACACCATCGTCGAAAATGCGCTGGCCCTCTTTGCGGGCCGTATGCAGAACATCACGGTCGTAAAGAATATGCCCTCCGGCCTTCCGCTTGTGATGGCCGATCCCGAAGCGCTCAAACGCGCTCTTGGCAACCTCATCGACAACGCCGTCGAAGCCATGCAGCAGAGCCTTCTCCGCGAGCTTCGCATTGGCACGGCCCAGCTTGAAAATGGGATGATAGAACTTTCCATCGCCGACACCGGCACCGGCCTCACCGACGAGATGCGCGAACGCCTCTTCCTCCCTTACTTCTCCACCAAGCAGCGCGGCACCGGCCTCGGCCTCGCGATTGCCGCAAAGATCATTCAGGAGCATCAGGGAACCATTCGCGCCGAAAAGAACTTTCCCGCCGGAGCTAAATTCACCATCGAACTGAGAGCGGCAGCCACCACCGACAGCGAACTCGAACTGCCCAGCGCGACGACCAACGGCCACGGAGGCCCCACTTGAATCACGTCCTCATCGTCGACGACGAAGCCGAGATACGAGAATCGCTCGAGAGTATTCTGCGCGAAGAGGGCTACCTCGTCACCACGAGCGCAACCGCAGCCGAGGCGCTCGAACTGCTCCGCGACGCTGCGTACGATGTCGTCCTGCTCGACATCTGGTTGCCCGACCGCGACGGTCTCGAAGCCCTCGCCGAGATTCGCTCTCTCGACAGCGCCAACGTCCCTGAGGTCGTCATCATCAGCGGTCATGGAACCATCGAAGCTGCCGTCCGCGCCACCAAACTCGGAGCTTACGACTTTCTCGAAAAGCCGCTCTCGCTCGACCGCACCCTCATCGTGCTGAAGAACGCGATGAAGGCCCGGCAGATGCGCGAAGACAACGCCGAGTTCTCGCGCCAGTTAGCGGTGAAGGGAACTGTCACCGGGCAGAGCGTGCCTATGAAGGCTCTCCGCCAACAGATCAAGCTGATGGCTCCCACCAATGGCCGCGTCCTTATCTTCGGCGAATCCGGCACCGGCAAAGAGCTTATCGGTCGCGCCATGCACGCCGAAAGCCTGCGTAAAGAGCGCCCCTTCGTCGAACTGAATTGCGCCGCCATCCCCGAGGACTACATCGAAAGCGAACTCTTCGGCTATCGTCACGGAGCCGTCCCCGCCGGAACCAACGGCCCGCAGGAAAAACGCGGGACATTTGAACGTGCCGACGGGGGAACCCTCTTCCTCGACGAAGTAGGCGACATGAGCCTCAAGACGCAGGCCAAGGTCCTTCGTGCATTGGACGAACAGCGCTTCCTCCCTGTTGGCGCTTCGCATCCCATCCACGTCGATGTCCGCGTCATCGCTGCGACCAACAAAGACCTCGAAGAGGAGATCGCCCGGGGCAACTTTCGCGAAGACCTCTTCTACCGCCTCAACGTCATCCCCTTCTTCGTCCCGCCATTGCGTGACCGTAAGGAGGACATCCCGCTGCTGGTTAAGGAATTCCTGCAGGAGTTCGGCCAGCAGTACGGCCGCCCTCACGTCGAGATGACCGAAGACGCCCTCGCTGCGCTTCGCCAGTATCACTGGCCCGGCAACGTCCGCGAGCTGCGCAACCTGGTTGAGCGCGTCCTGATCCTCAACCCGAAGAGCCAGCGCATCGAGCGCAAGCACCTGCCCATGCTCGTCTACCGAGGTCCCGGTAAGCTCACCGAATCTGGCCGCATCAATACACGCGGAGAAGAGTTCGCTTCACTCCTCGAAGCCCGCGAGGCCTACGAGCGCGACTATATCTTGAAGAAGCTGGACGAAAACCACGGCAACGTAAGCCGCACCGCCGAATCTCTCGGCCTCGAACGCAGCCACCTCTACCGCAAGATGAAGACGCTCGGCGTGAGTATCAAGGAACCATAAACAGCCTATTTAGTGAGGTGAGAATCGCCTTCCCGCTCACTCGTGCCGCCAAATTCACGGAACATATTGGCGACAAAGTTGACGCCAAACTTCACTCCGTAACTCTCCGCCGTCTTTCCAGCGCCTTCAGGCCCATTGGGACCATAAGCTCCTGTTAATGCGGTCGACATGGCATACCCGACGATCTTGGAACCGTTGATCGCCTCACGTCCGTTATCGCCTTCGCAGATAAATTCACTGCGAAGCGCCCACCAGGTACGGGATGCGATGGAACCGCTTCCTTTGCGGAAGTATCGTGGATCTTGATGAAGCAGTGAGGGCATCAGGCCATCTGCAAACAGATTGCTGGAGGCGATGCTGGCAGCGTAGTAACCGACCCGCTCAGCATATGGCCCTGCGCCTGCTCCATATTGCGGGCCGTAAAAGCCCGGCTGAGAGGCAAGCGCGAAGAGAGCCGCCTGTGCCGGGAAGGAAATGTCAACCGTCTTCCGATAGGCCAGTTCATACTTCTGGCGAACCTTCAGCGGAGCGACAGTTCCATCAATCTGATGCACCGTCTCGTAACCCGGAAAGAGCAACAATGTTCGCTTATGATAGAGCGGCTCGTTTGGCAGTGTGGGATCGATCTTTGCCTGTGCAATCAGCTTCGCCGTTCCTGCCGACATTGCGAACGCAAAAAGAATTGTCGAGCAGATAAAGCGGCGAATCTGCCCTGAAGAAGAGCGCATTAAATCATCCATTGTTTTACATTAGACGCCAATTAAACAGATATAGAAGGCTGGCAGCCCAATAATTAGGCACTATTTCAAATAAAGGTGAATCATTGGATGGGCTATCTCTTGTCGGCATGTTCTTCAGCAGATTGTTTTGCCGCAATTTGCTCCAACTGCCGCCGCCAGTCCAGGTCCTCTACAAACCCGCGCGAGCTCCGCCACTCTTCCTGCACCTTGACGAAGAGTTCCAGAAATACCCGAGTTCCCAGCAACCCCTCGATGTCCTTCCGTGCCGCCGTGCCGATTCGCTTCAGCATCTCGCCGCCCTTGCCAATCAGGATCGCCTTCTGCCCCGTCCGCTCGCAGTAAATCGCCGCGGCAATCTTCGTTACCGGCAGTTTGCCGTCCTTCATCTTCTTGAGCGACGCCGGCTCCTCATATCGCTCAATCACAACAGCAGTCGCATAAGGAACCTCCTCGCCGGTCAGCATCAGAATTTTCTCGCGGATCAGTTCCGCCACCAGAAACCGCTCCGGCTGGTCCGTCAACTGGTTCTTCGGAAAATAGCGCTGCCCCTCCTTCAACTGCCCCACGATTTTATCCAGCAGCAGCTCCAGCCCTTCCTTCTTCCGCGCCGAAACCGGCACTACCTCAGCAAATGTATGCAGCGAACTCCAGTGAGCAATCAGCGGCAGCAGCTCTTCCTTACGAATCGCATCAATCTTGTTCAGCACCAGAATCACCGGACACTCCAGCTTCTTCACCAGCGACAGTGCAAAGTCATCCTCCATCGCGCTCATCGCCATCCGCCCGGTTGTCTTTCCGCCCTCAGAACCCTTAGCCAGCCGATGCGTCACATCCACGATGAACAGCACCGCATCGCGCGATTCCAGCGCATCGTGCACCTCCTGCATCATGCGCTTGTCGAGCTGCGTCTCCGGCTTATGCACCCCCGGAGTATCCACCAACACCACCTGCGCCGCCGGACGTCCTGGCTCACCCTTGGCCTTTTTCTTCAGCGGAACCTCAAGCACTCCATGAATCCGCGTCCGCGTCGTCTGCGGCTTATGCGTCACAATGGCGAGCTTCTGTCCCAGCAGGGCATTCAGTAAAGTGGACTTACCGGCGTTAGGCCGGCCAATAATCGAGACGAAACCAGAGCGAAAGGGCATTGCCTTATTATGCGCTGTCCGGTTCGCCTGTCCACACATTCAGCTACACTGACGCGTATGAATGTCAGGTCGCTTCTGCCCACTCTCAAACCCGCACAGGCCCTCATGATCCTCGCATCACTCTCACCCATCCTCGCCTTTGCTCAAACCCCACCCTTCCAATCCACTCAGATCAATCCCGATCACACCATCACGTTCCGTTACAAAGACGCCGGCGCAACCACGGTAGAGCTGTCCCTCGAAGGCGCGGGCAAGCCTATTCCCATGACGAAGGATGACAGCGGCATCTGGAGCGTCACCACCCAACCTCTTGCCCCGGAGATGTACGGCTACCACTTCGAAGCCGACAGGCAGCACCGGCTCGATCCCATCAATACCCGCGTAAAGCCTAACCTCATCAGCCTCGAAAACATCGTCACCGTCCCCGGCGACACGCCCGAGCCTTGGGACATCACCAACGTCCCTCACGGTACCGTCCACCACCATACCTACACCACCGGCACCGTCCTCGGCCTCGCTGGCAACCAGAGCGACTACTACGTCTACACTCCGCCCAACTACAACCCCAAGGCAAAACATCCTTACCCCGTGCTCTATCTCCTGCACGGCTGGTCCGACGACGCCTCCGGCTGGACGGCCGTAGGCCACGCCAACTTCATCCTCGACAACATCCTCGCCGAAGGAAAGATCAAGCCAATGGTCGTCGTCATGCCTCTCGGCTACGGTGCCATGTCCTTTGTCACCGGCGGCCACGACGTCTGGGACGAGCCGGCAACCATCGACCAGAACACCAGCCTCTTCACCAAAGCTCTGCTCACCGAGGTCATGCCCCAGGTTGAGTCTGCTTACAAGGTCTCCCACAAGCGCGAAGACCGCGCCATCGTCGGCCTCTCCATGGGCGGCCTCGAATCGCTCACCATCGGCCTCGCGCACTCCGACCAGTTCGCCTGGGTAGGCGGCTTCAGCTCCGCCGTGCACAACCTTGACTACACCACCCAGCTCGCAACGCTCAATCCCAAAACCGCAGACCTGCGTCTTCTCTGGATAGCCTGCGGCACTGACGAACCGCTCCTCCAGCCCAACCGCGAGTTCATCGCCTGGCTCAAAACCAAAGACATGCCTGTCACGCAGTTTGAAACACCCGGCCTGCACACGTGGATGGTCTGGCGCAACGATCTCATCCACTTCGCGCCACTCCTCTTTCAATCCAAATAAGCGAACCCGCTGAGGCATAAATGCGTTCTGTCTCCCTTCTGGTCACAGCTCTTCTCTTAGTCTCGTCCTCTTTCGCCCAGCGCATCGAAGTCACGATCCCCGTGACCGCGCCGCTCACAGGCCACCTCATTCTCGTCATCACAAAGAAGGCGGCCAAGGGCGATCCCGAGCCACGCATGCAGCTCGAAGAGACCTACATCTCCGCGCAGGGCTTCGGTGTCGATGTCGAAGACCTCACCCCCAATAAGCCCATTGTCATCGACGATAAAACCATCGGCTACCCACGCAAATCGCTCGCCGATCTCGATCCCGGCGACTATACCGTTCAGGCCGTCTTCAACGTCTACGAGCAGTTCCACCTCGCCTCCGGCAAAACCCTCTGGCTACCACCCGACAAAGGCGAGGGCCAGCACTGGAACCGCAAGCCCGGCAACCCCTACAACGCTCCGGTCAAGTTGCACATCGACCCCAAATCCCACGCTACCCTCAAGCTCACGCTCGATAAAGTCATCCCGCCCATAGCTGGCACTGACGAAGACCCCGCCGTCATCGCCGCAAAAGATCCCGGCGCGAAGTGGCTCAAATTCGTCCACTTCCGCAGCGAAAAACTAAGCAAATTCTGGGGCCGCGACATGTACCTGGGAGCCTGGGTGCTTCTGCCCGACGGCTTCGACGAACACCCCGACGCCCACTACCCTCTCGTCGTCTATCAGGACCACTTCCACGCTGGTTTTGCCGCGCCGCTTCCCTGGGTCGCTGCACCGCTAGCGACTACCGCTGGACAGCCCAACTCCCGCGCTGTCGCTGCTTATAAATTCTTTCAGGACTGGACCGCAGGACGCCTCCCCCGCGTCATTCTCCTCTACGTCCAAAGCCCCAACCCCTACTATGACGACTCCTACGACGTAGACTCTGCCAACGTCGGGCCCTACGGTGCAGCCATTAATAAGGAGCTCATCCCCACCATCGAGCAGAAGTATCGCGGCATCGGCCAGGGATGGGCCCGCGCCACCTACGGCGGCAGCACCGGAGGCTGGGAGTCCTTCGCTACCCAGGTCTTCTACCCCGACATGTACAACGGCACCTACACCGCCTGCCCCGACCCCATCGACTTCCGCGCCTACCAGAATGTAGACCTCTACAACGACACCAACGCCTTCGTCCGCCGTGGCGACTTCGGCGAGATGCCCATCGCCGCCGACCGCAAGCCCGACGGCTCCATCATCGGCGCCACCGGCGACGAGTACCGCTACGAGTACGTCCTCGGCACCCACGGACGCTCTACAGAGCAGTGGGACATCTGGCAGGCTGTCTTCTCACCCGCAGGCCCCGACGGCTACCCCAAGGACGTCATCGATCCCCTTACTGGCGCTATCGACAAATCCACCGTCGCCTACTGGCACGATCACTACGACCTCACTGCCATCCTGCAGCGCGACTGGCCCATTCTGGGTCCCAAACTCGAAGGCAAGCTTCACCTCGCAGTCGGCGACGGTGACACCTACTTCCTCAACAACGCCGTCCATCTGCTTCAAGACGCCCTCGACAACACCCGCAACCCCCACTCCGACGCAACCTTCCAGTACGGCCCTCGTATGCCCCACTGCTACACAGGAGGTCCAGCCGAGTACACCATGCAGGAAAACCACAACACCTGGGCTCAGCGTGTCCTCCCCTTGATGGTCGATCACATGCTAAAAACCGCTCCGCCAGGAGCTGACAGCAAAAGTTGGCGCTATTAAGCTGTTGCCTGTTTTTATTCGACGAGCCATAAACGCTCGGGTGCCCATCCATCGCAGCCTTATCGCGATGGGTGGGAATGTAGCGCTTCACTCAGCCCGTTCTTGTCGTTATCGGCTTTACTTACCTGTCCCCGCCGCATTTATCTCCTTCAGGTAAGCCGCGCTCAAAGTCCCCTTCACCTTTGCCACACCCAGCAGGGTCGGATAGAACTGCGCAAAGGTCGTATCCACCGCGCCATGTCCCTCGTGGCACTGATAGCAACCCGCCGGTCGCTTGATCAGTTTTGCACTGCCTGCCCCCGTGAACTCATAGAACCCCCAACCGCCCTCCAGACGTGCATCCTTCACATGCAACTCCATTCCCATAATCTCGGGCGACTGCGTATGCCCGCGTTTGTTGATGGAACTCGCTCCTTCAGCTCCGCGAATCTCCAGCACCAGCGTCGTCTTGTCCGGCCACTTTCCTGTCTTCTGAAACACACCGTAGGCCGCCGGATTTACGAAGACATTGTCAAATACCGAATGACCCGCCATAGCAGCACCGGGACTGTAGCTCATGTTCACCCCCGAGCTAAGGAAGATCCACTCCCGATATCTCTCCGGCATCTTCAACTCACCGTTCGCCGTGTAGTTCGGGCTGTCGTTGGCGGCGGCATGATCTCCCTTTGCACGGGCCGCTCGCACCGTGCCGGGTTGAGGTGCCGCCATCAGCAAAAACACAAGTAGAGTCGAACGCAGCACGGCGCACCTCGCGGGATTTTTTTCAGGGTCTCATGCCGATACGCCGCACTGCCCCAATTTGTTCCAAAGTACAACTTCTCACCCAAAGATGTTATCGGTCATTTCGCACGACCCCGCCCATCTCGCACATAATAGTTGCAGCGCATGGAATCTTTCTTCACACGATTTAGGAACGTCCTGGTACTGGTCGCGGTTCTGCTCGCGCAGACCATCGGCCTCGCCATCCAGGTGCGTCGTCCCGTCGAATCAGGCGCGCCCGACAGCCACGACGTCACGCTGATGCGTTATTGGGTCGTCGCCGCCGTCTCGCCATTCGAGCGATTCTTCCATGCCATCGGCTACAACACCCGTAATGCGTGGTCCAACTATGTTAATCTTCGCCATGTCCGCCAGCAGAATCAGGACCTCCAGCAGCAGATCGCCCGTCTCCGCCTCGAACAGGCCGCCTTTGCTGAAGACGCCATGCAGGGTCACCGCCTTCAGGCGCTCCTCGCCTTCCAGCAGCACTACATCGCCTCCACCGTGGCCGCCCAGGTCATCGGCACCAGCGGCAGCGACCTCTCCCACCTCATTTATATCGACAAGGGTGCGGACTACAAACTCAAGCCCGACATGGCGGTTATCACCCCGGACGGTATCGTAGGCAAGGTCCGCGATGTCTTCCCCCACACCGCTCAGGTGCTCCTTATCAACGACCAGACCTCCGGCGCCGGAGTCCTCCTCGCCAGCACTCGCATTCTGGCTATCCTCCATGGCACCTCCACCGGCCACATCCAGATCTCGAACCTCACCGCTGACTCCCGCATCAAGCCCGGCGAGACTGTTCTGACCTCCGGCGGCGATCAGATCTACCCCCGCGGCCTCCCCGTCGGCACCATCGAGTCCATTGCTCCCGATCCCGACCACCAGCCCTACACTGCCATCCGCATCAAACCCGCAGCCAAGCTCTCCCAACTGGAAGAGGTCCTCGTCATCACCGGCACCAAGCCCACGCTGCCTCTGGCGGCCCAGAAAGACCTCGCCGCCGGGGCCACGACAGCCGAAGCTCAGGCCGCTGCCGCCGCCGCCATCAAGGCCAAAGCCGCCGCCGATGCCGAGGCTGCTGCTGAGGCGTCCGCCCGCTCCGCCGCGCAGGTCATGGCCGACCGTCTGCCCAGCCTCCACGATCCCAACGCCCCAGCCACCGCTCCTGCGGTCCCCGGCGCAAAGCCGGCTGCGCCTCCGGTCACGGTTATTCCCCATCCTCTCCCCACCATCCACCCAGACCGATACACTCCCGGAGACACCCCTCCGGCCTCTTCGCTGACCCCCGGAGCGAGAAATCGCTACGAAAACAGTGCAGTCCCGACACCAGCTTTACCGGACAATGAACCGTCTCGTGCAGCGCAAAAGCCACGTCAACTTCCCCAATCGAAGCCCCAATCGAAGCCCCAGACAGAGCCGCCAAACTAGCTAAATAATGCCCACCCGCAGCTACACCTCCCGCCGAGAACTCGAGCAGCACACCTTCTCTCCCATCGTCACGCTGCTTGTGCCGCTGGTGGCGATTCTCCTGCAAGCCTTTCTGCCTAAACCATTTCCGCGCTTCGCCATCCTCGATCTCCCGCTTATCGTCGTCCTGTTCTTCGCCGTCTCCCGCCGCAGCCCCATCGCCGGAACCCTCACAGGGGCCGCCATCGGCCTGCTGCAGGACGCCCTCACCAACCAGCCCATCGGCGTCAACGGAATGGCCAAATCAGCCATCGGTTATACCGCCGCAAGCATTGGGCTTCAGGTCGATGTAGAAAGTCCGCTGACCAGAATCGTCATCACCTTTAGCTTCTCCATCATCAACAGCGTCCTGCTTTTTCTCATCGACCACCGCCTCCTCGGCCTACCCGATTTTCATCTCCTCTGGGGCCACGAACTTATCCGCGCTTGCGCCAACACCATCATCGCGATTCCCATCTTCTTTCTGCTCGACCACACCAAACGCACCGATTAAAGCCATTAAACGTCCAAGCCTCAAGCCGTAAACTGGAATCAATTCATGGAGCCGGCACTACATTCCGATCATCCCGCGCTGGAAATCAACGGTAAAGCTGAAAAGCTGCCTGCCGGCAAGCTCCACTCCGCGCAATATATCGTCGCGCTTATCCTCGCCGTGCTCATCACCGGCCTCTGGCGTCTCCAGGTCCTCGGCGCCGACAACTTCCGTGCTCTGGCCGAAGCAAACCGCATCCGTAAAGTGCCCATTCTTGCTCCCCGAGGCCGCATCTTCGACCGTGAAGGCCGTCTGCTCGTCGATAACTATCCCTCGGTCTCCTGCTACCTCCTCCGCGAGCAGGTCAAGGATATCAACTCCGATCTTCCCCTCATCTCCCGCGGTCTCAACATTCCTGTCGATCAGATCCAGGCGCTCCTTCGCCACTATCAGGCCGCCCCCAAATACCAACCCATCCCGCTCAAGCAGGACATCACGCCCGACGAGCAGGCCTTCATCGAGGCCCACCGCAACGAGCTGCCCGAGCTGGAAACCCTCGATGTACAGCGCCGCCTCTACCCGCGCGACGGCTTCGCCGCCCACCTCATCGGCTACGTCGGCGAGGTCTCCGAAGAGATGTTGAATAACCCCCGCTACGCCTTCTACGATCCCGGCGATGTCGTCGGCCGCTCTGGCGTAGAAGAAGCCTACGACTCCATCCTGCGCGGCACCGATGGATACAAAGATGTCGTCGTGAACAGCCACGGCAAGGAACTCGGCCACCTTGGCGAGACCCTCGCCATCCCCGGCAAAGACCTTCGCCTCACCATCGACCTTGACGTGCAAATGGCCGCCGAAAAGGCCCTCGACGGCAAGATCGGAGCCATCGTAGCGCTCGATCCGCACACCGGCGAGGTGCTCGCGCTTGTCTCGCGCCCCACCTTCGACCCCAACCAGTTCTCCGGACGTTTGACGAGGAATTACTGGAACGAAATTCTCTCCAACCCCGATCATCCGCTGCTCGATAAAGTCACTCAGGCCCAGCTTGCTCCGGGTAGCACCTTCAAGATCATCATGTCCGTCGCCGGTCTTCAGGAAGGCGTCGCTCAGGACATGCATGTCATGTGCAATGGCGGCGCCACATTCTATGGCCACTTCTATGCCTGCGATAGACACCATGGAATGCTCGCCATCGAACAGGCCATCCCTTTGTCCTGCGATACCTTTTATTACACCCTCGCGAACAAACTAGGCATCGACACCATCGCCCGCTACGCCACCTCACTCGGCTTCAGCCAGCGCACCGGCATCGATCTCCCCGACGAGACCACTGGAACCATGCCCTCTACCGCATGGAAGCTCCACAACTTCCATCAGCAGTGGTACGCCGGTGAGACTATCTCGGTAGGCATCGGCCAGGGGGCCGTTACCGCGACCCCGCTCCAGTTGGCCCGCGCCATCGGTGGCGTCGCCTCCGGCGGAGTCCTGCATCGGCCTCATGTCGTCTTTCCCGATGAAGTTTCCTCCGACGAACTTGAGGCCGTTCACGAGACCTTCCCCGGCTCCGGCGAGAAGACCATTCCTCTCTCGCCGGAGAACTGGCAAATTATTACCGATGCCATGGCCGCTACCACTCTCACCGGCACTGCCGCTCCTGCGCATCTCGAAGGAATCGACTTCGCCGGCAAGACCGGCACGGCCCAAGTCATGAGCCACGACGCTCTCGCCCGCAGCGGCGGCGGCCACAGCACGGTCCCTAACTCCTGGTTCGTGGGCATGGCACCGCGCCGCAATCCTGACATTGTCGTGGCTGTCCTCTGGCAAAACGGTGACTGGGGTTATAAGTCCGCCCAACTCGCCGCCCAGGTCATTGATGCCTACGTGAATAAACAGCGCAAACGCGCCGGTAATGTCCATCTTGTCGCGGCGCCGCTTCCTGCTGCAAAACCTGAGCCGCCGACACCCACAACAGACCATGCTGTGAGCATCACCCCAACCGCTGAATAGCTCCGGGGAAGTTCCGTCTAACCGTCCCGATACGGTATCGTGGTTGCTGCATGTAACGGATTACATTTTGAGGTCTTCCATGAAGCTGATGTTGTCTCTCCCCCTCGCTCTCGCTTTGATGCCTTCCTTTGCCATGGCTCAGCAGCGCTCCCCTGCGACTCCGCTCATTACCCACAATCCCTACTTCAGCATCTGGTCGAACACCGACAACCTCACCGACTCGAACACCACTCATTGGACGGGAGCGCCCCAGCCCATCAGCGGTCTCGTGCGCATCGACGGCAAAGCCTACCGTTTTATGGGCCGCGATCCCCGCAACGTCCCTGCTATGGAGCAGGTCTCACGCTCTATCACGCCCACGCATACTCGCTACGAGTTCAAGGCTGCCGGTGTGGATCTGCACTTCACCTTCTTCACGCCCACCATCCTCAGCGACCTCGACATCCTCTCCCGCCCCGTCACGTACTTTACGTGGACGGCGCAATCAACCGATGGCGGCTCTCACGATGTCTCCATACTTCTCGACGTCGACCCCATCATCGCCGTCAACGACGCCTCCGAGCAGGTCATCTACACCCGCAACCAGACTGCCAGCGAGAACGTCCTCTCCGTAGGCTCCTGCGACCAGAACGTCCTCAACCGTTCAGGCGACAATGTGCGCATCGACTGGGGCTATTTTCATCTGGCCATCCCGAAGGATGAGCAGTCCACAACGGCCATTGCCCCCCATGCACGCGAAGCCTTCGTCACCACCGGCCAGCTTCCCACCGCCGACGATATGGACATGCCGATGCGGGCGGACCACTCCGGCGCGCACCTCGCTGCGGTTCTTCCCTTCGGCAAGATTGCAACGGAACCGGTCAGCCGTTATCTCCTCGTCTCTTATACGCAGAACTACGAGATCCAGTACCTGCAGCGCAATCTTCGCCCCTACTGGCAGCGCAACAACGAGCCCGTCTCGCAGATGCTCGATGAGGCCGAACAGCAGTACGCCTCGCTCGAAGCTCGCGGCACCGCGCTCGACAAGGAGCTGACCGCCGATCTCACCAAGGCTGGTGGCGAGCACTACGCTGCTATCGCCATCCTCGCCTATCGTCAGGCGATGGCTGCCCACGGTCTGGTTGCCGATGTGGACGGCTCGCCCTACCTCTTCGCCAAGGAGAACTTCTCCAACGGAGATATCGCCACCGTCGATGTCATGTATCCCTCCGCGCCGTTCTTCCTCTTCTTCAACCCCAGGCTGCTCGAAGCCCAGGTGCTGCCCGTCCTCAAATATGCCGCCCTGCCGAATCGCTGGAAGTTCCCCTTCGCTCCGCATGACCTCGGCCAGTATCCGCTGGCCAATGGACAGGAGTACGGCGGCGGCGAAAAGACCGAAGAAGACCAGATGCCCGTCGAAGAGAGCGGCAATCTGCTGATTTTGGTTGACGCTATCTCCCGCGCTGAAGGTAACACCGCGCTTGCGGAGCGCTACTGGCCTCAGCTCACCCAGTGGGCCGAGTACCTCAAGGCAAACGGTCTCGACCCCGAAAATCAGCTCACCACCGATGACTTCGCCGGGCACGTAGCCCACAACGCGAACCTCTCCATCAAAGCGATCGACGGTCTCGCCGCCTACGCCGACCTTGCCCGTCTGCTGAAGAAGGAGTCGGTAGCCCACGAGTATCAGGCCACCGCAAAGGACTACGCAGGCAAGTGGATCACGATGGCAAAAGAAGGCGACCACTACAAGCTGGCCTTCAACAGCCCCAATACCTGGAGCCAGAAGTACAACCTCGTCTGGGACGATCTGCTTGGCTACAACCTCTTTCCCAAATCGGTCCGCGACAGCGAGATCGCCTACTACCAGACCAAAATCAACCGGTACGGTCTGCCGCTCGACAGCCGCGCCGACTACACCAAGCTCGATTGGGAGCTGTGGACGGCAACGCTCGCCGACACCCCGGCCGCATTCAACGCCATCGTAGACCCCATCTATAAGTGGACGAACGAGACTCCAACCCGTGTCCCGCTCACCGACTGGTACGACACCAAGACTGGCAAGCAGGTCGGCTTCCAGGCCCGCAGCGTCGTAGGCGGCGTCTTCATCAAGGCGTTGGCCGACAAGTCGCTGACCGAGAAGTGGCGCGCCAAGGCAGCGGCGCACCAGTAATTCAAAGAGCACCCCTGACTGCAAACTCACGGCGGCGCATTTGTCCGGCTAAGATAGTAGCCAGCACATGCGCCGCCTCTCTTCCTTCCGCGACTTCGACTGGGTCCTGCTCGGCTTCGTTCTTGTGCTCTCGGTCATCTCCGTCCTCGAAATTAAATCCGCGACCGTTCACACCAAGTTCCACGGTTTCGATCAAAAGCAGCTCGGTTTCCTTGGCGTCGGCCTCGTCCTGATGTTCCTGATCTCGCTGATCGACTATCACCGCCTCATCGACATCGTTCACTGGGCCTATGGCATCAGCATCGTGGCTCTCCTGGCCGTCCTTGCCTTCGGCACCAAAGTCCTAGGCGGCCGCCGTTGGATCAAATTTCCCGGAGGCATCCACTTTCAGCCGTCGGAGTGGGTCAAGCTAGTCCTGATCGTCGCCATCGCCCGTTACTTCTGGGGCCTCGCGGGCAAGGAACTCAGCTGGACCGACATTGCCAAGGCCTTCGCCCTGGTCTGCATTCCCATGCTCATGGTGCTTAAACAGCCCGACCTCGGTACCTCGCTCACCTACCTTCCCATCCTCGTCTGTGGCCTCTTTCTTGGCGGTATCCGCTTCAAGCAGGCTGCCATCATCCTGCTGGCCATCACGTTGCTCGGCGTAGGCGCATGGAAGAGCGGCAAGCACCTCAAGCCCTATCAGCAGGCCCGCATCAACGCCTTCCTCAACCCCGACACCGACCCCCGCGGCTCCGGCTACCAGATCCGCCAGTCCCTCATCGCTGTTGGCTCCGGCGGCATCTGGGGCAAGGGAGCCAACAAAGGCACTCAAACTCAAGGCGATTTTCTCCCCATCCCTTATACCGACTTCATCTTCGCCGCCTTCTGCGAGGAGCACGGCTTCATCGGCGCTCTCGGCGTCCTGCTGTTATACTTTCTTATATTGATGCGTTTGATTCAGAACGCTCAAACAGCTTCAGATCTGCCCGGCACCTTCATCATCATGGGGGTCGTCGCCGTCATCATCTTTCAGATTGCGGTCAATATAGGCATGGTCGTCGGTCTGATGCCGGTCACGGGAATCCCCCTTCCGCTCATGAGCTATGGCGGATCGTCGATTCTCTTCACCTTCCTCGCGCTCGGTATTGTCATGAACATCCGTATGCGCAGGTTCGTGAACTAGTTCGGGAATCGGTTACAATTTCCCGAACCTGAAGAAGCACCCATCTCGGCCCTTGCAGCAGATTTGGTGCAATACTATTGGCAACACCTGTCCGGCAAAATTCCGGGCAGCAAAACAACCCGCTCCCTTTGGCGCAAGGCGCCGGCAGCGGCAACAAGACTTTTTAGAAGAAAAGGCCGGCCAGGCGAGAGACGATCGATTCCGTTGGCCGGACAGGTTTCAGGGAAAATGATTGCATCCGGATGGCAAACGGCCCCGCCTCAAGGTTCGGATTTTGAGGTTGTTTCGGTCACAAACTCCGCATGTTCGCACTTGTTCGAAGCATCCCCTCGTGTCATCGATCTCCAGAGTGCCGCCCCACCCGCGCTGTTCCAAAGCGTGGTTGTGGCAGAGTTGTTTACTCATCTCGCACCCGTTGTTCTGGTCTTCGGATCGTCGTTCACGCGCTTCTCTATCCCGCATCCTGTCCGTCCCACGGTGAACTGCACCTAGCATTAGGCGCACTCCCGATTCGCTCTCTGCCTCGTCTGCCGCTCGCGCCTCAACCAGGGCGGGCAGAAAGAGTAGAGAATGTCGAAAGAAATTTATATATCCAGCACGCCGCACGAAACGCGGCTCGCCATCGTCGAAAACGACGACCTCACCGAAATTTATTACGAGCGCGAGAACGAATACACCCTCGCCGGCTCCATCTACAACGGGCGCGTCACCCGCGTTCTCCCAGGAATGCAGTCCAGCTTCGTGGACATCGGCCTCGAACGCGATGCCTTCCTCTATATCACCGACTTCATGGAAGAAGCCGGTGACTCCACCGACTTCGACACCAATGGCGACCACTCCCATGGCCCTCGTTCCGACAACCGCCCCGACAATCGCCGCAACGGCAACCGCGAGACGCCCGTCATCCTCGAAGGCACAACCGTTGCCCCTTCCGAAGAATCCGGCAATCGCTCTGAGCGAAGTAGCCGCGACCGTGGTGGCCGTGGCCGCAACGACCGTCGCCGTGGCAACCGCGACCGTCAGCCCAGCCTCGAAAACCCCCAGTACACAGAGAACCCAGAGGCCGTCACTGCCGACTCCAATCAGGAGAGCGACTTTGGCCCTCATCCAGACACACTCTCCGCCGAACCCCGCGACACCGCCGAGATCGGCGAAGGCGCTCCCGGAGCCGATGGAAGCCGCCGCTGGCGTGGCCGTCGTGGCCGCCGCCGTGGCCGTCCCGGTCAACGGGATGCATCCACACAGCCCGCCAGCCCGGACACGCAGCCAGAGTTTGCCACCCCCGAGGAACAGGACGAGAGCCAGTACGATTCCAGCTTCGAGCTTGAAGGCGCAGCCGAACAGCCCGCTCCGCGCAGCTCCGCTCCCATTCCTGCCGCCTACCCGGCACCAGAATCCGTGCAGGAAAACTCGGAACGCCGCGACCGCAACGACCGTGGAGATCGTGGTGGACGTAATGACCGCGGAGGCCGCAATGACCGTGGCGGACGCGATCGTGGCCAGCGCCGTTCTCCTCGCGGCTTCGCTCCCCGGACCTCGCTCTACGGTGTAGACGACACCTCCTACAGCGAGTCTTCCGCAGCAGAATCGGGCGGCATCGCACCGGAGCCAATTGTGCTCCCCGGCGAATCGCTCTCGAAGTACCGCAAAGATGGCGATCAACCCGAGGCAGCAGCAAAGACATCTGAACCGACCATCATTCTCCCCTCGACCCCTGGTTTTGAGATTCCCACCGGATGGGATGGCGGGGCCACTCTGCCCGGCGAGACACTCTCTCGCCACCGTCGTTCTGAATCCCGCGATCTCCGTCAGGAGGCGCGCGCAGAACACCGCTCCGACTTCCAGACCAGCCTTCGCAACGACAATCAGCAGCAGGCCAGCGCCACTCAAGCTTCCGAAGCAGTCGAGGCCGAGTTCATCGAACAGGCCCACATACCTGTTCCGCCAGCGGAGTATGAGCCCACCGACGCCTCTGCCTCTTACCGAGTCGATCCCGTTGCACCTAGCGAGTTCCGCCAAAGTGCGCCGACCATGGAAGAGCCCATCGAGCAGCCAGCCGAACACATAGCCGAGCACACAGAAGAACCCGCAGCGCACGAGTTCACCGCCATCCACGCCACTGGCGAGATGGAGACCGAAACCCCTGTCGCAGCGTTCACGCCGGAACAGGAAGCCGAGCCGGCCTCCCCTCTTCAGCACGAGACCGTCATTGCCAACCCCGCCGAGAACATCGTCGAAGACGGCACCGAGCCTGTGCGTCAGCACTTCGCTCCCGGCGCAGGGGAACTCGAAGAAGAGGTCATTGAAGAGGAAGATTACCCAACTACACTTCAGGCCAGCTCTGTAGAAGAGATGGACGATCTCGACGAAGAGGAGACTCTCGAAGGCGCTGCCGACCTCGGCACCATGATCCGCGAGATGTCCATCGACGAGATCACCAGCTCCGGCAACAGTGTCGTAGAGGACGAAGAGCTCGAAGAAGAAGACTCCTTCGATGACGGCACCCACGAGTACGAAGAAGACCTCGAAGAATCCGATTCTGATTCCGACGATGAAGCGGAAGACGAAGACGGCCTCGTCCACGAAGAGTCCACCGAAGACGGTGAACTCTCCACCAACGGCTCCGACCGCTCTCCCACAGCGACACCCGGCTACGAGCGACCTCGCGACAGCGACCGCGGACGCGGACGCCGCGATGGCCGCCGTGAGGGACGCCGTGGAGATCGTAGCCGTGGGGACCGCCCCCGCTACACCGGCGGCTCAGGAGACCGCGAACGCAGCGGCAGCCGTGACCGTCGCGGCGGACGCAACTCCATGCAGTCGACCAATCTCCCCGCCATCAACGAGCTGCTCAAGCCCGGCCAGGAGATTCTGGTCCAGATTGCCAAGGAGCCGATCGCCAAGAAGGGCGCGCGCATCACCTCGCACATCGCCCTTCCCGGCCGCTTTCTCGTCTTCATGCCGACGGTCAACCACACCGGCGTCTCGCGCAAGATCGAGTCCGACGGCGAGCGCCGCCGCTTGAAAGAAATCCTGCTCAGCGAAAAGGGCGAGGCCTCGGGCGGCTTCATCGTCCGTACCGCCGCCTCAGGGGCCAGCGAAGAGGAGCTTCGCAGCGACCTCCGCTTCCTGCTCAACCTCTGGGCAGACATCAAGCAGCGCTCCGAGTCATCGAAGTCGCCGGCACTCATCTATCACGACCTGAATCTGGTCGAGCGCATCCTCCGCGACCAGGTCACCGACAACTTCTCCGCCATCTGGGTCGACACCGAGGCTGACTACGAGCGCATCCTGCGCTTCCTGCAGCGCTTCCAGCCCTCGCTCATCCGCCGCGTCAAGCTTTACACCAAGGAGACCCCGCTCTTCGAGCAGTTCGGCATCACCGAAGAGATCAACAAGGCCCTCCGCTCCAAGGTCTGGCTCAAGTCCGGCGGCAGCATCGTCATCAACCAGACCGAGGCCCTCGTCGCCATCGACATCAACACCGGCAAGTTCGTTGGCAAGACCGCACGCCTCGAAGACACCATCGTCAAGACCAACCTCGACGCCATCCCCGAGATCGTTCGCCAGATCCGTCTGCGCGATCTTGGCGGTATCATTATCATCGACTTCATCGATATGGACGAGCGCAAGAACCGCAACAAGGTCATGGCCGCCCTCGAAGAAGAGCTTAAGAACGACCGTGCCCCATCTAAAGTGCTTCAATTCAATGACTTCGGTCTGGTCGCCATCACCCGCAAGCGCGTCAAGCAGTCGCTCGAACGCACTCTCTCCACCACCTGCAACGTCTGCGTCGGCACCGGCATGGTCAAATCGCCGGTCACTGTCTGCAACGACATCTACGTTGAGATGCGCAAGATGCAAAAGCACCTCGACCGCGGCGACGTTATGCTCCGCGTCCACCCTGACGTCGTCAAACAGCTCAAGTCGAGCACAAAATGGCTGCAGGAGATGGAAGAGATGGTCGGCAAAACCATCCTCGTCAAATCCGACCCCAGCCTCCACCCCGAGCAGTTCGACATCCACTAGAACGCCCGGCTATACCTAAATCGAGGGCATCCTGTACTAACAGGATGCCCGTGTCTAACTTTGTCATCCAAAATCACTTTTTAAGCGTCCTACACAACAAGAGCACATCAGCCGGGTTGAAACATTAGGAAGAACTCGCAGAACCAGCAGCATGAGCAGAACCCAAGGGAGCCTTTAAAGATGCAAACGACGATCAGCAGGATCAGCAAAAATTGCCTTTCCGCCCTCCTTATTCGCACAGCGGCCCTCGGCGTCTTCACTGCAGCCGCCACGCTCGGTCTTGAAGCCCAGCAGCCAGCACCTGCTGCCACCCCGGCAATTCCGGCCATCAATCTTCGGGCAAGCCTCATGGCTCCGCTGGATCTTTCCTCATCCAGTTCAAGCTCAAGCTCATCTGACGCTGGTCCGTCGGCTGCGGAATACTTCGATCTCAGCAGCGAGGCCTCCCAGCCTCCCCCGCGCCGCCGCTATCGCCGTCCAAACTACACCGACAGCCACACCAACCCCGACGGCTCCAACAGATACACCTTCATGGTCGGCGGTGGCTTCACTCTGCCAACCGGTGGCACCCATAATTACGCATCTCCAGGTTGGAAGTTTCAGGTAGGCGGAGGCCGCAATTTCAACAAGACCCTGGGCGTGTTGCTTCAGTTCGACTACGACAAGCTGGGTATCCAGACCAACACTCTCAATAACCAGCTCGCCCTCTATAACAGCCTCGGCGCCTCAGATCAGAACGGCAACCCTCTCAGCCAACTCGGCGGCTACGTCCACGACTGGTCTTTCACGCTGAATCCCATCGTCAATTACTACACCTCCGACACCTGGGGCGCCTACATCACTGGCGGCCTGGGCTTCTACCACAAGGCCACCGTCTTCACGACTCCCGGTATCGGAACTTACTGCGATCCATATTATGGTTGCTATCAATACCAGGCCGACCAGCCTATCGACAAGTACGTCAGCAACGCCTTCGGCCTGAATGCGGGCCTTGGCTTTACCTATAGGCTCTCCCGTTGGTCCGGTGCGCGCCTCTATGCGGAGGGACGCTACGTCTGGACCGATAACCAGCCCCGTCCCTTCGACGTCAGCGGAACCACCAGTTACTTCAATGCCTTCCCGCAGGCCAGTGCTCGAACGACTTACATCCCGGTCACCTTCGGCCTGCGCTTCTAACGAGTAGTCAATCCGAACACAAGAGGGGCCCGGCTATTTACCGGGTCTTTCTTGTGTTCGAAGCTCGCTCCAGCCTCATATCCCAATCGGATAAGGCTTCTCATGCATCTCCTGCCCTGCACTTCCGCTCCGCTCAAACCGCCCTTGCAGCAGACTCAGCAGGCCGGTATACCAGTATCCGAACACAAACAGCAGCAGAAACGGCACGGTAAAGAAGTTCTCCGTGGACACGGCATACCAGACTGTCCACGCAAAGTAAGCCCCCAGCCCCAGCTCGATCCACGGCACAATTCCCAGCCGCTTCCGGTAGACCTTGGCCTGCGACTTCTCGCCCTTCTTATTCACCCTGTACTTCGGAGTCCGCGCAAACGCGCTCTTTACCCCAAATAATGCCTCCATCACGGCCTTGGTATTGGTGATCGTCAGCCCAATGCCTCCCAGCGCCAGCAGAAACGGCACGTACAGAATTTTTTTGTGCCACGCACGAGGAAATAGCTCCTTCTGGCTCACCAGGTAGAACGTCGAAACCGACATCGTGCTCGCCATAAACAGCGGAAAGTCGATCAGCAGCATCTGCAAATATCCCTGCCAGCTTCGAATAATCATCGCCGGCATCAACAGCACGCTCAGCACAATCATCAGCGGATAGCTGATATTCGCCGTCAGGTGATACCACGCCTCCAGCTTCGTATGCCACGGCGCATCGCTCTTCATCACCTGCGGAAGGATCTTCTTCGCCGTCTGAATCAGGCCCTTTGCCCACCGCGCCTGCTGCGTCTTGAAGGCGGTCATCTCAATCGGCAGTTCGGCCGGACACTCTACATCCTGCAAGTATTTAAACTTCCACCCCACCAGCTGCGCCCGATAGCTAAGATCGGTATCTTCGGTCAGCGTGTCATGTTGCCACCCGCCAGCCTCGCTGATCGTCTGCCGCCGCCACATCCCCGCCGTGCCATTGAAGTTGAAGAACACCCCAGCCCGGCTGCGCCCGCCATGCTCCAGCACAAAGTGCCCATCCAGCAGAATCGCCTCCACCTGCGTCAGAAAGCTATAGTTCCGGTTCAGGTGGGTCCACCGTGTCTGCACCATGCCAATCCCCGGCTCGGCAAAGTGATCCACCACCTGCATCAGCCACTGCGGCGGAGGCACAAAGTCCGCATCGAAGATCGCGATCAGCTCGCCCTTCGCTGCATCCAGCCCTTTATCCAAAGCTCCGGCCTTATATCCATGCCGGTTCGTGCGATGCAGATACACAATCGGCTGCGGCGCCATCCCCATCGCTCCCGACGCATACCGCTCCACCATCTCCCGGGCTACCGTCGTCGTCTCATCGGTCGAGTCGTCCAGCACCTGAATCTCAAACCGGTCCCGCGGATAGTCAAGCTGGCACACCGCCTCGAACAGCCGGTCAATTACAAACTTTTCATTGAAGATCGGCAACTGCACCGTGACAAACGGCAACGCGTCATCAGCAAACCGCGCCTGCGGCTCATCCCACTTCGACGCGTTCTTCCTGTTCTTGTAATAAAGCCAAACGAGCTGATACCGGTGAATCCCATAGAACGCCAGAATCACCATCACGATGAAGTAGGGAATCAGCATGCATGTATCGAACGTGTTCCACCGGTACAGGTGTTCAAACGTCTTGTCGGCGTAGTGCGTCTTCCAATAATGTCCAAAGCCATGCGGAGCCACCAGCATGGCGAGCATCTTCGTCATCATTTGTAAGTGATCAAACAGGTGCGCAACTCCGCCTAGCGTCTTGGACGATTCTACGCGAACCAGCGGTTTACATTGGAGCGTTTCTAATTCAAGTACATCGTCCGATAGAGTGTATCCCGCTGTACCGGCTTGAACCCCGCTCCGCGGATCACCCGCCGCACGTCCTCTTCGGTCGTGTCATCCGCTCCATCCAGCAACACCGACCCCACATCGTTGCCGCCAAATCGCAGTCCCATCTGGAGCACCTTCAGCCCCTGTGTCTCCAGATCGACCTGCACATTCTCAACATTGTCCAGAACCATCCGCGAGATCGCCAGCGTCTTCAGATACTCCACTGCCGTAGCCTCTTCAAAGCCGCTCACCCCAGCCTTTCTGGGCTGAAAACTCACCGGCGTAAACGCAGTAAATCCACCCGTCTCCTCCTGTAGCTGGCGCACGACCTCCAGATGATTCAGCCGTTGCTCAAAGCTCTCTCCCGCGCCAAACGTCATCGCCGCCGTAGTCCGCAGCCCCAACTCATGCGCCGCACGATGCACCGAGACCCAATCCGCAACTGTCCACTTATCCCGAGCGCCCTGCTGCTGCACCGCATCATCCAGAATCCCCGCATCGTCCCCCGGAATCGAATCCAGCCCCGCATCCCGCAACCGCAGAATCGTCTCCCGCACCGTCAACTCCGAGCCTTCCGCCATCGCCAAAACCTCACTCGCCGAAAGACAATGCAGCCACACACCAGGGAACTGCTCCCTCACCCCGGCAAGCAGCCGCTCATACCAATCGATCTTCCGCTCCCGACCAACCGCCCCACGCAACGTAACGCCCGTCCCACCCATCTCCAACGTCTCGCGAACCTGCTCACAGATCGCCTCAAACGGCGCAGCCGCACAATCGATCTTCCGTTCGATGGCATAGCTGGCCACGCCCTCAGGATGCAGCGCACGCCGCACCGCCTCGGCCTCCATCCCAATCCCAATCAAATCGTCGCTGTTGAAGCAATCTAGAGCTTGTTCCCGGCTAATCCCCATATTGAGATTCTACGATGGAGAAGAGCAGCCGCCCTACCGTCCGCGAACCAGCAGCACAATCACCGCCACCAGCAAAAACACGATCAGCGAAACCCCCGCCTTCACCCACCGCCCGAGCGCCACTACCTGCGACTCCAAAGCCGTCACCCGCTCCACCGACGTCCCTACCCGCTTTACCTCTGCGGACACCTCAGCAATCTGAGCGCTCTGCTCCTGCAGTTGCTGATAAAGCCCTGCATGGGCCTTCGTCACCTGTCCCAGATCGCCGCGCACTCCCTCGGCCATCGCCACCATGGCCGCCTCGGTGGCCTTCTCCGAGGCCGTCTTGGTCGAAAAATACTTGTCCGCCATCGGCACCAGCCGGGTCACATGCGGAAGCAACTCAAACAACTGCGCCAGCACTTTTGGCCACATACACTCCCTCTATTTCTTCCAGGCCACTCTTCGCCCGCGCCGTCGATACACCAACATGCCAATCGTCAATACCAGAATCGTGGTCATAATCCCCCACGACCAAACGCAATAGATGCACCACTTCTCCATCACGAACGCTTCGAGGTAGCTCAGAAACGAGGCGCACATGAATCCGATCTGCGCCGTCTCGAAGACCAGCCACCACCGCCCCATCAGCGCCAGCACGGCGATCAGCCCATAGCCGATAATCCCCACCGCCGCCACCGGAACATGCACCTTGCCCGGAGCCTCGTCGAATGTCTTCGGAGGAAAGACGGCAAACCGGCTATGGTTCACCGCCCCGCAGTCCCAATGCTCACTTACCGCGCAGGGAGGGGCCAGCGCCGGGTCCATATTGTGAACCCGCAGCCCCATCACGCTTACCACCAACCCTGCCAACGCCAGCAACGCCACCAGATATTTCATCGCTCGATTCTACGGCCTCACAGCCACTTTGCCAGCCTCTGCTTCATCACCCGTATCGCATCGGCACTCTCATCCACCATCAAAAACTCCCGCCCGTGCCTGGCAGCAGCCTCGCCTGTGGTCCCGCTCCCCGCAAAAAAATCCAGCACCCGCTCCCCCGGATTCGAATGCACCTTCACGATCCGCTCCAGCACCCCCAGCGGCTTCTGCGTCGCATATCCGGTCTTTTCTTTACCCGTAGGAGAAACGATCGTATGCCACCACACATCCGTAGGCGTCTTGCCCTTCGCCGCCTTCTCCGCGCCCACCAGTTTCGGAGCCATATAAGGAATCCGGTCGCACTCATCCAGGTTGAACGTGTACCGCTCTGCATCCTTCGTGTACCAGAGGATGTTGTCGTGCTTCGCCGGCCAACGCTTTTTCGCCCGCGCCCCATAGTCATACGCCCAGATAATCTCGTTCTGAAAGCACTCCCGCCCGAAGATCTCGTCCAGCATCACCTTGCAGTAGTGGGCCTCACGATAGTCGATATGAAAAAACAGCGATCCCGCAGCCGACAATACCCTATAAGCCTCCTCCAGCCGTGGCCGCAAAAACCCCAGAAAATCGCCAAACTGGTCGCCATATCCCGAGCCGCCAGCCTGCACGTCCAACACCTCGGTCCTGTATCGCCTCCCACCAAACCCCACGCGGTCACCTGCCGCATCCCGCACAGTCTTCATCTGCATCCGGGCCTGCCGCTTGCCTGTATTAAACGGCGGATCGATATAGATCAACTCCACCGATTCTGCCGCCATTCCTCGCAAAATCTCGAGGTTGTCCCCGTGCACAATCCGGTTCATCCGTTCCTTCCCTCAGCCCTAACACTAACCCAGCCTTTGTCTTCAGCGCGCCGCCGTGTATCTTTTTCTGCGGAAGATATTCACCTTCAACCGTGTCGGCAAAACCTCTCATCCACGCGATGCTGTCTCACCCCGGCCTCGTCCGCAAGGGTAACGAGGACGCCTGCGCCGCCTCTCCCCAGGCCGGGGCCTTCGTCGTCTGCGACGGCATGGGAGGGGCCGCCGCCGGAGAAGTCGCCAGCCGCCTCGCCACCGAAACCTTTCTCAGCCACCTCACTCCGCTCATCTTCAACGGCAACCACTCCGCCAAACCCCCAACTAAACCCGAGGTCCGCCTCTGCGCCGCGATCAACGCCGCCAATCAGGCCGTCTTTCAGCACTCACGCCAATCCACAAAGCTCTCGGGCATGGGCACAACGCTCGTCGCTCTGTTCGCTCCCAACTGGGACGACACTCTCTGGCTGGCCCACGTCGGCGACAGCCGCTGCTACCGCCTCCGCCGCGGCCATCTGCAACAACTGACCCACGACCACTCCCTTGTAGAAGAGCAGCTCCGCGCCGGTCAGATCACTCCTACCCAGGCTGCCCGCTCTCCCATGCGCAACCTCATCACCCGCGCCATCGGCTCCAGGCCAACCGTGGAGTCCGAGATCCAATGCCACCGCCCTCAACCCAACGACCTCTATCTCCTCGCCTCCGACGGCCTCAGCCACGACGTAGCCGACCACGAGATTGAAGCCATCCTCACCGCCATTCCAACACCCGCCACCCAACCTACCCTCACCCAAACCTGCGAAGCCCTCATCGCCGCTGCCAACCGCAACGGAGGCCACGATAACATCACCGTCCTCCTCATAGCCATTACCGCTGCCTGACCCAACTGCTACACTTCAAAGTCAAGCAGAACCGCCTATGCAGCAATCCCCAACCATCGCAGTCCTCGGAGCCGGAACCATGGGCAACGGTATCGCGCACGTCTGCGTCCGCGCGGGATTCAACGTCATTCTCTGCGACGTCGAGCAGTCCTTCCTCGACCGTGGCCTCGCCACCATAGAAAAAAATCTCAACCGCGAGGTCGGCAAAGAAAAGCTAAGCCGACAGCAGGCAGAAGAAGCCCGCTCCCGCATCGCCCTCACCACCGACCGCGAAGCACTCCACACCTGCAGCCTCGCCATCGAAGCCGCGACCGAAAAGTTCGAGATTAAATCCAGCCTCTTCCGCGACCTCGACCGCATCCTTCCCGCCGAAGCCATCCTCGCCTCCAACACCAGCTCCATCTCCATCACCAAACTGGCGGCGCAGACCAACCGTCCTGAGCAGGTCATCGGGATGCACTTTTTCAATCCCGTTCCCGTGATGCCGCTGGTCGAAGTGATCCGCGGCCTCCAGACCTCGCAGCAAACGTTCGACACCGTCAAATCCCTCGCCGAAGCCCTCGGCAAGACCCCCATCGAGGTCAATGACTCCGCTGGTTTTGTCTCCAACCGCGTACTCATGCCCCTCATCAACGAGGCCATCTTTAGCGTCATGGAAGGCGTCGCCACCGCCGAAGCCGTCGACCAGGTCTTCGTTCTGGGCATGGCGCACCCCATGGGGCCGCTCACGCTGGCCGACTTCATCGGCCTCGACGTCTGCCTCGACATCATGCACGTCCTCCACGAAGCTCTCGGCGACCCCAAATACCGCCCCTGCCCCTTGCTGATCCGCATGGTCGACGCGGGCTGGCTTGGGCGCAAATCCGGCCGTGGCTTCTACACTTATTCCACGTAAAGCTGACTCTCAAACGGAGAAACTTTTTATGCCCCAGACTCTCGGCACGCTCGCAACCGCGATTTTCGCGCTCCTTTTTATTGCCAACGCAGCCTTCATGCTCATCTCCCCAGACGCATACACGCGCTTCCTGCCAGACTGGCGCTTCCAAAAAGGAGGACAACATGCTTCAGGTCCTCTCGCGGTCAGCAATGCGCTCACCACACGAATTCGCGGTTCACTGTTGCTCGCAGCTACGCTATGGTGCGTCTGGCTGATCCTGCACAGAATTCGGTAATAGAACAAACTCACCGACTTCACGTAGCCAGCCTCCGCGCTCATCCCGTAAACTCGTAGACATTAGGGAGAAACTATGCCGCAAGAGCTTTACTTCGAAGACTTCTACGTCGGTCAGAAATTCAACTCCATCGGCGGAGCCAAAGTAACCGCAGAAGAGATCAAAGAGTTCGGCCAGAAGTACGACCCTCAGCCCTTCCACCTCGACGAGGCTGCCGGCGAAGGCTCCTTCTTCAAGGGCCTCGCCGCCTCCGGATGGCTCACCGCCGCCATCGTCATGCGCCTCCGCGTGCAGAACAT
Organism: Acidobacteria subdivision 2 bacterium RH1 MAG20; assembly: GCA_002197545.1. Next base: position 25,740 of record NFUO01000544.1, on the reverse strand, counting down.
CACCGTCTTTGGCGGCATGATCGGCGCGGGCGTCGAAGAGATGCGCTGGACCCTCCCCGTTCGCCCCGGCGACACCATCCATACCGAGATCGAAGTCGTCGGCGTTCGCCAGTCGAACTCCCGTAAGAACTACGGCGTAGTCCGTACCCGCACCCTCGCTTTCAACCAGAACAACGAGGTCGTCCTCCGCAGCACGGTCAACTTCCTCGCCCCCCTGCGCGAAAAGCAATAACCCAGTCTCAAAACGGGGTGCCCCATCTTCGGCGCGGTCTTATCGCGACTAAGGTGGGGTCTTCTACCACCCCGAGTACCATCTCCGGCACTCTCAACCGCAAAACCCACAAGCAACAGGCGTATCGTAGACGAATGATGCGCATGACAGTGCTCGCCTCCGGTTCCAAAGGCAACAGCACCGTCATCTCCAGCTCTCGCACCCGCGTCCTGGTGGATGCAGGTCTCTCCTGCCGCGAGATTCTCAAGCGCATGGCACTCGCCGGAGAAGACCCTACTACTCTCGACGCCATCCTCATCACCCACGAGCACATCGACCACGTCGCTGGCCTCGCCGTCCTCGCCCGCCGCCTCCGCATCCCCGTCTACATCACCGAGCCCACTCACCGCGCCTGGGTCCGCATGGTCACCCCGCGAACTACCATGACCTACGCCAAGTGGCTCGATCACGTCCAGCAGGAAAAAGAAGCCCGCGCCGTTGCTTCGTCTTCAGAGGAAGTAGCGGATGACAAAATTCCGGGTGCCCCATCCTTTGCGGCTTCATCGCAAAGGGTGGGATACTTATCCGCCAATGCCTGCGAACCCAAAATCTCCAGTGCCAAATTCAATCCAGCCCACCTCCCCGCCGTCGAATACTTCCACTCCGGCACCAGCTTCTCGATCGGCGACCTCGACATCACTCCCTTCACCATCCCCCACGACGCAGCCGATCCCTGCGGCTTCGTCTTCTCCGCTGAAGGCGTCCGCATGGCCCTCGCCACCGATCTCGGCTACATGCCCCCCAACGTCAAGGCGGCGCTGAAGCGCATCGATGTCCTCCTGCTCGAATCCAACCACGACCTGGAGATGCTCCGCGACGGGCCCTATCCCTGGTCGGTCAAGCAGCGCGTCCTCTCCCGCGTTGGCCACCTCTCCAACGCCGCCGCCGCCGAATTCCTCTCCAGCGACTACGACGGCAGCGCATCCTACATCGTCCTCGGCCACCTCTCAGAGTCCAACAACGCCCCTGAACTGGCCCGCATCGCCGCCGAACAGGCCCTCGCCAGCCACCCCACCCTGCTCGGCAACCGCATTCTCCTCGCAATGCAATCGGCCCCTCTCGACTCCATTACCCTCTAGTTTTGCCTTTTCTTCACCCAAAGGCCGCCTCAAATCCATTACTCCTCGATCAATCTTTCTAATGCCATTCGGTATCTAACAAGTTAGAATGAAGTTAATAAAGCAAATGGAAAAACCAGCCATAGTCTTTCCCGCCAATCGCCCCCTGCATCCGTCTCCCTGCACGGACCAGGTTGTTGGAGACATTCTCTCCGGATGGCGCTACGACATCTCTGGTCTCTCCCCGGCGATGCGCACGGACTACGAGGAGCATTTCGTCGAATGCGCCCACTGCCGCCGCCGCCAGGCCATCGCCCGCACCATCGACGTTCTTCTGATTGTCGTCAGCACCCTCTCCATCGTGGCGTTCCTGCTGGCTGCCGTCGTTATTCACCGGGTCGAACTGGTCACCCACATCTTCTCTCTGCATGTCCGTCTCACCCAGACCCACGCCGTAGCCATCTCGCTCGAAGCGGTAGCCGTGGTGGGCGTGGTTTTCTCGATGCTTATCTGGATATTGGTAGCCGTAGCCACCCCTCTTCCCGGCTTTCTTGGCGGGATCGTCCAGAAGCACATCCCTGCCGACATCCGCGACCGCTTCCACAAAAACGCCGCTTGACCCTTACCTGACAATACCTTTCTGATACGTCAGTAGCCGTTGGCGATGAGGTAATGTTCGGTCAGCGCGAAGCTTCCCGCTGATTTTTCCTGTTGCCGCTCCGCGTAGCGGGCGAGGACGTCTACTTCTATGTTCAGGGCGGCGCCGGGGTGCAGGGTGCGGAGGCTGGTTGCGGCGTAGGTGTGGGGAATGATGGCGACTTCCACCTCGTTGTCGTGGATGGAGGCTACGGTGAGGCTGATGCCATCGATGGTGATGGAGCCCTTCTCTACGATGTAGCGGGTGAGCGTGTCCGGGATACTGAGGCGGAGGCGGTAGTCGGTGATGCCTGCGTCGGGAGTGATGGGGTCGAGGGCAAGCAAGGTGGCTGTGCCGTCGACGTGGCCCTGAACGACGTGGCCTCCGAGGGGAGAGCCGGCGGGAGTCGGCAATTCCAGGTTGACGACCGCTTCGGGTTGGAGATGGGAGAGCGTGGTGCGGGCGATGGTCTCGGCAGCCAGATCGGCGGAGAAGCGCGGGGGAAAGGCGTTAGGTTCGATGCTGAGGGCGGTGAGGCAGACTCCGCTGACAGCGACGCTGTCGCCGGTGTTAAGGTGGCTTACAAGGCCGGCTGGAGCGGCGATGGTGATGCGGGTGATTCCTGCGCTGGGTGTGACCGCGAGGACAGCGCCGGTGGTTTCGATGAGGCCGGTAAACATAAGTACAGGGTACAGCGAACGGGCATCAGGGAACAGGCATTACGGAAGAGGCCAGGGATCGTGGAGATAGCCGGTCAGGCAGACGTCTGTATCGAAGGTGGTTCGAGAGGTCCGCTGGAGGGATTGCTGGAAGAGAAAGGGTGACGCGATGCCTTCGGCGAAGGGGAGGGATTGAGGATCGAGTTCGGTTTGGGAGTAGAAGAGGACGGCTTTGTCTACAAGATTTTGGGTGAGGAAGGCTCCGTTGAGGTGTGAGCCGCATTCGAGGAGAAGGCTGAGGAGGTTGCGTTCCGCGAGGGTTCTGAGGACTGCGGGGAGGCTGAGGCGGCCGTCTTGCACGGGGACGATTTGAACTTCTGCTCCTCTTTCGCGGAGCGCTTCGATTTTTTGCTGGGAGGCGGTGGGGCTGGTGAGGATGAGGAGGTCGTGTTCGGCGGTGCGGATGAGTTGCGAGTCGAAGGGAGTGCGGAGGCGGGTGTCGAGGATGACTCGGAGTAGAGGGTGGCGGCGAGGGAGACCGCCGGGGCTGAGGATACCGCTGCGGTCGGTGAGGGCTGGGTTGTCGCTGAGGACAGTGCCGATGCCGGTGAGGATGGCGTCGGAGGCGTGGCGCAGACGCTGTACCTCGGCGCGTGCGGTGGGACCGGTGAGCCAGTGGGGCTGGTTGGCGGTGCGGCTTGCGGCTGGAGGAGCCAGATAGCCGTCTGCCGAGAGGGCGGCTTTGAGGGTGACGAAGGGGGTGCGGTGCTGGATGAAGTGGGCGAAGGCCTCGTTGAGGTCGCGGGCCTGCTGCTGGAGCGTGCCGATGGTGACTTCGATCCCGGCGGCGCGTAGTTTGGCGATGCCTTCGCCGCAAACTTGGGGATTGGGATCGATGGTGGCGACGACGACCCGGGCTACACGGGCGGCGACGAGGGCGTCGGCGCAGGGGCCGGTTCGTCCGTGGTGTGAGCAGGGTTCGAGGGTGACGTAGGCGGCGGCTCCGGCTACGTCGAGGCCGCGTTCCGCTGCTTGCTTGAGGGCCACGATCTCGGCGTGGTCGCGGTTGTCGTAGAGGTGTGCTCCTTCGGCGATGATCTCGTTGTTTTTGACGAGGACGCAGCCTACCTGTGGATTGGGGCTGGCCAGAGCCACAGTGGCTGCGGCGAGATCTAAGGCCCGCTGCATGAAGACTTCGTCCTGAGCGTTTGAGGTCATGGCTTGAGGCTGCTGGGGTTGAGTTTGCCGATTCGACCGTTGGGGCCTACGACGAAGGGGAGCGAGAGGGCGTTCCAGCTTTTGTCGGCGTCTGCGGGTTCTTCTTTCGTGGGTTTGAGGGGTGTCCAGTTGTGGCCGTCGTCGCGGGAGATGTCGGTGCCGTTGGGGCCTACGGTAATCCAGGTTTGGGTTGCGAAATCGAAGGCCACTGCACTGCGGTAGCCTCCGGGCATGGTCTGTGCGGGAAGCCAGGTCTTGCCGCCGTCGCTTGAAGTGGCGGCAGTGCGCTCCGAGAGTTGCGGCTTGTCGTAGGCTCCGCCGGTGGCAACTACGACGACTGACATCTTCCCTGCCATGTTCGTCTTAGTGCGTAAGGAGAGAGACGAGACGCCTGCGGCAGGGGTTCCGGTGGCGATGGGAACCTCCGATTTTGCCCAGGCCATGGAGCAGTTTCCGCTGGGGTCGCACCTGGAATAGGAGGAGTACACATGGGCTGCGGAGCCTCCGCCGGTGCCGAAGAGCAAGAAGATCGCCTTGGAAACGAAGGAGCTGTTGCTGGCGGCGAAGGCTCCCTCTGCTTTGCCGGCCTCGAGGCCGGGGTCGTCGGCGATGAACCATGTTGCGCCGGCATCGGAGGAGAAGAACATGGAAAACTTGCCGTCGACCGGGTCGCCGAACAGATAGAGCTGTTTGGAGGTGACACGATTCAGAGAGTCGAAGAAGCCTTCTTTATCTGGGTTGGTGAAGACGAGCTTCCAGGTTTGGCAGCCGTCGGTGGTCTTGTAGAGGCGGGAGAGGTCGCCTTTGCCGCTGGACATGACGATGGCGGTGTTGGCATCGAAGGCCTGGATGCCGCGGAAGTCTAGTTTTTGGGCTCCGGGCGGGATGGCGCAGAGCTGCCAGACGAAGCCGCCGTCCTCGGTGCGCAGGATGGTGCCGTTGGTTCCGCTGGCCCAGGCTACGCCGTCGCCTACGCTGTCGATGCCGCGCAGGCTGGCAGTGGTGTGGGAGTCCTGGATGTCCCATTGGGCTTGAGTTTGGACGGCCAAGGTGAGGACGAAGATAATGATGGCGAGGCGCACGATGGCATGGTAACTGATGGTCCGGCTGCGGCGTCGATGGCTTCCGGTTGGGTGCTGCATCGTGGTACCCCCTCCCCCCTACTTAAGTCCTAAAGTCTTCGAAACAAAGGACCTAAGTCTGGACTTCGGTCTGGACTCAGGGCACAGAAAAAGCCCGGTTTTGCCGGGCTTTCTGCTTTGTTCTTCTAGGTTAATTCTAACAGGGGTGTCAAGGGTTTCTGAGTAATAGAACGGGCCTTCAGCCCTTATGGTTGGGTTTGATCGATACCCAAGCCTTCGGCCTGGGCTGGTAGAGAACGGGCCTTCGGCCCTGTACTGGGAAATACTTCTGTCCCTGTATTGGAAACAGTTCGGCGCTCTTCTTGGAGACAGGACGATAACGGTTCTTGCAGGGTAGAAGCAAAGGCGAAATACAGGGGTCTCTCCACTCCGGCTTCGCCTCCGGTCGAGATGACGTGCTTTGGTAGAAGTTTCTCCACTTTGCAACGGACGATGAAGCTGTCCGTTGCTTCGGTCGAGATGACGTGGTTGCGGATGGCCGAGATGACGTGCGTTGGTTGCGTATTTATTTACTCTTTGGCTGCCAGATGGCGATCGCGGCTCCGGTGGGGTCTTTGAGGACGGTGAACCAGCCCATATTGGGAACCTCCTGGGTGTCTTGAACAATGGTGGCTCCGAGGGATTTTGCCTTGGCGGTGGCGGCTTTGATGTCGTCGACGCCGACATAGGCGAGCCACTGGGTGGGTGCTCCGGGCATGGAATACATGCCGCCGCCGGGGCCTTCATCGGGCTTGAAGGTGCTATAGACCATGCCGCCGCCCATGTTGTTGTCGGTGAAGGTCCAGTTGAAGAGTTTTTCGTAGAACTCCTTGGCTTTGGCGGTGTCGGAAGTGGTGAGTTCGAGGTGAACGAAGGGATTTGCCATGGTGAGTGCTCCTGAATTGAATTTAATCGAGGCCCTGATGCTTGCTGGTTAGATGAGGGGCGGATGCGGGGGCGTTTATTTTTATGAAATTTATTTGTCGGTTTGGTGAGAGGTGCGTAGAACAAGCAACAGCAAAAGCGAAATACGGGGGTTCTTCGCTGCGCTCAGAATGACGGGCAAAAAGCAACCGCAAAAGCGAAAGCAGATTCCTCTGCTGCGCTACGGAATGACAAACAAGCGGGGCTGCGGAATGACAAACAGGAAATCACCTTGATCGCTACTGCGGGAGATGGGCGTTAGTGGGCGCCGGCGGGTCCTTTGCCGGGTTTTACTTTTTTGAAGAACCAGACGACGACGATGCAGCCGAAGCTGAGCAGCGATAGCCAACGGAAGACATCGACGAAGGCCCAATTGAGGGCCTGGCGTTGGAGCTGCTGGTAGAGCATGGCCTGGGCCGGGAGGGTGGCGTTGGATTTGCCGAAGAATCCGGTGAGGGAGTGGGTAGCGGCGGCGAGGCTGTTCTGGAAGTTCTGGCCGGTCAGGGGAACGGAGCCGGCGATGAGGTTCTGGTGGACGTCGCTGCGGCGGGTGAGCAGGGTAGAGGCGAGCGAGATGCCGATGGAGCCGCCGACGTTGCGCATGAGATTGAAGAGGCCGCTGGCGTTGCCGATCTGTTCGTTGCTCAAGGTGCCGTAGGCGGCGGTGTTGATAGGCACGAAGACGAAGCTGAGGCCGAATCCGGTGATGAGGATGGGCATGAGCAGCGTTGTGGGCGAGATCTGGAGCGTGATGGACCCGAAGTAAAGCGTGGTGAGGCCGAAGGTGAAGAAGCCGAAGGTAAGGAGATAGCGCGGGTCGGCCTTGTTGGAGAGATAGCCGATGATGGGCATGCCGCAGATGGCCCCGATACCGCGCGGGGCGACGACGAGGCCAGCGGTGAAGGCGGTGTAACCGAGCAGCTCCTGATAGAAGAGGGGTAGGACGACGACGGTGGAGTAGATAGCTATTCCGAAGAGGAAGATAAGTGTCGCGCCGATGGCGAAGTTGCGGTCTTTGAGGACTTTGAGATCGACGAGGGTGTCCTTGTGCACCCAGGAGTGCCAGATGAAATAGACGAAGGAGGTGACGAGAGCGAGAGCGGCCCAGCGGACCCAGGTGGCCCCGAACCAGTCGACTTCCTGGCCCTTGTCGAGGATGATCTGAAGGGCACCGGTCCAGATGACGAGGGCGGCGAAGCCGTAGCGGTCGAAGAGGGGTGCCTTCTTGTCCCGGATGTAGGACGGGTCGTGGACGAAGCGGCTGATCATGAATAGCGCGAGGATGCCGATGGGGATGTTGATGTAGAAGGCGTAGCGCCAGGAGTAGGTATCGGTGAGCCAGCCGCCGAGGGTAGGGCCGAGGACGGGGGCGACGACGACTCCGAAGGCGAAGACGGCCATGGCGGCTCCGCGTTTTTTTGGCGGGAAGGACTCGAGCAGAATGGCTTGCGAGAGCGGCTGGAGTGCTCCGCCGCCAGCGCCCTGGACGACACGGGCGATGAGCATGAAGGCGAGAGTGGGAGCGGCTCCGCAGGCGAAGCTGGCGATGGTGAAGATGACGACGCAGGACATGAGGAAGCGCTTGCGCCCGAACCGGAGCGAGAACCAGTTGCTGGCGGGAAGGACGATGGCGTTGGCTACGAGGTAACTGGTGAGGACCCAGGTGGCTTCGTCGGTCGTGGCCGAGAGCGAACCGCCGATGTAGGGGAGAGCGACGGCGGCGATGGAGGTGTCGAGGACCTCCATAAAGGTTGCAAGCATGACGGCTGCAGCGATGAGCCAGGGATTGACGCCGTGGGTGGCTTCAAAAGACTGGTCTGCCGGTGCTGTCGCGGTTGCGGCCATTCGCTAATTTACATCCTTCGACTGGGTTTGGCGCAAGCAGGCAAGCGCGATTCTGTTCTGTGGCCCTCGATACAGCACACATACTTAGAGGCATGAACAGGGTGTTTTGATGCAAAGTTTGCCGGTGGAGTGGGGTTGATAAGTTTTTGAATATTTATGCCGGAGGGGATGGTTTGGCGAGCAGCGAGGCCGTAACGGTGATAGTGAGCAGCACAACGATGACGCCAAGCGAGAGCAAAGGGCCGATCTCGATCCAGGGGCCGGAGAGCATCTTGAGCGCGGCGAAGGCGAGTACAGCGGCAAGGCCGTAGTGGAGGAAGCGGAGTTTGGCGAGGAAGTGGACCAGGAGGAAGTAGAGCGAACGCAGGCCCATGACGGCCATGATGTTCGAGGTGTAGGCGAGGAAGGGGTGGCGGGTGATGGAGAGGACGGCGGGGATGGAATCGAGCGCGAAGACGACGTCGGCGAGCTCGATGGCAACGAGCGCGAGGAAGAGGACGGTGGCCATGCGGCGATTGTCTTCGATGACGAAAAAGTGGTCTTGGTTAAGGCTGACAGGATGGACTTTGGAGAGCCAGCGTATCCAGACCGGAGTTTCGTCGCTGTGGGACGACGGCAGGACGAGGCGGATGGCGGCGACGAGGAGGATGGCGGCGAAGATGTAGCTGATCCAGGCGAAGCGGTCGAGCAGGCCGATGCCGGCGGCGATGAAGGCCCCGCGCATGAGGATGGCCCCGAGGACTCCCCAGAAGAGGACGCGGGGCTGCTTGAGGGGCTGAATCTGGAAGAGGCGGAAGAGGAGCAGGAAGACGAAGAGGTTGTCGATGGAGAGCGACTCTTCGATGGCATAGCCGGCGAGGTATTGGACAGCGGACTCGCCGCCGAGGGAGTAGAGGACGAAGAGGGAGAAGGCGAGGGCGGCGGCGATCCAGAGGATGGTGGAGACGACGGCGGTTCTGTGAGCTTTGGCAGGAGAAGGCGCGGGAGTGCGGCGGCGGGCGTAAAAGAACTCGAACGCGAGCAGGACGAGGAGAAAGAGGTGGAAGCCGATCCAATGGCTGATGGGGGTGGCAGCGGGCATCTGTCTTACGATGCTATCGCGAGAGAGGACCGGGGGGGTGAGATGTCTGACTAGTGGCCTGTCTCAGAAGTTCTCGACATAAATAGAGGAATAGAGGCAGCCCAGTGGACCAACTTCCGTTGAGTGGCGAGAAAGAACAAGCAACAACAAGAACAAATATAGGGAGTCCTTCCCCTTCGACTCGCTCTGCTCGCTCAGGGTCAGAATGACCGGCATTTGGAGGAATACGCAAGACCTTACAGCAACAGGAGAAATACTTTAGTGGCCGGCGATGAGGGTATAGACGCCGTAGAGGGCGAGGGCGAGGAAGATCCAGAGGAGCGAGGACAGAAAGACGCCGCGGAGGACGGGGAGGATGGGATGGGTGAGGAAGAAGTCGGCCGCGGAGGAGCGGTGGGGCGCGGCGGAGTTCTCGTAGGTCGAGTGGAGCGTGGGCGCGTGCATGATACCACCTCAGTAGACTTTTGAGCGTAGGAGGGTGACTGGAGAACTGCTATCCCCGAAATGGGGGAAGGGAGTACACAGTTTGGGTGAGGCGGGAATGGAAATCGTGATGACAGGTTTTCGGGGTTGGCGTAGCATAAGTCGGTATTTCAGGCTGTGCAGTTGCTGATATTGACTTCTTAGAGGAGAACTTATGAAGCTATGTACTCGTTTGTTGACGGTTGCGGCAGGATTGCTTGCCGTGAATGTTGCGCTGGCGCAGGCGCCCGCGGGATCCACCGGACAATGCAAGGACGGCACGTATACGAGCGCGGCGAGCAAGAAGGGTGCCTGCCGCGGACATAAGGGCATTCAGACATGGTATGCCACCGCGGCGGCTCCGGCTGCTGCTCCCATGGGGGCAAAGATGGCTACCCCCGCGGCTGCTTCGGCTCCGATGGCGGCCCCGATGGCGGCCCCGATGGCTGCTCCGGCGAAGACTTCGAGGCAGTCCGTGGCTTCGATGCAACAGGCGGCCGGCGGCGGGCCGGGAATGGTCTGGGTGAATACCTCGACGAAGGTCTATCACTGCCCAGGCACGAAGTATTACGGAAAGACCAAGGAAGGGAAGTATATGTCCGAGGCCGATGCCAAGGCTTCGGGGGCACATGCCGACCATGGGACCGCATGTACTAAATAGAGATTGGGTCTGGTTAGAAGAGAGCAGCGGCACAGAAATTTTGTGCCGCTGCCGTTTTTAAACTTCACAGATAATTGCCAGTGCGTATGCCCGGTCGTGAACGCAGAAAGAGGTGCGTTTGATGGAGGATTTGAGACTTTTCTTCGAGTTCAACCATCTAAGGTTTCAGGGAGAGCTTTTTGCGCCTATTTCTGTCGTTAACATTTCTTATCTCCGCCACCTGCGCCTTTGCCCAACAAAATGGACGGACAGAGATTGCAATCGTTCCACCGGTCGCCACACAGGCTTCGATCGATCTTCCGGAGGCTCCGGATGTTCAGTTGCAACAGGCACCATCAAGCCCACCTGCGCCAGGCAATGATACAAGATCAACAAATACAACTCAGCCGGATAGCAAAGTGCCTTCGTCCGCCCAGCAGCCAAAGCGCATTTTAGGTCTCATGCCCAACTATAGGGCGGTCAGCGCGGGAGCGATTCCACCACCACCGACGCCGAAAGAAGCTTTCAAGATCGCCACCAGTAACTCCTTCGACTATTCTGCTTTTGTCTTCACCGGGCTGACTTCCCTGCTTGCGGAGGGTAGTGATTCCCATCCGCAACTGGGCAAGGGCGTTGCGGGTTTCTGGGGATATTCCTGGCGTGGATTCGTTGACAAGACGGATGGAAACTACTGGGTCATCTGGGCGCTGCCCACTGTGTTTCATGAAGACGAGCGGTATTATGCGCTCGGCAAAGGTTCCATCATGAAGCGCGCCGTTTACGCTGCAAGCCGGGTTGTGATCACGCCGGATTACAACGGGCATAATACGATCAACACATCCGAATTGCTGGGACGAGGCATCGCGGAGGGCATCTCCACTACGTACTATCCGAGTGAGGACCGCAATGCAAGCGACATCGCCACCAAGTATGCCTATGCGGTTCTGCGCGATGCGGCGACGAATGCTTTTCGTGAGTTCTGGCCTGACATTGCGGTACATGTGCTGCGCCGGAATCCGTAGTTTTAGATATCCGGCTAATGAAAGGCGCTAGGTAGATTCCCATGTCCGAAAATCCGGACATGGGGCACCCAGTCTTTGTAGATTGCAAAAGCGAGTGTTGGAGGGATCAGCCGCGCTGGTCGATGAGGCGGATCATTTCGAGGAAGAGGTCTCCGGCGATCTGCAGGGAGTGGGCGCTTATCTTGTCCATGGTGTCGAGGGCGGTGTGGTGGTAGCCGTCGGGCTGCGCGAAGGTGTGGGGGCCGTAGTCGATGTCGATGATGTCGAGGACTGGGACGCCTCGCTGCTTGAAGGGGATGTGGTCGTCTTCTACAGTGGTTTCGTTTTTGAAGACGTAGCTTGAGTGGCCGGTATTTTTCGCAGCTTGCTTGAGCAGGTCGAGCAGCCAAGGGGTGGAGTTCTGGTCGCGATCGATGTTCAGGTCTTTGTCGCCGATCATGTCGGCGACGAGGAATGCCTTGATTTTTTTGATGGTGCCGTCTTGCGACCACCTGGCGGCTAGATGGCGGGTGCCGTAGAGGGAGTCGGAGTCGGACCAGGACTGGATGGCCTCTTCGCCGTCGTCGAAGACCAGCCAGACGCTGTAGCCCTGGGGTGGATGGGCGCGGAGGTAGTTGCCGATTTCGATGAGGAGCGCGGTGGTGCTGGCGCCGTCATTGGCTCCAACGAAGCCGATGTCGCGGAGGGGGTAGTTGGTCTCGTAGTGGCTGGCGAGGACGATGATGCCGTCTTTTTTGCCGGGGAAGCGGACGATGTAGTTGCGCATGTCCATCAGTCCGGCGGGGGTGCTGGCGGTGAAACTGTCGGTCTCGAAGTTGCCTTTGGCGATCTCGGGCTTGAAGTGCTCTTTGATGAAGGCTTCGGCTTTGGCGTGGCCGGGGGAGCCGATGTAACGCTTGGGGGCGACGTTGATGTATTGCTGGGTGAGGTTGAAGGCGGCCTGGCCGTTGAAGCGGGCGGGAGTTGCCGCTGGAGCTTTGGTGGCTGCGAAGAGAAGAACAAGCAACGGCAAAAGCAATCGCAGGTCCTTCGACTTCGCTCCGCTCCGCTCAGGATGACAGATTGGGAGGATAGCGAGCAACCGCAGGTCCTTCGACTTTGCTGCGCTTCGCTCAGGATGACAGATGTTTACCAATGAGGCCGAGGTCATGAGGACTTGAGTTCCTTGGCTTTGCGACGGGCCGGGTGGACGAAGAAGGCTACGCCGACGCCAACGAAGTAGAGAGCCAGCATAGGGGTGGCGAAGAGGCACATGCTGTAGGGATCGGGCATGGGGCAGATGATGGCCGCGATGAGAAAGATGATGAGGATGGCGTAGCGGATGTTCTTGAGGAGGAATTTGGCATCGACGATGCCGAAGAGCGAGAGGAAGAAGATGAGGATGGGCAGCTCGAAGGTGATGCCCAGGCCGAGGATGATGGCGAGGAAGAAACCGGTATAGTCCTCGATGGTGATGATGGGGTGGAAGTCTTTGCCGAAGTCGAGGATGAGGACTTTGAGAGCTCCGGGGAGTACCCAGCGATAACCGAACCATGCTCCAACGAAGAAGAGACCGATGGTCGCGCCCATGAAAGGGACGACGTATCGCTTCTCATTGGCATACATGCCGGGAGAGATGAAGAGCCAGACCTGATAGAGGATGAAAGGCGCGGCGAGGATGGCGCCGCCGAGAAACGCGACCTTGAGGTAGAGATTGAGTCCGTCGGTGGGGTGCGTGAAGTTGAGGGCGATGTGGAGGTCGGTGAGCGGCTTCTGCACGTAACTATAGAGGCGTTCGTGGAAGACGTAAGCGACGACGAACCCGACGAGAAGATAGGCAGCCGAGTGCATGAGGCGCTTGCGGAGCTCGGCGAGATGCTCCATGAGGCTCATGCCTGGGAGTTCGGCGCGATCGGTGACGGCAGCGCGGGCACGATCGACAAAATCAGCCATGAAGTGAGGCCTCGGTCGCGGTGTGGCTCGATGTGGGCTCGGCGGTAACGTCGGGTTCCTTCATGCGCGGGATGGAGCTGAAGGCCTGGGAGATGGAAGAGCTGGCTACGGGAAGGCCCGTCGATGGAGGCATGAGGTTGAGATCGCCTGAGCTTGCTATGGGTAGAGGTTCGGGGGAAGATTCGACGGCAGGTTCGATGACTGGCCCGGCTGCGGCTTCGGCAGTCGTCTCCGTGGAGGAGTCATCGTCGCCGAATGGTTCCATGTGGGGATGCACTTCGACCATATCGTTGTTATAGGGCGGCAGGATGGTGTTTTCGGTGCCGTCGGTGATGGCGGGAGTGACGGGGGCAGCGGCTTCCATCTCGGCGATCTTCTTTTGCTGATCGGCCTGTTCGGCCATGCGGAGCTCATCTTCCATCTGCATGCGGAACTCATTGGAGGCGCGGCGGAACTCGCCCATGAGCTTTCCCAGTTGACGGGCAAGCTCGGGCAGCTTCTTCGGGCCGAAGAGGAGCAGGGCGAGAATGAAGATGAGGGCGCTGTCCTGAAAGCTAGGCATAGATAAATCCCATCATACGGCTTACGTGGGAGGGTAACAAATAGATGGCTTCTATTGACACTGTTGTAAGATTAATGGTGTAGGGCTGATGGATTGTAAGGCTGAGGCTGATGAATTGTAAGGCCAAATCGACGACGAAAGATGCATCTTTTGGGTGTGGGCTTCGTCCAATGAAATACGAGCGGCAATCGTGGCCGCGAGCGCAGTAAAGAGTGGTAAGGGTTGCAACATCCCCGTGGGTTGGGTGACGGTTTGAAACAGGCCGTCATAGCGAATCCACTGCAATCTCAGTAGTTCATGCTTTCAACATCCCCGTCTCGGAGGCGAAGTACGGTGCCGGCGCCAGCCGACACTAAACGACCTCGTGAGACTGAAGGCGGAGTACATTGAACGGACTCATGGAAGAGGTCGCGGCAACGGCCGTGGCAGAGAGTGTTGCGGATACGTGTTCTCTCGACAACTATCTTTCGCAGCCTGACCATACGATGGACGCACGCATTGCAGCGGCGCGGACGACGCTGGGCGCCGATGTCGTTTTGCTGGGGCATCACTATCAGCGCGACGAGGTGATACGGTTTGCCGACTACACCGGGGACAGCTACAAACTAAGCAAGGTGGCGACAGAGACGGATGCGAAGTACATCCTGTTCTGCGGCGTTCACTTTATGGCCGAGACCGCGGATGTGCTGGCGCAGCCCTGGCAGCAGGTGATTCTGCCGGACCTGAATGCCGGTTGCTCGATGGCCGATATGGCTGAGATCGGGCAGGTAGAGGATTGCTGGGACTCGCTGGAGCGCGCTGGATTGACGGCCGCAGCTTCGGGTGGGTTGATTCCGCTGACTTATATGAATTCGGCTGCGGCGATCAAAGCATTTTGCGGAGAGCGTGGCGGGTTGGTTTGTACTTCTTCGAATGCGCGTGGGGCCTTTGAGTGGGCGTTTGCTCGGGCGGGAAAGATTTTGTTTCTGCCTGACCAGCATCTTGGGCGTAATACCGCGTCGGCGATGGGGATTCCCCGTGAGCAGATGGTGGTGTGGGACCCGTACCAGATTAATGGCGGAGTGAGTCCTGATCGGCTGAAGGCGGCTAAGGTGATTTTGTGGAAGGGACACTGCTCGGTGCATCAACGGTTTTTGCCGGAGCATGTAGACCGCGTGCGCCGCGAGGAGCCGGGGATGCAGGTGATTGTGCATCCGGAGTGCCGCTGGGAGGTATGCCAGAAGGCCGATGCGATTGGCTCGACGGAGCGGATTATCGATGTGATTGAACATGCTCCCGAGGGAACGAGCTTTGCCGTAGGCACGGAGATTCACCTGGTGAACCGGCTGGCAAAGAAGTTCGCTCCGCTGGGCAAGCGCGTGATTACGCTGGACGATGCAGGATGCCTGTGCACGACGATGTATCGCATCTCACCGCAGCATCTGGCGTGGGCGCTGGAGAACCTGGTTGAAGGACGTGTCGTGAATCGCATCAAAGTGGATGAGGATGTGAAGCAATGGGCGAAGGTCGCGTTGGACCGGATGCTTGAGGTTTCATAAGAGAGGATGGGTAGTGAGTAAGACGTTTACAGTGAGCGAGGCGCAGACGATGCTGCGTGTGCTGGAGTCTCTGCTGCGAAAGGCGCAGGCGGCAGGAGGACTCGTGGGCGAGATCGAGATGGAGATGCAGCAGTTGAGCTACCGCATCTATCTCTCCGGCGGAATGCATGTGGACGTGACGGCTGCGGCGAGACGGCGGGCGGAGCGCGACAAGGCCACGCAGGAGGCGAAGGACACGCTGGCCGAGATTGAAGCCATCGGCGTGCAGGTGCAGGATTTAGAGGAAGGGTTGCTGGACTTTCCGTGCGTGATGGATGGCAAGACGGTGATGCTCTGCTGGAAGCTGGGTGAGGATTCGATTACGCACTGGCATGAGCCGGAGGATGGGTTCGCGGGGCGGAAACCGCTCGATGCGCGGTTTGGGAAGTCGGAGCGGGAACGGTTCAATTGAAAGGTTCGGCAATTTAATCAGGGGATCAGCGATCCGGTACGGGAAGCGTAGAGGAACATGGCTTTTTGTATACTTGCCTGCTCGCCCTCCTGATTGAAGGCGAGCCAATCGAAACCGTATTGCTCCAGTGCTTTCGGAATAAGGGACAAATCATCGACAAACTGCGGATGCACTTCCATGGCGATGTTGTCGACCTGGGTCAGCCATTCGGGTTCGCTGAAGATGGTCTTTTCGTGGCCTTCAATGTCGATCTTCACCAAGTTGAAACGATCGATCTTTTGTTCGCGCAGGATGGTTTCGATGGAAACATTCCGGTTTGGATTCTGGCGCTCGACGGAAGGGCTCGATATGAACTTTTTATAGCGCGGGCCGCGGCCCAGGTCGCAACCGTTGGCTTCAAGCAATAGCCGGTGTACGGGGACATAGACTTCGAGAGGCTCCACGCCGACCGCAATCTCTGCCTTAAGAGCAACCAGCGCCAGAATGGAGAACATGCCGCGATTTGCGCCGAGATCGAGGACAGCATGGAGAGGCGGCTGCAATCGCAAATGCTCAAGGTAGCAGTTGCGCGCGTAGATCTCCCGCACATTGCCGAAGGTGGGGTTGTCGTTGTGGGCAGCCAGGACATGATCGATCTCCGCCAGAGGCATTGCCATGCGGGTTTTGCCGACACGAACCGTCATATTGCGACTCATTGCGGCATCGAGCGCGGTGAGCTTTTTGGTCCGCAGGATTGCAGGGCCTTGCGTTACAGTCGCTTTGGCCAGAGCGAGCAGATCCGGTCCTTCGAGGACCCGGCTCAAGGCGCTGTACTCCGCAAAAAACCGTGTAACCGCGTTGTTGCGCAAGATGGCGTGGCCTCGGCGGCGAAATTAAGCGACGAGAGCAGTTTACTTGATTGTGCAGGGCTTGAGGAAAGCTTTCCGGTGAGCTGACGGCGAACTATCCTGTGAATAACTAAATTTATTGAATGATAACAATTATCGTTTGATATGAGGTACACTTGCTGAGTGCAGGTTGCCGCGCCCAAGACGTTTCGTGAACTTTGTGCCGAACATGGCATTGCCGTGACGCACCAGCGGCAGGTGCTGTACGAAGTGATGCAGGGGATGAGTGGGCATCCCAGCCCGGAAGAAGTTTATGCGCGGGTGAAGAAGAAGATTCCGGCGATATCGCTGGCTACGGTTTACAAAAATATCCATCTGTTTGTAGAGAGCGGCGTCTTTCGCAAGATGAGCCTGCATCATGGCTCGGTGCGCGTTGAGATGAACAGCGAAGCACACCATCACATGGTGTGCTCGAACTGCAAAGCAATTACCGATATAGGGGAACAAGAGTTGGGGCTGGTGTCGAAGCGCACCCGTCTGCCGGGAGGTTTTCTGGTGGAGCGGTACGCGGTTGATGTAATTGGTCTGTGTCCGAAGTGTCAATAAGTCAGTAAGAAATCAGCAAGCCAGAGTGAAGCAGCGTAAGTCGGACGGGCTGAGGCCCGAAGAGATTTCGAGGTGATGTATGGCAGATGAGAAGAAGAGCAAAGTATTGACGACCGACGTTGGCCGGCCGGTAGGCGACAACCAGAACTCACTCACCATGGGCCCGCGCGGCCCGATTGTGTTTGACGATTACTTGTTGTTTGAGAAGATGGCGCACTTCAACCGCGAGCGGATTCCGGAGCGCGTCGTCCATGCGAAGGGCTCGGGCGCGTATGGGACGTTTACCTGTACCAACCCCGATATGAAGAAGTACACCACGGCGAAGGTATTCGACACTGTGGGCAAGAAGACGCCGACGCTACTGCGCTTCTCCACCGTTGGCGGAGAGAAGGGGTCGGCGGATACGGAGCGCGACCCGCGCGGATTTGCGATGAAGTTCTACACGGAAGAGGGCAACTGGGACCTGGTGGGCAATAACACGCCGGTCTTCTTTATCCGCGATCCTTTGAAGTTCGGCGATTTTATTCACACGCAGAAGCGCGACCCGGAGACCAACCTGAAGTCGCCGCGCATGATGTGGGACTTCTGGTCGCTGTCGCCGGAGAGCCTGCACCAGGTGACGATTCTGTTCAGCGATCGTGGAACGCCTAAGGGCTATCGCCATATGAATGGTTATGGCAGCCATACATTTTCGCTGATCAATGCGAAGAACGAGTTGTTCTATGTGAAGTACCACTTCAAGACGAAGCAGGGAATTGATAACTTCGATGCGGAAGAGGCCAACCACATGAAGTCGGTGGATATGGACTACTCGCAGAGCGACCTCTTCCGTTCGATTGAGAAGGGCGACTTCCCGAAGTGGACGGTGCAGATCCAGATCATGCCTGAGGCTGAGGCGGCTACGTATCACATCAATCCGTTCGACCTCACGAAGGTTTGGCCTCATGGCGACTATCCGGTGATTGAGATTGGTGAGCTTGAGCTGAATCAAAATCCGAAGAACTACTTTGCGGAGATCGAGCAGTCTGCGTTTGAGCCGCGCAATATTGTTCCGGGGATGGGCTTTTCGCCAGACAGAATGCTGCAGGGACGTCTTATCAGTTATCCCGATGCGCATCGCTACCGGTTGGGAGTGAACTATGAGTCGCTTCCGGTGAATCAGCCCAAGTGTCCGTATGCAACCTACCATCGCGACGGCACAATGGCATTAGGGGACAACGGTGGCAACTCACCTAACTACGAACCGAATAGTTTCGGCGGCCCGAAGGAAGATGCAAAGTACAAAGAACGGCCGACGACTTATGCGGATGCGACGGTGGCACGGTATGACCATCGCGAACTGGATGGGGATTATTACACGCAGCCAGGCAACTTATTCCGCCTGATGAAGCCTGATGCTCAGCAGCGGTTGTGCAGTAACATTGCGGCTGGTCTAGGACAGGTAGAGCAACGAATTCAGGACTTACAGATCAGTCATTTCTATAAGTGCGATCCTAAGTATGGCGAAGGTGTGGCCAAAGCAATAGGGCGCAAAATTGAAGAGATTGTGAAGAAGGAAGAGTTAGTTAACGCATAACCATGCACTACTGGGAAATAAGCGAAAACGGCCTGTTTACAGGCCGTTTTCGCTTTTCAGCGACTTCTTTTTCTGATAAAATTGGAAATGTCACTTAATTAATTTTTATTCGTCTTATAACGGCGAAAATTTGTAAGTTTTCTTCAAAGAAGGAGCTACTTTTATATGTTGCAAATTGGCGAGAAATTCCCTAACTACAGTGTTACCGCTACCATTTCTACCGATAAAGATGAAGCTAAGGCATTTACTACAATTACGGAAGAGTCTTATCCGGGTAAGTGGAAGCTGTACTTCTTCTGGCCGAAGGATTTTACCTTTGTATGTCCAACGGAGATTGCGGCATTCGGAAAGCTGAATGGTGAGTTTGAAGACCGCGACTGCCAGATTCTCGGCGGCAGCACCGACAACGAGTATGTCCATGCCGCGTGGCGGACGCACCATGCCGATCTGAAGGACCTGCCCTTCCCGATGCTGTCGGATATCCGGCGCGATCTTTGCGGGCAGCTTGGCATCCTGGATGAGAAGGCGGGCGTAGCCCAGAGGGCGACGTTCATCGTCGATCCGGAGAATGTGATCCGGTTTATCTATGTGACGGACCTTTCGGTTGGTCGCAATCCGCAGGAGGTTCTGCGGGTGCTGGATGCGCTGCAGACCGATGAGCTGTGCCCGTGCAACTGGCAAAAGGGTGAAGCTACGCTGGCGTAATCTTCTTTTGGCTGGAGGGCGCGGCTGCTGATGTGGCCGCGCTTTTTCTTTACGATGAACCCCGCAGTGGGAAAGGGATGTGAGTGATGGCGCTGGAAGATCTGATTGGCGGCTTGCCCGCGTATGCGAAAGACCTGAAGCTGAACTATTCGTCGCTGGTGAAGCAGAATACGGAACTGACGCCGCAGCAGCTATGGGGGACCGTAGTCGTGGCGGCGATTGCTACACGGAGCGCGGAGTTGACGACCGAGGTGATCGCGGAGGCAGAAGCGATTTTGAGTCCGGCTGCGCTGGAGGCGGCGAAGGCTGCTGCGGCGATCATGGGTATGAACAATATCTATTATCGGTTTCAACACCTGACGACAAATGAGAAGTATGCGGCGTTGCCGGCGCGGTTGCGAATGAATGTGCTCCGCGGTCACACGGTCGAGCCTGTAGACTTCGAGTTGTGGTGTCTGGTAGTGAGCGCGGTGAATGCCTGTGGCAAGTGCGTCGATGCGCACGAGAAGGTGTTACGGGAAAAGGGCGCGACGGAAGAACTGATCAACGCTGCTGTCCGCGTGACGTCGGTGATTCACGCGATTGGAGTGGTGCTGGATTCGGAGAAGGCCTCGCCTTCGGCTTAGGCACGATCTATGCGAGATAGTAAGAAGGAGAGCAGGTGAAGGACACGAGTATGTGCTCGCGTCCTTTTTTATTGGGTGATTGCTGGAAGCCAGGGTTTGCGCCCAAGGTTCCACCGTGGCTTCCAGGTGGTGTTTGCCAGCCAGCGAATGGGGGCGACCATGGAGTCGATGGCGTTGGTCATGTAGGCAAAGTCGATGGTGCGGAGTTCGTCGCTGGGCTGGTGGTAGTCCTTGTGGAGGCCGAAGCTGGAGACGGTTTGGGCGATGATGCCCTGGAGGGCGAGGGCGTAGTTGTCGGAGCGTCGAAGAAAATGTTGTCCGGTGTGGGGATCGTTGACCAGATGAGCGCCATGCTTTGCCAACTGGGGGCCGAGGTTGGTGCGATTGAAGCCGGTGAGCCAGAGAGTTCCAAGGGGAACGGCGGGGTCGGGCCGGCCAATCATCTCGAATTCGAGGTTGGCGACGATGCCGGCGAGCGGGACCGGTGGGTGCGCGAGGAAGGCGCGGTTGCCGAAGCCGCCGATCTCCTCGGAGCCGAAGAGGGCGAAGACGAGGGTGCGACGGGGGCGGTGTCCGGCAGCAAAGATGCGGGCGAGCGTAAGGACGGCAGTGGTTCCGGAGGCGTCGTCGTCGGCCCCGTTGTAGATGGTGTCGCCATTGACGGCGGGGCCGATGCCGAGGTGGTCGAGGTGCGCGGTGAGCAGGACAACTTCATTTGGCGCCTCCGTGCCGCGCAGGATAGCGATGGCGTTCCAGGTCTCCTTGCGAGGGACATCTTCAAATTTTGAGAGGTGTTGCCGGGCGCTCGCGGGAAGAGGATTCGGCAGCGTTGTCTTTTGGAGGAAGGTGCCATTCTCGCCGCCGGGTTCGAGGCCGAGAGACTGGAATTGAGAGGCGGCGAAGAGTGCGGCGATATGCTCGTCGCGAGTGGCAGAGCCGCGGCCATGAAGCTCGTCGTCAGCGAGGAAGGCCATATCGGCGCGGACCTCGCGCTGAAGTTCAGAAAAAAATGATGCCGTTTGAGTGGTGGCAGCGTCAAAGGAATGGATTCTCTGACCATTTGAAACAGGACTGAATATGAGCAGGCATACGAGCGCCGCAATACCAGAGAGATGCATGCGCTTGAACGAGAGCATGGCGCAGATTATAGATGACCAGATATGCGCCTAATTTTGAGAAGTGTCCGGCTGCTGAGAAGATGAACGACGAGAGGCTTTTGATGATGAAGGGAAGGGCTGGAAGAACGCGACGGCTGGCCTGGAGCGTGGCGGTGAGTGCAGCGACTGCATTGACAGGGTGCAGCGGCTTTTTTGTTCCGGTGGTCCCTGTTCCGCCGGGCTCGACGGGGAACTATGTCTATGTGGCGAACTCCGCCACGAGTACGGCCAGTGGATTTTCGCTGGGTACAGGAACTTTGACGAACGTGTCGAACTCGCCGCTAGGGCTGGGGTATTCGCCTACGGCGATGGTGGTGACGCGGAACAATCAATTTTTATATGTGGCCGCGCAGGGCAACATTAACGTTTATACGATCAATTCCGATGGATCGTTGACGGGCGCGAGCGGGGGCACTGGAGTCGCGATTGCGAATGTGGTTTCGATGGACGTGTCGCCGGATGGACAGTGGCTGCTGGCACTGGATGCCACGACCCTGGTGGCGCAGGTCGACATATTTCAGATTAATTCGTCGACAGGGGCCTTGGCGTCTGCGACCCCTGTGCAGTTTTCCATTCTGAATGCTGCCATTGTGCCAACGATGCTGCGCATATCGCCGAACGGCGGGCTGGTCTTTGCCTCGTTCGGCACAGGCGGAGACCTGGTGTACACCTTCAACACGACGACAGGGACGTTAGTCAGTAGTCAGCAATTGGGGGTGGGGAGTTCGACGAGCGACAACGGGCTCGCGATCGATAGCGGCACGGCGAACCTTTATATCGCGCGCAGCGGGACGGGTGGTGGAGTGGCGGTGTACAGCATAGGTGTTGCCGGAGCCCTGAATCCGGTAAAAGGATCGCCCTTTGCGTCCGGTGGCCAGGCGTATTCCGTGGCGCTGGACAACACAGGAGCCTATGTCTATGCGGCGAACCGATTGAATGGAACGATCTACGGGTATTCGATTGGGACGGGCGCAGTGCTGACGGCCTTGAGCGGGTCGCCTTATAAGAGCGGAACCGCAGTGACTTCGCTGGGAATGGACAGCAGCGGAAAGTATCTGCTGGCGGCGGCGTTTGGCGGTTCGCCGGATCTGTCGATGTACAGCTTCGATACGGTCAATCCGGGGGCGCTGATTCTGGCGAGCAGCACAACAACGGGGACTGACCCGACGGGAGCGATTGCCGTTGCGTTGACGCACTAGGGTCCTGAGTCGTTAGTTCGGTGAAGTATAGGACGGGCCTTCAGCCCTTGAATTTGTGTCGGAACATTACCTGGGGCTATGCCCCAGGCTGATATAGAGCGGGCCTTCGGCCCTTGGCAAGTAAAACAAATTAACGACTCAGGACACTAGCGCCGGTAACTCATCTTGTTCGCTTGGGGGGAAATATCGGGGTCGATGAACAACGGCGCATGAATTCGCGGCATCGGCCAGTAGTATGGGTATAGATGTTCCCGAGTTTTGCTGGAGTTTCAGGACTATTTTTTCTTCTTTCTGCCAATCCGCTCCACGACGAAAACTAATTTGGCCTACAGCCGTTGCGGCGATGTTTGTGTGTCTGCTGGCTGGTATCAGCGGATGCTCGCGGCTGCGGCCAAAGCCGGCCCGCGAATATGTGTACGTAACGGCAAAGCAGACGTATCTGCGGGACCGTGTGGCTGCGGTCTCGAACCGTATAGCGACCGTAGGAAATGGGGACAGGCTGCTGGTGCTCGATCATGGGCGCCGCTTTTTGAAGGTGCAGACCGAAAAGGGCGAGCAGGGTTGGATCAATGAGAAGCTGGTGGCGACACAGACGCTCTTCGACCAGTTTGCCGCATTGACGAAGGAGCATCAGAATGATCCGGTCGTTGCGTCGGGCGTAGTGCGCGATGACGTTTACATGCACATCAGTCCGGGACGGGAGACGGAACGCTTCTACCGACTGGCGGAGGGCGAGAAATTGAAACTCTTGCGCCGTGCCACACTGCCGAAGCCTGTGCCGCCGGGGGTTCGAGCGGTTGCTCCTGTCATCGTGCATGGCAAGGCAGTGGAGGCAGAGGCCCCTGCGCCTCCCGCGATGGACGACTGGTGGCTGGTGCGCGACTCCAAGGGCGATGCGGGTTGGCTGTACAGCCGGCTGATGGATGTGGACGCTCCAGACTCGCTGGTGCGGTACTCCGAGGGGCAGCGAATTGTAGGGGCTTACATTCTGACCAAGGTGTATGATCCGGACGCTCCGCAGGACGACAAAAATATTCCCGAATATGTAACAGTGACAAGTCCATACACGGCGGGGCTGCCCTACGACTTCAACCAGATGCGCGTGTTTATCTGGAACGTAAAGAAGCACCGCTACGAGACGGCCTATCGTGATCGAAACATTGAGGGATATCTGCCGGTCGAGGTGAAGATGGCGAGCGATCCCTACGGCAAAGCCCCGGTATCGATGGCTCCGGCTCCGACGTTCAGCTATCGTGTGCTGTCCGATGAGGCTGCGCCGGTGGTGCCCGATCCGGTGACGGGAGCGATTGTGCCGGGCAAGACTGTCCTCAAGACCTACCGGCTGGAAGGCAATCTGGTGCGCAGGGTTCTACCTCCCAATGCAACGGCACCCGGCGAGGCACATCCTCAGCCGGTCGAGAAGAAAGCGAAGAAGGCTGTGAAGAGCAGACGCAGGAGATAACGTTCCCGCCATCGTTTCGTAATGGTATAAGTGGCTGTACGATTTACCAGGATTGGGAGCATCGATGACTCTTCCTCCGCATGAGATCGCGTTACGTCTGGTTACGGCTACGGCGTTGGCGGCTCTTGTCGGTCTCGATCGTGAACACCGTAGAAGCGCCGCTGGACTACGGACTCATGCTTTGGTGGGGATGTCGTCCTGCCTGTTGATGATCGCCTCCGCCTTTGGCTTTGCGGATATTCTGGGCACTCCTGGCGTGGGATTGGACCCCTCGCGCATCGCGGCACAGATCGTCACCGGCATCGGTTTTCTGGGAGCGGGAACGATCATTGCCCATGGCGACTCGGTTCGCGGATTGACGACCGCGGCTAGCATCTGGACCGTTGCTGCAATTGGAATTGCCGCTGGCGGTGGCATGTATCGCGCTGCAATTCTCGGCACTGCGCTCGCGCTTATTCTACTGCTGGTGATGCGCCCGATAGAGCGCCGTCTGGACCGGAGATGGCGCAAACAGACGATCAGCGCTCTTTACGATCCGAAGATCGCTTCGCCAGAGGTAGTGATGGCGGCGGTGCGCGCCATCAACCTTAATGTCGTGCGGCTTAGTGTGGAAAAGCAGCGGGACAGTGGTAAAGAGTCGATTCAGATCACGCTCGACGAGAGTGGGGACACTGTTCTGCAAAATGCATTGCAGGCGGTGGCTCGTTTAGAGGGTGTGCAGAGCGCGATCGCGGAGTAGGCGCAGATATTGCAGATGAATGCGCGAGACGACGTAGAGAATCTATGGCTGAGTGGCTGATCCCACTCGATTTTTCAATCCGACCACAAGCCGATCTGCCGAATTGACGCTTTCCTTGTCCCTATTTTTCTCTAAACGAGCTAATCTTCTGTGATCTGTTACAGACCATAGAAGGTCTTTCGTCTTGGCATCATAGATGTTCAACTGAAGCTGAGGATCCGTCATATGTCTACTGAAAACCTGCGTCTGCCCAGTATATGAATTGGTAGCACTCGAAACGCGAGTGCCTTCATCGACGACGAAATACTTCAACTCGATAATGATTTGAGCGTCAGACGGCGAACCAGTTAATTGATACCGCCCCCAAGTTTTCATTTCTGAATAAAACTCATCAAACGCCAAGGAGTTTCCGCCTCCATTTGTGAGAAAAGCCT
Organism: Acidobacteria subdivision 2 bacterium RH1 MAG20; assembly: GCA_002197545.1. The sequence continues at coordinate 988 of NFUO01000544.1, read as the reverse complement.
TCTGAGCCTTAGAGACCGAGTCCGGTAGAGGTGCCTCGGGAACAATTTTCTTTTTGTAGGCCAAGGCTGTAGAGCAGACTGAGCAGCATAAGACGAACAAAAGTATTGACTTCCTCATTCCATTGCTCCTTTATGTCGAGCGGAAGAACCGGGTCGAGTATAGCTTAGGTGCTTATTTCGCAATCGCTTATGGTCAAAATCTTGCCGAGATTATTCTGGTTGCAATGCAGAGTGAATGAATTATTCAAGCGTAAAAGGCGACAATGGCTTCCACCACAGTCTGTTGCTCGTCGTCGCGGAGTTCAGGGAACATGGGCAGAGCAAGAACTTCAGATGCGGCGGTTTCGCTGATGGGGAAGTCGCCGCGTTTGTAGCCGAGGCTGGTGAGGCTGGTTTGCAGATGCAGCGGCAGGGGATAGTAGATCTCGCTGCCGATCTGATGATCGGCGAGATGCTCGCGGAGCGCGTCACGGCGCGGCGCACGAATGACGTATTGGTGGAAGACAGGTGTGGCGCGGGGATCGGTGATCGGTAGCACGATGCCTTCGTCAGTGGTTGCAGCGGTAAGTCCTGCGGCGCGGAGGAGTTGGTCGTAGCGGGCGGCACGATCGCGGCGCTGCTGGTTCCACTGGGGCAGATAGCGGAGCTTTACCTCAAGGACAGCAGCCTGGAGCGTGTCGAGGCGGGAATTCCAGCCGATCTCGTCGTGGAAGTAGCGGCGGCGCATTCCGTGGGCGCGCAGCATTCGGGCGTGCTCGTCGTATTTGGCGGAGAGGGTGGTCAGCAGACCGGCATCACCAAAGGCGCTGAGGTTCTTGGTGGGGTAGAAGCTGAAGGCGGCGAGGTCGCCGAGCGCTCCGGCTGGCGTACCATTCCAGGCGGCCCCGAAGGCCTGCGCGGCGTCTTCGATAAGGAGGATATGGTGGCGCTGCTTCAGGACGGTAAAGGCGGCCCAGTCAGCGTATTGGCCGTAGAGGTTGCCGGGGAG
>NFUO01000543.1 GCA_002197545.1 Acidobacteria subdivision 2 bacterium RH1 MAG20 | reverse complement strand
CGCCGGCGCTGGGAAATGTGCAACACTAGCGAGTTTTTATCTCGGACTGGCGAGTTATGCGCCACCGCGAAGCAGTGGAACGCGAACGGCCGGGGTTGTAGCGGCGGCCTCTGGACGCCGGTTTTTCGATAATAAAGCCCGGCGGCCAGAGGCCGCCGCCACAACTCAAAACCGCAGTTGTCACGCCGAAACACGGAATCATTCCTATGGATAGATTTGTTATTCAGGGTGGAAGACCACTACAAGGACGGGTCACGATCAGCGGAGCCAAGAACGCGGCGCTGCCCGCGATGGCGGCGACGCTGCTCACGAGTGAGCGGGTGACGCTGCACAACGTTCCACGGGTACGCGACCTCGGCACGATGAGGGCATTGCTTGACGAACTTGGCGTCGATTCTTCGGTCACTCACGATGAATTCGGAAACACGGTTGAGCTGCAGGCTCGCAAACTGATTACGCCCGAAGCGCCCTACGAGCTCGTCAAGCAGATGCGAGCATCCGTTTTGGTGCTTGGTCCGCTGGTAGCGCGCTTTGGTGAGGCGCGCGTCTCGCTGCCAGGCGGGTGCGCCATCGGGGCGCGCCCGGTGGACTTGCACCTCAAAGGGCTTGAAAAGCTAGGAGCCGCCATCACGCTGGATCACGGTTATATCCACGCCCGGACAGAGCGATTAAAAGGTGGCCTGTTTTATTTTGATACCGTCTCGGTGACGGGCGCGGAAAATCTGATGATGGCCGCCGCGCTCGCCGAGGGGGAAACTGTGATCGAGAACGCTGCGCGCGAGCCGGAAGTCGAAGACCTCGCACGCTTGCTCAAGAAAATGGGAGCGGATATCGAGGGCGAAGGGACGGCGCGGGTTCGCATTCGCGGCGTATCCAGTCTCCACGGCGCCGAACATACCATTATCCCGGACCGGATCGAGGCCGGCACGTTCCTGGCCGCTGCCGGCATCACGGGCGGCGCGCTGTGGTTGGATCACGTCGAACCGCGCCACCTAACCGCCGTGATCT
>NFUO01000542.1 GCA_002197545.1 Acidobacteria subdivision 2 bacterium RH1 MAG20 | reverse complement strand
ATTTCTCAGGATGCTCAAGCTTTTGCCCTCGCCCACGGTTCCTGACAAAGCTTGCGCCGTCCTCACGAGCGTATGCGGTACCTCGCCAAAGCCGCTTATTCCCACGATTACATCGCCGGGCTGGATATTTCGTCGCGTCACGGCAGATGCAGTCGATGACACGGCTCGGACGACCGGTTGACCGGTAGAGGTTATGCTCAGCACGAGGCCGACCGTATCGAAACCGCCCGATTTCTTTCCGTCGGGCTGTTCGAGGAAGAGAAGTTGCTCAGGGTAATCGATCTCGACCCGGAACCGGCTGAGGACGTTGCCTCCCAATGTGCCAATGATCGGGGCCGGTGTGTCGTAGGAGGTTGGGCTGTATGTTTTGTCAGGACGCGATGCCGCTACTACCTGAGTCAGGCGAAACGCTCCAAGTTGCAGTGTGGGAGTTCGCAGAAGAAAGACATCTTTATCTGATGTTCCTCCATCGTTGGCAGGACCAGTAGCTCCGATGCTGTTCCGCCAATCGGGATGTTCTTTGGACCATCTCCGTAGTATGTCCTTGCGGACCAGCGTGATGTTCGTTCCAGTATCGAGTAGAAATCCGTAAGTGGCTCCGTCGATACCCGCTTCGACTCTCGGGTGCCCACTCAATGCAAGGTATGGGCAGGCGAGTCTTTTTCCCCGGTGGGAAATGCTTCCGGCCTCTCCGACAGAGAACAATTGCCGCGGATAATCCAAAACGACCTGATAAGGCTCGAAAGCTTTCCCCGCAAGCAGTCCCTCTACCGCAACCCTGTTGGTGAAGCTGGTTGAGCCCAGATGCACAAGCGCTTTGGCGGCGCTTAGATCGACGGGCATTCCGCCTACAAATGCCTGCGGTGTTTGGACTGCTCTGTATTGCTGTCCATCCTCGGAGATAGCGGCACCGTAAGGCTTCAGTCCCAAGTCCTTCGCTAGCCCCTGATCGACGATGATCCCTCCGCCTCCGGTATCAAAGACAAATCGAGCCGTCCGCAGGCCACCCTCTGGTTTCTTGAACGTGAGCGTGACGATAGGCGTGTTTCCTTCTACAGAAATGGGAACCGTTACATGACGTACATGGCGCACTTTCTGGGCGGCCAAATTTGGGGAGCCGCAATTCAACACGCAGGCGATGAAGATCGAGGCACAGGTAAGCCGCATATCCGTCATGGTACGGCGCTCTGAATAGAACGGGCTCCTCTAAATGAATGGTTTTCATTTTGCGGGAAAGGAAATCCGTACTTCGCCGCCAGCGCCGTCGGAAAAGGCACGAAGCAGACAATCAGCAGCAAAAGCAAATTCAGGATCAGGGTCGTCCGATCGATTCTTTTGACGTGGGTGAACGTGCTGTGATGGCTGAGCCAGACAATGCCCACGGTGGCGAAGCTGGTGCCATAGATCAAAAGCTGAGGCCACAACCGGCCAAGATATTGCAGCCTCTGTGCGTTGGAGAGGGTGATTTCGTTCGGGAGATGAATTTCCAGGACCAGAAGCGTGATTGCGATCGCAAAAACGCCATCGCTGAAAGCCTCGAACCGACCCTTGCTTAAGCCCTCACTCACCATTGCCGGTCAGTTTACAGCGTCGTTCCGGCTCTTGCGAAGAGTTCGCAGATGGTTGCGGTGTCGGTTTGGAAGGAGCCGCCGGCGAAAGCGAACCCTTCCAGGGCGCGCTGCCGCGCCGCATGGTCGCGTCCGCCACATGCATCGACAACAACGATGGGGATGTAGCCGAGGTCGGTTGCATGGCGTACAGTCGGTTCGATGCCGACCTCAAGCGCAACGCCTGCGATCGCGAAGCTCGAAATTCCGCAATCGCGAAGAGCGATATCGAGCGGCGTGCCGACGAACGCCGACATCGCGATCTTGTCAAAGATCGCCTCGCTTGAGAGGGGCGAAAGTTCCGGCACAATCTGAAATCCAGGCGAATCGCGGAGGAACCAGGGTTTTACCTCTGAAACGCCGCCAACTCTTTGCCACGCCATCGCGGTCCGCAATTGCGTGATGCCGGCCAGCTCATTAGGCAGCGACATATGCCGGGTGTAGAAGATCCGGACTCCGGCTGCGCGCGCGGCTTCAACGACCTTACCCACCTGGCGTACAACTCCTGCGCTATCGGGTATCTGGCGGATCACACCGACCTGCATGTCATACACAATGAGCGCAGTGCGCTTGGGGATGCATACTTCTTCCAGCGTAAGGGGGATATCTAATCCGAAGCCGTGTTCCATTTCAGCCAATCTCCATCGCTCTCCAATTTTTATACAGACGGCTTCAGCCCGGAGCAACATTGCGTCGATCAGGACGCGAACAGATCGAGACAGCTTCTAATGAATCGTCTTCATCTTGCGGGAGAGGAAATCCATCAGCAGGTATTGGCCCAGGTTTTCCGGCGTGGTGAAGTAGGCTTTTCCCTTGCACATGGCCGAGACTCGTTGCACAAACTGCACCAGTCCGGGATCGGAGGCCAGCATGAAGGTGTTGATCATGATGCCGGAGCGCTTGCAGCGGGCGACTTCCTCCAGGGTTTCGTGGACGACCAGCGGGTCGAGTCCGAAGGCGCTTTTATAAATGCGTCCATCGGCCAGGGTCAGCGCCGAGGGCTTGCCATCGGTGATCATGACAATCTGCTTCATGTCTTTGCGCTGGCGGGCCAGGATGCGTTGCGACAGGCGCAGGCCTTCGCGGGTATTGGTGTAATACGGGCCGACCTGGGCCCGTGCCAGTTGCGAGAGCGGCAGTTCTTCGGCGGAATCGTGGAACAGCACCAACGACAGGGTGTCGCCCGGATATTGCGTGCGAACCAGATGCGACAGCGCCATGGCCACGCGCTTGGCCGGTGTAAAGCGATCTTCGCCGTACAAAATCATGGAGTGCGAGCAATCGAGCATCATCACCGTCGCACACGAGCTCTGGTAATCGCACTGGTGCACCTGCAGGTCTTCAT
>NFUO01000541.1 GCA_002197545.1 Acidobacteria subdivision 2 bacterium RH1 MAG20 | reverse complement strand
CGTGTCACTACGCCCATGCCAAACTTACAACTCCCTACGCAGCAGTAACCTGCGATCTGCTGGTGTAGAAGATGGGTATGAGAAACGAACTCTCACTCCAGGCTCATCTTGTATGAGACAAGACTCCTTCTTGATAGGCATATGCAATAATCGTACAATCCCACGGTGGGGCGATGTGACCGATGAAGAGATCCCTGGCTAGTTTCGGCCTCGGTGTGGCGCCGGATCTCGAATGCGACGGCAGCGGTAGCCATGGCGAGGCGATAGGCGGTAACCACGCGTTTGTCATGGACGTGCGTTTCTTGGGGCAATATAAAGTCCCTACCGATGACCGCCGTTGGACGTGGACTTGCCAGTCCTCTGTCACGGGCACAGGCGAACTGACCTGTAAGGACTGGCAGTAGCCCCGCCGCCGCGGGTGGGGAAAGGGACTCGTTATGAAAATTGGAATCCTGGGAACGGGAGACGTAGGGCGCACGCTCGGCAACGGGTTCGTCGCGCTTGGACATTCGGTGAAGATGGGCTCGCGCGAAGCCGGCAACCAAAAGGCTGAAGCCTGGGTCAAGCAAGCCGGAGCGGGTGCGTCCGCCGGGACGTTCGCGGAGGCCGCGCAGTTCGGCGAAGTCGCCGTGATCGCGTTGCTGTGGAGCGGGGTCGAAAACGCTCTGCGGCTAGCGGGGCCGGAAAATTTCGCGGGCAAGGTTGTGATCGACGTGACGAATCCGCTGAGTTCTCCGTCCCCGAACGCGCCGCTGCAGCTTGCGCTGGGCCACACGGATTCGGGTGGCGAGCAGGTGCAGCGCTGGCTACCCTCCGCCCGCGTGGTAAAGGCGTTCAACAGCGTCGGTCAAGCACACATGTTCAAACCGCAATTTCCGGGCGGACCGCCCGACATGTTCATCTGCGGCAACGACGACGCGGCAAAGCAAACGGTCATCGGGATTCTCAAGGAGTTCGGCTGGCCGGCGATCGATATCGGCGGAATCGAGGGTTCGAGATTGCTGGAGCCGCTGTGCATACTGTGGGTGGGCTACGGGATGCGCACCGGCACCTGGAATCACGCGTTCAAGCTTCTACGGAAATAATCCCCCTACATTTCCAGCCACAATCCTTCGGTCCGCCCAACCAGCCCTGCCGGTAACGGCGGGGTTCAGAGCCGCACCTTCATCTTCGCCGATCGCGTGGAGGATGTCCTCGCCGAGATGCTCCCGGGATTGGTGCTGTTGCCGGCCCACGCGATATGTGCCCTGAGCTTCTCTGGCCAATGGACTTTCGTCTACGAGCGTCACATCTGTACGCTAACCCGATGAACAACTTTGGCTCAGATTCAGAAGCCGAATTTCCAGTCCAGTCCCACCACCGCCGCGCGCCCCGGCATCATCACGCCCTGGATCTCTTCATAATTCGTCGAGGTGATATTGGTGAGCTGAACGAACGGCGCCCATCGCCCGTGGCGGTCGGCGATGTAAAAATCCCAGAGCGCGTAGGGATATTGCTGGTAGCGGTTGAGCACCCCTAGGCGCGTGCGCGCCAGGAATCCGGCCGGTAGCGCCGCCTCCCAACTCACCACCGCGTTGCTGCTCGGGTAATTGAACACGTATTCCGATTGCAGGCCATTCAGCACGCCCTGCGACCCGTGCAAACCGGTGTAGCGCACTTCCACCGATTGGGTGGCAGTCGGGTGAATGGTTACCGACGCTTCCACTCCGAT
>NFUO01000540.1 GCA_002197545.1 Acidobacteria subdivision 2 bacterium RH1 MAG20 | reverse complement strand
GATGCCCCGACACAAAAAACCCAAGCACTTCCTTTTCATTCGCCAGCCGCTCGCTCTCTTCCCAGTCCGCCACCTTCGGCAAATCGTCGCCTTTCTTCGCCGCGCCCGTCTCCTCGTTGAACAGCCCAAACAAGCCAGTCTGTCCCTGCGCCGCATCGCGCTGCGCCTTCTGTGCGCGCTCCATCGCCTTGTCCACTGCGGCCATCAGCGGCCCGCGCTGCCCAAGCGAGTCAAGAGCTCCCGCTTTAATCAGCGACTCAATCACGCGCTTGTTCATCACGCGCAGGTCCACCTTCTCGCAGAACTCCCAAAGGCTTTCGAATCGCCCGCCCACCTCCGCGCGCGCGCTCACAATCGACTCAATCGCATTGCCGCCCACGTTCTTCACCGCAGCCAAGCCAAAGCGAATCGCATTTCCATGCGGCGTGAACTGCGCACCGCTCACCTGCACATCCGGCGGCTCCACGGCAATGCCCATCTCTCTGCACTCGCCGATGTACTTGACCACGTTTTCCGGCTTCGACGTTTCGCTCGTCAGCAGCGCCGCCATAAACTCCACCGGATAATGCGTCTTCAAATACGCGGTCTGATAAGCCAGCAGCGCATAGGCCGCCGAGTGCGACTTGTTGAATCCATACCCGGCAAACTTCTCCATCTGAAAAAACAGCCCGCCCGCCACATCCTTCTTAGTGCCACGCGCCGCAGCACCTTCCATAAAGCGCTCGCGCTGCTTGGCCATCTCCGCGGCATTTTTCTTGCCCATCGCGGCGCAGCAGGTCCGCTTCGCCCAGGCTGTAGCTGGCCACCACGTTCGCAATCTGCATCACCTGTTCCTGATACACAATCACGCCCAGTGTCTCTTTCAATATCCCTTCCAACTCCGGCAGCATGTACTCCACCTTGCGCCGCCCCAGCTTGCGCTCAATAAAGTCGTCGATCATACCGCCCTGGATCGGTCCCGGCCGGTACAGCGCGTTCAGCGCGGTCAGGTCCTCCACTGAATCCGGCTTGTACCGCCGCAGTACGTCGCGCATCCCGCCCGACTCGAACTGGAAAATCCCCGAGGTCAGCGCGGTGTAGAAGACCTTCTTGTAAGTCTCCTCGTCGTTCAGCGCAATCGTCTCGATGTCCAGCGTCTCTGCCCGGCTCTGCGCAATCAGCTTCAGGCAATCGGCGATCACCGTCAGCGTCGTCAGGCCCAGGAAATCCATCTTCAGCAGGCCCATCTTCTCCACCGCCTTCATGTCATAGGCGGTCACAATTTCGTCGTTCTTGGTCCGCGCCACGGGCACCAGCTCCGTCAGCGGTCGCGGCGCAATCACCACGCCGGCCGCATGCACACCCTGCCCGCGCACCAGCCCTTCCAGCTTCTTCGCCGTGTCAATCAGCTCGCGAACCTGCTTGTCGTTGTCATACGCCTGGCGCAGATCCGGGCTCTCCTCCAGCGCCTTTTCCAGCGTCATCCCAATCGTCGAAGGCACCAGCTTCGCAATCCGGTCCACGTCGCCGTAGGGCATATCCAGTGCGCGCCCGCAATCCTTGATGGAGGCCTTCGCCGCCATCGTGTTGAACGTGATAATCTGCGCCACCTGCTCACGCCCGTACTTCCGCGTCACGTAGTCAATCACCTCGCCGCGACGGTTCATGCAAAAATCCACGTCGATATCCGGCATCGACACGCGCTCCGGGTTCAGGAAGCGCTCAAACAGCAGCACATTCTGCAGCGGGTCGATATTTGTAATTTCCATCACGTAGGCCACCAGCGAGCCGGCCGCCGATCCGCGCCCCGGCCCCACCGGAATTCCATGGTCCCGCGCGTACTTGATGAAGTCCCACACAATCAGGAAATATCCCGCGTACTTCATCTGCTTGATCGTCTCCAGCTCGCGCTCCAGCCGCGCATCGTACTCGTGAACCGGGCTGCGCAGCAGGCCGCGGCTCTCCAGGTGCCGAATCGCCGTCTCCAATCGCTTCTTGTATCCCTCGCGGCACACCTGCTCAAAGTAGCTGTCGATGGTGTACCCTTCCGGCACCGCGAACTGCGGAAAGGGATTCTTCACCGGATGCAGCTTGAAGTGGCATCGCTCGGCAATCTCCATCGTCCGCTGCATCACGCCCGGCTGGTCCGGAAACAGCCTTCCCATCTCGTCGGCGCTCTTCACAAAAAACTGGTCACTGTCGAACCGGAATCGCTCCGCGTCATGCACCTTCGCGCCGGTCTGCACGCACAGCATCACGTCGTGCGCATGATGGTCCTCGCCGCACAGGTAATGCGAGTCGTTGGTCAGCACCAGCGGAATCTCCAGCTCCTTTTCCAGCCGGAAAAGCTCCGCCTGAATCTGCTGCTCCTGCTTGAGCCCCTGGTCCTGAATCTCCAGGTAGAAATTCCCCCGCCCAAAGATGTCCTCATACTGCTGCGCCACGCCCTTGGCCTTCTCATAGCGGCCGGCCATCAGCTCCTCGCACAGCTCGCCGCTCAGGCAGCCGCTGAAGCCGATCAGCCCCTTCGCATGCTCGGCCAGATAGCGCTTGCTCACCCGCGGCTTGCGATAGAACCCGTGCAGGCTCGCCTCGCTCGTCAGCCGGATCAGGTTCCTGTACCCCTCCTCGCTCTCGGCCAGCACCAGCAGGTGGTTATATTCCGATCCGCGCGGGGCCCCCGGCGACAGGTCCTTGTCGCTGGGGCGGTTCGGCGTCTCGGCCCGATGATCCTCCGCCTTGCACACATACAGCTCGCAGCCCAGAATCGGCTTAATGCCCTTCTCCTTCGCCGCGTTGAAAAAGTGCACCGCGCCGTAGATGTTCCCGTGGTCGGTCATCGCCACCGACTTCTGGCCCAGCTTGGCCACACGGTCCATCAGCTTGTGCACATCGCACGCCCCGTCCAGCAGCGAGTACTCCGTATGCAAATGCAAATGCGTAAATTCAGCCATGACTACTTCGATTCTAGTCCGCCGTGCAAGCCCTCATGCGCCCGCGCCCCCGGTGCAAAACCAGGCATAAACCCACGCCCGTGCCATCGTATGACAAGAACGGCAACGAGTTGACCAGCACGCCGGCCACGCTCACCTGGGACGCGCTCAACCAGCCCGCTACGGTCAACAGCACCTCGGCCACCTATGACGCGCTGGGCCGTATGGTCGAGACCGGCGTCAGCGGCGTCTATACGCAATTTGTGTTTCGCCCATCGGGAGATCTGCTGGCGGTTTACAAGGGTAGCCTGGTCAAAGGCACGCTGCCTCTTCCCGGCGGCGAGGCGGCGGTCTACAATTCTACTGGATTGAATTTCCTTCGTCACAAAGACTGGCTCGGTTCGAGCCGCTTGGCCACCACGTGGACCCACACTGTCTACTCGAGGGTGGCTTACGCGCCGTTTGGCGAGACCTACAATGAATCCGGCAGCACGCCGGACCGCAGCTTTACCGGCCAGGACCAGAACGTCGTCACCGGCTCGGCTGGCTCGGGCGTCTATGACTACCTCTTCCGCAAGTATGACCCCTCGGCGGGACGCTGGCTTAGCCCCGATCCGCTCGGCTGGGGGGCGGTGGATGCGACTGATCCGCAATCGCTGGACCGGTATGCGTATGTGGAGAACCAGCCGATGAGTCTTGTTGATCCAAATGGGCTGCTGCTCTGCATTGCCGATAAGGTTTCATCCGACGGCAAACTATACGGATATGATTCAGGGGACCAACCATGCGGTGCAGGATTCTGGTCGTATGATGCGGTAACAACCGTTACCGTAAACTCGAATTCGGACTCATGTTCAGATGCGAATATGTCCGCCTGTCCTTCGATTCAGTATGGTTATACTGCTGGACCCAACATCGCCTATCCAGACAGTGGCTACGGTCCTGGAAGTGGTTACGTCCCCCAATACACTAGTTACAAGGGGTTATTCTGTGCGGGCGATGCGCTAGCCGGTAACAGCGTTGCTCTCGGTCTTGACGCTGCTGGATTTATTCCCGGGGAATCGCAGACCGCAGCCGTAGGTAAAACGATAGTTGCAGGTGCCTCTTTTGCTAATAGCTTATATCATAAAGACGCTGTTGGGGCTAGCGCGGCAATTATAGGAGGACAGACGACTCTTGTCGGTGCTGCAGCAAAGTCTGTAGGTGTCAGTTGGGCAAAGGCTGTTCCATTTTTAGGATACGTTGTTAATGGAATTGCGACAGCACACGACCTTTTGAATACAGCCTCAGACTACAAGGCATGTATGGCGAGCAGCAAGTATGACTGACGACACAGAAGAACTCGACAAAAAAGGCCCTTTCGACAGGCTTACGAGAAAAGCGGCCTTAATGGTGCTGCTGATCTCTCTGCCCTTTCTTTTCGTCCTTACTGCCTTAGGTTATCCAGCGATGGGAAGAGCTGCAGCGATCAGTGTCGCTGCGATCGTGACCACCGCCATTATTTGTTGGGACTCAAGAAGACATTTGTGGTTCTGGATCACACTAAGCATCCTAATTCTGCTTCATGTACCTCTTATCCTGTTTGTTCCCTGGTCGAACAACAACTATCCAGGAGTGGCTCTTCTCCCGCAAGCTCTGTTAGACTTTGCTATTACCTGCGGTTGCATTAACCTTGTCGCAAAACTCATGAAACGGACTGACGAGGCAAGTTCTTTGGAATAAATGCTGTCGCGATAAATGACGACATCCGAGATGGGTTGCCGGCGTACCTTAAAAACATCGCACTGACAACGAGTGGAAATGATGTTCTTTATTCGGGATAATTCTGGCAGGTGATTTCATCAATGAAACGAAAACTCAAGTTCGGGTTCTCACAAGTGCAGACGATTGCTGCCTGCGCTGTCTTTTTTGCGCTGGCAACGTCAGGGAAGGCACAGTTAACAAGAAATGCTGTTGAAGAGAAACTTGGGTATCCTCGCGATGCGCGTTTACTTGTCATTCAAGCCGAAGACCTTGGCATGGCACATTCTGTAGACAAGGCCAGCTTCGAGGCATTGGAAAAGGGCTGGGTGACAACGGCAAATGTTCTTGTTCCAGGACCTTGGTTTCCCGAAGTCGTGCGCTGGTCAAAGGATCATCCGAATGCCGACCTGGGTGTGGCGCTGGATTTGAATTCCGACTGGTCAAGCTACCGTTGGCGCCCCCTCACACATTTAGAAAATAGCTCCGGGTTGACGGACTTTGCGGGATACCTGTCCACCAGCGATTACTACGTCGCAGAGCACGCAACAGGCGGGTGGCCCGCATCTGGCGATTTGACCTTTGCACGAACGCTGGGTGCCCCACATCTCCCGGTGTTGGAGATGTGGGAAAGCAAGCTTCTGAGAGCTGCGAGTGCACTAACTTACAGACCCAGCAACTTCAGCAACTCCTCCACACTCATCTTGTGGTGGGCTGCAACGTGTTTTAGGATGGCGGGTGCCCAGGTCCGAGGGGATGATGGTTGACCAGCAGGCTGCGGGGCACCCATGTTCAGGGGTTAGGATGAGGCATCGCCCGCCTAGCGTGCGAGGATCAGATATATACACATGCCGATTCCAGCGCCAGCCAACAGCAGTCCCAACACCACGGCATCCCTCGACACCCGCCCCGGTATCCAGATGCCTGACTTCAATTCACGAATGAGTTGAAAATGTCGCAGGACGGAACTGAGGATGACGACCACGCCTAATCCCACCAAAGTCACCCCGGACCAGACCGATAGGCCGGTGGCGCGAGTGGGCAAGTGGGATTCGCTTGCGCTTAATTGCCGGAAAAACAGGCCGAAGCGGCTGACGGCGAATCCTATCCCGATCAAGCCGAGTCCCGTGCGAATCCAGGCTAAGAACGTTCTCTCGGCAGCGAAATAGACCCTGGGATCTTGCTCTACACTTTTGTCCATCCACCAATTGTATTGAAAGGGCAGGTGGCCCGCTCATCAGTTCTGAATAAACGCTTCGTGGTCGCAGGAACTGTGCCCCGTTCATCGCGGTTTGATCGCGATGAGCGGGTCTGTGGACAAGGTTTCGCCTGGACTACGATGGGACCACGCCATACGGTCTGAAGCGGTTCCAGAAGGCGGATGACTCTTCACTTCATCACGTTCAGTGGGCGGGTGAACCATATCTGACGCGGATCAACGATATCGTGCTGAACCTAATGGAGGCGGAGCGGCTGGTCGCGTCGCGGTGATTGCAGAGGCCCGCGCCGCAGAAACGGGACGCAACCCTGCAGGCGTCGTATCGACGAAGGCGCATACCGAGCGGTGCATTTGCAGCTCGCTTCTGGCACGCTCCATCTCGACGTTGTCATAGGCAGCGAACCTGGAGCTGACGCCGGAATATAGAGAAGAACGAGCCCTTATGCACTCGCTGTTCCAACCTTCAAAGGTTCGTTCGAGACGCTTACAGACTGGGCAATCCACAACTTCTCCCTTCGGCCTTCGATAGCTGAATGGGGCTGCTTCAGCGCGCCAGAATTTGGCGCTCGGCGCGGAGCCAGTCCTGCATGTCGTTGCCGGGTTCGCTGCCGCGGCTTTCATAGATATGGAATGCCCGCTCTCTGATCCTGTCTTGCGAAGCGGAGATTTCCGGTGCTGTCGACTTGCTGGCAGGCGAGGTTTTGACTTTTGACTGTCTTTGAACTTTGGAAACTATCATAGGGACCCTCATGTATTTAAAGGGCTAAGAGGAAGGGACACTTCAGAGTAACTGCCTTAGTTCAGAGAACCTGAAAGGGGAGAGATATAACTCACCCGTAACATAAAATTACTCTAGTTTATAGCGAGAGTCAAGCTCTGATGAGTCAATGGCGGGTGGCTCAGGTCCGAGGCAGTAAACTCTACCGCTAACTC
>NFUO01000054.1 GCA_002197545.1 Acidobacteria subdivision 2 bacterium RH1 MAG20 | reverse complement strand
GGCACCTTCTGATCGACATCGAGAATCACGGCCGGGAGGAGCTGTTCGAAAACGTCGATGTGAAGCGCACGGTTGGATGGTTCACCAGCCTGTTCCCGGCGTTGATCGATCTTGGTGGCGCGACGGCTCTCGGCGATACGCTGATTTCCGTAAGGGAGCAGCTCCGCCGCATTCCGGATCACGGAATAGGCTTCGGGATTCTGCGGTACCTGGCGGGACAGGACGGATGGCTGCCGGACGGCCATCCGCAGGTGAGCTTCAATTATCTTGGAAAGCTGGACCAGGACATGGGTCGCGACAGCTTCTTCCGGGTATCGGACATGAGATTAGGAGGGCCGCGCCGTTCCAACGGGCAGCGCCTGCACCTGTTGGAGATTACGGCTCGGGTACTCAATGAACGATTCGAGACGAACTGGAGCTTCTGTCCGCAGATCCACCGCGGATCCACCATCGAGGCCGTCGCGAAAGACTTTGGAGAGGCGCTGCGCAGGTTCATCCATCACTGTGCCCGCGTCGAAGCAGCGCAGTCTCCGGCGGACTTTCCGCTCGCGCGGATCAGTCTCGACGACCTGGGTAGAATCGCCGGAAAGCTGGAGTAAGGGCCATGTTGCCGGAACAATTGGAGGATCTCTACCCGTTGTCGATGGTGCAGCGTGGAATTCTGTTTCACAGCGAATTGTCCCCCGGAACCGGAACTTACATTACCACGCTCAGTTGGCGAATTCTGGGGCCGTTCGACGATCGTGCATTCGATCTGGCATGGCAGCACGTCGTCGGCCGACATTCCATTTTGCGCACCGCAATCGTGGGCCACGAATTCGAGGAGCCGCTTCAGGCCGTGCTGCGCAGCGTAAGGGCTCCGATAGAGCGTATGACGTGGAGTGAAGTCGAAGACGCGGAAGTTGAAGCGCGGCTGCAAGAGTTCATTCGCGCCGATCGAGCGCGCGGATTCGATCTTACCAGGCCGCCGCTACTGCGGGTGATCCTGATCAGAGTGGGGAACGAGAGTCGTCGCGTGGTCTGGAGCAGTCATCACG
>NFUO01000539.1 GCA_002197545.1 Acidobacteria subdivision 2 bacterium RH1 MAG20 | reverse complement strand
GGGATCAACTGGCCTCGACTGCCCGTAGATTGGTACCTCGTAAACATCCAGTTGAAGAAGGTGCTCCGCTTCATCGGGGAGAACCTTTACGCCGCTCGCGCCGATGAACTCAGGATGTGAGCCGCCATAAGTGGATGGAAATAGGTCTTCCACCCGTTTCCAGTCCTCAGGAATGATCCGCCAGGCACGCGTTGCCTTCACGGCATAGAGCCACTTGCCCTTGGAGTCGGGATCGCTCTCCTTCTCAGCCCAGCGGTCGCCCGAAATGAACTCTTCGGCATGCCCCTTATCGTGCGAGACTTCGAGAACCCCCACGACCTTGCCTCGCATGTTCTCGGGGCCTTTTCCTTTGGTCACGTAGACCGCCATGAGTGCGCCCGGCTGCGACAGCTTCAGATATCGTGACCTCTTCCCTTCGTCAGCAAACCCGATGCAGCCCCAGTCCGCCGGATTGAATCCCCAGAAGGAGGTCAGCCAGACATCACGGCCATTCGGCAATTTATCCTTGTCAGGCGCCAGTTCTTGAACACTCGACCAGTCGAAACTGAAAACCTGCTGTTGGGCAGCCTCGATGTCGATATTGCCCAGCACACCGCGGATGTAGGCTATGGCGTCTTCTGGCGGATAGCGCTTACCCTTCTGGACCAAAATAGTTGTCAGCGGCGGCAGGCCGCGGTCATGGAGGTAGTGCAGGATCACATCGAGATTTCTTCCGAGACCTCGCCCTGTAGGATGGTTCCAGCCGACGGCCTCACCCACCTGCTGATAGGTCGCGCGGGTCTTCTGCGTGGCTTTCGCCGCGAGGAAACGGGAGATTTCGAACTGGAGAGCATCCATCAGACAAGCGCCTCCTCGGGATTGGCCTTCGTGAGATCACACTGCCACATTGTAGCGAGGCAGTTTCGCGATAGCCGCCGCTTGGGTCTTGATGGTCACCTCGCCGTATCCCTCAGCAACATTGCGCGGACGATGACCCTGAATGGAATCCAGGATGCGATGCTCGATGCCTGCCTCAATGCCAACCGTCTTGAAGCGATGACGCCACCCGTGACTTGGTGCAACGTTCTTGTCAGCAACTACCGTGCGGACGAATTCCCCGATCCGGTTCTTGACACCCTGCAATGGGCCCAGCACGTCACCGTTTGAGGATGGCGTGAGAAACAGATGACCGGATGAAGCCCCTTTCACGAAAGCCGTGAAGCCTACCTCCGCAAGATGCTTATGCAGCACCACATCACGCGCCTCGTTGGTTTTCACGGTTCCGGCTTCCGGGGTGATCGTGGCAATCCAGTGCGCTCCATCACGCCGAACGTCCTCCTTGCGGAGTTGCGCTAGTTCGCCCACGCGAGCCCCTGTGTAAGCGCAGAGCCACGGCACCCATTGCTTAGCGGCAAACGTTTTCGGCTTCTCCTGGCCACGGCTGAGTCGTCGCGCGGCACTTAGAACGGCTTCTGCCTCCGCGTCCGTAAAGCCCTTGGAGCGCACCTTACGCGGCTTGCCGAGCTTGATGGTCACCCCTTCGGCCGGATTTGTGTCTATCTTCCCGTTCGCCTTGGCCCAGCCGAATACCGTCTTGAGTGCAGCCAAGTCGCTGTCCTTCACGGTCTTCGCTGAGATGGGCTTGCCGTTGCGCGGATTGGTGGACGCGAGGCGATGATCCTTGAAGCCAACCACGTCATTGCGCGTAACGCGGCTCGCGTCATCGTGACAAAGGTAGCCCACAAAGTTGGCCATCGTGTTGGCGTAGCTCTCATGGGTGCTCGGCTTTCGGCCCGTGGCTTTTGCCTCGATCCACCACGTCTCAACGAGACCCTTGAGTGAAACCTTAGATCGGAAGAGCGTCGG
>NFUO01000538.1 GCA_002197545.1 Acidobacteria subdivision 2 bacterium RH1 MAG20 | reverse complement strand
TTACCACCCACAGATCGGCGCTACGTTCAGAAGAAGCCGCCGAGCGCCAAGAAGTGCGAATGCTATGCCAAGCTGGGTGTGCCTGAGCCGGGCGGTTACGAGCCGGTCTGGATCGAGGCGACCAGGCCGAAGCCGGACCTGACGCCTGATGCCCGGCAGGAGTTGCTGCACCTGGCTGCGCTGGCGGATCGGGCCGCTGAACTTTGCAGCACCTTCTTTCCGCTCTTCGTTGAGGGCCACCAGCAGGATACCGGGGGCGAGTCCAGCTACGCCGTCCGCTGGTTCGCCAAGCAGATCGACAAGCTGCGGGCGATGGGTGTCCATTGCTCCTCGTCCGTGATTGCCACGCTGCTGCGGGAACTGGCGAAGCCGTAGCTTCTGGCAACTGGCTGGAAGACAAGGCTCCGGCTCGAAAGGAGGTAGGTCTGATGAGCGAGAAGGAAGAACTGACCGGCGTTGACCGTCTGCGGGCGCACCCGGCGACCATCCAGCCCGGCGAGCTTGCGGACACTGCCGATCTGGAACGCCTGCTCGCAACCTCCTGGGACGAGTTCACCGGCGACTACGGCGGCATGGAGGGCTACAAGCTCCTGGGGCGCATCGAGGATGTGGCTTGGTAGCCGCCGAAACTGGCGTTCACCATCGAGTGGAATGGCGGCACCGTCATGGGAAGTTCGGCCACCGGCAGTTGAAGCCGATGGCCGAACGCATCTATCTCAAGCCGCTCGTGGAGAGCATTCTGGCGGGACGTTCTCCCTGAACACGATCTTGTTGACAGAAAGAAGGAGCATGAACAATGTCCAGCTACTCCTACGACAGTGAGTGCCCACGCTGCGGTGGCGACAATTTTGAGTGCGTTGAGGACACCTGCTACGGCAACAGCGGCGTCTGCCTCGACTGCGGCTACAAGTATTGGAGAGCAGAGGGGCAGGAGACTCTTGAGGAAGTGAATGAGCGGCGGGAGGAGGCCGAGCTACCGCCTCTCACGACCCTGCGGGAGCAATCCAAGAAGCGGCTTGGAGGCGAGGAAAATGCAGTGGAAGCGCAAAGCGAGTTGACGGAAGCGCAGCTTGAACGCCAGGACTTCATCAAAATAACCGAAGACGAGTTTGAGGCCCGCTTTCCATTGCGGCCAAACCATCTCGACCCGAATGCCTGTTGGCAGATTGGCGACGGTCCTGGGTGCCTCTTCGAGACTTACGGCGAGGAATTTGACTTCGTGTGCAAACAAGACCCATCCACCGTTTGGACCCTCGTGGACGACGGTGAAGGCGGTGAATGCCTCATGTCCGGGTTTCACTTCGTCAATCGCATGGGATACCTCCTCAGCACTGTGCCGGTGCCAGAAGGGACTGCCATCGAGGTCCATATCCCGACCGAGCCGGACGTGGAGGAAGAAGATTGATGAACTGGAAGAGCGCATGATTGGCGCAGGGAGGGATGGTCATGAAGCGATACGCTTTCGTTGTCAAGATCAT
>NFUO01000537.1 GCA_002197545.1 Acidobacteria subdivision 2 bacterium RH1 MAG20 | reverse complement strand
GCAGAATCGCGGGAAGGGCGATGGCAAGGAATGCATGTCTTTCCATCCACTCACAGACGCTTTTGAAGATGCGCGCGGGAACGTGTTTTTCCAGAAACTGCATTCCGCCGGCGTGGCCGGCCTCGTAACTGAGATACCCGCCGAGCGCGGAGCCTGCGGTGGCGAGCAATACAAGCAGTATCCAGTTGGCTTTCTGGGCGGCGAAGACGACGAGCATGATATCGGTTACGCCGGGGACGGGAAGCGGAACAAACGATGAGTCGACGATAGAGACGAGAAAGATGCCGAAGACGCCGAAGCTGACGAGAAAGTGGAAGAACTTGCTGGAGTGGCGGTGAGGGGCTGCAGCAAGGAGGTAGGAGGGCAGGGAGGCGAGAGGATGCTTTGCCGGTTCAGTTGCGGCTGCGGTGTGAACTGCGTTGCCGACAGGGAACTTCATGGTCAATATGACGCTAACAGAAGTTAAGAAGTCTCAGCGCGAATATTGTTGCGAAGTGGTGATGGAGTTATAGAAAGCGGAGGATAGGAAGAGAGGGAAGAGCGTCAATTTCTGCGGCGTACTGGCGGAAGAGCTCCATGGCTTGAATGCAGTCGGAGGTGAGGGTGTAGTGGATGTTCTGCGTGAAGTAGTGCCGGATGGTTTCGGCGGGAACCGCGATGCGAGGCGTCCACTGTTTTACGAGATCGTCGGTGTGGGTGAGGCCGTGATCGCGTGAGGTGGTGAGGTCTTCGGTGAGTTGAGTGGGTGTGATATGGCCCAGGCTCAGGGCTTCAGGGCGCACAGCCCAGACGGCTGCGACCCAGGGAAGGCCGGTGCGTGTGTGCCACTCGTGGGCGAGGTCGATCCATTGGCAGGGACCGACAGCCAGCTCGATATGCTCGCGGGATTCGAGCGCCAGCAGGGCGGGGTCGCCGATGAGCAGGGCGGCGTCGGTTTGCTGGAGCATGGCGATGGGATCGGCAGGGCGCTGAATGAAGGTGGGATGGGTGCCGAGGAATTTGCGGAAGAGGATTTCGGCGTAGGCGAGAGAACTGCGCGAAGCAGTGTCCGCGGCGATGGTGCAAACGGATTCAAGAGTATTGGTTTTTTTAATGATGAGCTGGATGGAGCGGACACGGTCGAGCGAAGCAATAGTGCAGCCGGGGACGATGGCGAGGTCGGGGGTGAGAGAAGCGATGGGAATGAGGCCGAGGTCGGCGCTACCGCTGAGGAGTTCGTCGGCGCAGAGGGCGGGTTTGGTGTAATGGAGGATGTAGCGTTGAGCGAGTTTCGCCGCGAGAGGTGGGTGCTCGAAGTCCCACATGAGCGGCGCGGGGTTGAGAAAGTTGATGGCGGCTACGCGGACGGGATGGGATGATTTAGGCAACGAGAACTAGTTTAATAGATGATAAGCGGGAGTGTTTCGATGCAGCGTGCCGTGGTCGGGTTCTATCAGGATGAAGAAGGACATTGGGCGGCGAGGCTGGAGTGTGGGCATGGGCAGCACGTGCGGCATGATCCGCCGTGGATGGTGCGGGAGTGGGTGTTGCGCGAGGGGACCAGAGCGGAACGGATTGGCCGGTTGATGGAGTGCAA
Source organism: Acidobacteria subdivision 2 bacterium RH1 MAG20 (assembly GCA_002197545.1). The sequence goes on along the minus strand of NFUO01000537.1, from coordinate 16,642 downwards.
AAATTGCGATGAGGAATTAAGCCATCCGTGAGGTCATCTGTAGGGTAGGATTCATGTCGGTCGCAGAATTGCTGTGATTTGCTGTCTGGAGGTTCTACTGTGGACGGATTGAGCAGGGTTGGCCGTATTTTGTTTGGCGCGGCAATGGCGCTTTTTGGGCTTCTGTATCTCTTCCATGCGAGAGGAAACGGGCCGGCGCCGGGACCTCCGTGGACTGTTGAAACAGGGGCTTTGGCGTGGCTGATTGGCGCGGGGTTCGTTGTCGCTGGTGTGTGCATCGCGTTGAGGATGTGGGAGAGGTTGGCAGCGGCCTTGCTGGCAGCGGCTTTTCTGTTGCGAGTGTTGTTTGTTTTTGTGCCACGACTGTTCGCGGATGTGCATGATCCCGGCCCGTGGACGAGTGGGTGTGAAGTTCTGGCTCTGGGCGCGGTTGCATTAGTGCTGGCTGGCGGTTTGGAGTCGTTGGATTTCGGGCCTTCTGCCTCGCCGGAGGGCCTTGTGGTAGTGGGGCGGCTTCTCTTTGCGGCGGCGCTTGTGGTCTTTGGAGTTCAACACTTCATGTATGCGAAGTTTGTAGCGACGTTGGTGCCGGCATGGATTCCGGGGCATCTGTTCTGGGCTTACTTTGTGGGAGTTGTGTTTATTGTCGCTGCTTTGAGTATCGCGACGAAGGTGCAAGGGCGTCTGGCTGCGACTTTGCTGGGATTGATGTTTTTGCTGTGGGTCATTGTGCTCCATACGCCGAGAGTGGTGGCGGCTGTTCACAATGGAAATGAGTGGACGAGCGCGATGGTGGCTCTGGCGTTCAGCGGCGGGTCGTTTGCGTTGGCAGGAGCTTTGCGGCAAGCTGACCGTTGAAGCTGCGTTTTAGATTGTGGGCTCGGAGGAATGGATGGGTTTGTCACAGCAGAATGTTGTGAACGGTGCGTTGCGCGAATGGGCTCGGCTGGCATGGATGGCGTTGACCTTGACACCGGGGATGGGGCCTACGAGGATCTCCAAGGCGGTAAAGGCGCTGGGGGCGGCAGCGCGGTTGTTTGAGGCTTCGTTGACGGAGTTGGAAGCGACGGGAATGCCGGCGCAGTCGGCGCAATTTATCTTTGAGGGTAAGGCGCGAGCTGCGGCTGAGGACGAGATACGGCGTGTGGCGGAGGCGGGTGGAAGTATTTTGACGCAGGATGACGAGGCTTATCCAGAACGATTGCGGGAGATTTATGATCCGCCAGCGGTGCTCTGGATTCGCGGAAATGCAGAGTTGCTGGCGCGGCCGGGAATTGCTGTGGTGGGCACGCGGCATCCTTCGCCTTATGGTGCAGGGATGGCAGAGATGTTGTCGCGCGATCTAGCGAACCGGCGGCTGGTGATCTTCAGCGGGATGGCGCGGGGAGTGGACACAGCCGCGCATAAGGGAGCCATCGAAGCAGGTGGAAAGACAGTGGCGGTGTGGGGAACGGGGATCGATGTGATCTACCCGAAGGAGAACAAAAAACTGGCGGAGAGTATTGTTGCGTCGGGTGGAACGATTGTAAGTGAGTACCCTCTGGGAACGTTTCCGGCTCCGCAGAATTTCCCGATTCGGAACAGAATTTTGAGCGGGATGAGCATGGGCGTGCTGGTGATTGAGGCGGCGGAGTACAGCGGGACCCGCATTACGGCCCGGTGCGCGATGGAACAGAATCGCGACGTCTATGCTGTCCCGGGCAACGTGACGAACAAAAATGCGTGGGGGCCTAACACGCTGATTAAGCAGGGGGCTAAGCTCACGGCGACATGGGAGGACGTATGGGAAGACCTGCCTTCCGAGATCCGGCTGCAACTGGAGAACGAACTCGGTGCGTCGGGGCAGGATGAATCGAAGATCGTGGAGAGTGCATCTCTATTTAGCAACAAGCCGCTGCCGGAGCATGAGCAGATGGTTCTGGACAGGCTACGGCATGATGAATCGACGCAACTCGATGATCTGATTGAGCGGCTGGAGGCGGAGTTGGGGTCTGCTGAGATCTTTACGGCGCTGTTTGAACTGGAGCTTGCGGGCCGGGTGAGGCAGTTACCAGGTAAGAATTACGTGCGCTCCTTCTAGCGATGATCATTGTAGATAGGCTTCCGTATGTTACCTGCAGACGGAATGGGAGAGGAACAGTCTATCGGTATAGATTTTGAACGAATTTTGGGCTTTTCAGAACTGCCGGGTTCGCATATTTCTGGCAACTCGTGTTAGGTTCGCATTGGAATCCTGCGTGACGGAACTTTTATTAGGTAGCGGTTTTTGGTAGATGAAGGGAACGAATGGCTAAATCACTTGTGATCGTGGAATCGCCGGCGAAGGCGAAGACGATCAATAAATATCTCGGCAGCGACTACGTGGTGGAGGCCTCGATTGGGCACATCATGGACCTGCCGAAGAACGACATCGGAGTGGAACTGAAGAAGCGGACGTTTGAGCCGACGCTGATTGTGTCTCCGGGCAAAGAAAAGATTGTAGAGCGGCTGAAGAAACTGGCGGCGAAGGCAGACATGGTCTACCTGGCGCCTGACCCGGACCGCGAAGGCGAGGCGATTGCCGCGCATCTGTCGATCCAGCTTCTGCCGGTGATGAAGGACAAGTCGAAGATCAGGCGGGTGACGTTCAACGAGATTACGAAGAAGGCCGTGCAGGCTGCGTTTGCCCATGCTCGCGATGTAGATGAGAACCTGGTGGACGCGCAGCAGACGCGGCGCGTTTTGGACCGGCTGGTGGGGTATCAGGTTTCTCCGCTACTGTGGGATAAAGTGCGCCGTGGATTGAGCGCGGGACGTGTGCAGACCGTGGCCCTGCGCCTGATCGTGGAGCGAGAGCTGGAGATTAACAACTTCAAGCCAGTGGAATACTGGACGATTGGCGCGAAGCTGAAATCTTCTCCCAGCGAAGAGTTTGTCGCTCGATTTACCGGTATCGATGGAGTCCCGGCGCGGGTTGCAAATGGAAAGGATAAAGAGGGGAAAGAACTGTTCCTCTCGGGTGCGCTGTCGAATGAAGAGCAGACGGACCTGGTCGTCGCGGAGCTTAAGAAAGCTGCGTGGTCGGTAACGCAGGTCGAACGGAAAGAGCGGAAGCGAAATCCGCTGGCTCCTTATATTACAAGTAAATTGCAGCAGGATGCCTCGTCGCGGCTGGGCTTCAATGTGCGGCGGACGATGGGCGTTGCGCAGCGATTGTATGAAGGCGTCGAGATAGGCACGGACGGCACAGTCGGTCTCATCACGTACATGCGTACCGATTCGACGCGAGTTTCGCCCGACTCTATTGTGGAGGCGCGAAGCTACGTCAAAAACAACCTGGGGCCGAAGTACCTTCCAGATAAGCCAATCGACTATAAGGGCAAGAAAGACGCCCAGGATGCACATGAAGCAATCCGGCCCACGCGTGTGGAGTACACGCCCGATTCAATCAAAAAATGGCTCAGCGATGAGCAGTACCGACTCTACAAGATGATCTGGCAAAGGTTTGTCTCGTCGCAGATGATGCCGGCCATCTTCGATCAAACGACAATCGAAATTGCGGCCAAAGCGGACAGGACTTATGACTTTCGAGTGAGCGGATCGGTGTTGAAGTTCGACGGGTTTCTTGCTATCTGGGAGGGCGGCTCGGAGGACACGATACTGCCGGAGGTGAAGGATGGGCAATCGTTGGCGATGCAGTCGATTGACCCGGAGCAGAAGTTCACTGAGCCTCCTCCGCGGTACAACGAAGCAAGTCTGGTGAAGACGCTCGAAGAGCAGGGGATTGGGCGGCCTTCCACATACGCGTCGATCATTAATACGATTCAGGACCGTGATTATGTGAAAAAGATCCAGTCGAAGTTTGTACCGACGGAGATTGGCACGGTCGTCACCGGGCTGCTGGTGAAGAACTTTCCATACATCTTCGACACGCAGTACACGGCGACGCTTGAAGGTGAACTCGACGCAGTGGAAGAAGGCGAGGAGCGGTGGACCGATCTGCTGACCGGCTTCTACGACCACTTTGAAAAAGAGTTGAAGGTCGCCAGCACGCAGATGGAAGACGTGAAGCGCATGGAGCAGGCAACGGACGAGGTCTGCGATAAATGCGGAAGCCCGCTGATTCTGAAGTGGGGCAAGTTCGGCAGCTTCTACTCGTGCAGCAACTTCACCAAAGTAAAACCGATGACGATAGCGGCTGGACCGTGGAAGAAGGATGCGAAGGCGGTTACCAAGAAGGTGACGGCTGCGTTCGAGTTCCCTATGATCGTGAAGGCGACGACCGACGACGTTATCGAGTATTCGAAAGAGGTCGATGACACGAAGGAGTTGTCGGCGTCGATCAATGCAGCGGCTGAGCGGGGAAAGAAGATAACCGTCGAGCCGGTGAGCTGCGACTTTACCAAGGAGAATTTTGCCGCCAAGCCGGACCTGAGCGCTCCGGGTGCGGACGACGTTCCTGAAGAAGAGTTCTGCGACAACTGCGGACGCGTGATGGTGCTGCGGAATGGACCGTGGGGGCCGTTTATGGCTTGCCCCGGATACAACGAGGACCCACCCTGCAAGACGATTCGCAAGCTGACGCAGAAGGTGCAGCAGAAGCCTCCGGTGCAGTTGGAAGAGATGTGTCCGAAGTGCGGCAAGCCGTTGCTGCTTCGGAATGGGCAGTATGGCGAGTTCATCAGTTGCAGCGGTTATCCAAAGTGCAAGTACATCAAGCAGGAGCTGCTGGAAGTTCCATGCCCGAAGTGCGGCAGCGAGATCGCCGTGCGCAAGACGAAGCGTGGAGACACCTTCTATGGATGCGTGAAGTATCCGAAATGCGACTTTGCTTCGAATTTGAAGTTGGTGAATAAGGCCTGCCCGAAGGGTGATAGTCCGTATCTGCTGGAGGTAACGAACGATCAGGGGACATATCTGGTCTGCCCGAATAATTGTGAGGCGTTGCCCAAGAGACGGAAGAAGAAGGGTGCTCCTGAAGAAGAGCCGACGACTCCGGAGTGCAGCTACGAGAAGAAGATTGCCGGGCCTGCGCCAGCTCCGGTGATAGAGAAGCCCGATCCGGAAAAGACGCGTCCCGTGGTCGAAAGTGTTGCGTAAATAAAAGACGATAAGGAAAAGCGAATGGCAACAGCGACAGATGCTGAGATGGTACTGAGGCTTTATGAGCTTCGGCGAGAAGAGACTTTGCGGCAGGCGAGGCGGTTTATGGTCTTCGAGTTCAAGCCGAAGACGTTGGAAGAGCTGCGCGCGGTTTCGAGGGACACGTCGTCGGAGAAGAACGTGTGCTGGCGTCAGGCGCTGAGCTACTGGGAGATGGCCGCATCACTGGTATTGCATGGAGCAATCGATGCTGAACTCTTTTTAGAGTCGAATGTGGAGGGCATCTTGCTCTACGCGAAGTTCCACCACTTCCATGCCGAAACCGAGAAGCAGTCGGGCAACTTGTTTATGAAGCAGACGGCGGCACTGATTGAGAAATATCCGCCTGCAAAGGCCAGATATGAAGAGTTTTTGAAGCGGTTCGCTCCTGCCGCGACGCCCGCATAGAAGACGGGGAATGGGTGGGATCGAGCGGGCTGGGCTTTCCCTTTTAGCATCATTTCTGTTACAAATGGGTTGTGGACTCCGGAGGTAATGGCCTCGCTGGGTGTCTCATATAGGCGGCGCCTCGCCTGTAACTTATTGAAAATAAAGGTAGCGAACAATGGCGAAGGCGGTATGGAATGGCCAGACGCTGGCCGAAAGCGAGACATATGAGACAGTCGAGGGAAATATTTACTTCCCGGAAGAGACGGTCAAGCGAGAGTTTTTGAGACCTAGTTCGACGACCTCCAGTTGCCCATGGAAGGGGCAGGCGCGCTACTACACGATTATCGTAGATGAACAGGAAAATCAGGATGCGGCCTGGTATTACCCCGATCCGAAGCCTGCGGCGCGCAATGTGAAGCATCACATCGCCTTTTGGCGGGGCGTGGAAGTTACGAAGTAATTAGGTAATGATTCGAACGGGAGAGGCTGAGGCCTCTCCCGTTCTGCGTTAGTAGGCCTGCGCTTGGTCCAGGGGAAGCCGTACCTGGAAACACGTGGCACCGGGTGTGGATTCGACGGTAAGAAAGCCGGAGTGTCGGCTGACGATGCGCTGGGCGGTATCGAGGCCGAGGCCAAGGCCATGCCCGGGAGCCTTCGTGGTGAAGAAGGGCTCGAAGATGCGGGATTGGATGGCGGGATCGACTCCGGGGCCGTTGTCCCAGACCTCGACGAAGGCCATGCTGCCGGCGAGGCAGGTGCGGAGCCGGAGAATGCCGGAAACGTTGATCGACCGCATGGCTTCGATTGCGTTCTCGATGAGTGCCGTCCAGACCTGGCTGAGTTCGCTGCCATAGGCGCTCAGGGGAGGGAGTGCGGGATCGAAGTCGCGCTCCACCGTGATGCCTTGCAGCCGTGAAGCGAACATGGCCAGCGTGGTTTCTAGCGACTGCGCAAGATCGATGTCCTGGATCGGTGCCTGGTCCATGTAGGAGTAATCCTTGATGGCGCTGATGAGGTCGAAGATGCGCACCGTGGAATCGATGATGGCCTCGGTCATGCGCTCGACCCGGAGCGACGTGGCAAAGGTGCTGATGGCGATGGGCAGCAGCTCCGGCGAAGCGTCGCGCGCGAGGTCGTCAAGGTGCTCGATGTTGAGGCGCGTCTCGGAGAGCGAAGGCGCGATGTCCCATGGGTCGGCAACGCCATGTGCGGTGAGCCACGCCGTAAGCCGTTCTTCGCGGTCGGTTGCGGCGAGCGGATTTTGTGACGCCGTAACTACGTTTGAGAAATCGGCCATATTGGAGCGGGTACGAGCGACCCAGCTTTTATAGATAGCGGACTGATCGGCTTCGAGACAAAGCGCGCCCAGGCGGTACTTCTGATCGCCGTACCGCCGAAGTTCGCCGAAGAGGCTGGCGGCGGAACGCTGGGCGGCCGAAGCAGGATTGTTAAGTTCGTGCGAGAGATTGCCTGCAAGTTTGCCCAGAGCGGAGAGCTTTTCGGCCTGCTGCTCCATGCGCGTCACTTCGCGGACGCGGTCGAGCAGCACGGAGACACAGCGCTGGGCCATGGAGGGGATGGCCTCAAGCATCTGGGGAAAGAGGGACTCGTGGATATCGAGCACCCAGGTGGGACCGATGGTGTAGCCGTCTCCGCCGTAGTTCTTCATGCGCGAGAAGGGAAGCTTACCGGTCATCTGGCCCGCCCGGCCGATGAACAGCGCCATGGGGCCGGAGTGGCGACGGCGGACGTGAATCTCACCGCGCAGAATGAAGACGAGGTGCGAGGTTGGCTCGCCCTCGCGAAAGACCATCGCGTCATCATCGCTGATGCGCTCTGAGCCGTGGGTGGCGAACCAGGTATACTCAGCGTCCGAGAGGCCGGCGAGAGGTGTGATAGTGCGGAGAGCGGCGATGATCTCGGGCAGAGGTGTGGGTGTTGCAGGTGTGATTGGAACTAAGTATGGCTCGGTTTGGAGGGTCGCGGTTTCCATAGGGCGGGGCTCCAGTTCTGTTGTTATGGTAGTCGATGCTCTAGATACGTGAATTTTTGTGTGCAGGTTCCCTTGTAAAAATACGAAAGGCGGAGCTAAGTGGCTCCGCCTCTTCGTTTGGTTGCGAATGGCGGTCAGGCCTTGACGACGGCCCCGTCTTTGACAACGACGGGGTCGAGGAACGGCATCGACTTGCGAAGTTCCGCGCCGACCTTTTCGATCTGGTGGGCGGCTTCCTGCTTGCGGATGCGTGCGAACTCATGGCGGCCAGTCTCGTTCTCTTCGATGAACTTCTTGGCGAAACTGCCATCCTGAATGTCGTTGAGCAGGCCCTTCATCGCCTTCTTGACCTCGGCGGTGACGATGCGCGGACCGGCAACGTAGTCGCCCCACTCTGCGGTGTCCGAGATGGAGTGGCGCATGTACTCAAGGCCGCCGCGATACATCAGGTCGACGATGAGCTTGAGTTCATGCAGCACTTCAAAGTATGCCAGCTCAGGCTGGTAGCCAGCCTCGACGAGAGTCTCGAAGCCTGCCTTCACCAGAGCCGAGGTCCCGCCGCAGAGCACGGCCTGCTCGCCGAAAAGGTCGGTCTCGGTCTCTTCAGTGAAGGTGGTCTCGAGCACTCCGGCGCGGGTGCAGCCAATGCCCTTGGCGTAGGAGAGTGCGAGTGCGAGGGCGGTGCCGCTGGCATCCTGTTCTACGGCTACGAGCGCGGGTACGCCGCCGCCTTCGGTGAAGACCTCGCGGACGCGGTGGCCGGGGGCCTTGGGCGCGACCAGCGACACATCGACTCCGGCGGGCGGGGTGATGGTGCGGAAGCGGATGTTGAAGCCGTGCGCGAACATCAGTGTCTTGCCGGGGGCCCCGTCTTTTGTTCCCAGGTTCGGCTCGATATCGGCGTGGTAGACCTTCGCTGCCGTCTGGTCGGGCGTCAGGTTCATAATGACGTCGGCCCACTTGGAGACTTCGGCGACGGTGCCGACCTGGAGGCCAGCCTTGCGCGCGCGCTCCACGTTGGGGCTATCGGCGCGGAGGCCAACGCGCACGTCGACGCCGGAGTCCTTGAGGTTGAGTGCATGGGCGTGGCCCTGCGATCCGTAGCCGATGATGGCGACTTTCTTCGCCTGGATAAGAGAGAGGTCTGCGTCTGCGTCGTGGTATGCCTTTGCCATGATTGTGTTCGTTTCCTTTAGGTTAATGGTAGCTCAGTGAAGCAAGTGACGACCACGGATTGCGGGATAAAAAAATAAACAGATTTTTTGCATTTGCTCTAAATCATATGAATCATGAACTTGTCTTTCATCCGTTTTTATCCGCGTAATCCGTGGTCGATAAGTTTTAGTGCTCGTCAAACTGGTTGGGAAGAATATCGGTGGTGGATATGCCGGGGATATCAGGATCGGCATCGCCGTTGGGCGTGCCCAGCGCTTTGAGCACGCGGCTGGTGTGGTGGCCGCGCCGCATGGCCATGCGGCCGGTGCGCGAGACCTCAAGAATGGTGTAGCCGCTCTCGCGCAGCACCTGCAGTAGGCCCTCGATCTTGCTGGAACTGCCCGTCATTTCGAGCATGATGGACTCGGGCGCGAGATCGACGACACGAGCGCGAAAGACCGTGGCCAGCTCGAAGATCTGCGAGCGTGAGTGCAGCCCGTTGGGCTCGTTCGGCCCGGCGGAGACCTTAATAAGGCAGAGTTCGCGGATGACGGCCTCGCTGCGGCCTACCTCGTCCACGTCCACAGTGATCTCCAGCTTGTAGAGCGAGGCGCGGATGCGGTCGGCGGCATGCTCCGGCGCCTCGCAGACGATGGTCATGCGCGAGGTGTCGACGCGTTCGGACTCTCCGACCGTCAACGAGACGATGTTGATATTGAGGCGGCGGAAGAGCGAGGCGACTCGGGTAAGGACGCCGGGTTTGTCTGAGACAAGGGCTACAAAAGTGTGGAGCATGATTGCCTTTCCGTAATTGCTGAAAAACTCTGTTTTGTTAAGGGCACGACTTCAGTCGTTCCATAAGTTGTTGTCTATCGCCGTGCGGCTTTAGCCGCTGAGGTGCATCTTTCATAAGTCGACCTTTCACCAGCCTCTTTCAATGTGGCTTCTCGTCTGAATGGGGCAGGTAGCTGACCGGTGGATTGGGATATTTCGGAATGTCGGTTTTGGGAATCTCAAAGAGGATCAGTTCGCCGGGTTTGGCTTTTGGCGTGGCGTCGCTGCAAAGATTGCCAGTGGTGATGCCGTTGCTATGAATCTGCGCGATGGAGTAGTCGGTGTAAAGCTCGCCGCGTGAGCGACAATCGGCATACATGTTCGAGAGGATGCGGATTGTGGTTGCATTACCAGTCTTCACCTCGATGATTCCTTTTGCGTCGGTCGGCATGGCGACGGACCCGATCTGATCAACTCTGAGGGCTACGTTGAGCTTCTCGTCTTTGATTGGCTGATTGGTCTTTGCATTGATGATTTTGATTTTGACGCTCTGCTGCTGTGTCTTCGCAAACGCTGGTGCCAGCGCAAGCAGAAGTAGGAACGCAATGGCTCGGGCTGAGGTGCCGGGTTTGTCGTTCTTCAGAGATGCACAGGCGTGGAGCATACAACCTTTCAGTTCCTAAACCTTTGAAGAGTTATTTGTTCGGTACAACCCTACCCATTGCAAGTGCTTCTAGAAAATCGTCAGGAGAGAACGGACGTCGCTTTTTATCAATGTGAGGTATATAGCGCTTAGCATCCGGACCCCAATCGAAATACAATCCACAATCCTCATTTGCTAATGCTGTCGCGGCTGCATTATTCACTATCAATTCCTGCGAGAACAGACGAAGGGTCTCTTTGTCGCCTAGTAGCTTGACGAATATTTCAACATGGTAAGCGCCTTCGGAAAATTTGAATTGATTATTGTCAGTAGGCGATAAGAAATGATGGCTTACGGCAATTCCAGACTCGCCAATAAAAAGGCCGCTTCCCCTAACAAGACGCTCATCTCCGTAAACCCAAATGTTGAAATTTTGCTTACTCTCGTTACGCCTCAAAGCCACGTACATTGCTTCTATAACGCGACCCCTTTTTGAGGTGCTAAATAGCAAGGTTCGCAAATAAACTTTTTGTTCCCTCCCAGCGACCGGCCCTCCATCTGGACCAAAATAAATTACTGACGGCCGTGTCATTTTTACAGTTCCTCGACGAAACAAAGTGAGCCACGCTGTTATGGCAGAAATTGTCAAAGCTAAGGCCGAAATTGTAACGGCGAGGGTTTGCAAGATTATTCATCCTCCGCAGTTTCCAGTAGCGGGTCCTTTGTCGGTCTGCGAACCATCTCATGCAGCGCTGCACCGGGCGCGATCATCGGATAAACCCCATCCTCTTTCTCCACCTGGAAATTAATCAAAAACGCCTTACCGCTGGTACGTGATTTTGTGACTGTGGGAGTTACATCCTTGCGCTTGTTAACGGTCGCGCCGTCGATGCCGTGCGCGGCGGCGAGCGCGACGAAGTCGGGCGAAAGAATAGGGCTGGCGGCGTAGTTCTTGTCGTAGAAGGCCTCCTGCCACTGCCGCACCATGCCGAGGAAGCCGTTGTTGATCACGGCAATGTTGATGGCAAGCCCCTCCTGCTGAATCGTCGAAAGCTCGGCAGCAGTCATCTGGAAGCCGCCATCCCCGGCGATCACCCAGACGTCTTTCTCCGGGCAGGCGACCTTCGCGCCAATCGCTGCGGGCAATGCAAAGCCCATGGTACCGAGGCCGCCAGAGGTGATGAGTGTGCGCGGCGAGTCGTGCTTGTAGTACTGCGCCTCCCACATCTGGTGCTGGCCCACGTCGGTCACGATGATCGTCTGGGCTGTTCTTCCGGCGGCTTCGGCCTCGCGCCAGATGTCGTTGATGACGTGCGCGGCGTACAGATGGCCGTTGTCGGGTAGGTTGATGATGTCGCGGACGGCGGCGGCGCCCTTCATGGCATTCACGGCCTTGATCCAGCTTGCATCGGACTTCTTCGGCATCAGCGGCAGCAGCAGCCCAAGCGTCTGGCGCAGGTCGCCGATCAGCGCCACGTCTACCTTGACGTTCTTGTTGATCTCGCTGGGGTCGATCTCGATGTGGATCTTCTTCGCGTTGGGCGCGTAGCTTGCGAGGTTGCCGGTAACGCGGTCGTCGAAGCGCATCCCGAAGGCGAGCAGAAGGTCGGCCTGCTGAATCGCGTTGTTCACCCACGACTCGCCGTGCATACCCATCATGCCGAGCGATAGCGGGTGATGCGTCGGAAACGATCCGAGGCCGAGCAGGGTGCTGGCAACCGGGATCTGCTGGCGCTCGGCGAAGGCGAGGACTTCAGCCTCGGCTCCCGACTGCGTGATGCCGTGACCCGCCAGAATGACCGGGCGTTTGGCCGACTGGATGAGATCGATGGCTTGTTTGATGGACGAGCTTTCGGCGCGAAGCATCGGATGCGGCCGGTGCGGCGGCGGCGCCGCTGCTTCGAAATCGAATGTGGCCGTGGCCTGCTGGGCGTCTTTGGTGATATCGACCAGCACCGGACCAGGTCGCCCCGATTGCGCGATCTGGAACGCAGCGCGAATGGTCGGCGCGATATTTTCAGCGCGGGTCACGAGCCAGTTGTGCTTGGTGATGGGCATCGTGATGGCCGTGATGTCAACCTCCTGAAAAGCGTCGGAGCCGAGCACCTTGGACGAAACCTGTCCGGTGATCGCCACCAAGGGAATGCTGTCGAGCATGGCCGTGGCGATGCCGGTGACCAGGTTGGTCGCACCCGGCCCGCTGGTGGCGATGCACACGCCGGTCTTGCCCGAGGCGCGGGCGTAGCCGTCGGCCATGTGCGAGGCTCCCTGCTCGTGGCGCACGAGCACATGGTGGATGCTGGGGAACTTGCGCAGGGCATCGTAGACGGGAAGGATGGCTCCGCCGGGGTAGCCGAAGACCTTATCGACGCCTTCGCCAGCCAGCGTGGCCCAAACGATCTCGGCTCCGGTAAGTTGCGGGTGCTGATTCTTGTCTGCCATATTGCCCTCCATGAGTTCTGTGAAACGGTCCTAAGTAGGTTGCTAAACTCCAGCTTTGCTTAAGGGCACGGCTTCAGCCGTACCGTAAGCGACTTTTTACAACGCGGCTTTAGCCGCTGAGGTACTTTGCAACAACCTCACCACGTCCACTTCGAGTGTGTCCCATGATGAGGCTATCTCCCGTATTATGAATACTTTACCGATATACCGCCCTTTATTATCAAGACTTTAGCTCCGAGGTGCGGACTCAAGTCCTTTTCTTTGAAGACTTTAGGACTTTAAGGCCGGGGGTGGGGTACTTTAGGTCGTGATCGCTCCCTTCGATGCACTGCTTACTGAATTTGCATATTTGGCGAAGACTCCGCGCTTGAAACGAGGCTCAGGAGCCTTCCACGTCTTCAGGCGATTGGCGATCTCTTCGTCGGAGACATTAAGCGTAAGTTTGCGGTTAGGAATGTCGAAGGTGATCGTATCGCCTTCGCGAACGGCGGCAATCGGCCCGCCAAGCTGCGCTTCAGGAGCAACATGGCCAGCCATCAACCCACGCGTAGCACCCGAGAAGCGTCCGTCAGTGAGCAGAGCGACGGTGTCCGAAAGAGCCGGAATGCCTTTGATGGCCGCGGTTACGGCGAGCATCTCCCTCATTCCCGGACCTCCGCGAGGCCCTTCGTAGCGAATAACGAGGACATCGTTCGGGTTGATCTTGCCGTTCTCGACGGCGGCGTGGCAGTCGTCCTCGGAGTCGAAGATGCGGGCGGTGCCGGTGTGGTTGAGGCGCTCGTGTCCGGCAACCTTGATGACGCAGCCATCAGGCGCAAGGTTTCCCTTCATGATGACGAGCCCGCCAGTAGGCTTGAGGGCTTGCTCCCAGGTATGGATCACAGGCTGGCCGGGAGTTTCGACGGCGGCGCTGGCCTCTTCGTAGAGGGTTTTGCCGGAGACGGTGGGAGAGTCGTGAAGCTGACCCCGCTCCATGAGGCGTTTTGCGAGCAGGCGGGAGCCGCCGGCATCCTGATAGTCCTTGGCAGCGTATTTTCCGCCGGGAGAGAGATCGCAGATGAATGGCGTGTGCTCGGAGATGCGGTCGAAGTCGTCCATGGAGAGCGGAATGTCGAACTCATGGGCGATGGCGATGAGGTGCAGGACGGCATTGGTGGAGCCACCTGAGGCAGCGACGGCAGCGATGGCGTTTTCGATGGATTTGCGGGTGACGATCTTGCGCGGGGTGAGGCCCGAGCGCGCGAGGTCCATGACAAGGCGGCCCGCCTGACGGCTGGCTTCGTGCTTTTCGGGTGACATGGCGGGGACGCCGGTGAGGTGCATGGGCGAGATGCCGAGGAACTCACCGGCCATGGCCATAGTGTTGGCGGTGAACTGACCACCGCAGGCTCCGGGACCGGGACAGGCTGAGGCTTCGAGGGCTTCGAGCTCGTCATCATTTATTTTCCCAGCCGCGTGCGAACCCATGCCTTCGAAGACCGAGAGGATGGTGATCTCTTTGAAGGAGCCATCTGGTTGTTTCAGATGGCCTGGAGCGATGCTCCCGCCATAGAGCATGAGGCTGGGGATATCGAGGCGGGCGAGGGCCATGATGGCAGCGGGCATGTTCTTGTCGCAGCCGGCGATGCAGACCAGGCCGTCGAAACTGTTACCACGGGCGACGAGCTCGATGGAATCCGCGATAACTTCTCTGGAGATCAGAGAGGCCTTCATGCCCTGGGTGCCCATGGTGATGCCGTCGTGGATGGTGACGGTGTTGAACTCCATCGGTGTGCCGCCCGCTTCGCGCACGCCCTGCTTGACAGCCTCGGCGACCTGGCGGAGATGGAAGTTGCAGGGGCCGATCTCGGTCCAGGTGTTGGCGATGCCGATGATGGGCTTGTGCAGGTCCTCTTTGGTGAAGCCGACGCTGCGGAAGTAGGAGCGGGCAGCGGCGCGGTTGGGGCCTTCGGTCAGGACTACGCTGTTTTTCTTCGGATTGATTTCATTGCTCAAAATGTGTTTCCTTCCATTTGTGCTGTAGGTAAATTGGGGATGATTTCAGCCATGGTCCTATGAAAACGTCGTTGATTTCCGAAGCCTGGAAATGGCGTGCAGTAAGGTTCATACGACAAGCCTGCCGCAAGCATTGCCTTCAGAACCATCGGCTTTATTGCGATCAACAGAACTACTATTGCTTCAGGTTTGTAATCCTTCAATCGCTCTGCAAGTGATGAAACAGATCGATTGCAGAGTGATGTGCGAGGTTTGTGTTCCAGCTGATTAACTGGTTCGAGTACCAAGTCATCCAGATAGAAACCGCAATGTTTGAAGTCTTGAAGGAAGAGCGCGTTGCCTTTGAATGCTTTTTGCATTTCATAGAAGAGTCTGCTGTCCTGGTTGTAAAAGAACGTGCCACCGTGCGGTGCCGACTCACCCACAAATAGTGTGGTGATGCGCTTTGGACGGTAGCTGGCTCGTGTCTCTTCAAATGCGGTCATAAAATTTACGCGATGGAAGTCTTGGGTGTGGACCAGAAGTCTTTGTCGTGTTTTGATTCGTAGGAGTCAAGTTCGGATTCGTGGCGCAGGGTGAGGCCTATGTCATCGAGGCCATTGAGGAGACAGTATTTGCGGAATGGGTCGATTTCGAATTTGGCGCTGAAGTCTTCGTCGTCGACGATGGTTTGGGCTTCGAGGTTGATGGTGATCTTGTGGGCTGGATTTTTTGTTGAGCGCTCCATCAACGTTTGCACGTCGGCTTCGGAGAGGCGGACGAGAATCATGCCGTTCTTTCCGGCGTTGGAGAAGAAGATGTCGGCGAAGCTGGGAGCGATGACGGCGAGAAAGCCGAAGTCGGTGAGTGCCCAGGCAGCATGTTCGCGGGAGCTGCCGCAGCCGAAGTTCTTTCCAGCGATGAGGATCTTCGCGCCCTTGTGATGGTGCTTGTTGAGAACGAAACTTTCGTCGGGCTCGCCCGTGTTTGGGCCTTCCTGAATGCGGCGCCAGTCGTAGAAGAGGAAATCGCCGTATCCGGTGCGCTCGATGCGCTTGAGGAACTGCTTGGGGATGATCTGGTCGGTATCGACGTTGGGGCGGTCGAGAGGGACGGCATGGCTGGTGAGGATATTGATGGGATGCATTACTTCGCCTCCTTCGAGTCGTTGAACTTCCAGTTGCGGATGTCGGTGAAGTGGCCAGTGATGGCTGCGGCGGCGGCCATCTGCGGGCTGACGAGGTGGGTGCGGCCTCCGCGTCCCTGGCGGCCCTCGAAGTTACGGTTGGAGGTCGAGGCGCAGCGTTCGCCGGGGGCGAGAATGTCTGGATTCATGCCGAGACACATGCTGCAGCCGGGTTCGCGCCAATCGAAACCTGCACTGGTGAAGACTTTATCGAGGCCCTCTTTTTCGGCTTGTGCTTTGACTGCCTGCGAGCCGGGAACGACCATGGCACGGACAGTCGTCGCCACGTGATAGCCGCGAACGACCGAGGCAGCGGCGCGGAGGTCTTCGATACGTGCGTTGGTGCAGGAACCGATGAAGGCACGGTCGATGGCGATCTGCTCGATGGGAGTTCCGGCTTTAAGGTCCATGTATTCGAGGGCGCGCTCGAAGGCTTTCTTGTCGGCTTCGCTGGCGTTGGGGTCGGCGAGCGGAACGGTAGATTTGACGCCGGTGACCATGCCGGGGCTGGTGCCCCAACTGACGGTGGGGGTGATCTCGGCGGCGTTGATGGTGAGTTCGCGATCGAAGATTGCTCCTTCATCCGTTACAAGTTCGGACCAGTGCTGAACGGCGTTTTTCCAGGCGGATTCATTGGCGGCCTGAACAGCAGATCCCTCCGCTTCGCTGCGGAATGACAAATCAAAAGAGGAATTCGTGCCGGGGGAGAAGCGACGGCCTTTGAGATAGGCGAAGGTGGTCTCATCGGGGGCGATCATTCCGGCACGGGCTCCCGCCTCGATGCTCATGTTGCAGATGGTCATGCGGCCTTCCATGGAGAGGGCGCGGATGGCGGAGCCGGCGTACTCGATGACACTGCCGGTGGCGCCGTCTGTTCCAATCCGCCCGATGATGTCGAGGATGATGTCCTTGGCGGTGACGCCGAAAGGCAGATCGCCTTCGACCGCAATGCGGAAGGTCTTCG
>NFUO01000536.1 GCA_002197545.1 Acidobacteria subdivision 2 bacterium RH1 MAG20 | reverse complement strand
GCATCCTGCCAGCTCACGCACACGACTGGATCACGGTCAGTCTGCGCATAGCCGGGATTTTCCCAAGTTACCTTCGGATCCTTCTCCCATTTGAAGATGGCGCGGCCGCCGCCGCAACCATTACCGGCCGGGTATCCCGTCTCCCGAGCGAATGCCGCGTACTCGCCACGAGTGACGTCATACTTGCCCAGGGCGAATGATGGCAATGAGACATGATGTTGCGGAGCTTCATCAGAGACCGCGTACATACTGCCACCGTGACTCGCGGCCCAGGATTTCTCCTCGGCTGATGAGCCCATAGTGAAGCTTCCAGCCGGGATAACAACCATTTCAGGGCAATCCGGGCAGTCGCGAAACACGCCGCCGCCGACGCGTGGTGCGGGCTGTGGCGCCTGCGCCAGCGTTTCGTTTGGCGCGGCGAAAAGCAGCCCTACTGTCAGTAAAGCGGCAAGCAGCTTCATTCAGGCCTCCTAAGGAATTGCGTCGGCAATATTTTCAGTCGCCGAGAGCAGCTTAGGGTTTTCTTGCCTGGTTATACACTTCACGGATGGCGTTGATCACGGTCTCCGGCTCATCAAACTGGATATACTCCGAGCTGTTGTGGGTGAAGATTTGTTTAGAGTTCGAAGAGAGTGTGAGCCAGCGCGCCTGGGCCAGCGTGGTCTCCTGCTCATATTTGAGGTGCTTCGGCGTGTCCGGCGGCTTCCTCTCCAGGTGGCCGACACCGTGGTTTCCGGAGGTGAGCACTCGTATCGGACGGGAACCAAATGAGCGCTGGTGTTGTTGCAGATAGGCTTCGTCCCACGGTGTTTGTTCCATTTCCGAAGCAGCAGCGTCGTACATCGCGACCTTGGTTTCTGCGATCTCCAGCAGTTTGGCGCTCAATTCCCGAGACCACGCCACTTCCGGGAAACCCCGCGAAAAAAACTGCTGAGCGCATGTCTGTGGTGACTGGCCAGGACCTGACGGTTGGCCTGGCAACGGTTTGTGTCCGGCAATCAAGTTTCGACAATCGCGCAAATCGGAGGGAATCCCGGCCTGCGCTCGATGCGACTCTTCTTGCATCGCCTTCGGTTCAAGCTCGTTAGGATCAGCGTCATCCAATACCAGCCCAGCAATCTCGCTCATGTACAGGTTTGCAAAAACGCGCACGTTGTCGCCGCCGAAGGAGCTTCCCACCAGAATATAGGGGCCAGTGATGCCCGCACGGTGAAGCGCGGTGTGTAGCTCCTCGGCGATGCGCACGCTGGTACGCGGCACGGGACCCGGATCGCTAAACCCATAGCCGGCACGGTCATAGCTGCAGGCGCGCGTCCACTTCGCGACCTCAGGCTGCACCTTCGACCACACGGGCGCCCAGTCTCCCCATCCGGAATCGAAGACCACCGTGGGCGAGCCGCTCCCCATGCAGTAGAGATTCAGCCGAAATCCGCCCACATCAACGAGCTGGCCGGGCTGTGCGTAGACACCGTCCGGGGGAGCGCTGGCACTCGCTGCCTCCTGGCCATAGGTGGCTGTAGAGATAAGCAGTGC
>NFUO01000535.1 GCA_002197545.1 Acidobacteria subdivision 2 bacterium RH1 MAG20 | reverse complement strand
CCCCGTTCGGCAACCCGCCGCAGGCTCTGATTCAGAATGAAGTCCCGCAATGCGCCGGCGGCGCCGTCTTGGGCCCCTGGAATGATAGCGATGGAACTCCGCGCTATGCGTGTCTCTTCGAGCCCACCGCCGCATCGACTTCCAATCCGCTGCCGCTGGTCATCTTCCTTCATCCGTCGCTCACGACTGCGGATGTAACCGAGACTGGCACCAACTTCCTCGAATACCTCAACACCGCGAATGTCAGCGACAACTCGGCCAAGCCTGGCTTCATTTTGTTGGCGCCTGAAGGCCGCGACACCGATCACTACTATCCTTCGCCGGACAACACCGGCCCGGGCTGGGACAACTGGTATCGCCAGTTCAATCCCGGCGCGGTGACCGTGAAGGGGGTGAGCTATCCGCAAAATGTCGATGCGGCGACGATCGACCATTTCACCGCGCAAGTGCTGACCAGCAAGATGGTCGATACCAATCGCATCTATCTAAGCGGGTGGTCGAATGGATCGGCGATGGCTTACGCGTATGGCCTCGAGCGGCGGTCGATCGCTTCGATTGCGGTGTACTCGGCGCCCAATCCATACGGCGCGTTTAACGATCCGTGCCAGCAAACGCCGGTGACCGGAAAGCCCGCGAACATCACGCAACTCCAGATCCTGAATCTCGGCGCGCCGACCTACCATCTCCATAATGATTGCGATATCGCCGGCATCTGTCCCAACGGCGAGTTACTAATGCATCAGCTTTTGCCAATCGGCATCGGGGTGCAGGACAGCATCATCAACTCGGCCGTGGCGCCGACCAATGGATGCATGGATGCGTGCGGGACCAATCCCGACGGCGACCCAAGTAACGAGTTAGGGATCACATTGGGCACCGCCAATCATGTGCGATGGCCTTCGACGTGGGTGCCCGCGATGTTGGATTTTTTTCGGGCGCATCCACTAAGTTCGCGGCCCGCGCCCGCGCCGGCTACTAAAAGGTAGGCCTACGATTTGGGATACAGGCACAGTCTCGTGCTGAGTACTCATGCTGAGCAGGGGACTGTGAGTTTTAAGATAAGCGATTGCGGCAGCGTCGCGGCAACACCATCGAGCACGAGCGGACTTGACGCAAACCTGATCGATGGATTTACTGCGAGGAGTAAGATGCAGACTTGCATGTTTGTTTATTGACCCTCATCGCATTGGCCGGTCCAGCTGGCTTAATCCCTGATCGCTTGCTGGACCAGGCTCGGCGCCGTCCGGGTTCCCGCTTCCCGGACGGCGCCACCTCTCCTCCGCCCAAATCTTCTCCTTAGTTAGCCCGCGGCTAATGGAAGACCTTGCGACTCATGGCGGCGACCCCGATTCGCGCAAAGTTTGACACTTTTCGAATCTCCTGATAGCTTCCGCCTCGCCCTAGGGGAGTAGTTCACGCCAGCCCAAAACGGCGTAGGGGAGATCGACACACCAGCCTTCGGGCTCGGTCCCCCACCTCGAAGCAGAGGCGAACGAGACCTTCGGTCCAGGAAGTATTTTTAGCCTGGCCGGGTCTCGTTGTAGCGACGACATCTCGGCCGCGCGAACAGGCGGCTCAAAGATGTCGAAGCGAAACGCCGCTGTCCCAAATCAACTGTGGCCTTGCCTGG
>NFUO01000534.1 GCA_002197545.1 Acidobacteria subdivision 2 bacterium RH1 MAG20 | reverse complement strand
GGCTTGATCGTCATGGAGGCCGACAACGATGCGGGCGCGGTCTCCACCTATGTCCAGGCCGGCGCCCAATACGGCACGCACCTTCTGTGGCTCCTATTGGTGTTATTGCCGATCTCCTACTTCGTTCAGGAGATGGTCGTACGGCTGGGAATCGCGACGGGCCAAGGCCACGCCGCCATGATCTACCGGCGTTTTGGGAAGTGGTGGGGACGTTTTTCGTTGGCCGACCTGTTGCTGCTTAATTTCCTGACCCTCGTGACCGAGTTCGCAGCCATCGCCCTGGCCCTCGCGAAACTCGGCGTAAGCCCGGCATTGGGTGTGCCAGTTGCCGCGGTCGGTCTCTCCGCCTTGGTGTTGACCGGGAGCTACCGGCGGTGGGAACGCACAGTCGTCTTTCTCTGTCTGCTTGACTTGGCGTGGTTCGCGATCGCCTTCCGCGTTCATCCAGTCGCTGGGGACGTGCTGAGGCACACGGTTCTGCCCTCCATGCCGAGTAGCGGATTGACCGCGGGTTGGTTGTTCCTGGTTATTGCCACGGTCGGAACCACCATCGCGCCCTGGCAGTTGTTCTTTCAGCAAAGCTGCGTCGCTGACAAACGGCTGCGCTTTTCGGATCTGACCTGGGCGAGGCTGGATACGCTCGTCGGCGCGGCGTTTACGATTTTAGTGGCCGGCTGCATGATGCTCGCCGGTAACACGGCGTTCCAGCGCCATTGGGATTTCAGCGATCCAGCGCGGCTGGCTGTTCAGTTGGGTGGCGTCTTTGGACCGTTCGTCAAGAACGCGATCCTCCTGCTGATGATCAATGCGGCGATACTCGGGACAACCACCATCTCGTTATCGAGCGCGTGGGCTTACGGTGAAGTGAGTAGCTGGCCCCATAGCTTGCAGAAGCCGGTCCGGGAAGCTCCAGCATTCTACGGAGTCTACGCTCTGTGCGTAATGGCAGCGGCGGCCATCGTGCTCATTCCCGGCGCGCCTCTGCAACTCATCATTTTGAGCGTGCAGGTGCTCGCGGGGATCATGCTGCCGTCGGCAATTATCTTCCTGCAGCTCTTGTTGAACGACAAAGAAGTTTTGGGCGAAAGATTTACCAACAAGCGCTGGAACAACGTTGTGAACTGGGCGATCGTGATCCTGCTGTTTGTTCTGTCGCTGCTCCTGGCAGCTCAGGTAGCTGTGCCCCAGTTATTTCCGAATGCGTAGAAGAGAAAGACAATGACGACCCCGATGACCGAACTGGATGACAGAATGCAACACGAGCGACCCGCATTTATCGTAGTGCATCCGCTTGACGATGTACCGGAGGAGAAGGTGGAGACCGAACATCTCGGACCTATGCGGATGACCAGGACCATAAAGATCTGCCTGTTTGCGCTGCGGGGCTATCTACTGCTCATGTTCGGATTACTTGCTTTTCGTGTAGTGCAGCTTGCGGGCGCGCTTCATGGCTAATGACCGTACGGAAAGGAAAGGAGGTGAACGAAATGCGGAAAACAATCGATGTGGTTCGCACTGCGGCGCGGTGGGTCGAGCGACTCCTCGAAGTGCGGCTCCCGATGGATGTCGTAGCTGGGCTCCGCACCCGCTGAGAGGAGATGTTAGCGATGTTCCAACACATTGACGATTCGAAGGTGACAGAACCTCCGAGTAGACCAGGCGAGTCCGGCTCGGCAAAGAATTAGCAGACCTTGTTTTTCTGTGCGACGGCCTGCGATTCTAGCCGGGCCGGATTCCCCAACGAGTGAAAGATATTTTGGCGAGGAGGCGGCCCGTTGTGGGCGCCAACACCTCGTCTGGTAGCTCGAACGTGCCTGTTCCAGGTCAAACAGCTTATCGACCTCGGCAGATCCACTGCGGTCCCGACCTCGATTGCCCACCTTCATCACCAGCATAGCGATGCTGTCAAATGGCGCCGGTTTTCATTCTTACTCCCGTGCGTCCCACGCACATCCCAAACAGCTTAACAAACTGTGCTCCATTCCTCCCGTAACCTAGATGTCACACGTTAGTC
>NFUO01000533.1 GCA_002197545.1 Acidobacteria subdivision 2 bacterium RH1 MAG20 | reverse complement strand
TCGATCCAGTTCGCCCGGTCAGCCCCGATGACAATCCACTCCTTCATGAGCCTTCCCCGGCCGGTGTCGAAAGGTTCGCCCGCGCCGGACGCGGCCAGCTCTTCAACGCGCTCCTTCGGGAGCTTCACAACGAACTCGCCCTTTGACGACATCATCGCGAAGATCCTGCCGTTCACTTTGAGGGCGCCAGACCCGAAGCCCTTGCTGCCTCCATGGGTGACCCGGCGGTCTTCAGCAAAGGCATCCACGACCAGCGCAAAGCGTGGATCGACTTCTGCCGTCTCCCGTTCCATTGCCGTCTTCTTCATCATGCCCTCCTATCGGCCCGCGCCGTTTCATGCTTTGTAGCGTCCCTTGCTAGGCCGGGTAGTTGTCGTGGTGGCGTATCCATGACTGTATGCCAATGCCTTCCTCCTGCCGGCCGAGCGGCGTCATATCGAGGAAGTTGTAGGTATTGAGGGGAAGATCAAGTCCGCGTTGGTAGACCGAGTACGTGTGAAAGACGTTTTCACCTTCGCGAAGGAAGACGCTCAAGCCGGGCAGCTCGCCCTTCTCGGACCATAGCTTGCCGGCCTTCACGAGTTCCGTTGCGTTCGCGTAGTTGTACTCGGTGCTTCCCTCGGCCTTGTCCAGTGTGACGTGAAAGTCGTAGTTGAAGTCAGTGCTGAACGATGAGAACCAGGGAAAGGTCCACCCCATGCGCTTCTTGAACGGTTCGATCTTCGCCAGCGGCGCGCGGGAAACGACCACGAATGACGTATCACGCGCCGTCAAGTGGACGATGGCGCCCTCGGAATTGTCCATGAGGTGCGAGCAGCTCTTGCAGCCCGCTTCCCAGCTTGGGTCAAACATAAAATGGTAGACGATAAGCTGCGGATGTTTACCGAAGAGATCGCGCAGGGTGTTGTGACCGTTCGCGCCATCGAATACATACTCCTTCTCGATCTTGACCATTGGGAGCTTGCGGCGTTCTGCGCTGAGCGCATCCCGCTGGCGGGTGGCTTCCTTCTCTTTGGCGAGCAGCTCCTTGCGAGCAGCAAGCCACTCAGTTCGTGACACAACGTTGGGGTGATTCATCCTCTTATCCTCCTTGTTATTTGGTTTGGGTTGCCGGGTCGATTTTCTTCTCCCCGGTCTTTGCATGAATCTTCTTTACCACGAGCGCGGTCAGGCCGCCCGTCGAGGTAGCGCCAGCGACGATCAGAGCCAGTGTTGCAATGCACGCAGGACACATAATTTCCTCCTTTCACTCGATCCGACCGTCGCGGGCGGATGCGGTAGTCAGGCTCGTTCATGAGAACG
>NFUO01000532.1 GCA_002197545.1 Acidobacteria subdivision 2 bacterium RH1 MAG20 | reverse complement strand
GGAGGCGATGAATTTGTGCTGCTGGCGGACGCAGGCGAGCCGACGGATGCGGCCAACCTGGCCGATAAGCTGGTGACAGCCATCGGGCAGCCTTTTACGGTCGCAGACCACGAACTGCGCGTGTCGGCCAGCATCGGCATCGCTATCTACGCCGGCGGCGATGAACATCGCGACCTGCTGATGGACGCCGATGCTGCGATGTATCACGCCAAGGCTCTGGGACGCAATTGCTACTGCTTCTTTGAAACCTCAATGAACGCCAACGCCCACGAGCAGCTACAGTTGCTGCACGACCTGCGTCTGGCGCTGGAACGACATGAACTGGTCCTGCATTACCAGCCGAAATTCGACGCGACTCACCGGAAGATGGTTGGCGCCGAGGCTCTGCTGCGCTGGCAACATCCCACACGCGGACTGATCGCTCCGGATGACTTTATCCCTCTGGCGGAAAAGACTGGCTTGATCGTACCCATCGGAGAATGGGTGCTGGACGAAGCTTGCCGCCAGATGCGTGAGTGGCGAGACTCCGGCAATAATAATTGGACCATCGCGGTCAACTTGTCATCGCTGCAATTCGGTCATGCTGGACTGATTCAAATGGTGCGCGAGACGCTGGAACGCCATGCCCTGGAGCCCCGCTGCCTGACGCTGGAAGTGACGGAATCAACCGCCATGCGGGATGTCGACACGAGCATGGTGATCCTGCAGCAGATCTATAGCATGGGAGTCAACATCTCTATTGACGACTTCGGGACAGGCTACTCGAGTCTGCTCTATCTGAAACGCCTGCCTGCCAGCGAATTGAAAATCGATCGTGGGTTCATACGCGACCTGGCGAAGGATGGCGAGGATGCGGCCATCGTTTCCGCGATTGTGGCGCTGGGTAAGACGCTGCACTTGAAGGTTGTCGCTGAAGGCGTCGAGACAGCCAGCCAACAAGAGTTTCTCACCCAGATGGGATGCGATTCGCTGCAAGGGTTTCTTCTCGGTCGCCCCATGCCAGCCGACCAGTTCATCGCCGCACTGTCGCAGAACTCCACTTTCCCTGTCAACGACGACCGGAACCTTTCCCACTCATGGAAGCTGGTGG
>NFUO01000531.1 GCA_002197545.1 Acidobacteria subdivision 2 bacterium RH1 MAG20 | reverse complement strand
GGAAGAAAGCGGCCGTCGCTGGTGGGCGTTGCTTCCGGCCATTCTGGGGGCGCTGGTCGGCGGCGTCGCCGCGTTTCTCGGCCAACTGCTGTTTTTCTATTTCCGAAAGTGATTCCATTCAGCAGCCCACAGGCGGGCCGCCTGTGGCTACGAGGGATGAGCGGTTGACAAAATACGAAATTAATCCACGGACCCGCATACTCTTGTTACCTCGCCGCGACGGTGTTAGACTCAGTTAATTCCGCACGGTTTGTTTCTTCCACCGATACACTGCGGCAAATGGCGCTCAAGCTATCTCCATCCCGCAGGCCGTCTTCGCCCACTCGAGCAAGAAACGACGTTGTTCCAGGGGTGAGTATCGCCCCGTGTCGCCGCGGCGCGGCGACACGAGATCGGAGGAGTTGCTCATGAGTTGGCCCCTTTCGCAAGATTACAACGAAGCCATCCAAGATCCGCGCAACAGCTTCGGCGACGACGAACTGAAAACGGGCGAGACCGTCGCCAATGCCCTCGGCATCCCCATGCCGCGCTCCGGCAACTTCGCCGATGTGTATGAAATGCGCTGCCCGAACGGCTCGCGCTGGGCCGTCAAATGTTTCACCCGCGAAGTGGCCGGTCTACGCGAACGCTATCAGGAAGTCAGCCGCTATCTCGAGCAGACGCCGCTGCCGTTCACCGTCGATTTCACGTTTCTCGATCGCGGCATTCGCCTTCGCGGTCGTTGGTATCCCCTCCTCAAAATGCAGTGGGTGGAGGGACTGACCCTCAACGAGTTCGTCCGCCAGTACGCCGACAAGCCGGATAAACTGGAGGCGCTATTGCAGATTTGGGTGCGCATGTCCGGGTGTTTGCGCTCGGCCGGCATCGCGCACGGTGATTTACAGCACGGCAACTTGTTGCTCGTGCCTGGCAGCAAAGTCAACTCGCTGGCCGCCAAGCTCATCGACTACGATGGCATGTTCGTACCGGCGTTGGCCGGCCGAACCTCCGGCGAAGTGGGCCATCCTTG
>NFUO01000530.1 GCA_002197545.1 Acidobacteria subdivision 2 bacterium RH1 MAG20 | reverse complement strand
GTGTCGAAGGCGAGCGAGGATTTTCCCGAGCCCGAGACGCCGCTGACGACCGTGAGGGCGTTGTGGGGGATGTCGACGTCGATGCCCTTGAGGTTGTGGGTGCGGGCTCCGCGGATAGTGATCTGATCGGGTTTCGGGGCGGGATTTGGAGTGGGCATGGCCAAACTTCTATTTTCAGGCATTGTGGGCTTGAGCGCGAATTAATTGAAGAGTAGGCAGAGGATTATGAAAAATAGCAACTCGATCCTTTGATGGCCGGTTTAAAAAACTATGGGAGCGTTGATTCGCTTTTCAAAACAAATAACGGCGAAATACAGGGGTCTCTCCACTGCGCCGCGCGATAAAGCTGCGCGTCTCCGGTCGAGATGACGTATGCTTTGGATGATCTGCGTGGCCGCCCTAGCGTAAGCTCCGCAAACTTTCGACGGACGGCACAAAATAATAGGAGCCGGTCAACGGCTGGGTGTAGCGGGTGAGCGCGTCGCGGGTGCCTGTGATCAGGCCCGCCATGCTGTCTAACATTCTCGAAAGCCGCTTCTGGTCTGCGCTGAATCCAACGAAGACGGTGCCATGGTCGTCGACGTTTCCATAAGGCATGTTGCGGCGAAAGATATTTCCGAATTCGTCCTGGTCGGTGCGCGCGACATGCGAGTCCGATGGCTTGTTCTCGAGTTCGGTGCTGTCGGGCTTGGTTCGTCCCATGACGCGCTCTTGCCGGTCGACCGGAAGGGCTTCCCACTCCGACGTTTTGTGCTTCCACTTTTGCAGCAGCAGGACCGAGCCGGCAGCACCGGGAACTCCTTCGGGCAGGAGCGACGCGATGGGAGCGTCGAGCAGCGTCGGGTTCTCCGAGCCGTCGATGAAGCCGGTGAGATCGCGATCGTGATGGTAAGGCCAACTCGAGGTTTCATCCGCCAGCGACGCCTGGCCGGCGAGGTCATGGACGACGGAGCGGGCCATATCGAAGATCACGTCATAAGCGCTGCCGGAGAGCCATACCAGCGCGTCGTGTTGCGTGGCCGGCATGACAAATCCTTCTTTGCCATGGATGTCGCTGTTGAAGCCCTCCACGTCCGGAGGAGCGTCATCCGGAACAATATCGCGCCAGAGCTCGGGCCGGAAACCGATGACGAAGTTCACGCCGCCGGTGGTGGTCCTTGGTTCACGGATGGCGGAGATCGTAGAGGCGAACTCCCTGCATTTCTTCGCGTCCAGAAGGTCAAACTCCAGGTATGCGTGAGAAGAGGTTCCAAGAGCGAAGATCCCGGCCTGATGCGTGTTCATGCGGCCATTATATCGGGCATCCCTAAGACAAGGCCGCTCAGGGGGGCATGTCAGCTTTGTGATTGCGGACGGAAGATTTCGATGAGGAGGAGGCAGGCTCCGATGACGATGCAGCTGTCGGCGATGTTGAAGTCGGGCCAGTGATAGCGGACGATGTGGACTTCGAGGAAGTCGACGACGTGGGAGAAGCGGAGGCGGTCGTAGAGGTTGCCGACGGCTCCGCCAAGGATGAGGGCGAGGGCGATGCCGGTGAGCGAAAGCTCGCGGCCTGTGCGCCATAGCATGGCGAGGACGACGATGACGGCGATGATCGAGAAGGCGATGAGACTGTCGCGGACGAGGATGGGCGAGGCGGAGTCGAAGAGGGAAAAGGCCGCGCCGGTGTTGAGGACGTGAGTGAGTCGAAAGACTCCGGGGATGACGGTGATAGCGTAGCCGGGATTGATGTGGTGGATGATCCAGAGCTTGCTGCAGCGGTCGGCGACGACGACGAGGGTGGCGAGCAGAAGGAGTGGAATTCGGCTGTCCCGGGTGTTGTGCGATGTGAGGGACATTTAGGCTTGCGACTCCGTTGGTTGCAGGGCGGTGTAAGGGGCGAAGCCGATGGCTTCGAGAGCTTCGGCACAGCGGAGGCAGACAGTGGGATATTTTTTCTCGTTGCCGACGTCTTCGGTGTAGCGCCAGCAGCGTTCGCATTTGGTGCCAGTGGCTATTATGGGATGGCCTTCTGCAAATTGAACGTGACTCTCATGTGATACGCCATTTGGCCTCACCGTGACCCGCGACAGACCAAAAAATTCAGCGAGTGCGTTTACATTCTTTGCCAAGGCAAGAGTTGAAGCATTTGCTGTCTTTGGATCGTATGTGAAGTTCAGTTCAGCATCGAGGGCTTTACCAATTTCTTTTCTCGAACGCATGCCCTCAAGTTGGTTCAGCACGACTGTGCGAGATTCCAGCAGCATTTGCCAATCTTTAAGAAGGGCGGTGGTGTTGCCCGGAACAATGTCGGCGATGTTGGGGAAGAGGGCGACGTGGACGCTGGGTTCGCGGCCTTCGACTTTGGGGAGGAGCTGCCAGACCTCATCCGCGGTGAAGCTGAGGATGGGGGCGATGAGGCGGGTGAGGGCTTCGGCGATGCGCCAGAGGGCGGTCTGGGCGCTGCGGCGGGCGGGGTGGTTGGGTGCGAAGGTGTAGAGGCGGTCTTTCAACACATCTAAATAAAGCGCCGAAAGATCGGTGTTCACGTACTCATTGAGGGCGTGATAGGCACGGTGGAACTCGAAGTCTTCGTAGGCGGCGCGGATCCTGGTGTCGAGCTCGGCGGTGCGGGCGAGGATGTACTGGTCTAAAGGCTCCAGCTTCGCAAAGTCTTGGACAGCGTTGGTGGAGGGGTCGAAGTCGTGGAGGTTGCCGAGGAGGAAGCGGAGGGTGTTGCGCAGCTTGCGGTAGTTGTCGCTGACGCGCTGCATGAGGTTTTCGCTGGCGGCTACGTCTTCGCGGAAGTCGACGGAGGCCACCCAGAGGCGGACGATCTCGCCGCCGAGGCGCTTGGCGATGTCTACGGGGTCAACTCCATTTCCGAGGGACTTCGAGAAGGCGCGGCCCTGCTCGTCGAGCGTCCAGCCGGAGGTGGCGACCATCTTGTAGGGGGCGATTCCGTTGACGGCCACCGACGTGAGTAATGAGGAGTGGAACCAGCCGCGGTGCTGGTCTCCGCCTTCGGTGTAGAGGTCGGCGGGATAGCTGAGTTTAGGTTCGTGCTGAAGGACGGCGTGCCAGCTTGCTCCGGACTCGAACCAGACGTCGAGGATGTCCATCTCTTTGCGGAACTCTTCGTTGCCGCAGGCGCACTTCGTTCCTTTGGGAAGGAGAGTGGGCACGTCGTGGGTGTACCATGCGTCGGCGCCTTCTTTGTGGAAGAGCTGGACGATGCTCTTGTTGACGGCTTTGTCGTTCAGCGGCGTGTGGCACTTTTCGCAGAGGAAGACGGCGATGGGCACGCCCCAGATGCGCTGGCGGGAGATGCACCAGTCGGGGCGGGTGGCGATCATGTTGGAGATGCGTTCTTCGCCCCAGGCTGGGTCCCAGACGACGGTCTTGATGGCGTCGAGGGCGCGTTGGCGGAAGGTGGTCTTGGGTGATGTTTGTGCTGCTTCGGACGAAATGCCGGGGTTCTTCGCTGCGCTCAGAATGACAGGCTCTTTTAATGTGCCACTGAGGGGTTGAGGCATGGGGGTTTCCATGCCGATGAACCACTGCTCGGTGGCGCGGACGATGACGGGGTTGTGGCAGCGCCAGCAGTGCGGGTAGGAGTGCTCGAAGCTGGTGGCGCTGAGGAGTGCGCCTTTTTCTTTGAGCAACTCGATGATGACGGGGTTGGACTTGAAGACGGTGAGGCCGTCGTAGGGTTCGCCCGGCTGGCCGCCGTGGAGGTCGGTGTGGCGTTGCTTTCCGGCGTTGTCTACATATTGGACTTCGGGCAGGTCGTAGCGCTTGCCGGTGTAGAAGTCGTCTACGCCGTGGGCGGGCGCGGTGTGGACGGCTCCGGTGCCTTGCTCGGCGGTGACGTAGTCGGCAGTGACGCCGAGGACCTGGCGGTCGAGGAAGGGATGCTGGAAGGTGACGCGGTCTAACTTTGCTCCTTTGAAGCGGGCGATCTCTACGGCATCAGGCAGGTTGCAGGCTACTTTGACGGAGGATGCTAGAGCTTCGAGAACGATATAGACGTTGCCGTCGGTGTTTTGAAGGGCTACGTAGTCGAGTTCAGGATTGAAGGCCACGGCGAGCGAGGCTGGGAGCGTCCACGGAGTGGTCGTCCAGATGATGGTGTAGACCTGTGGCGCTTCGCCCACCTTAGCCGACGATGAAACTGTCGGCGAAGATGGGGCACCCGGTTTGCGGCCCAGTTCTGGGACAATGGCGGCGGGGTCGCTGGTGAGGGCGTAGCGGACGTAGATGCTGGGGCTGATGTGCTGTTCGTACTCCACCTCGGCTTCGGCGAGCGCGGTGCGGTCGTGGATGCACCAGTAGACGGGCTTGAGGCCCTTGTAGACGAAGCCCTTTTCGAAGAAGTCGTAGAAGGTCTCGGCGATGCTGGCTTCGTAGGGGAAGGACATGGTGAGGTAGGGCTTGTCCCAGCGGCCGAAGACGCCGATGCGCTCGAACTGGCTGCGCTGGAGATCGACGTACTTCTGCGCGTAGTCGCGGCAGGCCTTGCGGACGGCGATGGGGTCCATCTCCAGCTTTTTCCGGCCAAGCTGCTCGTCTACCTTGATCTCGATGGGGAGGCCGTGGCAGTCCCAGCCGGGGACGTAGGGGGCGTCGAAGCCGGCCATGGTCTTGGTTTTGACGACGAAGTCCTTGATGCACTTGTTGAGGGCGTGGCCGAGGTGGATGGCTCCGTTGGCATAGGGTGGGCCATCGTGGAGGATGTACTTGGGCGAACCGGCGCGGGCGGCGCGGATCTGGGCGTAGAGGTCCTGTTTCTGCCACGCGGCGAGGCGAAGGGGCTCGTTGACGGGCAGGTTGGCCTTCATGGCGAAGGTGGTCTGCGGCAGGTTCAGGGTGGACTTCAACGGCTTGACTGGCTGGTCGGCTGTCGACTTTGAATCAGATACTTCCGGCATTCGTTCCTCTTGATCGGTGCTGGGCAGATGTGCGGTTTGCGCCAAACTCTTATTGTAGCCGGGAGACGGGGTGACGGATAAGGTGCGGGAGAGACATTCGGAAGGGGAAGTACGTCCAATGGAACGAGCGCAGGCAGGTTAATGTTTGTAGAATGTTTATGGAGCCAGGTGCCGTGCGCCGTAAGAAAAGATGAAACCGGCGGAAGACCGGGAACGTAGACAGAGAGTGGCGCGCGATTTTCGAGAAGGACAGGTGGAGGTTGCGGTCATCCGCCACCGAGGCGAAAGAACTTATGGCTAATACAGTTTTGACACCACCGCCAGAGATTGACCCGAATCAAGAGGGCCCAACACTCCGTCCGGCGGAGGCGCCTCATCTTAATGAGGAGACCGAGGGGTCCATGTGGACCTCGCTGTTCTCGAACCTTCGGGACGCGTTCAGCACGAAGAAGGAAGCGCCGCTCCAGCTTGAATCAAAGCCGGTAGAGAGTGATCTTATTCTTCACGAAGAGGGCACCATTGCTTCTTTGTGGAGCAGCGTGCGGGATGTGTTTTTTCCGGTAAAGCTGCCACCGCTGCAATTGGAATCAAAGCCAATCGCTATCGTCGACCGGATGAAGGTGAAGCGCGACCCGACCTCGACGGCGATTGCGGTCGTGCTGCATGGTCTCGTCATTCTGATCATCGCGTTTCTATTGGCGAAGAAGATTAAGTTTGCGGCTCCGGTCAAACAGCAGAAGCTCGCCGAGGTCGACCTTCCACCGATGGCGCCGCTGAAGGCCCAGGCGATGGGCGGCGGAGGCGGGCAGCATGGGCCGACGCCGGTAACCAAGGGGACGCCGCCGAAGTTTGCGGATAAGCAGATTGTTCCGCCGAAGGCGCCTCCGCTGGAGCCGCCGAAGATCAATATTCAACCGACGATCGAGGTACAGAAAGACGTCAAGATGGCCAGCAGCATTCCGCAGATTGGCGTTGCGAATTCACCCCTGGTTGGTATGTCAATGGGCAATGGCCACGGGACGGGGCTGGGATCTGGCAATGGCTCGGGGCTTGGGCCGGGATCGGGAGGCAATACCGGCGGCGGACCCCGGCGAATTGGGGGGGGCGTGTCTGCTCCGGTGCTGATCTACTCGGTTGAGCCGGAGTTCTCCGAAGAGGCCCGCAAGGCCAAGGTTGCGGGAAATGTTCTGGTAAACCTGTGGGTCGATACCAATGGGCTACCGAGTCATGTGCATGTGATTCGCGGCGTCGGCATGGGACTCGACGAGAAGGCCGTTGAAGCGGTGAAGCAGTATAAGTTCAGACCGGCGATGGAGGGTGGAAAGCCGGTGTTGGTGGAGTTGAATGTTGAGGTGAACTTCCAGATCTTTTAGGCAGTTCTTTCTCTCTGGATGTGCAAGGAAGGGCCCGCATTGGCGCGGGCCCTTTTCTTTGTTGGAAAACGCTTGAAGGATTCACGCCTCAAGCGGCCTGAAAAGAAGCGACGGTGTGCATCTCCGATGCTTTGGGGGAGCGAACCAGTCTTGCGTCGGGCGGCGACTGGATTCTGAAGCGATCGACGTGCTGTTCGAGCGCTACGGCGGTAGTGCGGAGCGATTCGATGCCGGCGGCTGTGGTCGCCATCTCGGTGAGGTTTTCGTGGCTGAGCGAGTAGATGGCATCGAGACTGGCACTGGACTGGTCCGCAGCGGCGGTCTGCTGCGAGGTGGCGATGGCGATCTGGGCGATCATACGGTCGACCTGCTCAGCCATGCCGATGATGCGTTCGAGGGCCTGACCGGCCTGGTTGGTGGTGACGACGCCCTTCTCGACCGTGCCGGTGCCGCTCTCCATACTGGAGATGGCGATGCGGGTGCGGTCCTGAATCTCCTGAATCATGGTGGCGATCTCTCCCGTGGCTTGCGCGGTGCTTTCGGCGAGACGGCGGACCTCGCCGGCGACGACGGCAAAGCCGCGGCCATGATCGCCGGCGCGGGCAGCTTCAATTGCGGCGTTGAGAGCGAGCAGGTTGGTCTTGCGGGCGATCTCGTCGATGACGGTGACGATCTGGCTGATGCGCTTTGAGTCGTCGCCGAGCAGGCCGACGGTGGCGGAGGTATCGCTGACGGCGGTGGCGATGGAGTGCATGGAGCCAAGCACCTGCTTGACGATGTCGCCGCCTTCGCGAGCGGTTTGAGCGGCGTTGCGGGCGGTCTCTGCTGCGGATTGCGTGTGACGCGAGACCTCGGCGATGGAGGCAGACATCTCCTGCATGGCCGTGGCGGCCTGCTGGGTCTGTTGGCTTTGCTGGTCGATGCGGCGGTGGATCTGGTCGCTGGCGGTACGCATGGATGCGGCGCTGCCGGTGAGCGTGCCTGAGGTTTGGGCTACCGTGCCGATAATGCTGCTCAGGCTGGACTGCATCTGCTGCATGGCTGTGGCGAGAGATCCGATCTGGTCCTGACTGTGGAGATTGAGGGTTTCGCCGGTGAGGTCGCCGGAGGCGATGGCGTTGGCACGCTCCGCAACCAGATCGACGCCTTTGGTGATGCGCCGGGCGAGCAGTGTGGAGATGAGTCCGCCGACGATGGCGCCGATGATGGTAGCCAGCCAGAGAGTGAGGAGAGTGGACCGGTTGGCGCGGCGGAGTTGAACGAGCTCCTCGTTGGTCTGCGACATCTGGGACTGGGCCAGGTCGGTGACGGTCGTGAAGAGCGACCTTTCGAGAGGCAGAATCTGGTTTTGCAGGGTGTCGTAGGCCTGCGCGGTGCCTTGCGGGGTCTTGGTCTCGTTGAGCGCTTCGACCTTCTCTTCGAGCGGCTTCAGGCTGGCCAGGCCGGACTCAAGTATGGAGAGGCGGCCTGCATCGGGGCCGAGATCGAAGTGAGAGGTGTCCTGCCGCAGTTTGGTTACTGCCGCTTCGGCCATCTCAAACTGCTGTTTGCGTGACTGGCGGAAGCTGGCCGAAGTGGCAGGGTCGAGGCCGAAGAGCATGTAGGACTCAAGGCCGCTGATGGTGCGGGTGAGATGAGAATCGACATCGCGGCTGCCCATGATGATGGGAAGGCGGCTGGTGGTAACGATGTCGGAGAGATGGTTGGCTTCCTCGATTCGAACATGCGCCGTATAGGCGCTGAGGAGCATGGCGATGATGAGGAAGCCGGTGCTGAGGCCGAGCTTGGATTCAAGTTTCATGATGGTCCTTACCTGTGCGGTGATCGAGGGTAGTGAGTGGCTACTGTGCGTCAGGGCTTTTGAAGTTGACGGCTATCTCTGATTCAGAGGCGTCAGGGCCGGGTGCGAACTGCCAGCGGCGCACGGCGTCCTCTGCTGCCGCGGCAAGGAGTGGATGGCCGGATTCGATCTTTGTGTTCGAGACGGCGCCATCAGGTTTCACTGTGACGAGCAGAACAACTGTGCCGGCGATGTGCATGCGGCGAGCAAGCTCGGGATAGGCGGGCGAAACCTTGCGCACTACGGCCCGAGGGGCGCTCGCAGCATGGGCTGCTGCTCCGGCGCCAAGGAAGAGACTTCCTGTGAGAAGGAGAGAAAGGGAAGATCGAAATGAGACTGCCAAGGAAAACCTCCGGGGTACAGAGGTTGTATCGGCGGAAAGAGGATTGGCTTTAGCGGGCTGTGAGAATTGGAGTGGAGATGGAGGCGAAGGTAAGGTATTCGGCGGGGCTGCCGGTGCGTTGCTTCCAGTCGAGAAAGAGCTTGCCATAGCTGTCGGTGAGGCAGGTAGCGGGGTCGATCTTCAATTCGGCGATGGTGCGATCGATCCAGGCGGGAGGGCCTTCGAGTTCGACGTAGTTGCCGATGGGGGTCTCGTCGATGACGAGATGGGCGGAGCGTTCGATGGTGTGGGACCATTCGGTGCGGAATTTTTCGTAGATGAAGACGGGGGAGTAGCCGAGTTGCTGAAAGATTTCAGCGAGGGCGTGGCAGTCGGCTACGGTGGTTTCGGTTTCGATGCGGATTTTGTATCGTGTCTCGCTGGGGGCCTGGTCAGGCATACGCTTATGAGTCACGGTGCAGAGGTCGCCGTACTGGCGGATGCGGAGGATCTGTTTTTGTGCACGTAGATCGCGAGTGGCGGTGTCGTAGAGAGTGTTGTGCTCGAAGGTGCGGGGAGTGTCGAGGTGGAAGCCGAATTGCGGAAGGCGGGACTGGAGTGCTGAGGGATCGGAGAGGGGGAATTTTAATTCGATCTCTGCGCTTTGCATGGGTTGAGTATACGAGTTACTTGGCGCGGGCCGCTTTTTCGAGGCGGTCGCGGATGGCGAGGCCGACTCCATTGGCTTCGGGGAGCGGGCAGAGGATTGTGGTGACTCCTCGGGCATCGAGGTCACGGAGGCCGGCGAAGAGACGTTGCGCGAGGGCCTGTCCATCATCCCACACTGCCCAAGGGAAGACCTCGGTGGATGGCTTCGCCATCCAGCCTTGCGGAAGCAGGACTCCGGTTTTTTCTCCTGCGGTTGCGAGTTGCTCTTCTTTTGCGTGCATCTCGATTTCGCTGACAACCAGTATGAGTTTTGCGCGCGGGGCGTAATGGCGGATGCCTACTCCGGGGGAGGGAAGGCTTTGTGGATTTTCTGAGGGTGTTGCGGTGGATTGGAAGATGCGTACCGCTCCGGCTACTTTTTCGATCATCTCCGGTGTGATTGCTCCGGGGCGGTAGATGAGCATGGGGTCTTCGTTGGGGTTAAGGACAGTTGATTCAACTCCAACCGTGGTGGGGCCGCCGTCGAGGACAGCATCGATGCGGCCTTTGAGGTCTTCGAGGACGTGATCTGCGGTGGTGGGGCTGGTGTGTCCGAAGCGATTGGCGCTGGGAGCGGCTATGGGGACTCCGGCTGCGCGGATGAGGGCGATGGCGAGAGGGTGAGACGGCATGCGGACGCCGACCAGCGGCCTTCCGGCGGTGACTGGGTCTGGGACTTTCTGTGTTCGTTCGAGGAGCAGTGTTAGGGGACCGGGCCAGAAGTGTTGGATGAGCTTTTCTGCCTGTTGCGTTACAACAGCTACCTGTTCCAGCATCTTGTGGTCGCTGACGTGGACGATGAGGGGGTCCCACAATGGGCGGCCTTTGGCGGCGAAGATTTTTGCTACGGCTGTGGGCTCGAGGGCGTTGGCGCCGAGGCCATAGACGGTCTCGGTAGGGAAGGCTACTGTGCCGCCTTCGCGGAGGATCTTTGCGGCTTGTTCTATATCCGACGGTTGGAGGCGAGCTGTCATCGGGCAGAGAGGGCGAGTTGGCCGGCGAAGGCGTCGAGCGAGAGTGAGCGGAGGAGGTTGCGGCGGAGGCCGCTGTAGACCTGATCGAGGCCGCGGGCTGCGCCTTCGATCCATTGGAAGGAGAGGCTCTGCGAGAGCCGGTCGAGCTCGGGGCGGAGGTCAGTGTTACGGATGAGTTCGGGAGTTCCAGCGCCGAGGAGCAAGAGGTCTTCGAGCAGGAGAGCTAGTGAGCGCAGGAGAGCGGTGGTTTTTTGCTGGCCTTCGGCTCCGGCGCGGTAGGTCTCGGTCATCTTGAAGAGGGCGGTGTGGTCAGGTTCTGCGGATGCGTTGCGGAGGAGGAGAAGGGCATCGGCGCGGGCGACGGTGTAGGCGACGAGGTCGAAGCCGAGGGCCTTGCCTGCGGCTCCCTGAGCGAGGCGGGCGATGAGGGTGCGCTGTTTGGGCGGAACGTCGGGGCGACGGTCGGCGAGCAGCATCTCGATCTCTTCGACGGGCAATGCGCCGAGGCGGACAGTTGCACAGCGGGAGCGAATGGTGGGGAGCAGTTCGCCGGGGTTTTCGGCCAGGATGATGATGTGGACGGTCGCCGGGGGCTCTTCGAGGACTTTGAGCAGGGAATTGGCCGCTTCCTTCATGAAGCTGGCGGCGGTGAGGATGAAGATCTTCTTTGGCGCCTCGGAGGGTAGGTAGTGCGAGCGCTGGATGATGGTGCGGACCTGACCGAGCTTGATGAGGAGCTGCGGCGGGTCGGGGGGGACGATGAGGACGTCGGGGTGGGGCTGGACGAGGACGCGGGTGTCTTTTTTATCAGCGTCGCGGAGTTCTTCGCGGACGGCCACGGCCTTGTCGACTTCGTCTTCGAGACTGGCGGCGCTGGCGATGCGGGTGCAGTTGTGGCAGACTCCGCAGAAGCTGGCGAGGGACTGGCCATTCGACCACAGGTCTCGGGGCTGGCGTTCGCACTCGACGGCCATGGCGAGCATAAGAGCGAGGGTATATTTGCCTGCTCCGCTGGGCCCGGCGAGGATGAGCGAGTGCGGGAGGCGACTGGCGGCGATGGCGGTACGCAGGTGCTCGATGGCGCTGGAGTTGCCGAGGAAGTCGTTGAATGTGGCGGGCAGGCCAGCCGTCCGAGTCATCTCTTCTCCTTTCCGCACTGTATACCCCCTCCCCTACCTTAAGTCCTAAAGTCTTCAAAAGAAAGCACCTAAGTCTGGACTTCGGTCTGGACCTGTTTAAATGAAAAGTCCCGGCCAAGTGCCGGGCTTGTCGCTTTCTTCTGAGTTAATTCTAACAGGGGTGTCAAGGGAACAGAGCTCAACTTCCTGTTTGCCCGTCATCCGTCCACGATCAGTGGATACAAGCTGAGCGTTCTTCTTCATATCTTCTTACGGAATGGTGATTCATCGCTTACTCGACCATGATTTGATCGGTGTAAATCCAGGCCGGCTGTCCGGCGCGGATATGCCAGGAAGGCATGCGAAGGATACTTTCCCCATGGACTTTGATGTAACGGGCTTTGACATTCATTCCCAGATCGGCGCGGAACGATTGTACCGGGATATTGGCAATCTCCGGATTTTCCTTCGGGTTTGGATTATTGGGATTGTGTACCTTTACTTCATCGCTGAATATTTTTCCGTCGGCTGACGTGGCATAGCTGACATATGCAGGCAGGACCAGCAGATTCCAGTCGGGTTGGGCCTGTGCATTGAGAAAATCCATGTCGATGGACCGAATGTCCATGATCTCTCCCAGGTCCAGGATGAAATCCATATGTTCACCCTTATAAGCCACCCAATTTACGTCCGGCGCGCTCCAGGACTCCCAGGACCCGAAGATGCCGTCCGTGAGCCGCTGTGAGTTAGCCGCTCCGCCTTCAGGAAGCGTGACGGGCGTGATTTTTTTCCCGAATGACTTGGCGTGTTGCATCTCCGCTATTTTGGTGAAGACCCTGTCATAGGAGGCCTGGTAATCATCAGGGGTAGTGGATCTTTCTCTTACCTTTGTCACTCCGTCTTGCTTGCATCCGCTCACAAATTGAGTGACGAGCGACTTCATCTCGGGTTTTACGAAGACCTTGCCGTCCGGTGTATGCGCAAACATGCTCCGGGGTGTATCTACTTCGTCTCGCCCGATCTGGATCTCCGCATACATCATCGGCAGGCGTGCCACTTTTACCCGCGTGAGCAGTTGCGGATCTTTTTCAACCGCCTTTTCTGCCTGGTCAAACAGCGCGTTGTATACCTTCATCATGTCCGGTGACAGGTAGGCATCTTTCGCGTCTTCAGGGCTTCCGAAGATGTTCAGTTTAAAGCCGCTGCTTATCAGCGATTCACGCATTTTGTCGATGTATTGACGGATCGTTCGCCCGGCCTCCCCGTAATAGCCGTTTAAATAATCATCCATCATGGCGCTGTCATCCGCATTCGGGTCCCACATCAGTTTGCAGATGAGATAGGCCCTCAGTCCGGCCATCTCACCACCGGCCTGGCCGTTTGCCTGCATGAAGAGCGAGTTTACGTGGTGGTCCGTATAGAACCTGATGTTGGGTTTTATGGTATGCAGGTTGGGAAATGGACTGACGAGGTTGGAGAACTGGATGTTGTAATCCCAGATAAGAATGTTGCCTGACAGCTTTCCCCAGTTGATCAAGTCAGCGGAAAATTTAGGATCTGTCTCGAAGACCGGTGCTTGGCGTCTACTTTCAATGTTACAGAGCATGATGTTGACGTTGGGTTCGGCTTGTATATTTTGGGGCGGCGTTCTCGAATACCAGTAGGCCAGAGTAGAGATAGTTTTGTCAGGAAAAGCTTTGGCGACATCATTGACGAAATACAGGATGGAACCGCTTGGCACTCCGCCGTACTTTGTGTTCAGTTCCGTACACGGTCCGCAGCGGCAA
Source organism: Acidobacteria subdivision 2 bacterium RH1 MAG20 (assembly GCA_002197545.1). The sequence goes on along the minus strand of NFUO01000530.1, from coordinate 31,515 downwards.
TACTGATCATTGTCATTCTGACTGACCGACCAATAGGCGGCACTGGGCTTCGCGGCCATCTTTGATTTTAAATTGGCAATCAGTAGTGCCAGCACTTCGCGATTGGAGAGGCATAGCTGCGTGCCCGGTAGCCGAGTGCCATTGATCAGGGAAAAGTATTCAGGATGCGTTTTGCCGTATTCGTCCGGGGAAACCAGCGCGTTAAAGGTGTGGACGAACAATCCCCAATCGTCCCGCGAAGAAAGCCTGTGCCAGTCTGTATATTCCGGGTCGCGAGTATCACGGTAGGATGTGGTGCGGTACTGCACCACAGGAACGACGACGATCTCTTTTTTCGGAATGCTGATTGAAGTTACATTCGGAGTCTGGATAGCTGTGGACGTGTACATCCTGCAACCCCAAAGCTCAAGCAAGCCATAGACGCCATAAAGAACGCCTTTCTCCGCGCCGCCTGCAATGATCAGGTTTTTTTCGGCAAGATGCCAGGCAAATCCATCTTCTTTTAATGGCTTAAGATCAATTTTGCGCATCTTCGCATATCGGGTTTGTCCAATGAAAAAGGCGGGGCCGCTCCGATAGTCTTCTTCCTTCTTTACCACCAGATTCTTACGCGATATTTCAGCCAGATAATGCTGTAACTTCTTGGCCGCTTGCTGTTCTACCGGGCTTGCCTGGTCGGGCACAATAATCTGATACTGTGCCAGCTTTCTTATACTCACTTCATAGCTTTCCTGGGATTTCTTGACCGTGGCCAATACGGAGTGCGGCAGAAAGGTAAAGCCCGCAACAATGAAGCCCGAATGCTTGAGAAAATCGAGCCGAGTCATGTTTTTGTATGATTCCATAGCGAATTGATCCTACCAGACAGGCTGCATTTTACATTCCTCTTCCGTGGCGCCTCCTGGCAGGTTGTAGTTGATGGGGAAGCGCTAATTAGCCAAATCGAAAGCTGAGATGAAACCTTTAGCTAGGCAATCGTTTGTTCAAAATGTTTTGCTTTTGTGATCGGGGATAGTGAGGTTGAGGGTGCCTTGGGTGATGGGGTAGGAGCGGTTTTGCCAGCGGAAGGTGCCGCGCAGGCCATTGGGTAGATGGATGACGGCGTGCAGCTTGCCGTCTGCGCGGGTGTATTGCACGTCGATGGGGCCTTGCGGGTGGGGATAGCTGGCGGTGAGGGTGTGCAGCGGGCCGAGGTGCGGGGCGATGAGGACGGATTTGAAGCCGAGGCTGGCGGGTTGGATTCCGGCGACGATGTTGAGCAGGTCGAAGTTGGGGTGGGCGCTCCAGGCGTGGGAGTCGGAGCGGGTGGGCTCGGGCTGCTCGGCCCAGGTGGTAAGGCCGAGGGCGATCATGTCGCGCCATGGTTGTAGCTGAGGGATATATTGGTCGCCCATGCCTGCGTGTTGCATCGCTCGCGCGAGATAGAAGCGGTAGTAGTACGAGGCGGGGGAGATGGCTGGGGAATCCCCTTTTGCGAGGATGTGAGTCATGATGGCCCGTTGAGCGGCAGGTGCAGCGACGTCGAGCCATACGGCCATGGCGTTGGTGTGTTGACTGTAATGATTGCCGTGAGGGGTGTCTGTGAAGAGGTGATATTGAGGGTTCCAGCAAAGAGTTTGGATGGCGCGGACGGATTTGGCCGCGATTTGACGGTAGCGTTGGGCGAGGCTGGGATCGCCATAGGTGCTTTCGAGTTCTGCGGCTTCGCGCAGGGCTTCGATGAGTTGAAGGGTGAGGATGGTGGAGTCGCCGTTGGCGTCCTGCGGTGGAGTGCCGCCTTTGAAGTCGGCGGTCCAATCGACGAAGGACCACCAGGGGAGTTTGCCGACGAGGCCGTTTGCATTCTGGTGATGGAGGAACCAGGCGAGGACGGTGCGGGTGCCTTCGAGCTGGTCGCGGACGAAGGCGGGGTCGTTGCGGTAGAGGGCGTAGTCGTGGACCATGCCGACCCAGAGGAGAGAGAAGGGTGGGATAGCCTGAAAGACTGAGGTGGGGTAGCGGCTGAGGGTGATGCCGTCGGGCATGCGGGAGTCGTTGATGGCTGTGATGGCCTGGCGGGCGAGGCGGTCGTCGTTGGCGTTGGAGTAGGAGATGAGGGCTTGCAGGCGGGTGTCGCCGACGTACTGGAGTCGCTCCCAGTAGGGGGTGTCCATGTAGGTGTCGTGGGCGTCGAGACGGGCGGTGCGCCAGCCGATGTTCCAGATGGTGGTGAGGGTGGGATCGTCGCTGGTGAAGCGGGCACGCTGGACGAAGGGGAAGGCGGAGAAGGTGGATTGGAAGCGGTTGAGCTGGAGTGGCTGGTCGCCGGTGTGGACGTCGATCTGGAGGTAGCGCCAGGTCCGCCAGACGAGTGGGGCGAAGGTGCTGTGCGTACCGCCGTCGGGGAGGTACTCGTCGTAGACTCCGACGATGTGTTTGCCTGCGATGTCGTTGCGATTGCCTTTGTGGCCGTTCTTGTCGTAGAGGGCTTCGGCGTAGGTGAGGCGTATGGTGGCGGCTTTGCCTCCGCTGAGGGCAAGTTCTGGGTACGCGGTGGTGAGAATGCCGTTGTCGATGAGGATGCTGGCGGTGGTGTTGGCTGGGACTGTGATGGTGCTGTTGGGGAAACTACCAGTGGAAGAGATGCCGGAAGAGCGGACGACCTTGCCGCCGGACTGTGGTGTGGACTCCATGGGTGGGAGGAGGTCGGGTACGAGCTGCCAGTTGCTGCCGGAGTCGCGTGCGCCGCGTGAGGCAGCTTCTCCGAGTGAGACGGCTGGCGTCCAGTTTGCTGCATTACTGATGGCTGTGTCCCAGTTGGGGTCGGAGTTTGCGGCCTGGATGATCTCGACAGGTTCGGCGGCGCTGTAGCCGGGCATGATGGGAGAGGCGACGGAGAGGCTGTGGTCGACTTCGACCTGCCACTGTTTGTTGGTGTCGGCTATCTCCGCTTCGGGAGAGACTCCATCGAGAAGGAAGGCGGTGCGGGCGGTCATCTGTGCGACGGCTTTGTACTGGCCGAAGTTCCAGACAGTACTGGCGAGGATGTTGCTGCCTTGATGCAGAAAGGGTGCGAGATCGTAGGTCTCGAAACGCCAGTGGGCGAGATCGCCGCGCGCGGGGCCTCTGCCGACGGTCTGGCCGTTGACGTGGAGGAGGAAGGCGTTGTCGGCGCTGACGCGAACGATGAAGTGGCCGGGCTTGGCGGGGAGAGCGATTGTTCGTTGAAAGTGGAGGAGCGTGGGCGCATAGGGCGGAAGGTCTGGAGCGGTAATCCATTGAGCGTGCCAAAGTTGGTCGGGAGTGGTCTGTGTTATGCCGCTGGTGTGTACCGTGGCAACGGTGAGAAGGACAGCTAGCAGATTCCGCACAAGACGCATTCGTTCTCTCCTGACAGAAATGCCGCCTCACTTTTTGCGAATGAGGCGGCATGGTTGTTATAGCAGGTTAGAAGGCAGCGGTGGCGGCTTCCTTCGATACTTCGACGGAGCCTTTCAGGTCGAGCGACTCAGAGGAATCGCCGACGAGGATGCCGAATCTTCCGGGCGCGATGTGCCACTTCTTCTCCTGCGTGTCGTAGTAGGCGAAGGAGCGGCCATCGAGCGCGACAGAGACGTGCCTGGTCTCGCCGGGTTCCAGCGTCACCTTGTCGAAGCCCTTCAGTTCTTTGGCAGGACGCGCGACTGTGGCGTGTTCGTCGGAGACGTAGACCTGGGCGACTTCTGCTCCGACGCGATCTCCTGTATTGGTCATATCGAACGAGACGGTGACGTTGGGCGTGCTGGTTGCGTCTTTCGGCGTGACGGACAGGTTGGCGAATTTGAAGGTGGTATACGAGAGGCCGAAGCCGAAGGGGAAGAGCGGCTTGACATGGTTGTGTTCGTAGCCACGATAGCCGACAAAGATGCCTTCCTTGTAGTCGATGCGGTTGGTGTCGGCTTCGGTGTAGTAGTTCGTGTAGGTGGGGTTGTCCTGCGCTCTGCGCTCGAAGGTGGCGGGAAGATGGCCCGAGGGGTCGACGGCGCCGAAGAGGACTTCGGCCAGCGCGGTGCCGCCCTCCTGTCCGGCATACCAGGTCTCCATATAGGCGGGAATTCTTTCGATCCAGCGTGTGCTGTCTACGTTGCCGCCGGAGGTGACGGCTACGATGGTCTTCTTGTTCGCTGCAGCCATCTCGCGGATGAGTTCGTCCTGGCCGAAAGGAAGATCGAAGGTGCGGTCGCCGCCCTCGGACTCGCTGTCGGCATCGAATCCAGCCGCGACAACTACGACATCGGCTTTGGCTGCGAGTTCTTTTGCCTTCGCATCGACTACTTTATCTTCTTCAACGATAGCGAGGCGCAGGCGTCCGCTGCTGGCAGAGCGGCCCGATTGTTCGACGACAACTTTGTGCGGGCCAGCGGAGAGCTGGAGCGTGACGTGCGGCTGGATGGCGCGGACGATCTTCCAGTCATCGATGATGAGTTTGTCGTCGACGTAGACCCGATTATTATTGCCTTCGCCGGTGGCTTGCAACGCGACGATGTAGCTGCCGGGCTGATCGACTACGTAGTAACCAGTCCAGCGACGAGATGAGCCATGCTGATCCGGACCTCTGCGAGAGAGGAGAGCGGCTATCTCCGGATCGGCGGCGAAGTTCTCGCCGCGGCCAAGGCCTGCGTTGTTGATATGCGCGGTCACGATGCTGGTAGCTGGAGGCCCGGAGAGATCGATGGTGTGGAAGGTTTCGAGCTTGAGGCCGGGTTGGCCGTTATGCGCTTCAGTGGCGAAGTTGGTGATCCGGGCGAGATCGTCAATGGTGGGCAGGCCGCGATCATAGTAGACGGTCGCGGAGGAGCCGACATAGGCGCTGATTCCTTCGAGCGCGCTGACGGTATGGAAAGGCTTGACGCCAGCGCTGCCTCCGCCGACCGGAGCGCCGGGGTAGGCGTCAGGGCCGACGACGAGAATAGATTTGACCTGTCCTTTATCGAGCGGAAGAAGTTTGCCTTCGTTCTTGAGCAGCACAAGACCTTCGCGGGCGGAATCGAGGGCGATGGCGTTGTTCTTCGCGTCGAAGGTGGAGATGGAGAGATCAGCCTGGTTGCGGTCGATCCAGCCGAAGCGTTCGGCAGCCATGAGGATGTGGCGGATCTTTTCGTCGATGGTCGCCATCGGCACCTTTCCGCTTTGGACAGCGGACAAAAGGTTCTCGCGATTCATGAATTTTCCGGTGGGCATTTCGAGATCGAGGCCGCCGTTCGCAGCTGCGATGCCGTCATAGGTCGCGCTCCAGTCGGACATCATGACGCCTTGAAAACCCCACTCCTTGCGGGCGATCTCGGTGTTGAAGTAGCCGTTCTGGGTCATGTGCTCGCCGTTGGTGAGGTTATAGGAGTCCATGATGGCTCCCACATGCGCCTCTTTCACGGCGCTTTCAAAAGCGGGGAGATAGATCTCGCGCATGGCGCGTTCGCCGATGATGGAGTCGGAGTCATGCCGCAAAAATTCGGAGTCGTTGCCCATGTAGTGCTTGACGGTGGCGCTGACGCCCTGGTCCTGCATCCCGGTGATGTAACCGATGGCGATGTTCGAGGCGAGAAAGGGGTCTTCGCCGAGGTATTCAAAGTTGCGGCCATTGCGCGGCGAGCGATAGATGTCTACGCCGGGGCCGAGCATGTAGTGGATGCCGCGTGCGCGCGCATCCCGTCCAATGCCTTCGCCGACACGCTTTGCCAGTTCACGGTCCCAGGAGGCGGCCAGGCTGATCCCTGCGGCGTAGGTGGTGGACGGAAAACCGGCGTTGCTGCGGACGCCGTATGGCCCATCGGACATTTCAAATGCGGGCAGCCCGAGGCTTGGCATGGCACGGATGGCGAAGCCGGTACCGCCGATGTAGTCGAGCTTCTGTTCGAGCGTCATCTTGCCGATCATCACGCCTACCCGGCTGCGCATGGCTGCGGTGTCGGACTGCGGGGCTTGCGCGAAGAGGGAGACAGCGCACAGTAGAATAGTTGAGAGAAGTGAGGCGGCGATTACCCCTTTTCGTGTGTGCTTTTTTTGCAGCATGAGTGCACGTACTCCTTTTAGCTCAGTAGACAATCGATTGATTTAGCGTATCCACAAATGAGAATATCTGCTCGTTCCGCATGATAATGGTTAATCGATTCAGGGGCACGGATTGACTCAGGCTGTGACGGAAGGCAAGCGCGCTGCGATGACTTCGAGGATGCGAGTATGGATCTGGTCGATGGTGGCTTCGTCTCGGATGAGAAGGACACGGCGCGGTTCGCGGGCGGCGATCTCTTCGTACTTTTCGTAGATGCGGCGGTAGAAGTCGTCGGACTCGCGCTCGAAACGATTTTCGTCCGTACCTTGTTGCCGGGTGTGGCGCTGATTGCGGCGGCGGGCCCGGCGAAGAGAGGCTTCGAGCGAGGGAAGGAGCAGGATCGTGAGATCGGGTTGCAGGTTGTCGCAGGCGGCGGCATGCATGGCGAGGATGCGTTCGCTGCCTAACTGGCGGCCGCCGCCCTGATAAGCCTCGGAGGAATCCGTGTAACGGTCGCAGAGGACGATGTTGCCGGCGGCGAGGGCAGGCTCGATGATCTCGGCGATGGCCTGGGCGCGGTCGGCGAACATGAGCGCCATCTCGGTGGCGGGAGCGATGGGGCCGAGAGAGTCTTCGGAGCGCGAGTCAAGCAGGATGCTGCGGATGCGATCGCCGAGGACGGTACCTCCGGGCTGGCGCAGAGTGACGACCTTGTGGCCTGCCGCAGTGAGCGATGTGTCGAGTAGTCGAAGTTGGGTGGTCTTGCCTGAACCGTCAAGGCCTTCGAAGGTGATGAAATAACCGCGCGCCATGGAGACAGGTTATCTCAATGCACGCGATTGGCCTCCAAGTATGGAGAGGAGTGCTATGGCATAGGGTGCTCAAGAAAGATAGATAGCTGGATGAAACTTGAGTGAGTATCCGAAGGAATCGGAGACGGAAGCATCAGAGCGCGGAGCCGGTCATCCATGTCACGAACGAGCCTCACGTAGGCAGAGCGCCTGGAGAGGATTGAGGCTCCCGGATGAATCTGAGCTATGACGCGGGGGGTGCCTGCATCGTCGTCTTGGGGCTGGTCTGCCATTGGACGCCGTCCGGAGAGATGGTGATGTGGACGGGCCCGTCAGCTTTTTCGTTAAGATAAGGGCCTTCCGCCTTGTGATCGTGATGAGCTTGATCTGTATAGGTGAGGTGCAGGTTGCCGGTGCCGAGGACCTTGAACCGGTAGTGAAAATCTGCCCCGGGCGCTAAATTTTGAGTGCCGAAGCTGGCGCTGGGATAGTCCACTTCGAGCAGAAGAAGAGGTTGGCTGGTGTGGTTGCTGATTGTCGCCTGAACGTGGGCTGAGTGGCATCCGGTGACGGTGAGAAAGCAGGCGAAAAAGGCGAGAATGCGAAGGGGACGCATGACTTAAGGGTAACAGGGTGCGAGCGCTGATAGGATGCCTTCAGAATCACCGCACCTGCACCATCAGATTGAGGCCCCAGATGTACTTCAAGCACGCCATCTCCTCAGCCGCGCTCTGCCTCTTTTTTGTTGGCGGTCATGCTGCAACAGCTCAACCGGCTCCGAAGCAGAAGGTCATCATTGACACCGACGTGGGGGATGACATCGACGATGCCTTTGCCCTGGCCCTGGCACTTCGGAGTCCTGAGCTGCAGATTCTGCAGATTGATTCGGCCTTTGGCGATACTCATCTGCGCGCACGATTACTGGAGCGGTTTCTGCATGATGCAGGAGAGCCGCAGGTGCTGTTGGCGCAGGGCGTCATCACCCATGCGGAGAGTATTTTCACACAGCGTCCTTATGCCGAGCAGCAGGTCGAGCCATCGCATCCTTATGCCGACGCAGTCACGACGGCGCTTGACCTGATCCGCAACTCTCCCGGCGAGATTACACTGATCGCCATTGCTCCTCTGAGCAACATCGGCGCGATGATCGATCGGGACCCGGCGACGTTCCGCAAACTGAAACGAGTGGTATTGATGGGCGGCTCGATCCGCCGCGGCTATGGCGATCTGGGATATGAACCGGACAAAGGCCCGGAACCGGAATGGAACATCAAGAATGACATCGGCTCTGCGCGCAAGCTACTTGCATCCGGTGTGCCTATCTTCATGATGCCGCTGGACGCTACGCAGTTGAAGCTCGATGAGGTGAAGCGTTCGCTTCTGCTGAAGCACGGATCGCAGCTGACCGACCAGCTCGCAATCCTGTATCTGCAGTGGGGAGAACAGACGCCTACACTTTATGATGCGATGGCTGTTGCGTATGCAGTGAATCCTTCGCTTTGTCCGACAACCCCGATGCATCTGCGTATCGATGATCGAGGCATGACGCTCCGCACCGACGGCGCACCCAACGCTCAGGTGTGTTTGAACTCCAGCCCCGCCGACTTTTTCCGTTTGTACCTGCACCGTCTGCTTGCGCGCTGACTGCACGTTTGTTCAGGTGAAAATTAGACATAGGAGGCTGGAGATCGGTCGAGGATGCGTGCGGTGAGGACGACTCCGCAGCGATTGTCGTGAAGGGTGATGGGGAAGGCGAGGACGCTCCAGGTCACGTTCTGCTCTTGCGGTTTGGGCACGTTGAGAAGCCCGCGACGGGTGCGGTCGATGTAGGTCTCGCGGGTGAGCGAGACAGTCTGGATGATTTCGCTCCAGTCGCGCATCAGCGTGGGCATCTCGTTGGCGGGGCAGCGGCCGGGAAACCAGTCGCGGGGCTGGCCGAGGTATTCGGCGGCGGAGTCATTGCAATAGAGCCAGATGCCACGATGGTCGAAGATTTGAACGAGAACGTCGGAGCCGATGGCGAGCGAAATCCGCGAGTAAAAGAAGTCACGCGCATCGACGACAACGGGAGAGCCGCGCCGCTTGGCTTCGAGGGCGCTCAGGGCAGAAAGAATATCTTCGACCGAACTCTGGCCTTTGAGGAGATGCATGTCCTCGGCCCCGCCGAAGAAATGTTCGAGTGTTGCAGAGAGAATGATGATGGGCACATAGGGGCGGCGGCGGCGCAGGAGGCTGGCAGCTTCAGTGCCGAACTGTCCGGCCCCGAGGTGGTAGTCGAGGACGGCGATGTCAATGCTGTTGAAGAGTTCGGTTGCCTCTTCGATGGTTGAGGCGGGGATGCAGTCGTAGCCGTGCTGGCGGAGGATGGTAGCACGGAGGAAAAGATTGTCCGGTTCGTCATCGAGCAGCAGTATGCGAACGCGCGGAGGACTTAACGACACGGAGCAATTGCTGTTGCGCGTCTCGGGTGGCTCGGACATCTTTAAAATCTTGGATGCGCCTGGGCTGGCGGGAGTCATCCGGGAGTGGTTATTTTGTTGACCTTAGGCTGCGCAGGAGTTCAGGCAAACGGTTGATGAGTGCCACGGAGCGGAGCCATTGGCGATTGTCGATGGCGGGATAGCCGCTGACGATTTTGCCGGGAGCGACGTCGCCGGGGATACCGGATTGGGCGGTGGCAATGGCTCCGTCACCTACGGTGCAGTGGCCAGCGACACCGACTTGTCCGGCGAGAATGACGCCGCGGCCGATGGCGGTCGATCCAGCAAGGCCCACCTGGGCGCAGAGCAGGGTGTCGCTGCCGACGGTCGAGCCGTGGCCTACCTGGACGAGATTGTCGATCTTGGCCCCGGCGTGGATGCGGGTCTCGCCGATGCTGGCGCGGTCGATGCAGGCGTTGGCCTGGACTTCGACGGCGTCTTCGAGGACGGCGGGACCGGATTGCTGGATCTTGTACCAGCTTCGGCCGGGCTCTACCCCTGCCTGTTTGGCGAAGCCGAAGCCGTCGGCCCCGATGATGGCCCCGTTCTGGAGGATGACGTGGTCGCCGAGTTGGCAGTGTTCGCGAACAACTGCGTGGGCGTGGGCGAAGAAGTGATTGCCCGCACGGACGTGGGGGTAGAGGACGACGTGGGGCAGCAGAGTGGCGTTATCCCCGAGGAAGACATGGTCTCCTACGACGACATAGGCCCCGATGTGGGCGTTCGCGCCGATCTTTGCCGTGGAGGCAATGACGGCGGTGGGGTGAATGCCGGGCGTGTAGGCGGGTGGCTGGTAGAAGAGTTCGATGGCGCGGGCAAAGGCGAGATAGGGGTTGTCGATGCGGAGGGTTGCGGTGGGTATCTCGGAGAAAGAGGGCTCGACGAGAACCGCCGTCGCCTTGGCGGTACGGGCGAGGGGCGCGTATTTGGGGTTGGCGACAAAGGTCAGGTCGCCGGGAGCCGCAGTGTCGATGGCGGCGACTCCGGTGATCTCCGCGGCTGGGTCGCCGTGGAGGGCGGCTCCAAGATGTTGGGCTAGATCGGCCAGCTTCATGGTTGAGATTGTAGCGCTGTGGAAGAGTTTTCTAGTTGGGTCGGGCGTTGGGAGGAAGGGGAGCGTTGAAGAGTTCGTTCTGGAGGCTGGGTGCAGTGGGAGCGGGCAAAGGCTTCTTGCGGGAGGGCGTGGTGATCACGGCGATGAGTTGGAGATCGGTAATCGAGGAACGGGGGACGTAGATGCGTTGGGTGTTCGAGCGGATGTCAGGCGGAGTGAGATGAAGGCCAGTGTCGTTGAGGATGTCATCGAGCAGCGATAGGTCGATGGGTGCGAGGCCTTCGAGTTGGTCGGTTTCCGTGGAGGGGGTACGGAAGGTCAGACGGAGCCAGAGGCCTTCGGTGCGGGGACGGGCGAGGAAGGTGCGGCGGGTGAGCCGCTCGGGGTTGACCGTATCGCTGAGGTTGAAGTCCCGGACAAAGCAGATGTGCTTGATGTCGTTGACCAGAACCGGGATGACTCGCCCGCTGAGGTCGAGAAGATCGACCGTGCGGTTGCGGACGAAAGCAGAGACAGGGAGATAGCCGGGGAGGGTCTCTCCGGTGAAGCGGCGCACGACGACCTTTTTATGGGACGAAGACATGAGTCTGGCGGATTGTCGCATAGTGTAGACCTTCGTAGCGAAAAAGGTACAGAACAGGTAGCCAATTCGTCATCAGAAATTAGTCAATTCGTCATTTTTATGATAAGGTAACCCTTTGTGACTTACTTTGCAGATCTTTCTAAGCGATTGATTCGTCATAGTTTAGGACGAACGACGCGTCCCGGTTGAGACCCGGCATGGAGTGTACGCAGCAGCTATGGCCGACTACATCTACCTGCTTGAAAACCGCCTTTCCAAAGCCCAACAGGCGTCGTTACAGAAGGTGCGCGAAGCTGCGCGTAACAAAGGGCTTACCGTATTTCTGGTAGGCGGTGCGGTACGTGACCTGACCAGCGGCTCTCCGGTGCGCGATCTGGATGTAGTAGTTCAGGGAAATGCTTTCAAGCTAAAGAAAGATATAGAAAAAGCCGGAGGTAAACTTTCTGGTGAAAATGAGGCCGGGCACACTTTTTATGCACGATTTCCCGGCGGTGTACGGATGGAGGTTGGCAGCACTCTCTCCACCACCTACCCGAAGCCAGGTAAGCCAGTCGTAAAGGCTGCGACGATTCTGGAGGATCTGCGGCGGCGCGACTTTACCATTAATGCGATGGCACTTTCTCTGAACGATGGCTCCTACGGGTTGCTGATGGATCCGCTGAACGGGGTGGCGGACATTGAGAACCGCGAACTGCGTCTGGTGAGCAACTACGGATTCATTGAAGATCCGGTGCGGATGATCCGTGCGGTTCGGCTGATGGCACGGCTAGGCTGGCACATGGACGAGAAGACCCGGGAGCGGTACGAGACGGGCAAGAAGGAAGGCTACATTTCGGCGATGGACGCGTTCCACCGCGGATACGAAACGGAAGAGATCTTCCACGAAGAAGACCCGCTGCGGGTGCTGCGACGGTTAGAGAGCGAAGGCTGGATGAAGCACCTTGCTCCGACGCTGGCCGTATCGAAGGCGAATGTGGCGGAACTGGAGAGATTGCGGGCCACGCATACGCAGTTGCAGCTTCAGGGAATTCATCCCGAGGGGTCGGTCGCGAACTTCCCCTTGCTGACGGCAAAGATGGCTCCGAAGGACGTGACGGCACTGAAAAAGAGCTTTCCACGGCAAGGATTCGTGGCCGAAATTGCAGCGCTGGAAGGCGAGGCAAAGGAGTTTATCGCACAGTTCTCAGGCAAGGGAGCGGCTGCGCCTTCACAGGCATGGAAGCTGCTCCATTCAGCTAAGCCCGAAGCCATTCTGTGGGCGGCGCACACCACGAAGAATGCAGGAATCCAAGCCAAGTTCAAGAGCTTTTATACCGAATGGGCCCAGGCAAGGCAGAAGCTGCCCTACACGTTGATGCAGGAGATGCGAATTGTTCCGGGAGTCGCTAAATACGACGAGCTGCTGGACAAGCTGTTCTTTGAGCTGATGGATTCGAAGCTGGGAACGGTGGAAGAGATGAAGGCTTACCTTGAGCCTTACTCGCCTCCAGCGCCCCCGCCGCCGGTACATCTGCGCCGAGCCCGGGTTGCGAAGAAGGACGCCAAACCGGCAAAGAGCCGCAAGAAGGCTGTCGTCGCCGAAGCGGGCACATTAGATTCCGTTGTGGCCGAGTCTCCAGCAGCGGCGGTTGCTCCAGTGGCAGCGGCAAAACTGGCAAAGGTTGCTACGAAGAAAGCTGCTCCTGTAAAGGTTCCGGTAGCGAAGGTTGCGGCAAAGAAACCTGCTGCACCCGTAAAGAAGGCAGCGGCTCCCGCGAAGAAGCATGCACCGGCGAAAAAGGCTGTGGTGAAGGTTCCTGTGAAGAAGGTTACTGCTAAAAAACTTCCGGCTAAAGCGATTGTAAAGAAGAGTGTTTCTAAAAAAGCTCATGTAAAAGTTGCTGCTAAAAAAGCCCCAGCGAAAGCCGCGGCTAAGAAGCCTGCTGCGAAGGCAGTTGCCAAGGGTAAGCCGGTCAAGAAGGCTGCTCCAGCTAAAAAGAAACGATAGGGCTTTTGATGGAAGAGGCGACCTGGGCTTAGCTCAGGTCGCCTCTTTTGTGCGGGAAAACAGGCAACGGCAAAGACTAAATACAGGGGTCTCTCCGCTTCGCAACAGGCGGTGAAACTGTCTGTTGCTCCGGTCGAGATGACGTAACTTGTGGGTGGAAGAGAAAAGAGAGGGTCTCCAGGGGTTTGCTGCTTCCGCTTAATCGGGCATCTTAATCATCTGGAGGATTCTGCCATGGTGGTTGCTGTTTTGCTGGGGTCGGTGCGATCGGACCGGATGGGCATCCGGGCTGCGAAGTGGGCGATGGCACAGTTGGAGAAGCGCGGACATGAGCCGGTGTTGGTGGATGCCGCTGAGTTGAAGCTGCCCATACTGGACAAGATGTGGAAGGAGATCAAAAAAGACCCTCCCGCAAAGTATATGAAACTGCATGAAAAGCTGGCTCCATTGGTGGAACTCTATGCGCGGGCGGATGGCTTTTGCATTGTCAGCGCGGAGTACAACCACAGCATTCCGCCGGGGATGTCGAACCTCATCGATTACTTTCTGGAGGAGTATTTCTTTCGGCCCTCGGCCATTGTCTGCTATTCGATACGGTCGTTTGGTGGAGTGCGAGCAGCGATGCAGTTGCGAATGATGCTCGCGGAGACGGGGATGCCTTCGATCCCTTCTATACAGGCGATTCCTGGTATTGGCGATGCTTTGAGTAAAGATGGGGTCGCCCTGACGCAGGCGCTTGCGGAGAAAAGTGGAACGTTTTTCGATGAGTTTGATTGGTATATGCGGGCGATGAAACGGGAGCGAGAGAAGGGTGTGCCTTATTAAGTTAAGTAAAGTTCGGAGAGGCTTAGGGAGTTAAGAACAAGCAACAGTAAAAACAAAGACGAAATGCGGGGGTTCTTCGCTTCGCTCAGAATGACAAACGTTTTCTTGCTTGCTCTTTTTCTTGCTCTATAGCGTCTGCTTTAGCTTTGCCTTTTGAGCAGAACCAGGGTAGCTATGAAGAGTCCGCACCCGGCGCCTGCCATGAGGATAATGGCGTGACGGTAGGCGCGCCGGGTAGCAGGAGGAGTGGAGGCCGTGTTATCGCGACACTGGGTACAGCCCTGGGCGAGTGCCGGGGTGGCGCTTAGAATCGCGAAGAATAGCAGGGCAGCCAAGCCGAGGCGCTTTGCTATCTTCATTGGAAGAAGGCCAGCAATGTGAAGAGGAAGAGCCAGAAGATGCCCATCGAGTGCCAGTACCAGGAGACACAGTCGACCATGATCTGGCGGGTTTCGAGCGAGCGCGAGACGTACAGGCCGATCAGCGCGGCGACGAGGCCAAAGATGCCGAGGATGAGGTGGATTCCGTGGACCCCAGTGATCAGGTAGAAGAAGTGGCTGCTGGGGTTGGAGAGGAAGAAGACGTGCTGGGTGGCAAGCTGTATCCAAGCAATCCACTGACCGACGAGAAAGACGATACCGAGAACGACGGTCGCGGCCACCCAGGGGATGGCGGCGCGAGTGATGGGCTTGCCCAGGCCGAGCCACTCGTCCATGACATCGACTTCGTGAAACATGCGGCGGCGGGCGGCTTCCATGGTGACGGAGCTGAGAATGAGAACGACGGTGTTGAGCCAGAGAATCGGCGGAATCACGGTGGGAGACCACTCGTTGACATAGTTGCTATAGGCGTCAAAGTGGCCTGTGGACTGGCTGACGAAGAAGGTGCTGACGATAGCGACGAAGAACATCAGGTCGCTGGCCAGAGCGAAGAAGATACCCATGCGGTAGCGGGTGAGCCGCTCACGCGGACCGCGGTTGCCACGGGAGCGGTCACCCCAGTTGTCGTTATCGCCTCCGCCGCCAGTGCGCTTATCGGTAGGCGGACGGCGGCCTGAACCGTGGTCGTGGTCTTCGACGTGGCGCCTTGGCTTTGGTTCGGTGCTAGTCGGCGTGATGGTTGTTGGCATGGCGCCCTTTCATGGCACGCGCTGGGTACAGCTTACTCTCGTTTGATGTTCGGGATTGCATCTGTGCTCCATTGCGGCAGGAATAATTCTTCATCCGGGGTGGATTGGTATTCGCATGGCTGGCGATAAACAACAATCTGCTCTTCGGATGCTTCAGCAGGGGCATTAGGGTGTAAGGCCGGGTGCCATTCGAGCGTGGTGGCCTGCCAGGGGTTTGGTGGAGCGGGCTTACCCCGAAGAAGGGTATGAATCAGGTTGGCGAAGAAGAGAAGTTGCGCCGTAGCCAGGAAGATCGCGGACCAGGTGATGAAGCGGTTGAGCGGTAGCGTTCCGGCGAGAAGGTGTCCGGCGGCGTTAGGAACTCCGGCGAGTTGAGCGTAGTGCCGAGGTTCACCCATGAGCCCGGTGAGGTGCATGGGGAGGAAGGTGGCGTAGGCGCCGACGAGCGTGGCCCAGAAATGGAGGCGTCCGAGGGTTTCGGACATCAGACGGCCTGTCATCAGAGGGAACCAGTAATATGTGGCGGCGAAGAGGCCGAAGATTCCTGCCATCGCCATGATGAGGTGAAAGTGGGCGACGACGAAGAAGGTGTTGTGCAGGTACTCGTCGAGGATAGGTTGGGCAAGGATGGGGCCGGTGAGGCCTCCGGTGATAAAGAGCGAAACGAAGCCGAGCGCGAAGAGCATCGCCGTCGTATAGCGGGGACGGCTGCGCCAGATAGTTGCCAGCCAACTCAGGACCTTTGCCGAGGCGGGCAGAGCGATGGCCATTGTGGAGACGGCGAAGGCAGAAGCGGCGAACGGGTTAAGCCCTGCGACGAACATGTGATGTCCCCAGAGCAGGATGCCGAGGAAGCCTATGAGCAGCGTCGTGGCTATCATGATGCGATAAGCAAAGACACGGCGATAGCTGAAGTTTCCAAGGATCATGGACGTCAGGCCCATGCCGGGGAGGATGGCGATGTAGACCTCGGGATGTCCGAAGAACCAGAAGAGATGCAGCCAGAGCAGCGGAGAGCCGTTGCCGGGGTGTCCGGCGGAATGAAGCACTCCGCTGATGAGGTCTCCTGTTGGGACGAAGAAGCTGGTTCCGGCGTGGCGGTCGCAGAAGAGCAGCAAAAGCGCGGCGAGCAGGACAGAGAAGGCAATGATGCTGAGCAGCGCGGCGGTGAACCAGCCCCAAACGGTAAGCGGCATTCGCTCCCAGGTCATGCCTTCGCAACGGAGTTTGATGATGGTGACGAGGGTATTGATGGCGCCGATGGTCGAGGCGATGGCGAAGATTGCGATGCTCGCCAGCCAGAGATCCATGCCGAGGCCCTGGCCGGGACCGGCGCTGGCTACGGCGCTGAAGGGCGGGTAGGCTGTCCAGCCGGAGATGGCGCTGCCTCCGGGGACGAAGGTCGAGCTGAGCAGGATGATAAGCGCAAGGGCTGTCAGCCAGAAACCGACGGCGTTGGCCACGGGAAACGCCATGCGGCGTGAGCCGATTTGAGCGGGTAGGATGAGATTTCCAAAGCCCGATTGCGGCGCCGTCGTGAGCACGAAGAAGAGCATGATGGTGCCGTGGATGGTGACCAGCGCGAGATAGTCCTCGGGCAGAATGGGGCCGTGGAAGGGAAGGACGCGGTCTGGCCAGACGAGATGGATGCGCATCAGCAGCGAGAGCAGCGTCCCGATGGTGACGGACACGAGCGCGAGAATAAGGTATTGGATGCCGATGATGCGGTGGTCGGTGGTGAAGCGAAAAGGACTTAGGGCGTAGGGTTTAGGGCTTAGGGATTTTCTCTGAGGTGGTTCGGGATTGTTCGTTTGGCTTGGACGTAGAGTCATGGCTGCACCGCCTTCTGTTTTGCGGCAAGCCATGCCGCAAACTGCTCCTGCGGCATGACACGGAGGTTGGCATTCATACGATAGTGGCCCAGACCGCAGACCTGGGTGCAGAGGATAGCGTAGGTTCCGGGAACCTTCGGCGTGAAGTGAATGTGGATGGTCATTCCGGGGACGGCGTTCTGTTTGAGCCGCATCTCCGGGACGGAGAATCCGTGGATGACATCCAGAGAATTGATGCGGAGGTCTATCTGTCGATTCGCAGGCAGGACCAGTTCGGAGGTGACGATGTCGTCCGCTCCGTGACGGTCGGCAGGGTCGATGCCAAGCGGGTTGCCGGCTCCGGCGTCGACAAGCTGCGGCCTGGTAACGCCGAAGGTGTAGTCCATGCCGGGGTAGCGAAAGTACCAGGCGAACTGCTCTCCAACCACCTGCACTTGAAGTGCAGCGAGTTCGGCTCCGGTGTAGCGTGCTGCTGCCCAGAGACGTTCGGCGCGGATGGTGAGAAAGGCGAAGAGGATTGCCAGCGCCGCCAATGGAAGATATTCGACGCGCCAGCTTGTGGCCTCAGGCCGGCGGTGAGCGATGAGGCCGACGAGAAGGATGAGGTGCGCCAGCGCTGCGAGTCCGAGGATGATCCAGAGGTTCAGCAGCAGATGGCGGTCGATAGCTGGGCCGTGCGCGCTGGCATCGAGCGGCAGTCTCCATGTGGCCAGCGAAAGAGCGTATAGGCCGAGCTTGATAGAGGAGACGGTCACCCTTGAAGGATATCGCGTTCGCATCTTCTCTTCGCGATGTGTCGGAGAGAACAATGTGGGCGGCACGAATGTTAGAGCATTTCAGCGATGATGTAATGTGGCGCACCGAACAAAATGCGGGGGGTTCTTCGATGCGCTCAGAATGACCGACATATAAAACAATGTCCAAACGTGGATGCTCCCTCTACATTCACCACGGTAATCGTAAACATGCTATAGGCTGGAAAAATCAATGAACCTGAAGATTGCAGCGATTCGTTCGGGCACAGACCCGGTGGGCAAGTTGCCAACCGCCGCATTTCATCGCTGGCTGGAGACGCCGCTGAGCTGTCCGAAGTGCGATGTGACCTACAATATGGTCGTCAATTGGGACCAGGCCGCAGACCGTTGGTTTACGGAGAGCTCCCGTCCTCTTATTACGCTGCTGCGCAAGGCGGTTTTTATGGGACACAGCACAGACCATCGCGTGACGCACTTCGAGACGGAAGGCGTCATTGTGAAGAGTTTTGTAGCGTCAGAAGTCAAATGAGCTTTGTTCCGTGAAGCCGTCTCAAGCCGTTTTGGAGCAGATGCAGAGGGTCAAAGAACAGGCAACAGCAAGTCAACGACGAAATGCCGGGGTTCTTCGCTGCGCTCAGAATGACAACGTTTTTTTATGACGCTATAGCCTTTACAACACTGTCCTAAGCTTCTACGGCTACTTTAGATCCTCGTTTCCTGGTGAGGAGGAAGTAGACGACTGGGGTGACGATGAGGCTGAGGAGGATGGAGAGGAGGAGTCCTCCGATGACGGCGATGGCGAGGGGTTGGAGCATCTGGGAACCGGCGCCGATAGCGAAGGCGAGGGGGAGCATGCCGCAGATGGCGGCGATGGCGGTCATGATGATGGGGCGGAGGCGGCGCTGGGCGGCGTGGAGCATGGCGTCGCGGGCGTTGACGCCGGCGGCGCGGGCTTTTTCGTCGGCGTCGAGCAGGAGGATGCCGTTCTTGGCGACGATGCCGATGACCATGATGAGTCCCATGAAGCTGGCGACGTTGAAGTTGGTGCCGGTGATGAGCAGGGCGACGACGACGCCGGTGATGGAGAGCACGGAGCTGGTGAGGATGGCGATGGGCGCGGAGAGGTTGCGGAACTCGGCCAGCAGAACGCCGAAGACCAGGGCGAGCGCAAGGACGAGGACGCGGGCGAGATCGGCGAAGGACTTCTGCTGCTCCTGATAGGTGCCGCCGTACTCGACGCGGACGCTGGAGGGAATGTTGAGGCTGGCGACAGCCTGCTTGACCTGCACCATGGCGCCGCCGAGGTTGGAGCCTTCGAGCCGTCCGCTGACGGTGACGAGCCGCTGCAGGTTCTCGCGAAGGATCTCGTTCTGCGGCGGCAGCGCTTGGACCCTGGCCATGGAGCCGAGGGTTGCGGTGTGTCCGGTGCTGCTATTGAAGACGGTGTTCTGGATGGCGTCGAGCGAGGCGCGATTGGCGTCGGGAAGCCGGACGCGGATGGTGTAGGGACGGCCGTTGAGGATGAGCGGATCGTTGGTGGGCAGGCCGTCGAGGATGGAGGTCGCGTCCTCGGCGACTTCGGTGGGGGTGAAGCCAAGACGGCCGGCGACGATGGGGTCGATCTCAAAGTTGGTGGCGGGGCCGCTGATGGTGTTGTCGATGCCGTTCTGGATGTCGACCACGCCGGGAATCTTTGCGATGGCGTCGGCGACGCGGGGAGCGAGCTCATGGAGTAGGGCCGTGTCCGGCGAGAAGAGTTTGATCTGGATCGGCTCGGGCGAGTTGGAGAGATCGCCGATCATGTCCTGAAGGACCTGGGTGAACTCGATGTCGAGCTGCGGCTCGCTGGTTTTGATCTGCTGACGGACGTCGGCCATGATCTCGTCGATGCCGCGGGAACGGTTCGGTTTCAGGCGAACGGTGAAGTCTCCCGTATTCGCTTCGGTCACAGGAGAGAGTCCCATCTGCAGGCCGGTGCGGCGCGAGGTGATCTCGACTTCGGGGGTGTTGTGCAGGATCTGCTCGACGTGGAGCAGGACCTTGTTGGTCTCGGCGAGCGAGCTGCCGGCGGGCATGAGATAGTCGAGGACAAAGGCGCCCTCGTCCATGGCGGGGAGCAGGTCCGAGCCCAGCGCGTTGTAGCTGAAGTACGCGCCGACGACGAGCAGAACGCAGATGCCGGCGAGCGCAAGCGGGCGGGCCAGCGCCCAGGAGAGGCTCCGTTCGTGGGCGTGGAAGACGCGGCGCATGATGGGGCCGTTCTCTTCGTCGCTCTCTAGCGTTGTAGCAGCAACAGGACTTCCGGATTCTTCAGCCAATGCCTCCAGTTCGATGGCGGAGCTGGTCTTTTTGGACTTGCGCAGAAGCGCGATGGAGAGCGCCGGCGTCCAGGTGAGCGCGAGCGCAAGCGAGGTCAGCAGGGCCGCGGTCATGGTGACGGCGAGCGCGCGGAAGAAGCTGCCGGTAACGCCAGTGACGGAGATAAGCGGCAGAAAGACGACGACCGGCGTAATGGTCGAAAAGACGAGCGGCGTCGAGAGTTCGTGGAGGGCTTTTTTGACCGCGATGACGCACGATTCGCCGGCGTCGCGATGGACGACGATGCCTTCGACGACGACGATGGCATCGTCGATGACTAGGCCGATGGCGGCGGCGAGGCCGCCGAGCGTCATCAGGTTGAAGCTCTCGCCGATCATCCAGAGAAACAGAATTGTAACCGCGACGGTAACAGGAATGACGAGGCCGGCGATGAGCGAAGAGGTCCAGTCGCGAAGGAAGAGAAAGAGGACGACGCAGGCCAGAAAGAGGCCGATGAGGATAGCGTCGCGGACGCTGGCGATGCTCTCGCGGACCAGTTCGGACTGGTCGTAGAAGGGCTCGAGTTTTACGTCCGGCGGAAGTTTGGTTCGCAGCGAGGCAATCTCAGTGGCGATGGCATTGGCGACGGCGACGGTATTGCTGGCGGGCTGGCGCGCGATGTTGAGCAGCACCGAGGGCTTGCCGTTCGCCGTGATCATGGTGTAAACCGGCATCGTCGAGGGCTCGACGGCGGCGACATCGGAGACGCGGACGGCGGCGCCTCCGGCGGTGGTCTTGACGACGAGGTTGCCCAGCTCGGCGGCGCTGTGCGCCTGCGCGCCGATCAGCCCGAGGATGAGCTCGTGGTTCGCTTCATACAGGCCGGGCGAGTCGATGATGTTCGAGGCTTGAACGGCGTTGACCAGATCGAACAGCGTCAAGCCGGTGGTCTGCAGACGCGCCAGGTTGGGGATGATATGAAACTCGGGGACCTGGCCGCCCTGAACAAGCACTGTGCTGACGCCATTAACACGGTTCAGCGGCGGTTTCAAGTCGTAGGTGGCAATCTCCCACAGCCGTGTCTGCGAGACCGTGTCCTTGCCGCGATCGTCGGCGGTGAGCGCGTAACCGAGGATCGGAAAGGTAGCGAAGGTCAGGCGGTTGGTGGTGATGCGCGCGGTGGCGGGAAGCTCCTGCTGCACCTTCGCCAGCGCAGCATCAGTCAACTGCAGGGTGCGGTACATATCCACGTTCCAGTCGAAGAAGAGGCTGATCTCCGCCGACCCGCGGCTGGTGGTGCTGCGCACGGTCAGCAGGCCGGGGACGCTGTTGATGGCGTCTTCAATGGGCTTGGTGATCGTGACCTGCATCTGTTCGACCGGCATGACGCCGTTGTCGATGCCGATGACGACCCGCGGAAAATTGGTCTCGGGAAAGACCGAGATCGGCACCTGGAAGGCGGCATAGACTCCGGCGAAGGTCAGAACGATGAGAAAGAAGAAGATCGGCTTGGCGGCGCGCGAGAGCCAGAAAGACGGCTCGACCTGCACGCCGGGAAGATGGGAGAGAGAGGCGCTCATTTCTCGTCCGCACCCTTTCCGGCATCCGGCTTCGCCTCGGCAGCAGTGCCGGTCTTCACTTTGGTGCCATCGTCAAGCGCATAGGCGCCGGTGGTAATCACCATGTCCGAGGCCGAAACGCCATCGAGCACCTGCACGCTCTCAGGCGTCTGAATTCCCAGCGTGACCGCCCGCTTGTGCGCGATGCCGTCCGCCCCCATCACCATCACAAACTTGGAAGAACCGTCCTGCGCCGTCTGAACCGCTTCGGCGGGAACCAGCAGCGCATGGTTCGCCCTGCGCCCAGTCATGATGGTATGCACCGACGTTCCGGCCTTGAAGAGTCCCTTGGGATTTTCAAGCCGCAGCCAGACCTCGACCGTCGTGCTGCCCGGATCGAGCGCCGGGCTGATCAGCGAGACCTTCGCCGGCACAGGAGCGGCAACGCCGGGAATAGCGATCGTCGCAGGCGCGCTCAGCGAGAGCTGCTGCGCCTGCATCTGCGAGATGTGCAGCTTGGCCAGCAACGCTGTGGTGTCCATCACCGTGATGACCGGCGCTCCCGCGGCGGCCGTCTCTCCCGCGAACAGAGGCCGGTCAGTAACTACGCCGTTGATGGGGCTATGAATCTCGGTGTAGCTCAACTGCGCCTCGGCGCCAAGATACTTGCCCTGAGCGGAGGCAAGCTGGCCTTGCGCGCTCTGCAAGGCCGCCTTTCCTCCCACCTCTTCAATCGCATTGAGATTCTGCTTCGCAATGTCATACGCTGCCTGCGCCTGAACCAGCGCGGCCTTTGCAATATCCAGGTCGCGGCCCGGAATCGCTCCCTGGGCGAAGAGTTGCGAACGCGCGTTGACGATGCTCTGGTTCAGATCGAGATTCGCCTTGGCCTGCGCGAGATCGGTCTGCGCCTTGATGAGGTTCGCCGGCACCTGAGCGCGGGTCTCGGTCGCATAGACCCCCTGCGCTGCCGCGTAAGCTCCCTTGTTATCGAGCGCGGCAGCCTGCAGATCGCTGTTCTCAAGCGTGACCAGAAGCTCTCCCGCCTTAACCTGAGAGCCGCGCTGAACATAGAACTTCTTCACCGGCGCGGTGATCTTCGGCGAGATGGCCGCCTGTGCCAGCGGCGCCAGGGTAGCGTCGGCGGTGATCTGTTCGGAGATGCTTCCCTGCGCCGGATGAACTGCTTGGACATACACCTCAGGCGCGGGCGCGGCTTCCTGCTTGTTGCAGCCCAAGGGCAGAAAAACTGCGACAGCGAAAAATAGAAGCGCGGGCACGACAGGTTGAATAGGAGGTAAGGGTTTCATGGGTTTAGATCGTTCCTGTCAGGAGCTGGAGATTGGCAAGCGATATCTGATAACGGGTAGTGCCATCTTCACGGGCCAGCTCCGCCGTGGTCAGGGAGTTCTCCGCGTCGACAACCTCAAGCACGGTGGCCTCTCCCGCGGTGTAGCGGAGCCGGGTAAGCCGCAGGCTCTCGGCTGCGGTCTGCACGCTGAGGTTGAGCGACGCAAGCTGGTCGCGCGCCGTGGTCGCCTCGGTGTAGAACTCATCGAGCCGCGCGATCAACTGGCGCTGCGTCGAGCTCAGCACAACGCGCGAGGCGTCCCGCATAATCTCGCTCTGCTTAACTTTATGTTGCGTCGAGAACCAGTCCCACACCGGAATATCCAGCGTGGCGCTCGCCGAATAACCCAGATTCTTGAGTCCCTCCCGGTCCCTGGCGGCGAACTGGGCCGCATCGATGCCATAGGTGAAGTTGAGCGCGAGGTTCGGCAGATAGGCGGCACGCGCCGCGGTCACTCCCAGACTGCTCTCGCGCAGCGCAGCAATCGCGCTCTGCAACTCAGGATTATGATGCGACGCCGCAGCTTCCACATCGGCGCGGGTGGGCAGCGGCGGCACCGCCGCAGCCGTCGTCAGCGTGTAAGGCGAACGCGGATCAGCAAAAAGCAGCACCGCAAGATCGAGACGCGACTTCTGCGCCTGCGCCATGGCATCGGCCAGATCGCGGCCGCGCTGCTGCTGCTGCAGCTGCGCCTTCACCACATCGGCATGGGCGTTTTCGCGCGCGGCCTCCCGCTGCTCGGCCAGCTGCACAAAGCCGTCGGCTTCAGCGGCAGCCCGTTTGGCCACGGCAACCTTGTGCTCCGAAACCAGCGATGCATAAAACAGTCCGACTACGGTAGAGACCAGACCGCGCCGCGCAATCTCCAGGTTCGCCGCAGCTACCGCCGCCGCCGCCGAGGCCCGCGAGACAGCCGTGAACTGTTGCACCCCGATCGTCTCATTCACCACCCCCTGGCTGAGATACTCATGCACTGCATTATTCGCTATAAACCGCGGCACCAGCAGCGCGCCCGGGATACTGTCTCGAGGTATCGCCTCCGGCCCCTGCGTATACAGAAACTGATTGAGATACGTAACATTCGGCAACAAGGCCGCCCGCGCAATCGAGCGGTCCAGCCCACTCACCCCGCTCGCCGCCACCGCCGCCGCAAAACTAGGTTCATTTGCCTTCGCCCGGCTGATCGCCTCCTCCAACGTAATCGCTAAAGAAGATGAATCCGGAGCGGCAGCTTGCACCTGCTGCGCGGACGCGGCGGGTGCAGTTGCCAGATAAATACAGAACAATGGTATTCCAATAACAAAAAAACGCATAGACAATCGGGATACCCTCATTACCGTCCGACGACGAGCACAGTAAAGCTACCCGGCACGGTGGCAGGTCGCGGACGTGGATTAGTCGCTGTGGCGGCAGGACGTGGTCCGAACTCCGCAGTCACAAGGTAGATACGGCCCGTGCCTGAATCGAAAGACATCGTACGGCCCCCTTTTTGCGTAGCAAGGTTCTGCATGACCGGATAAGTGTTTTTGCTCGCATCTACTACTGTCAGCGTACCATCACCATTCGACGAGAAGGCCAGCTTATGCGCCGCATCGTAACCCGCCGCATCCGGCCCATCGCCAATAGCAGGCGTAGCAAGATTCTTGCCAGTGTTGGCATCAGTGACGGCCATTGTTTTTCCATCGCACACGGAAAAAAGCCGTCGTCCTGCTGTGTCAATCGCCAAGCCGGAGGGAGACTCGCAGTTCGTCAGCGGCCATGTCGCCGTCAGCGTCTTTGTCTTTGCGTCGAGCCGCACAATCGAGTTCTTGGTCTCGATATTGTCGAAGATCGTACCCTTTCCGTCCGCGACCGGAAACTCTGGCTTGCCCGGAAGGGCGATGGTCGCGACAACCTTTTGTGTCGCCGTATCAATTACGGAGACGTTACTGCTGCGGCCATTGAACGCCCAAACTGTTTTTGTAACCGGCTCAAACACAATTCCATCAGGATTGGTGCCGACTGGGATGGAAGCTACCTTTTGCAGGTTGGCGCGGTCAAAGACCACAACCGTCCCCGCTCGCCCGTCGCTGATGTAGCCATACTTTCCTGTACCGTCGAACGCAACGCCATGAATACCCTGCAGGTCCTGAATGCTGCCGATCATCTTGCCGGAGTTAGTATCCAGAACCTCGACGCGCGTCCCGTGGGTTACATATAAACGATGCGCTCCTGGATCGGTGGCCAGATAGTCCCAGCCGCCATCCCCGCCAATCGTCCATCGGCTCTGGACGCTGTAAGGCTTCTGCGCGACTGCGACCAACGGAGTCAGAAGAGTGCAGGCAAATGACGCGGTGAGCACTACTTTCCCGACATGAATAAAGGTGTGGCAAACGCTTTTCGGTGTCATAGAAACTCCATGTGAACTCGGCAGGTCCATTTGCCGGCTTGTCTAATATTTCAACCCTACCTTAAGTGAGAATGAAGAAATTATGATTCATTGTTCATGCGAGATGTTTTCGCTCAATGACTACGTCAATTATCCAGCAGGGAAGTGAACCGTAACTACACTTCCTTTACCTAATTCGCTGGTGATAGCAATGCTCCCTCGAGCTTTGGAGACGATGGCCCTGCAGATCGCGAGCCCGAGTCCCGTCCCTCCGGTCTTGCGGCTGCGCGAAGGGTCGCTGCGGTAGAACCGATCGAAAACGTGCGGCAGAACCTCCGGCTCAATGCCGCTGCCGTCATCTTCAATGAGAAGTTCTGCGTTGTACCTGTTCGTCTGCACCACAGCCCGCACCTCAGAGCCGTTGTTGCTGTGCTGCAACGCATTCAAAATCAGGTTCGAACACAGCAGTTGAAGCTGTTCCGCCGTTGCATCCACTGTCACCGTTTCATCTCCGTAGACAGAAATTCGCTGTCCCTTCCCCTGCGCCACCGTTGCAAGTTGTTCAGCAACCGCGCGGACACAACCGATCAAATTCATCGCATAGGGCGCAGCCTTCGATTCATCTTCGCTCTCAACCCGCGCCAGCGTCAGCATCTTGGCGACGATCTCCTCCATCCGCTCGCAATCCGCCTGGCATCGTTCAAGCCCAGCCTCATATTCCATCGCCGTTCTGTGCCGCATGGTCAGCAGTTGGACCGAGGACTTCGCTACCGCAACCGCCGTCTTTAACTCATGAGCTGCATCGCTTACAAACTGGCGCTGCTGTAAAAACGAGCGCTTCAGCCCATGCAGCACAATCTCAAGCGCGCCTGTCAGCGGCGCGAGTTCCTTGATTTCGCGCGCCCGTTCCGAAGGAGCAAACTCCCACGAGTCCACCGAGACGACCGCTGCCGCAGCGGCCAGTTCACGCAGCGGCTCGAGCCCGCGATTCAGCAGCCAGAACATCAGCACTCCGCTGATAGCCAGCAACAAGAGGCTCGCCATCGCATAGAACTCTACCGCGTCCGATATGACATCCCACACATGTTCCGTCTCAGATCCATACAGAACGGTGACATGCCTCGGAATCCCTCCGCCCTTGTCCCCCGGATCGACAATGCGCACGCCATGCACCTGAATTCCGCGATAGTGCCTCCCCTTGATCTTGATTTTGAAGAAGCCATCGTCGTTCACCTTCAGTGCGCCATCACCACCGGGTCTATTCCAATTGTCGGAGTGCCCCAGAATACGCCCTTCCGCAGCACGGACCTCATAGATGTCTCCGGCAGGCAGGCTATGTTCTGTTCCATCGAGCATCACATTGTCTGCGGCATCTCCCGCATCCTGCACCGCGCCCAACAGCGAATATGCTCGCCCCCGCAGCATAATATCGAACGCATGAAATTGAGTATGCCGCTCATAAATCAGTGCCAGTCCGGTAATTGCCAATGCGGACAGTAACTCAACCAGCAGCACCGCGACCACTAGCCTTCGAGTCAACGAATACGGTCTCATTGGCCCTCCTGCCTGTCCACCAGCATGCGGTAGCCGCGGCCCCGAAGCGTCTCAATACTCGGCTGCTGGGTTGTCGCATCCAGCTTTCTGCGCAGGTTCGATACATGCGCCTCAATCACGTTCGAGTGATGCTCCCAGTTGTAGTCATACAAATGCTCCAGCAACTCTCGCTTCGAGACAATTACCCGCGGACGATGGATCAGGTACTCCAGAATGCGATATTCCATCGGTGAAAGATCAACTAGCTTGCCTGAGCGATGCACCGTCTGCTCCACCGTATTCAGTTCCAGATCAGCCAGCCGCAGCACAGGATCGGCGACGCCCTTGCCGCGCCGAATCAGAGCCTTCGCCCGCGCGATCAACTCGCCCAGGTCGAACGGTTTGCTCAGATAATCGTCCGCGCCCGCGTTAAGCAATTCAACAATCGAAGTCGCCTCCCCCTTCGCCGTCAGAATCAGCACCGAGGTGCGATCGCCCTTCGATCGTATCTTCCTCAGCAGAGCAAGCCCATCCAGCTTGGGCAGCATAAGGTCCAGCACGATCAGGTCATAACACTGGTTGCCCGCAAGGTCGAGGCCGGTTAAACCGTCCTCCGCGCAATCGACCGCAAATCCCGGCCCATCGCGCAGCGCCGTAGCCACATTCTCCGCCAGTCGCCGTTCATCCTCTATCAGCAATACGCGCATCAGATCATTCCATCATGCCCAGCTTAACCAAAGCTGAAGCTGCCGCCCATTGTGCCATCTTCGGCTTCCTGGAGAAAGAGATGTAAGAACAAAAGCCCTCACTAAATCCTGAACCGTGGAGTCTTTAACTCCGCTCTCTTTATAGAGCCTTCGTGCCCTTGGAGTACATGCCTACCCAGCGCACCGAGCAGGCAACCGAAGGCGGAGTAGTAGGCGGCATCGTCGGCTCCATCCTCGGCGGAATGACCAATCGCTAAACCAGCTACGATGCCTGCCTGTTCTCACCTCGGTTCATGCAGGCATCCAGCGACCAGCCGTTATACCGCACCAGAAACAGCAGCACCGAATAAACCAGCGCATAAGTCAGTCCATGCATCGACAGGTTCAGACCCACCACCATCCGCAGCAAAGCGTAGGCAAGCCGCTGATCGCGGCCATTGATCTCAGTTCCCATCATTCCTCCATCGCGCAAAACCATCTATCCTTGAAATAAGATGCCACCTTTTCTCGAACTGACTCACGTAAACATAGCCCGCGGCGACAACGTGGTCCTCCACGACATTAACCTCAGCGTCAACACAGGAGAACACATCGCCATCCTCGGCCCCAACGGCTGCGGCAAATCCACCCTCATCAAGACCATCACCTGCGAGTGCTACCCCATCGTCCAGCCCGAGACCAGCGTCACCATCTTTGGCCGCAGCCGCTGGGACCTCACTGAACTCAAAAAACGTCTCGGCGTAGTCTCCGCCGAACTTCCCGGCAAGCCCACACTTCACACCACGGGCCGCGACGCCGTCCTCACCGGCTTCTTCTCCAGTAGCACCCTCTGGCCCAACCTCACCGTCACTGCCGCCATGCGCGAACGCGCCGACGAAGTCCTCGACCAGATCGACGCCGTCAACCTGATCGACAAACTCGTAGGCGAGATGTCCGCCGGACAGCAACGCCGCATCATGATTGGCCGCGCCCTCGTAGGCTCCTCGCAGATGCTCCTCCTCGACGAGCCCTCCAACGCTCTCGACATCAGCGCCCAGCGCGAGCTCCGCAACCTGCTCCGCAAGCTGGCCCAGCAGGGGACTGGCATCCTCCTCATCACCCATCACATCGCCGATATCATTCCCGAGATCGACCGCATCCTCCTCCTGCGCGAAGGCCGCATCATCGGCGACGGCCCCAAAGCCGAACTCCTCACCGCTCCCACCCTAAGCAACCTCTTCCAGACCGAAGTTCAACTCGCCCAAAAGGACGGCTTCAACCACGTCTGGTAAATCACAAAGCCTTTACCATTGGCTGTTCTTTGTTGAACGAGCTCAAAGCCTGAACGCTGCATCTCACCATTTGTTATGCTTAGCCCCACTTAACCTTCCCCACGGAGGTGCCGGTTGAACCAAAACAGAAGGAGCGGACTGACGCAATCCATCGTCGCTCTCATCCTCATTCTCGCAGCCGGTGCCATACGCGCCCAAAACTCGGCCACAGTCAAAAGAATCACCTTCACAGGCACCGTAGGTCAAAGCAGAATCGGAATGACGCTCCTCGTCGACACTGCCGGAGCCGTCACCGGAGGCCATTACTTCTACGCAAAACATCTCAAAGACATCCCTCTCAAAGCTGGCACGCAAGGAACCGGAATCATTCTGTATGAGCCCGAGGGCGGCCAGTTCGCCCTGCGCTTTAAAGGCAACGGTAGCGAAGCCGGCAAGCCGCTCAACTTCCAAAACAGCGTCGGCATGAAAGGTCGATGGATGAAGGGCGCCAGTTCCTATCCCGTCGAGCTTCAAATGGAGGGAAACACTGAAGGCCTTGTCAACACTCGCTGGTATGAAGATGTCACCAGCGAAAGCGATGCAGCTTTCGAGGCCAAAGTGCAAAGCTTCTACAAAGCAGTCCTCAGCCGAGATCACACAGCAGCCGCCCGCTTTGTCGATTTTCCCCTGCGCATTAATCGCAGCGGCAAAAGCCGCACTATTCGCACGGCAGCCGAGCTATCCGCCAAATGGAACCAGATCTTTACCCCAGCCTGCATTGATGCCTTCAAAAACGCCATGCCCCACGACATGTTCGTCCGCAATGGCCAGGCCATGTTAGGCGACGGTGTAGTCTGGTTCGGGCCCAAGGGCGCCCAGTTCATCAATGTCCCCTGACAAATCACCAAGGATACAGGGGCACCGACATGGAATCATGGATGGCTCAAGCTCGCAGCTTGGACGAGGTTCAAATGTTGAGGCACGACATGGACCTCTG
This sequence comes from Acidobacteria subdivision 2 bacterium RH1 MAG20, assembly GCA_002197545.1. The sequence goes on along the minus strand of NFUO01000530.1, from coordinate 2,009 downwards.
TCCGCGTCGTCTCCTGATCGCGCGTGATGCTTTTAAGCAGGAGGATGCGGCCGTCGATATGCACGCTGATGTGTACACTCTTCCAGTTCTTCGGATCTACCTGTGCTCGTTCCAGCTCGAAATGTCCTCCGCTGTTCACCCTGCCAAGCAACCCGAACCCGAACTCCACTGGCTGCGTGATCCTAGCTTCCAGTTTGCATAACCGGTCCTCCGGCTCCTTGATAGAGACCGTGCCTTCGAGGACATGGATGATGCGTTCCTCGTAGGTGGAAGGTTGAAAGGCAGGGTTGGGCCAAAAGAAAAACCGGATGCACCCGTTCTGCTCGCCAGCGGGTGAGATGAGAAAGGCTTTGGGCAGAATCTCCAACAGTTGTGTGGCCTTTACCTCGTCATCATAGTGGCCTGCATTCAATTTGCGGAAGGCTTCGGGATGGGCAACAATTCCTTCGATGCGCTGCTCCTCGGCCTGCGCCTGCGCCGCCGTCAAGGCTCGGCCGTCAACCGCCAGCAGACGCCGAAGCACGCCGTCGTCTGTCTCTACGACTTTTTCCTTCCAGAGATGACCGCCTGTCCGGCTGGAGCGCTCCTCCGAGAGATACGAAAAATGCTGTTCCTGTGCGCGTGCGGCCTTTTCATTGGTGGCCATCTGTATTACTACATCAGCTCGCTGGGCTCTTGCCTGCATGGATGCCAGCGGAAGGCTTACGATGCCAAGAACACTCCACCTAACGGACTGCGTGATCAAACGAAATACGCGACATCGTTGAGATTCCGGTATAAATTTCTCTCTTCTGCGGCGCCATTTCGACAACAAATATCTACTTTCGCGTTACATATTTCCATGATCCCGAGTTTTGCTTAAGGCTTCCTTAAGAGTGGGTTGTATCTCTGGCCGCCTGTCAAATCGCGATTGTGCTCTGTATAGCCACAGAATTATGTCGAAAGCATCTCCTGACAATTCCGCTTTTGTCCGTGTAATCCGTGGTCGGTTTTTCTGCTTACAGCGCCACAACTCCCGCCGCTTTATAAATTCGCTGCATACACTGCATATCCCGCAGCCCCTCTTCCCCCGGAGTCTTTGGCGTTTTGTTCTGCAGAATGCATTCCGTAAAGTGGTCTGACTGCCGCGTAAACTGCTTCGGGTCGCGCTCCGTATTCGGCTCGTCCAGCACCGTTGCCGGAGACCCCTTTGCTCCGCTGTGATAGTTCGCCTGCAACCGCAGCCCTTCGTAGCCGAAGGACCCCACCTCCAGCCAGCCCTTAGACCCATACACGCGATAGTAGCTACGCATACCCGCGCCATAGGTTGTGCAGCAGCTTGCCAGAATCCCCGACGGAAACTTCGTCGTCCACGTCGTATTCTCCTCCACCGTATCGAACCGCCCATCGTGGTCGATCGTCGACACCGACGCCGTAAAGCTCTCCGGCTCCTCGCCCGTTAGGTACCGCGTGGCATTCAGGGAATAGATACCGACATCCAGCATCGGTCCACCTCCACTCATTGCCTTGTTCAATCTCCATTCGCCCGCATTTTCGTAGAAGCCGTTGGCGCTATCGATGATTTGTACCTTGCCCAGCGCACCCTGCCGAATTAACTCAATAGCCCGCAGATTCGTTGGCTCATAGTGCAGCCGATAGGCGATCATCAGCTTCACATTCGCTGCCTTGCAAGCGGCAATCATAACTTCTGCGTCGCTTACGCTCGTGCACATCGGCTTTTCGCAGAGGACATGCTTGCCTGCCTTCGCCGACCGGATCGTGTACTCCGCATGCATGCTGTTCGGCAGCGCGACATACACCCCATCGATGCTCTTGTTGTCCCGCATCCGGTCCATGTCCTCATAGCTGTAGATCGAGCTCTTCGGCACGCCAAGCTGCGCCGCAAACCTCTCCGCCTTGTCTCGATGCCCGCTCACCAGTCCGGTAATCTGCGAGGTCGACGAACCCTGCACCCCGCCAATAAAGTGGTTCGCAATCCGCCCCAGCCCGATCACGCAATACCCCACCTT
>NFUO01000053.1 GCA_002197545.1 Acidobacteria subdivision 2 bacterium RH1 MAG20 | reverse complement strand
GGCGCGCAGATGCCATGCCAGTGATCGGGAAGAAATACCCAGCGAAAAGACGCGGACCGCAAAGGCGGTGGTCCGCGCTTGCTACTTGCTGCTTGCTTGCTCTTTCCGGAGCAGTTCGGCCCAGTGAAACCGACCTACATCCGAGGCGACCGAAGCCAATTGTTTTTGTGGGCCCACAGCGCAGCCATGCCAAGTAACCCGATGCCAAAGAATGCCAGCGAACCAGGTTCTGGCACAGGACTCGTGGTCAGAGAGCCGTACCGTCCGGGGGGTGGCACACCGGGGCCAGGAACGGAATTCGGGTCGTCCAAAAGCTCCGTCGCATTCGCCAGTCCGGCTGCGTAGACAATAGGCCCGCCGCCCACGTCACCGTTGCTCCAAAGTTCACCAACGTAACCTCCGGATCCGGCAATGTTAAACGTCACGCCAAAGATGTCGAACTGGCCTCCGGAAAATGGATAGGTTAGCTCGGGAAGACCGGTGACGGGGTTAAGATCGTAACAGATCGCGGGAGAGTCTCCTGCCGGGTAAAACGTGTCGTCGTAGGACAAACCGCCTGTGGTAAACGCAATGCCGGGTGAGGCCAGCGTGTTGCTCACATACGACACCGGCTGGTACAGGCCCGTAATTGCGCCGGAGACGCCCGCGTTCGAATCCGAGAATGTTCCGCTGATGCCGGTGATCTCATCGACACCGGGTGACGAACCCTGTGAAACAGTGAACATACCGGAAGCGCTGATGCCTTGGCCGATGAATGAAAAACTCAATTCGTTCGCCATCGCGGCAGACGCGAACCCAACCGCGGCAGCTAATGCAAGTACTGCGATATAGCTTGCCTTCATGTTCCTCCTCCAGAAAAAGCTGACGAGTTAGACACAGATAGCCCGTGCCGATTACAGGACGCGGAGCGTAACAGAACTGGAGCGTGAAGTAAAGAAGAAAAGTCTTTTCGGTGGCCGTCATCGTCAACATCGTCGCCGTAGTACAGGGGAAGTATACCTCTAGGGTGGGCCTCTTGGCGGTGTTCCCGCTCGTCTTGCAACTGTTCACCGGTCTGTACTTGTTCGTGCTGCCGTATGCCACCAAGCGGCGCAGCGGGCGGCGCAGCGCCTGAATGGGCGGCCGGCCGCACGACGAAAGCAAGCCTTTCACTTGGCATACGTCGCAATGCGATATGTTGCCTTGCTCGTCGATGAATTCATCATTAAAAGCCGCGGACCTCAAGAACGAAGGTCCGCGCTACCTCCTCACGGATCGGCGGTCGTTGATGGCGCCCGTGGAACTCTGCTTCACCGGCTTGATGGCCGACGAAATCGTAACCGGAGCAAGTGGCGCAGACCGCCGGGGTTGCGGTCTGCTGCCTTTCACTTGGCATACGTCGCAATGCGACATGTTGCCTTGCTCGTCGATGAATTCATCATCAAAAGC
>NFUO01000529.1 GCA_002197545.1 Acidobacteria subdivision 2 bacterium RH1 MAG20 | reverse complement strand
TACCGGCGCCTGGCCGAATCCTGCGATCACATCACTCTGGTCTTTGATAAGGGCAACAATAGCGAGGAGGCCTTTGAGTCTCTGCAAGATACTCCTTTTCATTTCGTCGGATCGCTGGTCCCCTGCCAGCATACCGAGTTGCTCCTCATCTCCCGCAAACAGTTTCGGACGCTTTCCCATGCCGGTCTGGATGAAGTAGAAGCCTGTCGCACCGAGAAGAAAGTCTTCGGTCAAGCGCGTACCATTGTGGTGACCTTTAATCAGAATCTGTACGACGGACAACTCCAGGGGCTTACCACGCACCTGGGCAAGGCGCGGCGGAAGTTGCGCGACCTGCAAACTCTGTTGCAACGCCGCCGGGACGGCAAGGTGAAGGGAGGCAAAGCCCCCACCTTGGATTCGGTGAAAAAGCAGATCCATACGATCTGCTCCGCTCAGTTCGTGGAGAAGATCTTGAAAGCCGAGGTTCAGCAAGTCGGCAAAGGCCTGGAACTGACTTTCCGTACCGATCAGGCGGCTCTTGACCGCCTATGTCGCGTCCAGTTCGGCAAAACTATTCTGTTTACCGACAACGCCGACTGGGCCGACGAACAGATTGTGCTGGCTTACCGCTCGCAGTATCACATTGAGGACGCCTTCAAACAGATGAAGAATCCCCACTTTCTGGGATGGAGCCCGATGTTTCACTGGACCGACTCGAAAATCCAGGTGCATGCCTTCTACTGCGTGCTCGCCTTGCTGCTCACTTCCTTGCTGCAACGCGACTTGGCGCAGAAAGGCGAACCACTGAGCATCAATCGCATGCTGGAAGAATTAGGCGGCATCCGGGAAACCCTGGTGGTCTACCCGCGTCGCCAAGGTCAACGGCAAGCATCTTCGCCGAGTAGGCCCGGGGAGTTTCGCCCCGAGCCTCTCACAGATCCGGACTTGAGCCTCTCGACTCATCCGGCTCGTGCCACCCCTTGAAAGCTGCCGCCTTCCGTCGAAATCAGCCGGTTCGTCCTGTTGCCAGTTGACCAAATCGATCCCAACGCGGGTGACCCACCCCCTTCCCTCCACGGACATTACTCCGTCTCATCAGTACTACGAGGCAGTCCGCCCCTGGCTGGCGCATCGGTACTTTCGGCCTCGCGGAGCTGCCGCTTGCGCCTTTCCCCTTGTCATCGCCAATCAGGTTCTCAAGTTCCGTACGAAAGCCCGGATGAGATTCACGCTGCCTGAACACCGGACACCGCATGGCCCGTAAGTAGGTATCTGCCATGCTCTATCCCGGAGCAGAGACGCTCCCCGGTTTCGATGTCATTTGATGAATTTCGATGCGTCGTCAGCAGTTCGCTTTTGCTCGTCTCTCTCATCCCCACATGACGTGATCAAAGCCACGCCTTTTAACCGAAACGTTCACCACCGCGGCTTTTGGCCGAAGCAGCTTCCGGCAGTTTGGAGCCTCCCCCTACAGGGTGGCTCCGAAGGACCTCCCTTCATCTTCCGCACAGCGCGGCGCCTTCGCGCCTTCTTGACACAACGCCTCCTGTCTCACCCGAATGACAGCTCTGCAGCAACGCCTCTTCTCCCTCCTCGACCTCCGGCGATTCGTTCCCGCATCCCGTTAGGTCATACGCGACACGACCCGCAAAGCATTCCGCAGGAATAGCTTGCCCGGAAACTTGCTGATATCTTGTAAACTCCTGCTAGCTCGTTTCTGTCGCGAAACCATTGAAAAGTAACTAGTTATATCCGCCGGAGAGCAAGCTCCCGCCCTGTCTTATTTCAGCTATAAGTATGAAACGCAATTGCGCTCATGTCAAGCCGTTTCGCAGCATATGGTCGGGTCTTCGAGCGCGGTTTCCCGACAACGACTGGAAAATGACACAATCGCCGGACTCGGAACCCACCTACCTGTCGATTAACCGCGGGTGACTGCCAGGATGGTGAAGTTAGGCTGCCTTGGAAAGTTGCGCCGGTTTTCTGTTCAGTAACAGGCCGGCGATGCGCAACAGGTTGTTGGCCAACACGGCGGCGCCCACCAGAATCTCGAAACGCTCGCGGCCTTTGGCCCGGCATCGCTTCATCCCCCGGCCGCGAAACAGCACCGAGATGCGACCCTCGATGCCGGCGCGAAAACGCTGGCC
>NFUO01000528.1 GCA_002197545.1 Acidobacteria subdivision 2 bacterium RH1 MAG20 | reverse complement strand
TCATCGAAACCACCGGCCATCCCCTGGTCTATGCCGATTGGCTTCACGCGCCCGGCAAGCCCACCTGCCTCTGTTACGGTCACTACGACGTCCAGCCTCCCGACCCGCTCGATGAATGGCTCAGCCCGCCTTTTGAACCTGCGGAGCGCGACGGCAACATCTACGCCCGCGGAGCGGTCGATGACAAAGGCCAGATGTACATCCACGTCAAGGCTCTCGAAAGCCTGCTGCAGATGCACGACGGCAAACTTCCAATCAATATCCGCGTGATTATCGAAGGCGAGGAAGAGGTGGGCGGAGAGGGAATTGCCGCCTTCCTGCGCGAGCACCCCGAGCGCCTGAAGGCCGATTTTGCTCTCGTCTCCGACACGGAAATGTTCGCGCCCGATCTGCCCACGCTCTGCGTCGGCCTGCGCGGCATGATCTATACCGAGATCGAAGCCCGTGGCGCAAAAACCGATCTCCATTCCGGCATTTACGGCGGCGCAGCACCCAATCCTTTTGTCGCACTCTGCCAGATCATCGCCCAACTCAAAGACGCCAAAGGTCACATCCAGATACCCGGTTTCTACGACACCCTCACCCCGCCGTCACCCGAAGAGTTGAAGACCTGGAAGATGCTGCCCTTTGACGAAAAACATTTTCTGCAGCACGAAGTCGGCTCCAAATCGCTTACTGGCGAAGCAGAGTTTACCGTCCTCGAACGTCTATGGGCGCGTCCTACATTGGAGGTCCACGGCATGCCCGGCGGCTTTACCGGCGCAGGCGCAAAAACCGTCATTCCCGCCAAGGCCACCGCCAAAGTCTCCATGCGCCTCGCGCCCGGAATGCAGCCGCAGGCCAGCTTCGACCTGTACAAGCGCTATGTCGAATCGCTCACGCCCGAAGGCATCAGCGTCGAAGTCCGCCTCATCCATTCCGGCGACCCCATCCTCATCGGCGTGGACAATCCCTACGTGAAAGCTGCAACAGCGGCGCTGCATCAGGTCTTTGGCAAAGATACGGTTTTTATCCGCTCCGGAGGGTCGATTCCGATTGTCGGGGATTTTGAACGTCACCTGAAAATCCCCACTGTAATGATGGGTTTCGGCCTGCCTGACGACAATCTGCACGCGCCAAATGAGAAATTCCATATCGCCAACTTTTACCGTGGTATCGACACTGTTATTCGCTTCTTCGAGCGGTTGGGTGCCGCGTAAATGCTTTCCGCCCAGTCCGTCACTGGCTTCGTTCTCGCCGGAGGCCGCAGTTCCCGTCTTGGCCAGGACAAAGTGTTGCTGCCCTGGAACAACAGCACACTACTCGAAGAGGCTCTACGCAAACTGTGCCTGGTGGTTGGCGCGGAGCATGGCCGCGTCCGTATCTGCACCAACCGTCTGGAACTGGGCCGCTATGCGCCCGTAGTTCCAGACGCACAGTCAGACAGGGCAGAATCCGCCGGGCCGCTGGCAGGCATCCTCGCCGCGCTTGAAGTCGCCGAAACAGATTGGAATCTCTTTCTGCCAGTCGATCTGCCGCTGCTACCAGTGGAGTTTCTGTCCGGCCTGTTAGCCTACGCCCGCGCCAGTCAGGCACTCGCCGTTATCCCATACCTCGCCAACCACCCTCAACCTCTCTGCGCCGCCTACCACCGCAAGCTGCTCCCCGGCCTGCAGCAGGCCTTCCTCGATGGGAGATACAAGGTAATGCTCGCCATGCAGGAAGCAACCGCCCAGACCGCCAACACTATTCCAGAAAACAGTGCTCTCGCCCGCTACGACGTGAACCCCACCCACGCCGACTGGTTCCTCAACATCAACACCCCGGAAGAACTCGCACAGGCACGCACCAAATTCCTGCATGCATCAGGTATCTTCAATACAGAATGAGCACGCAGACCGCTCCGGAGCCCGCGCCTTATATTGCCTTCAAGGATGTCTCCAAATCCTTTGGCGATTTGAGTGTGCTGGATAATGTCAGCTTTCAC
>NFUO01000527.1 GCA_002197545.1 Acidobacteria subdivision 2 bacterium RH1 MAG20 | reverse complement strand
GGCGCGCTGCACGTCCGTTATCGAAATCAATTCGGCGCGAGCTTCCATCTGCGGACTCCTTGTCTTAGCTTTGCGCTCTCGATAGCAGTGCATTGACAGACAGCGATGGTCACGAAGGCACGTGCTTTGCTGTGTGCAACAAGCGATGATCTGGCAAAATCGGCCGAAGGTTTGCCCATTTCAAAACCTGGAGCCACCGCCAGAGGCCGGTACGAGAGGTAAGAATCGAGCGATAGCAGGAGCATGGAACTGGAGCGGAAATCCGAGCGGGGCGGACAAAGGAGGAACAGATAGCCCATAAAAACAGTCTTCATGCCGAACTGGAGCTAGTAGACCATGATTACTTATCCCACAGTAGTAGAATAGTGTCAACCGGGTCGGAAATAGAAGAGTTTCGCCGGCGTCTGCGCCTTATAATGCAGCAGTTCGGCTCCGTCGCCGATCTGGCGCGCGCCGTCGGAGTTTCCGATAACGCGATTTACAAGTGGGTCTCCGGGCGCGGACAGCCCAGCATGCTGAGCCTGGTTCACCTGGCGCGCGCCGCCCGCGTATCGATCGAATGGCTGGCGACGGGTCATGACTCCTCCCGCGGCGAGCCCCGAGTCGGAGAGGCGGGCGAGTATGTTGCTCCGGTGCGTAACCCGGCGCGTGTCTCGATCGCCCGCGGTTCCGCGCAAAGCCGCCAGATTGTCGATTACCTGGCGTTCAAGGAGGAATGGATACGGCGCCGCCTCGAATCAGATCCGCAAAATGTCATGCTGCTCGAGGCGATGAGCGATTCGATGTCGCCCACGATCGAGGAGGGCGACCTGATGCTGGTGGATTTGCAGGACCCGCACTTCCGGTTCGACGGCGTTTATCTGCTGCGCGTTGGCGGAGAGCTCTCCGTACGTCGCGTCCAGCGCCGTCCCGACGGCAAACTTATGGTGCGCAGCGATAATCCGGCCTATGAACCGGCGGTCGTTGCCGCCGAAGCGGTCAACGTCGTCGGCCACGTGATCTGGAGCGGTGGACG
>NFUO01000526.1 GCA_002197545.1 Acidobacteria subdivision 2 bacterium RH1 MAG20 | reverse complement strand
GAAGGCCAGCCTCCGCGCAAGTGGCGCCCGGCACACTCAGAAAAATGCTACGGCGACCAGATCGAGAGTCCCGCGTGAGCGAATCAGACAGCCCAAGCGCGCCTCAGCCTACGAAGGCAAAGCCACTCCGTCTCTCGGGATCGCAGCCATTCACCCAGCAGGCCGGTGTCTACATCATGATCGGGGAGCGGACCAATGTGGCCGGTTCGCCCAAGTTCGCGAAGCTCATTAAAGACGGCAAGTATGAAGACGCTGTAAGCGTAGCCCGGCAGCAGGTCGAGAACGGAGCGAATGTCCTCGACATCTGCATGGACGAAGGCATGATCGACGGCGTCACGGCGATGACGCGCTTCCTCCAGTTGCTCGGGAGCGAACCCGAAGTCGCCAAAGTGCCCTTCATGGTGGACTCCTCGAAGTGGGAGGTCATCGAGGCCGGGCTGAAGTGCATGCAGGGTAAAGGCATCGTCAACTCGATTTCCTTGAAAGAAGGCGAAGAAAAGTTTCGACAGAACGCTGCGAAAGTCCTGAAATATGGAGCGGCTGTAGTGGTGATGGCCTTCGACGAACAAGGCCAGGCCGCGACTTACGAAGCCAAGATCCGTATCTGTGAGCGCGCCTACCGCATCCTGGTCGACGAGGTCGGGTTTCCGCCGGAAGACATCATCTTCGATCCCAATATCCTCACCGTTGCCACAGGCATGGAGGAGCATAACAACTACGCGGTGGACTACATCAACGCCACACGGTGGATCAAGGCCAACCTGCCACACTCGAAGGTGAGCGGCGGCGTCTCAAACATCTCATTCAGTTTCCGCGGTAACAACAAAGTCCGCGAAGCGATTCACTCTGCGTTTCTTTATCACGCCATCGCAGCCGGCATGGACATGGGCATCGTGAACGCCGGCATGCTTGAGGTCTATGAGGAGATTGAGCCTGAGCTGAAGGAGTTGGTCGAGGACGTGCTCTTGAACCGCCGCCCCGACGCAACCGAGCGCCTGGTAGATTACGGCGAAACGCTGAAGGGCATTGGCAAGGCTGCCAATGAAAAGAAGGCCGAGGAGTGGCGCAACGGCACGGTCGAAGAGCGTCTTTCTCACGCGCTGGTCAAAGGGATCGACACGTACATTGAGATCGACGCCGAGGAAGCTCGCGTCAAACTGGGCCGTCCTCTGTTAGTCATCGAAGGCCCGTTGATGGCTGGCATGAGCGT
>NFUO01000525.1 GCA_002197545.1 Acidobacteria subdivision 2 bacterium RH1 MAG20 | reverse complement strand
TGATGGGTAATCAGCGGACGTTCGCTTCCATGGCATGGCAGGCCAATGGCAAGGTGACGCGGCGCGAACGGTTTGTGGCCGAGATGGATGCGGTGATTCCGTGGCCGCTGCTGGTCAGACTGATCGAGCCGCACTACCCCAAAGCCGGACGAGGTCGGCAGCCGCTGGGTCTGGAGAAGATGCTGCGGATTTACTTCCTGCAGCAGTGGTTCAATCTGTCGGACCCGGGCGTGGAGGAGGCTTTGTACGAGTCTGCCGCGCTGCGCCGGTTCGTGGGTGTGGATCTTGGCGTTGCGCCTGCTCCGGACGAGACGACGGTCTTGCGTTTTCGCCACCTGCTGGAAAAACACCGGCTGGGCGAGGAGATGCTGGACACCGTCAACCTGCATCTTGAGACCAGGGGAATTCGCATCGCAACGGGAACGATCGTGGATGCGACCATTATCCATGCGCCTTCGTCGACCAAGAACGCCAGCGGCGAGCGCGACCCGGAGATGCATCAGACCAGGAAGGGCAAGCAGTGGTATTTCGGGCTGAAGGCGCACATCGGGATGGACAGCAAGCAGGGCGTGGTGCATTCGGTCTGCACCACCGCGGCCTCGGTGGCGGACAAGCACATGCTTCCCGACCTGCTGCACGGAGACGAGAAAAAAGTGTGGGGCGACGGCGGCTATCAGGGCCAGACCGAAGCGATCCGCGAGGCCGCGCCCGACGCGCAGGACATGACCTGCCGCAGGACGAAGTTCAAGAACTATGTCGACGAAGCAGCCAGGCGCAAGAACACGACTAAGTCAAAAGTAAGAGCGAAAGTAGAACATGCCTTCCGCATCCTGAAACGCATCTTCGGCTTCGACAAGGTGAGATACCGGGGCCTCGCAAAGAACCACAATCGGCTGTGCGCCTGCTTCGCGCTGGTCAACCTCTACCTGCACCGCAAACGGCTGGCCCCGCTCGGGGCGTAGTGTGTCCGGAGGCTGGAAAACAGCCGCTTGACACTGCAAAGCAACCCCAGAACCGCCGCTTTCCGACGTCGCCCCACCAAAGACCCGCAACGTCGCGCGCTGCCTGCACCGCCGCCAATCAAATCAAACGCCTGCGCAGAGGTTCCTTAGGCCATGCTTTCCTACCGTCAGCGCAAAACCATTCCCCTCGATCAACCTGCGATGCACGACAAGCTT
>NFUO01000524.1 GCA_002197545.1 Acidobacteria subdivision 2 bacterium RH1 MAG20 | reverse complement strand
GGATTCCGCTTGTCGGTGGAGATGTCGTCATGCAGATAAACCTTGGGATCCGCCCAATCCCACATCGTGACTACCACGTTGCGCTCCTTACCCTGAGGACGCGAAGGAGCGGCATCGGGCAGCTCTCCCTTGGCAATCCGGTCGGTCCAGTCCGCGTACATCGCCGCAGCGCGCTTGGAGCCAACCTGGTTGAAGCGAGCAGCCATCCCGGCGCCCGCCTGGCCTGACTCAATGCGGCGCACCCACGCGGCGCTGGAGTCCTTGGAGTGATGAAGGATGCCCTCGGGAATCTCCCGCGTGGCTTTGTCGCCCATCTGATGACAACCCGTGCAGCCGTCCGTGTTCACGATTTCGCGAATCCATTGGCCCTGGCTCTTGATGCTTGAAGAGATTCCGTTCCCGCTCGGGCCTGTGCCGGGGAAATCGCTCTTCGGCGGGATCTGCAGCAACGAGAACCAATACAGCGCCGGATAATACTCGACGGCAGACTTCTTGTCCGGCGCCACGACTGCCTTCAGGTTAATCGTCATGCCCGGTGTGGCCGTAACCTTCGGCGAATCCACCAGCCCGTAGCCGCGGACCCACACGCTATAGTTGGCCTTGGGGAGATCGGGCACCAGGTAGCGACCCTGATCGTCAGTGACGACGATCTTGATGAATTTGGTGGGCAGTTCGGTGGTCTCTGCGATCACCCAGACTCCCGCCTCAGGCCCCTTGGGGCTGGTCACCGCCCCGCCTATGTCGGCATTGCCAACGCGGACAGCTCCACCGTTCTGTTGGGCCGCACGCACTGCTGTCAGCGTAGCAGCCAGGAGCACGCCAAGTACGATCACCATTATTCCCGGATAGAAAGCCCTCTTACTCATATCTCAGACCTCCTTCCACGGTCGAATCACGACCACATCTGTGGCTATCGTTATCCTTCAATTCATGCTGCGTTGCAAGTGTTTGTGTCTTCGGCCCACGCGCGGCAATGATGCGGCTTAGTGCTCCGGGAATCGTTGCCTCGCTCGATATTCCAAGGCGCGGACTGCGGGCGTTGGGCCTGGTTTGTTGTGGGGAGCTGGCTTCTGCTTCGCCGCAAGCGAGGCCAGGTGTGGCGGGTTATCGGAGTTGGCTCGACTTCGGGATACTGTGCTAGTTTTCAGATTTCCCTAAGCGTATCAGCACGCGGTGGCGTAACTTACCCAGATTGCGATTCAAGAAATTCTCGCGGTCAAGAAACGGCAGGACTGGAGAGCCTCGTCTTCCCAGTCTGCCGCGCATCCGCCTTATGCGCGCGTCTGTTCCGCAGTAGCTCACGGCGGTATCAAGTGTGCGGACGGCATCGTCGCGCCACCCGGCAGACACATAGACCTGCGCCAGGTTCAGGTATAGCTGGGCATCGTTGCGCTTCAAACTCAGAGCCGTCTTGCAAAGTTCCGCGGCCAGCGCCCACTTCCGCTCCGCCCGTGCCATGGATACACCGAGAAAAGAAAGGTAATACGGATTTTGTTGCTTCAGTTCGGCGGCGTGACGCAAGCATTCAAGAGCTTCGGCCGAGTGCCCTTTTCGCAAAAGCTCGATTCCTTGTTTGAATTCGGCAAGACCAGCATTGTCAGCCACTGTTCCTCTTTCTCCCCTTCTGCGTGGGGGGGGGCGCAAAGCAAGCACAAGTTTTAGGGGACAACTTACGGGCTCCTCGACGGCAAATCTACTGATCCGGGGGACAGTTTAGAGACAGTGAACCTAACTGCGATTGCCGCGAGGCTGATGGAAGTTACGAAGTGGATCTGGATTGGGTGACAATTTCGGCCAACCAGTCTTCCAGCAGTAAGCGCTGATGGGGAAGCATCTCGCTAAAGGCGAGGCCCATCCCGGAGTTGCTGTGGCAATAGACCACCTTGGCCTGGGCCTCGAAGACACCTTGGTCCCTGAGAATGCGCACCCGGACCAGCGTCCCCTGGGGGAATGGGTTTAGCGTTTCAATGTAACAGCCCCCCACGGCCAGTTCTGAGGTTCGTGCCGCGAGGTGAGTTTCCGAGGAGAGCTCGGTTACCTCGGCGGAGGCGACGAACGTGCAGCGCCGAGCGGCGCGTTGTCTGGCTGGCGGCGAGCCTTTTCCGCCGGCTGGCTTGACGCCGGCGGCTCTTCGCCTGGATCGGTCATCGCGCATCATTTCAGACAGGCAACATGCTAGCAGGCAAAAAAAGCAAGCAGACAGCGATGCCAGTCCTAGTGCTCAGGATGTCAACCGGCGCGTCCGCTGGCGCAACGTAGCGCGGCATTAGCAGCTTTCATCGCCGGCGCCTTTCCAGGCGCAGACACTGGCTGTTGTCAACTCGCCGAAGAGAATACCCAGTCAAAGGGTAGAATTCGAACAATTCTGGTTTTCGAAGCCTTTCCGCGCCAGCCGCATTTCGGGCTTTCGCAGGAGATATCGTCGTCTCCAAAGATCTGCATGGCCTCGCTTTCCGAGAGGGACGGCGTCGAGCATCTTC
>NFUO01000523.1 GCA_002197545.1 Acidobacteria subdivision 2 bacterium RH1 MAG20 | reverse complement strand
TTGGTCAGTGTGACTTTCATAAAGCCTCCTGTTGCTTGGGTTGAACTACATGCATTGCGGGCAGGTGGGGTCGAGCCTGTCCAGGGGAAAGCCGTGGATGTGAGTTGCGTTTGCAACCGCGTCCGTGGCCGTGAGGTAAATCCATGCAAGCGTGTTCCGCCCGGTAGCCGTCCCAACGAGCAGGAGAGCGAGCACAATGGCGGTGATGATTCCCGAGACCTGATAAAAGCGATGGAGAGTAAATCGCTGCATGGCCGTCACTCTTCCTCTGCAAGCTGGCGGGCAACCTGTGGAATGATCGCAACCCACTCCATCCTGCTACGGTCGATGGCTTCGGGAATCGTGTAGTCGATCTCGGCCAACCAATCGGCCCGATTGAGGACAAGCGCCACGGCAACCTTCTCGCCGGTGGACTGCACACCCCATGCGTCTCTCCCTCCACGCTTGGCATCGCGGGACTTGCGGAGCAGATGTTCGTAGTGGTCATTCATTGCAAGCTCCTCTCTACAACGTGGGATCGACACGATGCTCTGCGTAGGACGGAATCAACAAATCTGTACCGATGTACACGCGGGCGCGGGAACCTTCCTTGAGCGTGATGATGGGGAGCCGGTTGAGAAAGTGGTTCAATACCTGTTCGCCTTCCACGGCGGACTGCTCGGAGATGCCGTTGCGAATCTGCACGGAAGGATCAAGAACACTGCCGCCATTTCCGATCTGCGCGAGACCGCCAAGGCCGCCGATAGCGGCTGCGGCGGCAAACGCCTGCAAATATCCGTGGTCTACTTTGGTGGCAAGGCCGGTCGTGCCGATCTGGTCAAGGCCGATGTACTTCGCAAACTCCAGTGAGAATCCATCAGGGCAGATAGCGCGATGGAAGGTGACGAACATCTTGCGCTGTTGTGCATTGCCGACGCTCTGCACGTCGCCTAACAGCCGCGTGCCCTGGGGCAAGAGAAGCTGCTCATGGTCGTGGGAGTATAGATCGGTCGTCAGCGAAACCATGATCGGGCCGCTAAATCCGCCGTCGATATGGTTGGTCACGACACCTTCCAGTACCGTTCCCACGAAGACGCGATAGAGACGGCCATCGTAGGTATCGAAGTCGTATCCGGCCAGAGGGTTCTTTTGAGCATCAGCCTTTGCCGCCGTAGTGACTGATTTGGACGAAGCCGCGCCGCCGGCTGCGGTAGCAGCCGTCCCTTGCGCGGCCTCTGACATGACTGCCGGACTGGTGCGCTCAAAATCAATCGCTACGGTGTCGCTGTCGATGGCGTCCTGTTGCTGCTTTTCTTTGGCAAGTTGCTTCTGCTTGGCCTCGGCCTGGGCTTGCGACATCTCGGATGTATGCGTGGGTGCGTTCGGATTGTCGCCGTAGATCGCTGAACGTTGCGCGGCGGTCATCGGCGGTGCGCCTGCGGCCTCCGGGCCGGGAGCACCCTCGGTTTGCTGAAGCTGCTGGAGCGCGGCATTGAGTTCTTGCTGATGCTGGCGTGCCTCGGCATCCCGTTGCGCCTGCAACTGCTGCTGCGACTCGAAACTGTTTACCTGCTGGGCGTTCGGCGCTGCCGGACGCATGGGCATGGCACTGTTGGG
>NFUO01000522.1 GCA_002197545.1 Acidobacteria subdivision 2 bacterium RH1 MAG20 | reverse complement strand
CAGTGGGCAGTGGCCAGTGGCCAGTGAAAAACGTCTTTCTTTCGAGATAGGCATGTTAAGAAGAGAGGGGTTTTGTCTGTGCTTGCTGGCCACTGACCACCGGCCACTGGCCACTTTTTTTATCCGGCCTTCTCCAGCAGCGCCACGTTGATCTTTTGCGTCATCACCATTTCCTTCGTCACCAGGAATTCGCGGACTTTCCGGAAAGACGGCAGGTAGTACATCAGGTCCAGCATCAGATCTTCGAGGATCATGCGCAAGCCGCGTGCCCCGACCTTGCGTTCCATGGCGAGCTGCGCAATCCCTTCCAACGCGTCGTCGCTAAATTTCAGTCTAACATTTTCGAACTCGAATAGTTTCTGATACTGGCGTATGATGGCATTCTTCGGCTTGGTCAGAATCTGAACCAGGGCATCCTTGTTCAGATCTTCGAGCACCGCCACCACCGGCAACCGCCCGATAAACTCCGGAATGAAACCGCTCTTGATCAGGTCCACCGGCTGCACCTGCTCGAGTACGCTAAGATCGCGCCGGCCGGAGCTGCCCGTGCGCCTGGCACCCTCCCGCGCCGTCTCCTCGGGATTTGAAAATCCGATGGTGCGCGTGCCCGCGCGCCGGGAGATGGTTTTTTCGAGTCCAATGAACGCCCCTCCACAGATGAACAGTATATTGGTGGTGTCTACCGGCGTGAACTCCTGGTGCGGATGCTTGCGCCCGCCCTGCGGCGGAACGTTGGCGACAGTGCCCTCGAGGATCTTCAACAAAGCCTGCTGAACGCCCTCGCCCGACACGTCGCGCGTGATCGAGGGGTTCTCGTCCTTGCGCCCGATCTTATCGATCTCGTCTATATATATGATCCCCTGCTGGCAGCGCTGCACGTCCCAATCGGAATTCTGGAGCAGCCGCAGGATAATGTTCTCCACGTCCTCGCCCACGTAGCCGGCCTCGGTGAGCGTAGTCGCGTCCACAATGGCGAACGGCACGTCCAGTATCCGCGCCAGGGTTTGCGCCAGCAACGTCTTGCCGGTCCCCGTGGGCCCGATCAACAGGATGTTCGACTTCGACAGCTCCACCTCGCCGGTGCGCTGTTTATTCATCTGGATGCGCTTGTAATGGTTATACACCGCCACGGCGAGTTTCTTCTTGGTGGAATCCTGCCCGATCACGTATTGGTCGAGGTACTCTTTCAACTCCAGTGGCTTGGGAAGCTTATGGGGGGTCCCATATTGCTGCTCATGCCGGTCGTCCTCAAGAATCGAGTTGCATACGGCGATGCACTCGTCGCAGATGTAGGCGCGCGGATAGTCGGAGGGGGAGGAGATCAGCTTACCGACAACATCTTGACTCTTATGACAGAAAGAGCAGCGTAAGGAATCATCGGACCCAGCTCGCTTCACACGGGTCTCCTAGTGGTCATAAAATCGATCATCTTCATTATAGCGGACTTTTTCCGCCAGGAACCTGTCATTTTGCGGGCGCGGCCCCTTTTGACCCGGATTCAGCCGGCTCCTCTTCCCCGGCCCGGTCGTCTTCAAGAATCGAGTAGCATACCGCGATGCACTCGTCGCAGATGTAGGCGCGTGGATAATCGGACGGGGAGGAGATCAGCTTGCCGACAACATCTTGACTCTTATGGCAGAAAGAGCAGCGCAAGGAATCGTCGGACCCGGCTCGCTTCACACGGT
>NFUO01000521.1 GCA_002197545.1 Acidobacteria subdivision 2 bacterium RH1 MAG20 | reverse complement strand
GCTCGCGTGGGCGGCCAGTGGCGCTGCCTGACGGAACTCGGCGAGCCGCGCGTCTTGCGCGGCGCTTTGGATTCGGTCTTTCATCCTCCTCGCGCGGAAAGTTGAACCGTGTGCTTGCGCGCACGTCGCTTTGACGTGCGCCTTCTGAGTTCAGCTTTCACTTTCGTAGACCAGGAGGATGACTCGATGTCATCAATCGTGCTTGTAGGGCAAATCCAACAGTTCAAAGCCCGCGCAGCGGTCGCCGCGTGTGTGGCGGCGGGGTTGCTGGCAGGGTATTGCCCTGCGGCACGGGCGGACTTTGTAACTTTCTCTACGCCTTCCGGTGATAAGTCTGCTAGCGCCATTTTTACCTTAAATGGCAATCTTCTAACCGTTCAGGTGACGAACACGTCTACACCGACGAATGGTGCATCAACAACTGGCGGCGGGCAGATCGTCACCGAAATAATGTTCACTACGAACGCCGGCAGCAGTCTTACCCCGAATTTAGACGCCAACGGGTCCGCCGCGACAGCATCGGGGATTCTCGGGTCGTACCCGACGTCCAATCCGGCGATCACATCGATCGGTGCTAACTGGGCGATCGAGGCGACGACCGCGGGCGCCCCTGAAAATACAACAATTTCCACAACGGGCGTTGACGATGATGGCAATCCGAACTCAGGCTACTTTGCCAGCGTGACCAAAAGGCCGCTTGACGGCCCGAATTTCGGCATTGCCGCCAACAGCTACGGCCCTACCCTTGCCAATGGTTTTACGATCTTGGCACAAGACAGCATTACCTTTTCGCTTATTTCCAAATCATTCTCTTTGAGCGATCTTGGTAACGCGGTGACTTTTGTCTTCGGAACCGGTGGCAGCGATACGTCACTGATTACTGGCACGCCGACGCCTGGCCCCAGCCCTGTTCCCGAGCCGACCTCGCTCACGCTCTGGAGCCTAATGGGTCTGGCGGGGCTGGTTTACGGCCGCCGCAGGAAGCGTGCTGGTTCAGCGTCAACCGGGGTTTGATCGGGCCGCTTTCGCGCGCGGGTTTTCCGTCGGTATCCCGTTTGTGCTCGGCAGCATGGCGCACACGAACCCGAAGCGCCAGCGAGGCACGCTTCGCCACTGCCCTCGCTTGCGCTTTTTTGGTGTTGCGCGTTCGATGTACCGCCGCCGAGCGGCGCTCGGAGTTTAGCCGTGAGAGCCAGCCCGCGGAATATCGAGGCCGATTGTCACGCGAACGCCCTAGCGCGGCCTTTGGCCGCAACCAAGAGGTTCCGGGAGGTTCCGGAGTGGTAAACCGGCGGATTTCTTAGGTGGTCTGC
>NFUO01000520.1 GCA_002197545.1 Acidobacteria subdivision 2 bacterium RH1 MAG20 | reverse complement strand
ATCTCCGAGCAACCCGCCCCGCCCGTCACGAGCTCTGGATTTCGCCACCGCGCTGCTCGCATGGAGAAGATCTACGCTCACGACGACCAGGTAGGCCCCTTCGCCCGAATGGAATTCGACGGGAAGATCGTCACGGTCGAACTAGACGACGGCAAAGGACAGGTTGCGGCCCACTCTTTGTCCACATCCTGGCGGGCGAGCGACGGAACTACCCACGCGATCCGTGCGGTCCCGCTTATTCTATTGATACCACTATATCACAAAATCCGTATCCCCTTCGAGGACATCATCCAGGCCGTCTCCGGGTTTCACAAGTTTCTAGCTACGGCGCAGCCTTTGAATCAAGTCGTCGGCGCGGATAACCTGGAATGGGACATTCACCTTACGACGGTGAATGACCTCAAGTCCGACTTGCAGCAATGTGCTCAGCTTTCGGGTCAACCGCGGCTTCAGTGGCTGACTCAGCCGATGCCTCGCTTTATCTGGCGGGCTCTCGCCCGTAAGGGCAACGATCGGGTGTTCGACATCTTCTTCGACGCCACAGACATTCATACGAGCGACGGCGTTCACGGTGTGCTTTGTTATGATACCGCCTTGGCATCGGCGCTGGCCCTAATCGCCGCCAATCCAAAAATTGAAGTCCTTCCGCTACCCGATGGAGCACGACGAATCCTGAGACGGTTGCGCGAACCGCTCACGCCGTAGTACGCCGCTCGCGTCCTGATCCGTCAAAATCCTTCGGCACGCCTTATTGGCGCGGAGAGCGGTTTCGCGCGTGTTGAAAGTAACCGCGCCATTCACGGGCGCTTGGCAACCACCCTGCCGTTTTCCCAGACATAGAGCGGCGTCCCATACATCCGCGCTGTACGCCGAGCGCTCTCGCCAGCTCGCAGCAGCGCTCGCTCGACACGCGCGGCGAGTTCCGGATTCTTGTTGGAGACCTTGCCCTTGTTCGCGCTCTTGGCTCTCACGGACCTGACTCTATCAGTTTCGGCGGCCTGCTGGAATTTTGGTACACTGCCCTGGCACGCCGTTGTCGCGATGCTCGATTCGTCGGTCGAAGACTCTCCAACTCAAGCAGCTTGGCGGTTGAATTCGCAGCGGAGCGCTTCCTCGATCGCCTGCGCGGAGGTGTCATAATCTCCAGCAAGCTGCTCGAAGCTGTCACCCGCCTTGAAGCGGTCGACGAGCACCGCAGTCGGTATGGCGCGACCGGCCAGTATCGGGCGACCGAACGCGACGTGCGGGTCGATTACGACGACCCCGGATTGTTCGCCCGGTTCGTCGGGCCGGATGAAGGGAAACAGACGAATAGGCACGCCTTCCGCATTGCGCTCGATTCGCTCGAGATGCTGACGCAGGACTTCCGCCAACTCTGCTTGTCTCTCCCGCGTGACGCTGAT
>NFUO01000052.1 GCA_002197545.1 Acidobacteria subdivision 2 bacterium RH1 MAG20 | reverse complement strand
CGATCTCGGATCGCGGCTAAACTTTGCCCAGAACTGTAGCGGATCGCTCTCGTCGCGCGCCGCCGCTCTCAGGTGCTTTATCCACTGTCCCAAGAGGACCGCATCGAGATTATGAACATTAGCGATCTTCGATAGGCTCATTGCCGCATCCGCGCGAGCTAGCATAGCCTCGCGCGCCGCCAACAGATACGCGGCCACTCGTCCCGCTCCGGGACTCAGTGACTCCGCCCACGCTTTCTGAATCTTCGGACGGCTCTTCTGACGCAGTTCCCAAAGCTCCGCGGCGACGCGGCGGTTCTGTTCCATCGAATCGAAACGCGCCAGCCGATAGTGACTACTCTGGAGAAAGCCGAACAGGGCGTAGTAATCTTTCGTCGAGATGGCGTCGAACTTGTGATCGTGGCAGCGAGCGCAGGCGACGGTTAAACCGAGGAATGCCTTGGACAGCACATCGACCTTGTTATCGAAGCGGTCGGCCTGATCCTGGCGAATGTCCACCGGCGAATGCACTTCCTCGCCGAGAAACCAGAAACCGCTGCCGAGAATCGACTCGTTGAAACCTTCCTTCGGATGCAGGCGCGGTTTGGCCAGCAAGTCGCCGGCCAGATGTTCGAGGACGAATTGATTGTACGGCAGATCGGCGTTCAGCGCTCGCACGACGTAATCGCGGTAGTGATAAGCGTTGGGAATGGCATAGTCGAATTCGTGGCCGCGCGTCTCGGCGTAGCGCACCAGATCGAGCCAGTGTCGGCCCCAGCGCTCGCCAAAGTGTGGCGAACCCAGCAAACGATCGACGACTTTCTCGACCGCGTCGGACGACGTATCGCGGAGGAACGTCTCGACTTCCGCCGGGGTCGGCGGCAGACCGATCAGATCGAAATACAGTCGGCGCAGGAGAGTGCGTTTGTCGGCGGGCTTGGCCGGTGACAATCCCTTGTCATCGAGTTTGGCGCGGATGAAGCGATCGAGCGGATCGCGAGGCCAGGTTCCGTCGCGCACACTGGGAGGAGCTTGGGGTCGGATCGGCTGCCAGGCCCAATGAGCGCGTT
>NFUO01000519.1 GCA_002197545.1 Acidobacteria subdivision 2 bacterium RH1 MAG20 | reverse complement strand
TGCCGGCTCAACCGGTCGATGCAACACCACCTGGTATAAATCTTTTCCCTAAAGGTGGTGCTCATGAAACGCGCGAAACGATGGAAGCTTTCTGCCGCCCAGCGGACCGACATGTGGAACCGTTGGAAAGCGGGACAGTCCTTACATGAGATTGGTCGAGCGCTCGGCAAGAGCCATGTGGTCGTTCAGTTTCTGTTGGCGCGTCACGGCGGAATTGCTCCGACTGCTCGTCGCCGTTCGCGGCGGGTACTCACCCTGGCCGAACGCGAAGACATCTCCCGCGGAATCGCCAGTGGCTGCTCGATGCGGGTCATCGCTCAAAGTCTGCGTCGCGCTTGCTCCACAGTAAGCCGGGAGGTGGCCCGCCATGGGGGGCGCGCGCAGTATCGAGCCAACCAAGCCGATCAGCGGGCTTGGGAGTCGGCCCTGCGGCCCAAGCCGTGCCTGCTGGCCACCCACAGCAAGCTGCAAGAGATGGTTGCGAGTAGACTGATGCAGGACTGGTCGCCGCAACAAATTTCCGGATGGCTGAAGCAGCGCTACCCGGATGACGAGAGCCTGCGCGTGTCCCACGAAACCATCTACCGCAGCCTGTTCATTCAAGCGCGCGGAGCGCTGAAACAGGAGCTGGTTGGGCATCTGCGATCGCAGCGGCGGATCCGCCGCTCGCGGCACTCCAGCGTTCACGGGCACTCCCAAGGACGGATCGTCGATGCCCTCTCCAT
Organism: Acidobacteria subdivision 2 bacterium RH1 MAG20; assembly: GCA_002197545.1. The sequence continues at coordinate 506 of NFUO01000519.1, read as the reverse complement.
CCGCGAAAGACCTGCGGAAGTCGAAGATCGTGCCATTCCCGGTCATTGGGAGGGCGATCTGTTGCGCGGCGCGCGCCACAGCCACGTGGCCACACTGGTCGAGCGTCATTCGCGTTTCTGCATGCTGGTAAAGGTGTCCGGCAAGGACACGGCTACCGTGGTGGCCGCCCTGAGCCAGCACGTGCGACAACTCCCGGCGACGCTGCGGCGCTCACTGACCTGGGACCGCGGGCTGGAGATGGCCGAGCACAAAAGCTTCACGATGGCTACCGATGTACAGGTTTACTTCTGCGATCCGCAAAGTCCCTGGCAGCGCGGCTCGAACGAAAACACCAACGGGCTCTTACGGCAGTACCTGCCGAAGAAGGCGGATCTGTCCTGCTACTCGCAGTCGGATCTGGACGAGATCGCTCTGCGTCTGAATCAACGGCCACGAAAAACGTTGGGATTTCAAACTCCGGCGGATAAACTGCAAGCCAGTGTTGCGTCGACCCCTTGAGACCACC
>NFUO01000518.1 GCA_002197545.1 Acidobacteria subdivision 2 bacterium RH1 MAG20 | reverse complement strand
GGGCTGCGCACAACGCTCACCGAGTTGCGTCTGCGGAAGACTGCCCGCACTGCTCGCCAGCGATGGAATTCCATCTGTGGATCTCCGGCCCTGTTCATTGTCGGGCGTGAGCGCGGAAAGCTGAGCTACTTCTGGCGGCATGCGTTCGAGTACGCTCGATGCGGGCGATACCAAGGGAGCGTCGTTAATCCGGACACTGGTTGCCCGATCTATCTGGTTGAAGATGGCGAGAGACTGCTGTCAGACGATTTCAAGAAGGCCAAGCTGAGCGAGATTCTGGGGGCCCGGAACGGCGACGAGTCCGCGAAGTTGCGGCGAGCGGTGTACAGCGCGTTGTGGCAGGCCGATGGAAAGAAGACTAGGCGCTTCGCTCCCGTCGATTTCATTGGGCGGTACATGTCGGATTTCTTCGACTACGCCATCGCAGACGAGGTCCACGAGTTGAAGGGAGACACGGCTCAGGGCAATGCGCTGGGAACATTGGCGGCCTGTGCGCAACAGACCGTCGTGCTGACGGGAACACTGCTCGGCGGTTACGCCGATGAGGTTTTCAACATCCTCTACCGCCTCGAACCGGGAAAGATGGCCAAAGAAGGGTTCGAGTACGGCGAAGCCGGGGTACGGGCCTTCACCGAGACTTATGGTCTGCTCGAAAAGATTACCGTAATTGAGCCAGCCGACAATGCCTGTTCAGACGCGCGAGTCACAAAACGCATTCGCCGCCGCCCGGGGGCATCGCCGCTGCTCTTTGGCCGCTTTCTCATGAGTCTCGGAGTATTTATTTCGCTGGAAGATATCTCGGAGGCGCTGCCGTCTTATCGGGAGGAAGTCATCAGTGTGGAGATGGATCCTCCAATGAAGCAAGCCTACAAGAAACTTGAGGAGGACGTTAAGACGGCCCTGAAGGAACACCGTGGGAACCAGTCGGTAATGAGTGTGGCGCTGAACGCATTGCTGCTGTATCCGGATCGGCCGTTTCGGCTCGGGAATTTATACGGTTGGGAATTCGACTTGGAGACCCAACGGCGAGAAAGATTCCTGATTTCAGAAACACAGGATCTGGACGAGAGGCTGGTTTACGCGAAGGAGCGTCGCTTGGTGGAAGAAGTGAAAGCGGAGCTCGCGCGTGGACGCCGCTGCCAAATCTATGCGGTCTACACGCAAAAGCGGGATGTGACCCGGCGCCTGGAGCGCATTCTCTCCCATGAGGGGATTCGGGTCGCGATTCTAACGACTGAGGTGCCACCTGAATCGCGGGAGGGTTGGTACGACCGCCAGCTACGTGCCGGGGTACAGGCAGTGATCTGCCATCCCAAATTGGTGCAAACGGGTCTCGACTTGATCGACTTTCCCACGATCCTGTTCTATGAGACCGGTTACTCCATCTACGTGCTTCGCCAAGCGAGCAGGCGGAGTTGGAGGATCGGGCAGCGACTCCCCGTGAAGGTGAAGTTTCTGCATTACGCGGAGACGATGCAGGAAAGCTGCCTGCGGCTGATGGGAAAGAAGCTGCTCGTGTCGTTGGCCATGGAAGGCAAGTTCTCTTCCGAAGGTCTGCAAGCGATCAACGAAGAAGACGACATCCTGATGGCTATGGCTCGCGAGTTGGTCGCCGAGAAAGGGATCGGGGAACGGGCGGATGCGGTCTGGTCCGCGTTACAGAAGAAACAGGAAGAGGTTTTCGCAGTGCGATCATCCGAGACAGAAGCCTCGACAGCGGAGCCTGTCCAGGATCCCGGAATTGCTGACCGTAAGACCTCCATCGCGCCAGCCAGTCAGATATCCCCGCCCGCTACCCCGCTGGAATCGATCGTTCGTGAGACTTGACGACGTGAAGACGTTCCCGAAGGCCAACTTACCCTGTTCTAAGACTGCCATGGGGATCGGAGTTCAATCGACGGTTTTTCGATACAAACACATTAAAAAAAGAGGAGGGGGGGAAGTCCAATGGGCATTCTCGGATTAACGC
>NFUO01000517.1 GCA_002197545.1 Acidobacteria subdivision 2 bacterium RH1 MAG20 | reverse complement strand
GCTCGGGGACGGTGTGAATGAAAACGATGTTCCCACGCTCGATCGCTTCCCGTTCCATGCACCGCCTCACGCCGGCTATCTCCATAGTCAGGAGAACGGCACCAATGGTCACGGCATGCCGGCCGGACAGTAACTCGGGCCGCAAAACCCGAGAATAATGGGCCGGGCCAAACCATCTGCTTGAAACGCAGGTGTGAACCCTGGTCCTAACGACAAGGAGGATCCATGAAACTGTTGGCCTGTATTTTTCTGCTGGGCTGCACTTCGGGTTGGACGCAATCGACAGCCGACCGTGTTGTCGGCGCGCTATCGGATCGCGCTCTGGCCGAACAAGTCGCCATACTCAAGACCGACGATCGCATTGCGATGTACAGCGCCATCGTGAATGCGAAGCCCAGTGATCCCGCGCACTACCAGGTCCTTCTGGCTTCCGCATACGTCCAGAAATCCCGTGAGACTACCGATTTTTCATACCTGGATAATGCGGTTTCCGTTCTCAACGGCGTGCTCTCGTCGGACAGCTCCAACTACGAAGCGCTTCGGCTCCTCACCGAGACGCAGTTAGAACGTCACCTGTTCGCCACCGCGGTGGACTCTTCGCGGCGCTTGATCCACATCAGCCCCGCCGATCCCTGGAACTGGGGCACCCTGGGGGATGCGTATGTCGAAATGGGCGAGTATGAAAAAGCCGCGGAGGCTTATCAGAAAATGGTTTCCCTCCGGCCCGATCTGTCCAGCTACAACCGCGCGGCCCATTTTCGCTTTCTTTACGGCGACGTCCCGGGCGCCATCGCTATTATGAAAAAAGCGATCGAGGCGGGGAGTTCTTCACTTGAAAACGTCGCATGGTGCATGGTCGATCTCGGAAACATCTACTTCAAGAGCGGCCAACTTGCACCGGCTCAACGATCCTTTACGGATGCTCTGCGGGCTTTCAAGGACTACCATCCAGCGTATGCGGGACTCGGCCGCGTGCTTGCGGAAACCGGCGATGTCCAGGGAGCCATCGCGAACTACCGCCGTGCGCAGGAAATCACCCCGCTTCCGGATTATGCCGCCGCGCTGTATGACCTCTACAAGAAGACTGGCCAGGATGATCTGGCCTCCAAGCAGATGGATC
>NFUO01000516.1 GCA_002197545.1 Acidobacteria subdivision 2 bacterium RH1 MAG20 | reverse complement strand
CGTGTCGATATGGCCGGGAAGGATGGCGTTGGCGCGGACACCCTTCCCAGCATACTCAACAGCGATGGTGCGGGTAAAGCCCAGCACACCTGCGTTGCTCGAAGCATAAGCTACCAAGGAGCGGCGCGCGAAGCGTATCGCCGTGATCGACGAGATATTCACGATCGCTCCCTTTCCGCGTTTAGCCATGTGCGGAAGGACGGCGCGGCAGGTCAGAAACATGCTCTTCAAATTCGTATCGACAATTAAATCCCAGTCCTCGATGGACAAATTAGCCATCGTCTCACGCCGAGTAATGCCGACATTATTGTGTAGGATGTCGATCGCACCGTAGGCCTCTAGCGCCGCGTGAATCAGCCGGTCGATATCATCGGGGTGAGTCACGTCGCCTTGAAATGGGATGCAGTTGCCTCCCTCCCCGCGAATGATCGCGACCGTCTCATCCGCGGCCTCCCCGTTGATATCCATCGCGAGGACCTTGGCACCCTCGCGCGCGTAAAGAACCGCGGCCGCTTTGCCGTTTCCCCAGCCAGGACCTGATGATCCCGCGCCGGTGACGATTGCTACACGATCCTGAACGCGTCCCATCGCTCCCTCCCATCTCGGGCTGATTTACCAGAACGCTCAAAGCCCGAAATTGCCACCGCCGTTGACGTTGACGATCTCTCCGAAAATGTAGCTGGCCTTCTCCGAGAGAAGGAAGCTGACGACAGCAGCAACCTCCTCTGGCTGTCCAATCCGTTTGGCCAGGGTCCGGGACGCCACACCGGCCAATGCCTCCTCGGTGTAGCCGGCGGTCATCGCGGTTGCAGTTGATCCTGGTGCCACAGCATTCACGCGAATACCGATCGGTGCGAGTGACCGAGCCAATGCCCGCATTAATCCGATGATTGCGCCCTTCGAGGCCACATAGGCGGGGCCTCCACGACCATTGCCGCCCACCCCACCAACGGTGACGGCACTAGAGGTGGCAAGAACAATTGCGCCCCCGCTGTGCGCCTCCATCACCTCTGCGGCTGCTTGAGACATCAGAAAGGAACCGACGACGTTCACTGAAAGAAGGCGGTCGAATTCCAGGTCGGTGAGTTCCCTCCAGGTTTTGCTCGAGTGAATCGCCGCCATATGAACTAGGCCGTCCAGACGCCCAAAGCGATTCACCACGGATGCAACGGCATTGCGGCAGCTGTCCGATCGCGCAACGTCCGCTGTCACCTCCAGATAT
>NFUO01000515.1 GCA_002197545.1 Acidobacteria subdivision 2 bacterium RH1 MAG20 | reverse complement strand
CGCTGCTTCAGGACGGTAAAGGCGTCCCAGTCAGCGCATTGGCCGTAGAGGTGGACGGGGAGGACGGCTTTGACGGCTGCTCCCGAGGGGCTGTTCAGAACCTCTTCAACGGCGTCGGCGGAGAGGTTAAAGGTCAAGGGATCTATATCTGCCAGAAGGGGTTGTGCGCCGCAGCGCAGGATGGAGCTGACCGTGGCGAAGAAGCTGAAGGGGCTGGTAACGACGGTGTCTCCAGGGCCGATTCCGGCGGCAGCCATGGCCAGCCACAGGGCGTCGGTGCCGCTGGCGCAGCCTATGGCGTGGGGTGCGGCGCAGGCGGCGGCGGCGGCTCGCTCGAAGCTGGTGACCTGGGGGCCGAGGATGAACCGCTGCGAGTCGCAGACACTTTCGATGGTAGCCAGAATTTCGCCACGAATGCTGGCAAACTGACGGGAAAAATCTAGCATCGGAACAGGTTGTGAGTTGTGTGCCACATCTGTCATGGTATATCGCAAAAAGTGTGGGTGTGGCAGACCTCCCTTATGGCTTCCGCTGCGTCTAATAAACTCGGCATAACCAAAGTGCAGGTTGTAGGGTTACGTCGCTTGATAAATGCAATCAATGGTCGTATTGTTTGACAATCTTGGCTTCAGTCCGGTTGCACCGAAGACCGGTTCCCCGCTGAAGCTAATGTGGTAGGGCGGAATTTTTACTGAAACAAATAAAAGTTAAGGAGATCGGCACCATGGATTCAAAGCCGGCACAGAACATTCAGGACACCTTTCTCAACACGGTGCGAAAAGACAAGAGCCCTATAACGATCTATCTGGTAAGTGGCGTCAAGCTGACCGGAAAAATTCGGTCGTTCGATAAATACTCAGTGCTGTTAGAGAACAACAGCCAGGAACAGTTGATCTTCAAACATGCGATCTCGACGGTAGTAAGCGGTCGTGCGGGCTCCCATCTGGAGTTGCGTTCCGACAAACCCGAAGCCCGGACAGCAAGCGCGCATCCTGTGCCTGCAGCGAGTGCTCCGGCGCCGCAGGAAGTGGCTGCTACCGGGACGCAAGGCCGTTAGCCGTTGCCTAAAGCAGTTCACCAGAATATGACGGAAGTAAAGACCGGGAGACGAAGCCTCGTTGCGATGCAGGAGGCTTCGTCTACTGCTGCCCGCGGTTCGCAAATGACGCGGCAACAGGCTGAGCGCGCCGTACTGGTGGCCGTGGAGTTTACGGGCGAACGGCGAAAGTTGACCTCTGCGGCACGTCTCGCCCGCAAAGCCGCTGCGCTCTCTGCTGCCGATGTTGGGCTTCATGATAGTGACAAGGAGAACATCGCGCCGGAGCTGTCGCGGATTGCGGACCTGGACTTCGACACCTCTCTGGCCGAGTTTGAAGAGCTGGCCCGCAGTGCGGGCGCGGAGGTGGCGGCGACGCTGATTCAAAGGCGGCCAAGGCCCGATCCGGCGACACTGGTGGGTCAGGGCAAGCTGGAAGAGATTGAGGGTGTCCTCGCCTCTACCGGCGCCGATCTGGTGTTGTTTGACCACGACCTGACGCCCTCGCAGTTGCGCAACCTTGAAGCAAAGTTGCCGTGCCGGGTGATCGATCGGACACAGTTGATCCTCGACATCTTTGCGCGCCATGCACGGACGCGCGAGGGCCAATTGCAGGTGGAACTGGCGCAACTTGAGTACCAGCTTCCGCGGCTGGCAGGGCGCGGCAAAGCGATGTCGCAGCTTGGCGGCGGCATCGGCACACGCGGACCGGGCGAGACGCAGTTGGAGACTGATCGCCGGAAGATTAACCTGCGCATCGATCATGTGAAGGAACAACTGGAGTCGGTGCGGCGGATTCGACGGCAGCAGCGCCAGCGCCGCGAAGCTGTTCCTGTGCCGGTCGTGGCGTTGGTGGGTTATACCAATGCCGGCAAGAGCACGCTGTTCAATGCGTTGACCGAGGCAGGAGTGCTTGAATCTTCGCGCATGTTTGCGACGCTTGACCCCAAGCTGCGGCAGTTGCAGCTCCCGTCGCGGAGGAAAATTCTGCTGTCCGATACCGTGGGCTTCATTCGCAACCTGCCGCATACCCTGGTGACAAGCTTTCGCGCAACACTCGAAGAGGTTGAGCGCGCGGAGATTCTGCTGCACGTTCGCGATGCGTCGAGTCCCATGATGGATGAACAGAAGGCGCAGGTGGAGCGGGTTCTGGGTGAATTGGACGTTACGAAGAAGCCAGTGATCGAGGTCTTGAATAAGGTAGATCTGATACCCGCAGGGGAACGCGAACACCTGACGGGTGGACTTGCGGTATCGGGATTGAAAAAACAGGGATTAGATGAACTGCTAGCAGCAATCGATGACGCGTTGATCGTTGATCCGCTCATACGCGTGAAGTTCCGGCTGCCGCAGTCGGAGGGAGCCGCACTGGCTGCCTTGGAGGCAGGAGCAATTATGGAAAAGAAGCGGTTTGAAGGCAATCTGGCTTATGTGACGGCGCGGGGCCCGGCGTCGTTGCTGAACCGGTTTATCAGATTTAGAGAGCGTATTTAACTAGCATAGGTCGCCTGAAGGGGAGCGGAGGTGGTGTCCCAATCACGCGACCTATGTGACCCAGAATTTAGGGTCCGGGTGGTACCTCCCAGTTTAGTCCGTCAACCCAAAAAGTCAAAGTTTTATTCCAGGAGAAAAAAAATACGATAATCGCTCACATGTACGGTTATCGAAATCATAGTTGATTTGACCTAGGTTGACACTGTCGCAAACGCTTTGCTAAAACTAGGTGTATCGCATCTAGCACGCTAGCCACACACTCAACATTATGTTGAACAAGATAAGTGTGTGAATCGGACTGCGACAGGACTTTTCTGAGCGGCTGCTGCCGACCCTAATTCATGGACGAGATACTCAATCAACTCGGTGGACTTGTGCTCGGCTCCGTGCCGACGATGGTTCTTTTTATCCTGCTCGTCATCGCCTATGGTCTGTTGGTAAGACGTCCTCTGGACCGCATTCTTGCGGAGCGGCGCGCGCGCACGACAGGGGCTGTCGAGCAGGCGCGCGGAGCCATCGCCGCAGCCGAGGCAGAGACTACCGCCTATGAAGACAAGCTGCGCAAAGCGAAGGCTGAGATATTCCAGGCCCGCGACCAGAAGCTGAAGCAGTGGAACGCGGAGCGTGACTCTGCGATCGAACAAGTCCGGCAATCCACGCAGCAGCGGATTCTCGCGGCAAGGTTAGACATCGAGCAGAGCGCAACGACGGCCCGCGCGCAGATCGAAGGCATGAGCGCCGAACTCAGTTCCCGCATTCTGAGCGCAGTGCTGCCTGCCGGTATCGCTCAGCCGGAAGAGGTCGCCCAGTGATTTTTCAAGCCAAATTTTCTGCAATGAGACGGCTCCTCCCCGCACTGATTCTGGCATCCCTGCTCTTCGCTCCCGCCTTTCATGCGGTAGCGCAGCAAGTCGCACCTGCAGCTTCTTCCGACACCGATGGCGGCCGCATGAGCACGCCCGAGGCGCAGTCTCCAGAGAAGAACAAGCAGGAAGAAGACGAGAATGATGCCTATCGCCACTCTGCTACGGTGCGCGCCCTGGGCGCGAAGCTGGGCATGAACGCCGAGCAGGCAGCAACGGCATTCACAGTCACGAACTTTATCGTCCTCGCCGTCCTGCTTGGCTGGCTCCTGATCAAGACGTTGCCCAAGACCTTCCGCGACCGCAGCACCGCAATCCAGAAACACCTGGTAGACGCTCGCACCGCGACCGAAGAGGCAAGCGCCCGTCTGAACAGCGTCGAGAGCCGGCTAAGCAAGCTCGATGATCAGATTGCCGCGATGCGCGCACAGGCCGAGAAAGACTGCGCCCTCGATGAGCAGCGCATCAAGGCCTCGGTCGAAGACGAGAAGCAGAAGATCCTCAAGGCAGCAGAGCTGGAGATCTCTGCGGCAACGGTCCAGGCCCGCAAGCAGCTTCAGCAGTACGCCGCGGATCTGGCCATCGAACAGGCCGCCCGCAAGCTGGTCGTAACCGCGGAGACAGACCGCCTGCTGGTGCAGGGCTTCGCGCGCAGGCTGACGGGTGACGATCCGAAGGGCGGTCAAAACTAATGTCCGCTCTTACCCTTCGTTACGCCCACGCATTCGCCTCGGTAGCGGCATCGAAACATCTTGATGCAAACGCCGCCCAGCAGCAGCTCCGCGATTTCAGTGAGACCTTCGCTGATAGCCAGGAGCTTCGCGAGGTTCTCATGAACCCGTCCATCGTCAACAAGCAGAAGTTGAAGGTCCTTGACGCCATTGCTGGGCGCATCGGCATGATTCCGCAGGTACGAAATTTCCTTGCAGTCATCATGGACCATCAGCGTCTCTCCGAGCTGGATGAAATTCTCGCCGAGTATCACGAAATTGCAGATGAGCAGTTGGGTCTGGCCGAGGCTGAGATCACAAGCGCGCATCCCCTCAATGACGCAGACCGCGCCGAGCTTGAGGCGCAGGTGGCCAGGGTGGCTGGTGGCCGGGTTCGCGCAACGTACCGTCAGGATGCTACATTGCTGGGCGGGGCTGTGGTGCGCATCGGGTCGACGGTCTATGACGGCTCGCTCCGGGGGCAGTTCCAGCAGCTGAAACAAAAGCTGGTAAACGCCTGAGTTTCGTCGGCGCCGACACCAAAATTTTGAGATTGACACGAATCGAGTAGAAGGAAGACATGGCAAAGATCAAGGCTGATGAGATAACCGAACTGCTTCGCCAGCAGATTGAGAACTACGAGCAGCGCATCCAGGTGGACGAGGTCGGCACGGTCATCTCGCTCGGCGACGGCATCGCCCGCGTTCACGGCCTCGACAAGGTCATGGCCGGTGAGCTGATTGAGTTTCCCCATGGCGTCGCCGGACTCGCGATGAACCTCGACGAGGACCAGGTCGGCGCAGTGCTGCTTGGCGACTACACCGAGATAAAGGAAGGCGACGAGGTCAAGCGCACCGGCCGCATCATGTCCGTGCCCGTAGGCGAGGCCCTGATTGGCCGCGTGGTCAACGCGCTCGGCGAGCCGATCGACGACAAGGGTCCCATTAACACCGACAAGTATCTCCCCGTGGAGCGGCTTGCCCCTGGCGTCATCGACCGCCAGTCCGTGCGTGAGCCTATGGCCACCGGCATCAAGGCCATCGACACGATGATCCCCATCGGACGCGGCCAGCGCGAGCTGCTGATTGGCGACCGACAGACGGGCAAGACCGCCATCGCGCTCGACACCATTATCAACTCGGCGAAGAACAACCTTATCTGCATCTACTGCGCTGTCGGTCAGAAGCGTTCGTCGGTCGCGCAGGTGGTGCAGACGCTCGAAGAGCAGGGCGCTATGGCTTACACCATCGTCGTCGCCGCCACTGCGTCCGAGCCAGCGCCGATGCAGTATCTCGCACCCTTTGCCGCGACCGCCATGGGCGAATACTTCCGCGATAGCGGCAAGCACGCGCTGGTGATCTATGACGATCTCTCCAAGCACGCCGCCAGCTACCGCGAAATTTCGCTGCTGCTCCGTCGTCCCCCAGGCCGCGAAGCCTACCCCGGCGACGTTTTCTATCTCCATTCCAGACTCTTGGAGCGAAGCTCCAAAGTTTCAGACAAGCTCGGCGGCGGTTCGCTCACCGCGCTGCCCATCATCGAAACCCAGGCAGGTGACGTCTCGGCCTACATCCCGACCAATGTCATCTCGATCACCGACGGCCAGATCTTCCTTGAGACCGACCTCTTCAACTCGGGCGTCCGTCCCGCCGTCAACGTCGGCCTCTCGGTCTCGCGCGTAGGCTTTTCCGCTGCCACCAAGGCCACCAAGCAGGTAGGTGCCACGCTGAAGCTCGACTTGGCGCAGTATCGCGAGTTGGCTGCCTTCGCACAGTTTGGTTCGGACCTCGACAAGGTAACGCAGCAGCAGTTGAACCGTGGCCAGCGTCTCACCGAACTTTTGAAGCAGCCTCAGTTCCATCCGCTCACGGCAGAGAAGCAGGTCGCAATTCTCTTCGCCGGTGTCAACGGTCTGCTCGACGACGTCGAAGTGAAGGACCTCCGCGCCTTTGAGGACGGCTTCTATCCGTATCTCGAATCGGCACAGGCATCCATCCTCACCGACATCGCCACCAAGAAGGCACTCGACGACGACATCAAGGCCCGGCTGACCGCGGCGATCAAGGACTACAAGTCGAACTTCCTTGCAGGAATTAAAGATCAAAAGGACCAGAAGGAAGCGGTCGCGGCTAAATAAATCATGGCAAACGTACTCGATTTACGGCGTCGCATCCGTAGTGTGAAGAACACGCGACAGATCACCAAGGCCATGAAGATGGTGTCGGCGGCCAAGCTGCGCCGCGCGCAGGAGCGTGCCATGCTGGCGCGGCCCTATGCGCAGATGATCTCCAACGTGCTCGAATCGTTGGTGCGCCGGACCGACCTCTATAACGCGCAAACCGGCGAAGTTGTTCATCCGCTGCTGGTCGAGCGCGAAGAGAAGAACGTTCTCGTCGTCGTCGTTGCCGGCGACAAGGGATTTGCCGGAGCCTTCAACTCCAACATCGTCAAGGCCGCGCAGGGCTTCATCGATGCGCGCCGAGCCGAAGGCCAGAATATTGATATCGAGCCGGTCGGACGCAAGGCACAGACCATGTTCCGCAAGCGCTATCCGGCCGCTGACTACGAGAAGAAGGAAGAGCATTACGACAACGATCTGTCGACCCACTTTGAGGTGATCCGGCATCGTGCCGCTCCCATCGAGGTGACGGGCGATCATCCCACAATGCTGTTGAAGATCGAGATCGACGAAGTATCGGACATGGCCCACTCCATCATCGAGCGCTACAGGCGTTCGGAGATAGATTCGGTCTACGTGGTCTACAACGAGTTCAAGTCGGTCATCTCGCAGCGCGTCGTCGTCGAAAAGTTGCTTCCTATCCGCAAACTCGGATCGCACGAAATTACTGTAGCCGAGATGATGAGCGAAGAGCAGAAAGAAGCGGCGGCGCACGCGGCCCAGACCTCCGGCGTCAGCATCAACGTACCCGAGGAGTCGGTCATCGAGGCCGAGGCGAAGAAGTTCGGTACCGCCGAGGTGGACTACATCTTCGACCAGGAGCCGGAACGGTTGTTCCGCCACCTGATGCCGCGCTATGTCACCACGCAGATCTTTCACGCGCTGCTGGAATCGGTTGCGGCGGAACATGCTGCCCGCATGACGGCGATGGATTCGGCAACCAGCAACGCAGGCGATATGATCGACGCTCTCTCGCTCACCATGAACCGTGTGCGCCAGGCGGCGATTACCAAAGAAATTATTGAGATTGTGAGTGGCGCAGCCGCGCTGTAACCAACAGGCAACTGCGTAAACGAAAGAGACTTATGGCAGAGAACATTGGAAAAGTAATTTCGATCAGCGGACCGGCCGTTGACGTTCAGTTCGAAGAGGCGCACATGCCGCCCATCTTCCAGGCGCTGCGCATCGTCAGCGAAGGCTTCGACGTTCCCACACCGCTCGACGTCGTCGTTGAGGTGCAGCAGCACCTTGGCGAAGGACGTGTACGCTGCATCGCGATGGTCGCCACCGAGGGTATGGTCCGCGGGATGAAGGCAATCGACACCGGCGCAGGGATCATGGTGCCGGTAGGCCGCGAGACGTTGGGCCGTGTGCTCAACGTCCTCGGCGAGCCCGTCGACGAACTTGGCCCGGTCAACGCGAAGGTACACATGCCCATCCACCGGCAGGCCCCTGCGTTCGACGAGCAGTCCACCAGCGAAGAGATGTTCGAGACCGGCATCAAGGTCATCGACCTCATCCAGCCTTTCCTTAAGGGCGGCAAGATCGGCCTCTTCGGCGGCGCCGGCGTCGGCAAGACCGTCATCATCCAGGAGCTCATCAACAATGTCGCCACCAAGCACGGCGGCTTCTCCGTATTCGCGGGCGTCGGCGAACGTACTCGCGAGGGCAACGACCTCTGGATGGAGTTTCAGGAGTCAGGCGTTATCGATCTCAAGGACCTGCCCAAGAGCAAGGCAACGCTTGTCTATGGACAGATGACCGAGCCCCCAGGGGCGCGTCTCCGCGTAGCGCTCACCGGCCTCACCGTTGCCGAAAACTTCCGCGACGAAGAGGGAGCCGATACGCTGCTCTTCATCGACAACATCTTCCGCTTCACCCAGGCCGGTTCCGAGGTCTCCACCCTGCTCGGACGTATGCCGTCAGCCGTAGGCTACCAGCCCAACCTCGCCACCGAGATGGGTGAACTGCAGGAGCGCATCACCTCGACCAAGAAGGGTTCGATCACGTCCGTGCAGGCAGTCTACGTGCCCGCCGACGACCTCACTGATCCCGCGCCAGCCACGACCTTCGCCCACTTGGATGCGACCACCGTACTCTCGCGCCCCTTGTCCGAACTCGGTATCTACCCGGCCGTCGATCCACTGGCCTCTACCTCGCGCATTCTCTCTCCACGCATTGTCGGGCAGGAGCATTATGATGTTGCTCAGGGCGTGAAGAAGATCCTGCAGCGCTACAAAGACCTTCAGGACATCATCGCTATCCTCGGCATGGACGAACTCTCGGAAGAGGACCAGCTCACCGTTAAGCGCGCCCGCAAGGTGCAGCGTTTCCTCTCCCAACCCTTCCACGTCGCCGAGATTTTTACCGGAATCCCCGGCGCCTACGTCAAGGTTGAGGACACTGTTCGCAGCTTCAGAGAGATTATCGAAGGCAAGCACGACGACATCCCGGAGCAGGCATTCTACCTCAAGGGCGGCATCGAAGATGTTCTCGCCGCTGCGGAGAAGATGAAGCAGACCGCGTAGCGTTAAGGGCATGGCTTTAGCCATGCCGTAAAGAGCAAGCAAGAAAGGGGGCTTTAGCCCCTGAGGTTCTGATGGCAGAAACGACTACCAACACGGGGCAGTTAGCGGTCAGGCTGGTAACACCGGACCGCGTCCTGCTGGACGCAACGGCAGATGCAGTCGAGCTGCCATCCATGTCGGGCTACCTCGAAGCCCTCTACGGCGCTGCGCCGTTGCTTGCTGAGCTGGGGGCGGGCGAAGTGCGACTGCACGGAGGCACCTCCGGTGACCAGAAGTTCTTCGTTGCCTGGGGCTTCGTCGAAGTTCTCCCGGAGCGTGTGACCATCCTGGCCGAAACCGCCCTTCATCCCAATGAGATCGACCGCGCCGAGGCCCAGCAGGAGCTGGCGGAAGGTGAGAAGCTCTGGCAGGAAGCCGGCGACGAGGGCGACAAGTACGACGAAGCTAACGCCGTCACCCGCAAAGCCGAGGAGAAGCTGGCTTCAGCCGACGGCAAGAGCCTCTAGCCAAACTTTCATTCCAATAGAAAGGCCATCTCAAAGCGAGGTGGCCCTTCATTTTCTATCTGACAAAATTTAGGATGATTTCTTCTTTGCCTTGGCTTTCGCAACAGGCTCCGGAGCGTCCGCCGCCGCCTCAGCCTGCTGCCGCAGCGCATGGATGACCACCCGCAACATCTCCTCTTCGGGCGCCGGTTTCCCCGTCCATATCTCGAACTGCCGCGCTCCCTGCTGCACAAACATCTCCACGCCGGTAATGATAGGAATGCTCTGTTGCCGCGCCAGCCGCAGCAAAGGAGTCTCGATTGGATTGTAGACAAGATCGAAGACCAGCTTCGTATTCAAGTCCTTTGCTTCCAACATCTGCGCGCCCTTCTGACCAGCCATGCCGAGGGGAGTCGCATTGATAATCACGTCAAAAGAGGTCTTAGCCAAAGCCTCTTTTTTGATGGTCTTAGACCCCGACTGCCGTGCTAGTTTCTGCGCAGTCTCCAGTGTGCGATTGAGGATAAACACATCAGCACCCTTGTCCCTAACGCCGAAAACAGCAGCCCGAGCAGCCCCGCCAGCGCCGAGAACCAGCACCTTGGTTCCGCGTAAAGACAGCCGCTTCTCAAGCGGTCCAATAATCCCGGCAACGTCGGTATTGAAGCCATAGAGCTTGCCGTCCTGCGCTCGCAGGACGGTATTGCAGGCCCCGATCTTGGTAGAAAGCGGATCGGTCTTCTCCAGGTGCGCCAGGATCTCCTGCTTGAGCGGCATGGTTACGCTGAGGCCCTGAATGGGGATCTCGTTGACGAGCTTGAGAAGGTCGGTCAGCTTGTGCGTCTGCAATGCGAGATAGACGGCATTGACCGTCTCGCGGCGGAAGGCCGCATTCATCATGGCAGGAGAGAGTGAGCTGCGGATCGGATTGCCCGCGACACCGTAGACCTTGGTGGCAGCGTCTACCTGCTCGATCCGGTAGGTATCGATCAGAGTGCGAGCCGCGATCTGGCCGGACCCGGTCTCTTCGCCGGTCGTTGCGGCGGCAAAGGTGAAGGCGCTCCCGGCGCGAACACCAAGCACACGCGAGATGATGCCCGCATCGCCCATGCAGATGCCGATAATATTGGAATGGTCCTCCATGTGTTCGATGAAACGCATGAGGGTCACATTATCGGTGAGAGTTTTAGCGGTGGGAACGATCTTGTAAAAGTCAGGATGGAAAGGCTCGATGCGATGATAGATGCCCTCAAGGTCCTTAGTGGCCGAAAAATCGTGATAGCTGAAGATGATCGCGACGCCTGTATCACGCAGCTTTTGAAGATCGGCCTTCTTCAATGATTCTGCCGATTCAAGTTCGAGATCAACGATATGGAAGCCGCTGCCGGCTGCTTTTATGAGAATTTCGAGCTGGGCTGCGAGCGTGCCGGTGAATTTTCCGCCATTGGCCGCGCGTCGACAGGTTGCAATGCCTGTAGCGGCGGTGTTGTCAGCAAAGAAGTGTTTGAATTTAGGGAGTGCGGCGAGTGGTTTTTCGAGATAATCGAGGCGGAACTCGATGAAAGGTGTTTCTTTTACAACGGCAGTGGCTTTTTCAAGCATTTCGGCGGGCGTAGTGCCGGTAATGGCTACGCAGATTTTGCCGATGCGGGAACGAAGAAATTGGGGGGCTACGGTGGGCACATTCACTCTCATGTCTACAATCGCGGTATATTACAGTGCGATGGGGCAGGATGCAACTTTTGTTGAAAGAAAAGGGGGTTAGCCTCTGCCTATTGCTCGTGGCTTAGACGTTGGAGGCAAAGGAAAGGTTATCATATGACCATTGGGAACAAAGGACTTAAGGCTGGCGTTTTACAGGT
This sequence comes from Acidobacteria subdivision 2 bacterium RH1 MAG20, assembly GCA_002197545.1. The sequence goes on along the minus strand of NFUO01000515.1, from coordinate 38,935 downwards.
GGCATCGTGGAATTCTTACGCGTGGCTGCGGCATGGATTCAGTACGCGGGAGGGTGGAGTATCTTCGATTTATGGGGAAAATTCGCTGAATCTGGGATGGACGAAAGACGACGATCCGGCCCTTGTGGCAGAGAATCGCCAGCGCTTTTTGCGAACCCTCCATGATGATTCGCACGGTAAAGCCGGGTTTCAAACTGTCACTTTAAGACAGATTCATTCAGCATTGGTATGGCCAATTCGAGAAGAGGATGAGGTTTGGGAGGGAAGGTTGCAGACCGCCGAGGGGAAGGCCGTGCTGGAGGCCGATGGCTTGATGACGGATCTGCCTGGAGTAATGCTGGGGGTGCAGACGGCGGACTGCGTTCCGGTGTTGGTGGCGGACGTGAGCAAGCGGGTTGTGGCGGCGTTTCATGCGGGGTGGCGAGGTACTGTGGCGCGGATTGTGGAACAGGGTATTGGGAAGATGGGGCTGGAGTATGGATCGCGTGCTGAGGACCTGATCGCGGCTGTGGGGCCTTCCATTGGGGCTTGCTGCTATGCGGTGGGAGATGAGGTGCGGTCTGAGTTTGGAGCGCAGTTCAAGTATGCGAAGGACTTGTTCAAGACGATAGATGGAGGGCAGGTGCATCTCGACCTTTGGGAGGCCAACAGGAGGCAGTTGCTGGATGCCGGAGTGTCGGCGGAGCGGATTACTGTGGTGGGGGAGTGTACGGCGTGTGCGGTCTCCGATAGGAGGAGGAAATACTTCTCGCATCGGGCGGAGCATGGGTTTACGGGGCGGATGATGAGTGTGATTGGGGTGGTTTAGACAGATCTTCGGTTCGCGGCTGAGAATCGTGACTGGAATGGCGAGAATGGGTGGAAACCCACGTCCGCGAGTCCGGACGTGGGGCGCCCGGTTTGGTTTCTTTTTCAAGTTTAGGGGTTGGTATACTTAAGATCTGCCGCAGTTCTGACGAGCCTATGTTGCGGTATGTATTGTGGCAGGCCGCTGCGCTCGGTGCGTGGCCTTGCAGAATGGGTTTGGATGAGCAACATTCTTGAAACAATTCACTCTCCAGCGGATGTAAAGAAGCTGATGATTCCGCAACTGACCGAGCTGGCGGAGGAGATTCGTGAGCGCCTGATCGTCGGGGTTGCCAAGACGGGCGGGCATATCGGGCCAAACCTGGGTGTGGTCGAACTGACGCTGGCGATGCACTATGTCTTCGATACGCCGAAGGACAGCTTTGTCTTCGATGTGAGTCATCAGGCCTATGTCCATAAGCTGCTGACGGGGCGCGAGAAGCTGTTTCATACCATCCGGCAGCCGGGTGGCTTGAATGGATTTATGCTGCGTACGGAGAGTGAGCACGACTGCTATGGCGCGGGGCATGCCGGAACGGCGCTGAGCGCGGCACTGGGGATGGCCGTGGCGCGTGACATGTCGGGCGGGAACGAGCACATTGTTGCTCTGGCTGGGGATGCAGCGTTTACGAATGGGATTTCGTTTGAGGCGCTGAACAACATTGCGGCGCAGACGAGGCGGATGATTATTGTGCTGAACGACAATGCCTGGTCGATCGACAAGAATGTCGGGGCCATTGCGGAGTACTTCCACAAGATCGTGACCAATCCGACCGTATCGAGCCTGCATGACCGGGCGGCGGATTTGCTGGAGAAGTACGGCGGCAAGACAGCGCGGCACGTGGTCCGCAAAGCTGAGGAAGCGGCAAAGGGACTGATTGGGCCGGGCATGTTGTTTGAGGAGTTCGGACTGAGCTACTTTGGGCCGCTCGATGGGCATAACCTGCCGCTGCTGATTGAGACATTCAAATTTCTGAAGACGCAAAACAAGCCTGTCGTGCTTCATGCGATTACTCAGAAGGGCAGAGGGTTTCAACCGGCGCTGGAGAAGCAGAAGAAGTTTCATGGTCTGGGGCCGTATGACGCGGAGACGGGTGAGACCAAGTCTGCGGGGCAGAAGACCTATTCGGAGATATTTGCCGAGTCGCTGACGAAGCTGGCGGATGGCAATGAAAAGGTGGTTGCGATTACGGCGGCGATGCCGAATGGAACGGCGCTGGACCTGTTCCGTCCGCGGCATCCGAAGCGGTATTTCGATGTGGGCATTGCGGAAGAACATGCCGTGATCTTCGCGGCGGGAATGGCGACGAAGGGATACAAACCTTTTTGCGCGATCTATTCGACATTTTTACAGCGGGCGTTTGACCCGATTGTGCATGACGTCTGCTTGCAGAATCTGCCGGTGGTGTTCTGTATGGACCGTGGTGGGCTGAGCGGAGATGATGGGCCGACGCACCATGGGTTGTTCGACATCAGCTATCTGCGCGGCATTCCCAACATCATCCACATGGTGCCGAAGGACGAGGATGAACTGGCTGACATGATGTACACGGCGATGTTGCATGATGGGCCGTCGGCGATTCGCTATCCGCGAGGAACTGGGCCGGGTGCGGCGGTGAAGGAGCAGCCAGTGGCGCTGGAGATCGGCAAGGCCGAGGTGGTTAGAGATTCGGGACGGGCGGATGTCGCCATCTTTGGCCTGGGTGCGATGCTGCCGGAGGCCGTTCATCTGGCGGAGCTGCTGGAACAGGAAGGATTCTCGGCCGCGGTGATCAATCCGCGGTTTGCCAAGCCGGTTGACCGGGAATGCGTGGCCGAGTTCGGTGGACACTGCGGATTGTTGATTACGCTGGAAGATCATGTGCTGGCGGGCGGATTCGGTTCTGCCGTGTTGGAGACGCTGAATGGGCTTGAAGTGCAGGTTCCGGTAGTGCGGGTGGGCTGGCCGGATGAGTTTATCGAGCACGGCAAGGTGGACGTCTTGCGCATAAAGTATGGGCTGACTGCGGAGGCTGCGCTGGAAAAGGCGAGACCGTATCTGAGCAAGATGATGGAACAGGTTCTGGCCAAGCACTAAGGGCGACTTCACCATGACGTGAAAAGAGGCGCCTCCAGTCTGGAGGCGCCTTACGTATTGAAGCAGGACGAACGCTAGCTGGGCATGAGGACAGTGTCGATGACGTGGATGACGCCGTTGGATTTCGCCGAGATGTGTGAAAGCTCTGCGCGGCGCGTTGACAATTGTTGCCGGTCACCGTCAACTTGAAATCAGATGGCAATGCAAAACGAAGCTACGCGTGGGCAGGGGATGATTGTGCAGACGCAGAGAAAGCCCCAGCATGGGAAGCACAAGGCGCATGATCGCGGACTGCTGCTGATTGGGTTGTTTAAGCTGGGGAAGGCGATTCTGTTTTTCTGCATTGGGGTGGGTGCAATTCATCTGCTCCACAAAGACCTTGGCGATGTAGTGATGCGGGTGGCCATGGCGCTGAAGTTCGATCCGGAGAGCCGGTTCGTTGCGCTGCTGCTGGATAAGGTCGACCTGATCGATATGCACCGGCTCAAACTGATCAGCCTGGGTACGTTAGCCTATTCTGCGGTGGCGTTGACGGAGGGAGTGGGGTTGGTGCTGGAAAAGGTGTGGGCAGAGTATCTGACGTTGATTCTGACGATTTCATTTCTACCGTGGGAATTGTATGAACTGGTGCGGCAACCGAACTGGTTCCGGTTAAGCCTGCTGCTCATTAATCTGGCAGTTCTGGCATATCTGGTGTGGTTACTTCGAAGGAAGAAAATCGGCGGAGTTTGAATGGCTGACGGGTAATTTTAGGACAAGTTTCGCTTTTAGTTCGCCTATCAGATGGATTTTGGGTTCGCAAGTGCCGTCCTTGGCATGAACCAGACATACCAACACTATATGTAGTAGTAATCATTCTGTATTACACAAATTGCTGAGTTATCCACATTCCATTGTGGGAAATGCAGGATTTTGCGCAATTTAGTGCTTTACAGCGGATACGTGCTAGGTGAGGATGGTGGAGCAGAGTGGTAAAAAGTGGAATAAATGGAATGAACTCAAGTGCAATCTGAGGGAATTCTACTCCGCGAAGCTGCTCTGAGAAGTGATTGAGATGGGCCGGTATCGAGGTTGCTATGTTTCGCGGAAATCACCCAACACGCGTGGACGAGAAGGGCCGGCTGAAGCTGCCGGCTGAGTTCAAGCGCCGGGTGGATGAGTTGTATGGGCCGCAGTTCTATATCACGAGCAAGGATGGGAAGCGGGCTGAGATCTATCCGCTGAAGGAGTGGGAAAAGATCGAGGAGAAGCTGGCCGCGATTCCTTCCATGAACCCGGCGAAGAAGAAATTTCTGGACGTGACGAACTATTACGGCCAGATGGCAGAGATGGACGCACAGGGCCGGTTGCTGGTTCCGCAGTTGCTGCGGGAGACGGCCAAGGTTACGGGCGAGGTTGTTGTTTTTGGCGTGCAAACGTTCCTCGAAGTTGTAAACCACGATTTGTTCAAGGCTGAGATGGACGCAGCTCCGATGACGGAAGCGGATCAGATGGCGTTGTCAGAGTTTGGATTGTAGGCAGGAATGGAAGAGTCTCCCCAGGGAGAGCGCGTGGTGCGAAAGATGCAACATGTGCCGGTTCTTTTAGATGAAGCTTTGGAGTATTTGAATGTGCGGCCTGGCGGGGTCTATGTTGACGCGACGCTGGGGCTGGCTGGGCACTCTTCAGCGATTGCGAAGAGGCTGGGCGCGAAGGGCAGGTTGATCTGCTTTGACCGCGACCCGCAGGCGATGGAAGCAGCCAAAGCGAGGCTTGAGAAAGTAAGGGCCGAGCTTGGCAGCGAGATGCCGGAGGTGGTGTTTGAGCCGAGGGCGTTTTCGGAGGCTTCGAGCCTGATTGAGCCGGGAAGTCTGGATGGCCTGCTTGCTGATTTTGGCGTGAGCAGCCTGCAACTGGACGAGGCGCATAGAGGATTCAGTTTTCGGTCAGACGGCCCCCTGGACATGCGGATGGATACGCGCAGTGGGGAGACGGCCGAGCAAGTGGTAAATCAGGAGGACGAAAACGAGCTCGCCGACCTGATTTACGAATTCGGAGAGGAAAGGAGGTCGCGGAGAATCGCCAGAGCCATTGTGAGGGCCCGGCCGATTACAACGACGGCGGAGTTAGCCAGAGTGGTATCGGCCGCGGCCCCATCAATGAAAGGCGACAAGATTCACCCCGCTACACGGACCTTTCAGGCGCTTCGAATTCGAGTGAATGATGAGCTGGGAGAGATCAGGACGCTGCTGGAGAGCGCGCCATCTCTGCTGAAGCCGGGAGGAAGGCTGGTGTTGATCAGCTTCCACTCGCTGGAGGACAGATTAGTGAAAGACGCGTTTCGTGAGGCTGGCCGGGACAGAGTCTATGAGGTTTTGACGAAGAAGCCGGTTGTGGCCGGTGAGCAGGAAGAGATGAGAAACCCGCGATCGAGGAGCGCAAAGATGCGGGCGGTGCAGAAGATTTAGTAGCAGGATTGGTTACTTATTCGGAGGCAAGTTGCTGAATATGTAACGACGAGTGATCGGGCCGGGGTTGTCCCACCTTCTTTCAGGCGAAAGACAACTCTGTAACAAAAAATCCCTTCCTTCAAATAGCGATCCCGGCCCGGTTCGTATTTTTGAAGAGAGCGGCAGAAGGCTTTATCAGGCTTAAGAGGTGCGCGATGGCAGCGACGGCGATAGCAGGACAACAGATCGAGATGATGGGGACGCGGCGGAAGACGCAGAGCCGCGCGGGAACGCTGGCGGAGCGGAACCGTGAACTCTTTGAGACGCAGCGCAGAGCCCGGCGTGGGCCTACGCCCGAGGTCTTCTTTACGAAGCATATAGATAACAGCCGCATTGTGAAGGCGGACGATCCCGAGCGGAAGCGCGAGATGCGCACTTTTGCGGCGGTGATGAGCGTTCTGTTCGTGCTGGTGATGGTTTACGTCTGGCAGCACTTTTCGGCGATTGAGATTGGCTACAACATCGAGACGCAGAAGGCCCAGGTGGAGCAGCTCAACGAGCAGAACCGGCAGCTTCGGTTGACGGAGGCTGAACTTATCGATCCAGGCCGGATCGATATGCTTGCGAAGCAGCTTGGGCTGAATGTCCCTCAGCCAGGACAGGTGGTGCGGCCGGATGGAATCGATATGAATTCGAATGATCCGGTATTGGCGCAGGCCCATGCTCCGCGGTTTGTGGGGCAGTAGGATAGAAATAAGGCAATAACAGGCATACGGAGCGGGAGTTAACAGAAGTATGAAGCAGGCGCCACGGCAGACGTTGACGGCTCCGATACGGAGAATCCGTTTCGTCTACGTGACGCTTTTTTTCTGCTTCTGGGTGGGATTGATTATGTTGCGGCTGGCATGGGTGCAGGTGGTGCGACACTCGGAGTTCGTGCGCCGGGCGGCGCAGCAGCAGCAGCGGACTTTTGAGGTGGCTCCGCGGCGCGGGATGCTGTATGACCGCAATCTGCGCGAATTGGCGATGACGGTGCTGGTGGACAGCGTGTATGCGGTTCCGTCAGAGCTTGGGGACAACAAGGAAAATGCAGCGGAGATTTTGTCTGAGGTCGTTCACTCCGATCCGGCAGACAGCTTTACGTCAAAGAATCGGATGCTGGCCCGCTTCAATGCATCGAGGAATTTTGCATGGGTAGCGAGAAGGCTTGACCGGGACACTGCGGAACGGGTTCGTGAATTGAATCTGAAGGGAGTTTATTTTCAGAAGGAGTTCAAGCGGTTTTATCCGAACAACGATCTGGCGGCGCAGGTGCTGGGTTATGTAGGTACGGACGATAAGGGGCTGGGTGGGCTGGAGCTTGAGTTTGACGATGATATGCACGGAACGCCGGGGCATATGCTGACGGCGCTCGATGCGAAACGGCATGTGCTGGGAAGCGAAGAGAGCCAGCCGCTGCCGGGTGAGAATCTCGTGCTGACGGTCGACGCGAACATACAGTACATGGCGGAGCGGGCGCTGGATGCGCAGATGGCGAAGGTGAAGGCGCTGCACGGAACGGTGGTGGTGCAGGACCCGCACACGGGCCAGATTCTCGCGCTGGCCATCTCTCCACGATTCAATCCGAATGATTCCCGCCACATGCAGCCGGGCTCGTTGACCGACCTGGCGGTGAGCGACGTGTATGAGCCGGGCTCGACATTCAAACTGGTGACGTACTCGGCGGCGGTGGATGCCGCAGGAGTGGAACCGGATGACATTGTGGACTGCCAGGGTGGATCGATTACATTATTTGGCCGCACGATTCATGACGACGTCTCCGACGGCCACATGGGCAAGATAACGATACACCGGGCGCTCGAAAAATCGAGCGACGTGGCCGCGGTGAAGATGGCGCTGAAGCTGGGGCCGGATAAATTTTACAAATATATGAAGGGATACGGTTTTGGCGACCGGTCGGGAATCGAATTGCCGAGCGAGACGCGTGGACTGCTGCGACCACCGAACCGATGGGGTGCGACGAGCATTGGGTCGCTCGCGATTGGGCAGGAGGTCGGCGTGACTCCTGTTCAGCTTGTAACTATGGTGAGCACAATTGCAAATGGCGGGGTGTATCTGCCGCCACACATCCTGCTGAATTCGACCAATGAGATGAAGGGTGATCCAAGATTGAAGCCAGTGGCATTCCATCCCGAGAACGAGTTGCCGGAGACGCTGCCGGATGGGGCGCATCGCGTGATTTCGGAGCTGACGTCGGCGAAGATGCGGAAGATGATGCAGGGAATTGTGCTCTATGGCTCCGGTATACCTGCTGCGTTGAATGGATATAGTTCGGCTGGAAAGACAGGTACAGCGCAGAAGATCGATCCCGAAACGCATACGTACTCGCACACAAAACTGGTTGCGAGCTTCGCAGGATTTGCGCCGGTGAGCAATCCGGCCGTCTCCGTGACGGTCATCATCGACACGCCGACAGTAGGCAGCAGATATGGGACGGCAGTGAGCGCGCCGGTATTTGCCGAGGTGGCGCAGGAGGTACTGGAGTATCTCGGAGTGCCGCATGATCAGCCGGTAACGACGAAGAAGACGACGCAGACGCTGACAGAGAGTGATCTGGCCGACGATGCTCCGGCGGACAGCACAGCGGATTTAACGGCGATGTTTGATGATGCAAATAATTTACCAGCGGACGATCCGTTGCGGAATCCGGCTGCGGCTCCGCAGACGGATTCCTCGGATATGTCTGCGGATAAAACTGCTGGAGCGGAAACGAGGGTTGCTGAGAAGAAAAAAACCCCGGAGATCATTAGCTTGCTGTCGGCAAAGGTGCTGGCGGCGTTCAAAGCTAGTGGCGGGACAAGTTCAACTATGCCGGATGCTGCGGCTGGGGAGACTGCACGGCTGACGCCTACCAATACCGTACCAGCGACACAGGCGAAGGGAGGCAGCGATGTCCTGGTGGATGCGAGTAAGCGCGTGGCCGTGCCTTCCTTTGAGGGAGTGGGGTTGCGGTCGGCTGTAGAGCGGGCGGATGCGGTGGGTCTGCGAGTAAAGCCTGTAGGGAGTGGTCTGGCCCGGGAACAGGTGCCAGTGGCGGGGACGATGGTGCCGAGTGGAACGGAGATTGTCGTCCGGTTCACGCGATAGAGGCGTGGCCGGAGATTTGTGGCGGCTTAGAATCGATTTATATGCGGTGGATGGATGCTATAGCGGATGTTGGGGTAGAGGAGAGCGCGAGTTCTCCGGTGGAGGTTGCTGGTGTTGAGTATGACTCGCGGAGGGTGGGGCGCGGCGATGTTTTTGTTGCGATGCGGGGTGGGGCTACCGATGGGAATCGATATATAGAGGCAGCGATTGCGCAGGGTGCGGCTGCTGTGGTGACGGACTCGCGTAAGGCTTATGAAGACCTGCGACGGGAACATGCGTCGATTGCCGCAGCGCTGGTGGCGCATGGGCGACGGGCTCTCGCTGAGATAAGCGTGACGGTGATGGGACATCCGGAACGACGGTTGGCCTTGAGTGCGGTTACGGGGACAAATGGCAAGACGACTACTGCATTTCTGCTGGAGGCGATGTTGCGGAGTGTACGGCGGACTTGCGTGCTGATTGGGACGATTGAGACGCATGTAGGAGATGAGGTGCGGGTGTCTCCGCATACGACACCGGAATCTCGCGATGTGCTGGGTATCTTTGCGGATGGGATTGAGACGGGTGCGACGGAGGCGGTGATGGAGATGTCGTCTCATGCGCTGGAGCAGGAGCGCGTGTGGGGTCTGCCGGTAGATGTAGCCATCTTTACGAATCTGACGCAGGACCACCTGGATTATCACGTAACGATGGAGGCTTATTTTGCGGCGAAGGCTCGGTTGTTTGAGGGCGTGGGTACGCCGCCGCCACGGGTGGCGGTGGTGAATGCGGATGATGGTTACGGTAAACGGCTGGCGATTCTTGCGGAGAAGTCGCAGGTGTTGCGGTATGGAATAGAGGGTAGAGGTGAATTCCGTTCCGAGAATGTCAGGATGCTTGCGGGGGAAACGCGGTTTCGGATGATGACCCCTGCTGGCACGGTCGAGATGCGGTCTCCGCTGACAGGCCGGGTAAATGTTTATAATCTGCTTGCGGCGAGTGCGGCGGCTTGGGCTCGCGGACTGACGCTGGACGAGATTGTTGCGGGAGCTACTGCAGGTGCGCAGGTGCCGGGGCGGTTTGAGGTGGTGCCTTCGGGAGAGACAGGCATTACGGTGGTGGTGGACTATGCGCATACGGACGATGCTTTACGCAATCTAATTACGCTGGCACGTGAGTTAGTGAAAGAGCGCGCCGGGCGGGTGATTACGCTGTTTGGGTGCGGCGGGGACCGGGACCGGACGAAGCGGCCACGGATGGGGCGGGTTGCAGGCGAGGGGAGCGACCTGGTTGTGTTGACTAGCGATAATCCACGCAGCGAAGAACCGATAGCGATTATCGAAGAGACTTTAGCGGGTGTAACTGCGACGGGAACGACTTGCATCGTAGAAGAAGATCGTGCGGGAGCAATTGAGATTGCGATTCGCTCGGCACGAACCGGAGATATTGTGCTGCTGGCAGGCAAGGGTCACGAGAAGGTGCAGGTTCTGCGAGATAGAACAGTGCCGTTTGATGATGTGGCTGTGGCTGCCGGGGTTTTGAAGGAGATTGGATGAAGTTGACACTGGGGCAGGTGGCGGATTGGATTCATGCGGATGGGGAGTTTGACACATCGCTCGCGGCATCGGGATATTCGATTGACTCGCGGACGATTGGCGCAGGCGATCTATTTTTTGCCGTAAGGGGTGGGCGGCTGGATGGGCACGATTATGTGGCAACGGCGCTTGCCGATGGCGCTGTCGCGGCAGTGGTGAGCAATCGATGGGTGGTGCCCGCCGAGGTGGACGAGACAAAGTTATTGCAGGTGTCTGACTGCGAAGACTGCGTATTACTGGCGCTGCAGAAGCTGGCCCATGCGGTGCGGCGCGAGTGGAGCGGTCGAGTCATCGGCGTGACCGGCTCGACGGGAAAGACGACGACGAAGGAGGCTGTGGCGCAGGTATTGTCGGCGCGATTCAAGGTGCTGAAGTCGCAGGGAAATCTGAATAATGGGTTTGGATTGCCATTGCAGTTATTGAAATTGGAGCGGGAGCATGAGGTTGCGGTGATCGAGATGGGCATGAACCATGCCGGAGAGATTGCCGCTCTCGCGAAGATTGCGGAGCCGGATTGGGCCGTCGTCTCGAATGTGGGACCGGTGCATCTGGAGTTCTTCCCTGATGGGATTGCCGGGATTGCTCGGGCAAAGTATGAACTGATTGAGGCGCTGCCGACCGATGGCGTGGCGGTGCTGAATTTTGATGATAACTACGTGGCATCCTTTGGAAGGGGACTGGGTGAGTGTGCGGTTTTCTATGGATTGAACGAGGGCGCTGAAGTACGGGCCGTACACGTAGCTGAGGTTGGAGCGGAGGGCGTGGTCTTTACCGTGGAGGCGCATGGAGAGCGGGCCAGCGTGCAGTTGCGGATGCTGGGACGGCATAATGTTCCGAATGCGCTGGCGGCGATTGCGACGGGATTGCGGAGCGGCATGGCGCTTGGCGAATGCGCTGCGGCAGTGGGCGAGATGCGCGCTGGTGACAAGCGTGGCGAGGTAGTGGAGTGGCGGGGAGCAACGCTTATCAACGATTGCTACAACTCGAATCCGCGAGCGCTGGATGCGATGGTGGATGCGTTGATGGCAATGCCTGGCGACCGGCATATTGTGGTGGCTGGAGAGATGCTGGAGCTTGGGCCGGAGGGAGAGGCGCTTCATGCCGCTTGTGGACGCCGGATGGCGGAGCGTGACGTGACGATGGTGGTTGGAGTGCGTGGACTGGCCGAGTCGATAGTAAAGGCTGCTCGGGCAGGTGGGGTGGATGCGGTGTTTGTGACTGACGCGGAGGCTGCTGGTAAGTGGTTGCAGACGAATGTGCAAGCAGGAGATGCTTTGTTGCTAAAGGCATCGCGAGGAGTAAGGCTGGAGCGGGCTTTGGTAGGTTTGACTTCATAATTCCTGCCTGACTGGAACGGTGCTTGGTATGGAGAAACGGAATGCTCTTTGGTTCGCATAGGAAAATGCCGCGCCGTAAGCGGGCGAACGCCTGTTAAGATAGCGGTTAGTTTGCGGTTCGGATGTAGCGGCCGCTGATTCCCGATCTTGAATCGAAGGCGGAGACGTTTTGCTCTATTGGTTGCTCTATCAGAAGTTGTTCCCTTATTTTCGCCTCTTTCGCATCTTTCGCTACCTGACACTTCGTACGGTACTCGCGAGCCTGACGGCGCTGCTGATTGGCTTGCTGATGGGGCCGTATGTGATTGAGAAGTTGCGCGAGTTTCAGATTGGGCAGTACATCCGCGAAGAGGGGCCGCAGTCGCACCGGAAGAAGAGCGGGACGCCGACGATGGGCGGTGTGCTGATTCTGATATCGATTCTGGTGCCGACGCTGTTGTGGTCTGATCTATCCAATCCGCTGGTGTGGCTGGTGATGTCGTCGACGCTGGCCTTTGGCGCGATTGGGTTTGCGGATGACTACATCAAGGTAGTGCATCGCAGAAATCAGGGGCTGACGGCATGGGCGAAGCTAGGATTGCAGTTTCTGGTAAGCGGCGGAGTGGCCGTGGCGCTGGTCGTCATGGAGACGCACGGCAACTATTCGACCAGGCTGGTAGTGCCGTTTGCGAAGCGGGTTCGTCCTGATCTGGTGATCGATAGTCTGCTGCATATGCCGCATCTCTGGTGGCTGGCTTATATAGGCTTCCTTGCGTTTGTGATGCTTGTGATTGCGGGTTCGAGCAACGCGGTGAACCTTACGGACGGTCTGGATGGTTTGGCGATCGGGTGCACGATTATTGCCGCGGGCGCGTTAACGGTGCTGACTTATGTGAGCGCGAATGTAGTCTTCGCCGATTATCTGGAACTGCAGCGGATGCCGCTGGTTAGCGAGTTGACCGTATTCTGCGGGGCGATGGTGGGGGCGAGCATCGGCTTCCTTTGGTACAACGCTCATCCTGCGGAGATCTTTATGGGCGATGTTGGGAGCCTTGCGCTGGGCGGGGCGATTGGCACGGTGGCTGTGGTGATTAAGCAGGAGTTGCTGCTGCCATTTATCGGCGGGGTGTTTATTCTGGAGGCAGTGAGCGTGATGCTCCAGGTTGGGAGCTATAAGTTGCGCAATGGGAAACGCATCTTCAAGATGGCCCCGCTGCATCATCATTTTGAGCTGATGGGGTGGTCGGAGTCGAAAGTGATTGCGCGGTTCTGGATTATGGCGCTGGTGTTTGCGCTGTTTGCTTTGACGACGTTGAAGTTGCGGTGAGCTTGGAATAGGAAGATTTATGGATCTGAAAAATAAACGGGTTTTGGTGGTGGGGTTAGGCAAAAGCGGGCTATCATCTGCGCTGTTTCTCCGCCAGCAGGGCGCGCAGGTGACGGTAAGCGATACGCGGAGCGCGGAGGCGCTGGCGAAGGAGATCCCCGCGCTGCTGGAGGCGGGAATTATGGTGGAGTCGGGTGGGCACGGGCTGCTGACCTTCCGGCGGCAGGACTTGATCGTGGTGTCGCCGGGGGTACCCATGGATACTCCCGAAGTGAAGCAGGTGCAGGCGTTTGGCCTGCCTGTGATTGGCGAGTTGGAGTTGGCCAGCCGCTTTCTTAAAGGGAAGGTGGTGGCGATTACGGGGTCGAATGGCAAGACGACCACAACGAGTCTGCTGGGCAAGATATTTACCGAAGCGGGTGGCCCCACACTCGTCGGCGGGAATATCGGGTTGCCTGTGATTGACCTGGTGGCAAAGAGCACGGCGGACACGGTGAGCGTTCTGGAGGTTTCGAGCTTTCAACTGGAGACGGTCGAGGAGTTTCATCCGTGGATTGCAGTCGTGCTGAATATCACCCCAGATCATTTGGACCGGCATGGAAATTTTGAGAACTACGCAGCCGCCAAGACCAGAATTACGGAGCGGCAGGAGGCCAGCGACTTTCTGGTTCTGAACGCCGAGGACAAGCCGACCCAGATGGTGGCGGCGAAGACACGAGCGCAGGTCTACTGGTTCAGCGCTCGGCGGCCTGTGAAGCAGGGCGCATTTGTCCATGGCGAGAGCATCTTCTTTGTTGCCAAAGAAGGTACGAAGGCCGAACCGGTGATGCCTGTAGCAGAGATCACGTTAAAGGGTGCGCACAATGTAGAGAATGTGCTGGCAGCGGTATGCGCGGCGCGGCTGGCGGGGATTCCGGCGGAGAAGATTCGGGCCTCGATTTCCGGTTTCCAAGGCGTAGAGCATCGGCTGGAGTTTGTACGAAGCTTGCATGGAGTGGACTTCTATAACGACTCCAAGGCGACGAATGTAGATGCGGCGATGAAGGCCGTAGCTTCCTTTACGGGTGGGGTGCATTTGATTTTGGGCGGCAAAGATAAGAACTCCGACTACGCGGCAATGGCTGAGCTGCTGAAGGAACGGGTGAAGATTGTTTATACGATTGGTTCAGCCGCCGAAAAGATTGAGCGCCAGTTGCAGGGAGTGGTGAAGATAGTCTCAGCGGAGACGATGCAGGCTGCTGTGGCCGAGGTGGCGAAGGCTGCTCTGGCTGGGGATGTGGTTCTGCTGGCACCTGCCTGCTCCAGTTTTGATCAGTTTGAGAATTATGAGCATCGCGGACAGGTATTTCGACAGTTAGTCAATGAATTGAGCTGAATCAATAACAGCAACAGAGGCAGGAAGCGGACGGAATGGCGAAGAGAGTAGGGGTGGACAAGTGGCTCTTCGGAGTGGTGCTGCTGCTGGTGCTGTTTGGACTGGTGATGGTCTTTTCCGCGTCGGCGGTGATGGCCAAATCGCAGTTTGGGTCGGCATATTACTTCATGGTGAGACAGTCGATCTGGGCCGGGCTTGGGATGATCGCGCTGGTCGTTCTGATGCAGGTAGATTATCGCCGGTATAACAATCCGAAGGTCGTATTTCCCGCGGTCGCGGTGACGATGCTATTGCTGGTGGGGGTGTTTGCGAGCCGCGACTCGCACAATACGCACCGATGGTTTCGTTTTGGGGGCGGGCTTAGTTTTCAGCCGTCTGAACTGGCGACACCTGTTTTGATTCTGTTTCTGGCTTACTTTCTGCAGACGCGGATGCACAAGATGGATGATTGGCGCGGGACGGTTTTGCGGGCAGCGCTGCCGCCTCTGCTGTTCATTGCGCTCATTCTGGAAGAACCGGATCTGGGGACGGCGATCGTTTGCGCGGCGGTAACGGTGCTGATGCTCTACCTGGCCGGGCTGCAGGTGCGGTATATCGGGATTGCGTTGGCATGTTCAGCACCGGTGCTTTACTACAAACTGTTCCATGTGGCGTGGCGGCGGGCGCGCATGCTGGCCTTTGTGAATCCCGAGGCTGACCCAAGAGGATCGGGGTTCCATATTTTGCAGTCGCTGATCGCAGTTGGGACGGGCGGCCTTCGCGGATTGGGGTTGATGGAGGGGCGGCAGAAGCTGTTCTATCTGCCGGAGCCGCACACGGATTTTATCTTTGCGAATATCTGCGAAGAGCTCGGATTGATTGGAGCGGTTCTGGTAATTGCGATGTTTGTGGTTCTTGGCTATCGCGGGCTGCGGGCGGCGTTTCTTTCTACCGATCCGTTTGCGCGCTTTCTGGCCTTCGGCATTACGGCGGCGATCCTGATTCAAGCGTTTTTTAATATGAGCGTTGTGGTCGCGCTGCTGCCTACAAAGGGAATTACGCTTCCGTTTATCTCGTTTGGCGGTACATCCCTGTTTGTGACGATGGCCTGCATGGGTGTGCTACTTAATGTGACTCGTGAGATCGACTAAAGTGCAGGGACCAGGGACCAGGGAACAGGGAACAGCCGGCGAAGCGCGTTCGTTGCGGGTTTTGATTGCGGGAGGAGGAACCGGCGGCCATGTGATTCCGGCGTTGGCGATTGCGCGGGAGCTGCGGGATGTCGCGGGAGCCGAGGTTCGATTTGTAGGGACAGCACGCGGCCTTGAGACGCGGCTTGTACCGGAGGCAGGATTTCCGCTGGAGCTGATCCATGTTGGTCAGTTGAAAAATGTGAGTATTGCCACGCGCCTGCGTACCTTGATGGACCTGCCATTAGGAGTAGGTCGATGCATCAGTCTTTTGCGTAGCTTTCGTCCGGATGTTGTCGTGGGTGTGGGAGGATATGCTTCCGGGCCAGCGATGATGGCGGCAATTCTGCTGAGAGTGCCGACGCTGGCATTTGAGCCAAACGCCGTTCCCGGATTGGCGAACCGATTGGTCGGACAATTGGTATCGGCTGCCGCAGTGAACTTTGAGGAGACATGTCGCTACTTTCATGGAGCGAAGGTCACCGGTACGCCGGTGCGGGCCGAATTTTTTGCGATTGGCAAAAGACCGCTGGATGGAAGGAAGAAACTGCTGGTATTTGGCGCCAGCCAGGGAGCCCGCGTGTTTAACGAGTTGATGCCGAAGATCATGGAGAGGCTACTGAACATTTTTCCGCAACTGGATGTAGTGCATCAGACCGGTGGGCGGCATGGAGATTCGACGCTTGCGGGATACGCGAGCGCTGGAGTTGGCTTTAAACGGGTGACGGTAACTCCGTATCTGGATGATATGGCGGCGCAGTTTGAAGCTGCAGATCTGATTTTGTGCCGGAGCGGCGCGAGCACAATTGCGGAGCTGTCGGCAGCAGGCAAGGCTTCTGTTCTGGTGCCGTTTCCTCAGGCTGCGGATGACCATCAGCGGAAGAACGCGGATGTGTTTGTAGCTGCCGGAGCTGCGGAATTGATAGTAGAAGCGCAGTTGAGCGAAGAGCGACTGTTGGAAATATTGCTGAAGCTGCTTGCGGATGATGTGTGTCGGCAAGAGATGGGCGAACGAGCACGGGCACTGGCGCATCCCGCTGCGGTGAAGGTCATTGGAGAGATGGTATTGCGGCTGGCGAATCGCAGGTGATCGCATAGACTCCAGGAGCTTCCGGCAAAAAAGAAACGGGCTGAGGATCGTCTCCTCAGCCCATTTTCGTCTTGCTTAGCTGCTACCGACGGCCACCGCCGCCACCATGGGACCCACCTCCGCCACCTCCGCCGTGGAATCCGCCGCCGCCACCTCCACCATGGAAGCCACCTCCACCGCCGCCACCGTGGAATCCCCCACCGCCCATGTTGCCATGAAATCCGCCATTACCGCCGCCGAAACTGGAGCGTGCAGCGGGTGCGTTGGAGAAGCTATGGTTTTGGCCACCGAAGCCTTGCTGGCTCGGACGCGCATAGCTCCTCGGGCTCTGCGCGAAGCTGTGCGTCGCGTAGTTGCCTCCATTGAACGAGCGAGCTCCGTTGAATGACTGACGGTTGTTCGCAAAGCCGTTGTAGGCCGAGCGATTCCCGTTGGTAAAGCCATGCTGTCCGTTGGCAGCAAAACTATGGCTGCCGGTGAAGCCGCGCTGACTATTATTAGCAAAGCCGTGGTTGCCGAAGTTGCGGCCACCAATGGCCGCGCCGCGGTTACCGGCGAAGTTACGGCCTCCATGATTTTGGGTGGTGAAGCTGGAGCCGCCGGGGCGTCCATTGAAACCACGGACTGGCCGGTCATAGACATTGCGGAAGCCGCCACGGCCACCAAAGTTGTTGTAGCCACGGTTGTAGCAGAAGTGACCACCACCCCAGTATCCGCCGTAGAAGCCCGTGCCGAAGTACCCAAAGCCGTAATTAATGCCGCCATAATAACCAATACTTGTACCCCAATAACCGGCATTCCAGAGATAGCCACCGTCGCCATATCCCCAGTAACCGGGGGTCCAGAGAGCGTCGACGTAAGGCGGCTCGACCCAGGCCCCATCGACCCACTCATAACCTTCACCGGTCCAGGCCCAGTAGCCGGGAGTCCAGATGTAGCCATCGCCAGGGATAGGCGGTTGCGCGTAGACAGGTATTGCCGGAGGCGCGATTCCAACAGAGACAAATACGCCCGCGTTAGCTGAAGGAGGAATGGTCAGAACTAGTGCGCCAGCCAGCAGTGTGGTTCCGATTGAACTTTTAATGAGACGAGGGATATTCATGGCTTACCTTCCGACCGCCCTTTGTTCTACCCGGAAATCATCACTGCGCCGGGTTTGAGAACGGCAGTCTAAGTACCAACCCGGCCAAGATCACCGGGTCAAGCTCTCAATTTATTAGACACAGGTTTGGATCTTTTGTTGCAATAAAATGAATGGCAATTCATTAGCTTCTCGCGCTGCTGCTGGAAATTGTTTGATCGCAGGAACGATGAGCTGTGAGGTGGGGTGTGGATTGTGTCTTCCGGGGACAAGGCGCTTTCCTGCACCGTTAATAATCAGGAACACCACAATAAACCCAATGACAAGAGCAATTCCAGCAAAAATCACAACGAGCATGAAATTGCCGTCATCTTTTTGGGGATGACTGTCGGCGGGGTGGCCATCTCGCTCTGTCATACAAAAGTAAGATGCAGTTTGCCTTGCTGGAGGATATTTACCTTCGGGTTATTCGTCACGGCCAGGTCTCGACATTAGGTCGCGTATGGCCTCCTTAGAGGATTTATTGTGGTGGAGAATGGCGTTCATCTGCTCGGTGATGGGCATTTCCACGCCATAGCGGGCAGCGAGGCCGAGGGCAGCCGTGGTACTGTTAACGCCTTCGGCAACCTTACCGTGGAGACCTTCAAGAACGTCGGCAAGCTGGCGGCCTCGTCCAAGTTCGGTGCCGACAGAACGGTTACGGGAGAGGGTTCCGGTGCAAGTAAGGACGAGGTCGCCGACACCTGAAAGCCCTGCGAGTGTCTGTCGACGGCCTCCGCAGGCAACAGCGAGACGAGTGATTTCGGCGATGCCGCGGGTGATGAGAGCGGCGGCTGAATTATGACCGAGGTTAAGACCGTGGACGATGCCGGAGGCGAGGGCGATAACGTTTTTGAGGGCGCCACCCAGTTCGACGCCGGCGACGTCGTCATTGGTGTAGATGCGGAGAGTGGGTGAGGAGAAGTCGCGCTGTATGGTTTGGGCGAGATTTGGAATGGTGGCGGCGGCGACGATCGCGGTGGGGTAACCGAGAGCTACTTCCTGGGCGAAGGAGGGGCCGCTCAAGACGGCACAGGGATTGGAGGTGACAGAGGCAATGACCTGGGACATGCGAAGAAAGGTGGTTTCCTCGAGGCCTTTCGTGGCGCTGATGATGATCTGGCCGCGAGTGAGAAGGGGAGCGATGTGACTGATGACTCCGCGGAGATGCTGAGAAGGGGTGACACAGAGCAGGATGTCGGCTTCGAAGATCGCTCCGGGAAGGTCGGAGGTGATCTGAATGTCGGCTGGGAGGGTAAAACCGGGGAGATAAGGTAGGTTTTCGCCTACATCGTTGAGCTGTTCAGCGAGGGGCGCGGAGTGGGCCCATAGGACAATCTCGTGTCCTCCGCGGCGAGCGAGGGAGAGGGCGAGAGCGGTGCCCCAGGCCCCGGCACCGAGGATGGCAATGCGGCTCATGCGACCGCCTTGCGGGAGCCAAAGCGGTTCTCCGTGCCGGCGAGCAGGCGGCGGATGTTCTGATAATGCTTGACGATGATGAGCACCGGAATGAAGAGGAAGCCTGCTATCACGAGGGGTGTTCGGAGAGGTACAAAGTAGAAGCCGAAGAGGGGGAAGGATGCTGCGGCGATGATGGAGGCGAGGGAGACGTAACGGGTGAGCAGGAAGATGACGAGGAAGACCGCAAGAGTGGCCAGGGCGGAGGGAGGGGTTAGGGCGAGGAAGACTCCGAGTGCACTGGCTACGCCTTTGCCGCCACGGAAGCCAAGCCAGATGGGGAAGACATGTCCGAGGATGGCAGCTACTGCTGCGGTGACCGCAAGATCATAGTTGCCTGGAGCGATGTCTTGGGCGATGACCACGGCAAGATAGGCCTTGCCGAGATCGAGTAAGAGAGTGGCTATTGCGAGACCTTTGGCTCCGGAGCGGGCTACGTTGGTGGCTCCGATGTTTCCGCTGCCTGTGGCGCGGATGTCCTGTTTGCGAAAGAGTTTGACCAGAATATAGCCGAACGGGATGGAGCCAAGGAAGTAGGCCAGCGGGATGGAGATGAGCCAGGGGGTCATTGTCTTCTGAATGAGTCTTCAGGATGAGTTTATCAAGTGTGTGTGATGACTGCGTTTATAGCTGAGATGCCAGTTTAGAGGAGGTGGTGGCGGATAAGTTCGAGAGCATGTTGGGTGGCCCAATATCGGATGCGGTCGCGGTTGCCAGTGAGGTTGAATTCTTTGGTCTGGGTTTGTTGGCCGTCGGCGAGGCCAATGTAGATGCGGCCTATGGGTTTCTCTGCGTCAGGACCGGGTGCTCCGCCGCCTGGACCGGCGAGGCCGGTGATGGAGATGCCGAGCGATGCCCCGGTGCGGATGCGGATGCCTTCGGCGAGGTATTGGGCCACCTCTTGGCTGACCGCGCCTTTTGAGGCAATGGTGCTTTGGGGAACATTGGCGAAGATGGTTTTGAGTTCGGCGGTGTAGGCCACGGCACCACCGACGAAGGCGCTTGAGCTGTTGGGAACGGAGGTGAAGCGCTGGGCGAGGAGGCCGCCGGTGCAGCTTTCAGCGGTGGCAACAGTGAGGTGTCTCATGCCGAGCATGAGGAGGACAACCTCTTCGAGGCTCTCGCCGTGAGCGGAGAAGATGGCGTCGTCCATCTCGTGCTCGATTTTCTCAGTGAGCTCGTCAACGCGGGCCTGGGCCTCGGCGAGAGTGGGCCTGGCGGAGAGGAAATGAAGCTGAATCTCGGCATGCCCGGCGAGGATAGTAGTTTCGATGTCCGTATATTGCCTGTAGATGGGAGCAGTGCGAGCGTCTACAACCGACTCCGCGATGAGGGACATGCGGAGAATCCGGCGGGCTAAGTGACGAATGGGAAGAGTGTTGGCGAGGCGGAGTTTGCAGGTTTCGTTGAAGAGGGGTTTAAGTTCGTCAGGCGGTCCGGGAAGAAGAATGACGATCTTGCGATGGCCGTTGACGGCGGTGTCGAGATATTGGCCGGGAGCGCTGCCGTTTTTGTTTTCGAGCAGGCTAGCGCCGTCGAGGACGTCTGCCTGCTTGGCGTTGTTCGGCGGCATGACCATCTGGCGGGCAGCATAGCGCTTATAGAGGCCAGTGAGGATAGCGGGATCGGGGTGGAGTTCAATATCTAGGGCTGCGGCGGCGGCCTCGCGGGTGAGATCGTCTTCGGTGGGACCTAAGCCACCGGAGAGGAGGACGATGTCGGCACGGTCGATGGCGATCTTTGCCGCATTGATGAGGTGCTGGAGATTGTCCCCAACGATGGTCTTGAAAGCCACTTCGACGCCGAGGTCATTGAGGCCCGCTGTGAGGTAGAGAGAGTTGGTGTCCTGCCGGTGGGGCGTGAGCATCTCGGAGCCGACAGCGATGATTTCAGCGATCATGGGTTAGGTGAATATGGTCCGGGAACAACCTTGTCACTTTGATGGTAGCGGTTTCGGTAATGTTTGCGCCAGAGGAGAGCTTGATTCGTTCCAGATGCATCTGTTGCACGGAAAAGCTATTGGTGATCCAAGCTGCTTGACAATCATATAAGTAGTAAACTACATATGGTAGAGGTGAACTATGCTCGAGGTCCGCAAGGTCTGCAAGCGATACTCCAGTATTCCGGCCGTAGAGGACGTGAGCTTTTGCGCTCGCGCCGGTGAAGTGACCGGCTATCTCGGATCGAATGGTTCCGGAAAATCCACAACGATCAAGATAATCACCGGGCTTATCGCGATGAACTCGGGGTCGATCACATTTGACGGCAAGTCTATTCAGAGCGACCTTATGGCTTATAAACAGCGTCTGGGGTATGTGCCTGAAGAGCCGTACTTGTATGCGCATCTGAGCGGAGCTGAATATCTGGTTATGGTCGCGCAGTTGCGCAATCTCGCCCCGAGAGTGGCTACGGAACGCATCGATGGCCTGTTACGGTTGTTTGCGCTCTACGACGACAGGCATGTGCCGATCTCAGCCTACTCGAAGGGAATGCGCCAAAAAGTACTACTGGCGGCGGCGCTGCTGCACAATCCCGATCTCGTTCTGCTGGACGAACCCTTCTCAGGGCTTGATGTCGGCTCGTCCCTGATTTTACGGAGTTTGATTCTAGAGCTTGCCGCGCGGGGCAAAGTCGTGCTCTTCAGCTCGCATGAGTTGGAGACAGTGGAGCGAATTTCTTCGCATATCGTGATTCTGCATCGCGGCAGGATTGTAGCGGACAATTCGATTGAGCGGCTGCGGACGTTGATGTCGCTGCCTACTCTTGAAGGCATCTTTTCGCAATTGGCTGTCGAGCAGGATACGGCAGCGATCTCGAAGCAAATTGCGGACCTCATTCATGCATAAGCCCTTGAAAATAGAGAAGCGTCAGTTCCGTGTGCTCTATCGGGCATTTCTGATGCGCGTCGTCGATCTGGAGTTGTTGTCGGCTGATGCGGACACCGACAGGCTGCTCGGACAATTTGCTGCATTGTTCGCCGGAATGAGTTACCTGTTCACGTTCTGGCTAATCTTTGAAAGGCCTTCGCGGGACTTCCTCGGGATCATGGAGCACTTTCTGATTGCGACGACGATGGTCGTGGTCGGCCTGTTCTCCGTGCTGTGTTGGGAGTCCATCTTTCCCGACCGGCGCGATGTTCTGGTGCTGGCTCCGTTGCCTGTCCGCGCGAGTATGCTGTTCCGTGCCAAAGTGTCGGCATTGATCGCCGCGCTGAGCCTCTCCGTTATTTCTCTGAACATCATTACTGGAATTATCTGGCCACTTCTGTTTTCTGCAGCGAATGGCGGTGGCTTCCTGGGCATCCTCCGATCGCTGGCTGCTTACTGGACCACGATGGCACTGGCAGGATTATTTATGTTCTGCTGTGTCCTGGGAGTGCAGGGAGTGGCCTCGCAGTTATTGCCGCGCCAACAATTTCTGCGCCTGTCGGCCTTGTTGCAGGTAGCCGCGTTCTTCCTCTTCTTCGGTGTTTATATCCTTGAACCATCGCTCGAAGCACCCAAAGCTCTTGCCGCACCAGAGAACCAGCAGCTGCTCGCCCGGTTGCCGTCGTACTGGTTTTTAGGACTGTTTCAGCAACTCAACGGATCGATGCTGCCAGCGTTCGTGCCACTGGTAAAGCGGGCGTGGGCAGGCCTTGCGGTAGCGATCTTCGGCGGTGCGGCGTCTGTCCTGATGGCTTATTTCCGTACGATGGGGAAGATCGTAGAGGAACCCGATATTGTGCCCGGAGCCCACAGGGCCAACTGGTCCCCACGATTCGGAACGCTGCTGCAAACCTCCGTTGTGTTGTTCAGTATCCGCACCTTGCTGCGCAGCCGGCAGCATCGGGTGCTGCTCTCCTTCTATCTTGGCACCGGATTCGCCATTGTGCTGGCGTATGTGAAAACGCCTCTCGGCCAGCAGGGATTTCTACACGGAGCAGCCAGCGGCGCGGTCGATGTTTCATTTCTTGTGGCGAGCCTATGGATGATGTGCTTTGCGGTGTTGGGAGTCCGCCTTGTGATCTCCATGCCACATGCGCTACGGGCAAACTGGATCTTTCGCATGACCGAGATCCGCGGAGTGCCCGACTATCTATCAGCGGTCCGTCGAGCATTATTCGTGCTTGTCATGGCACCCGTCTGGCTGTTTCTGGCCGTTCTCTTTCTTCTCCGGTGGCCCACATGGCCGATAGCTGGCCATGTTGCCTTGCTTGGACTGGTGGGCATGATTGTCGTCGAACTTAGTCTGCATGGCTTCCATAAACTGCCCTTCACGTGTTCCTATCTTCCCGGACAATCGAAGGTCCATGTAGTCTTCTGGGGCTGCCTTCTTGTGCTACTACCGCTCGTCGCTGCTCGATTTGAAAAGCGGCTGCTGAACCAGCCTTTGGGCTATATCTGCATGATCGCCCTTCTCGCATTGATCGCAGTTTGCACGCGATGGCTTACGATCGCTTCCGCGAGATCGGCGGCGGAGTTGATATTTGAAGAAGAATATCCACCTGAGTTATTTGCTCTGAACCTGTTGCAAAATGTGGGCGCGCCTCTCGCTCATTCCGCAGTCACGGACGATTCGCCGGAATTTCCTTGAAGAGGATGGTGGCTCTGGCCTGAAATTGTGCCTGCGTAAATCTCAGTCAGACTTTAGGTTCAAGATCAGTGGTTGGCTGGCGCTTTGCCGCTTACATGGAAGTGACGGATAAGAAAAACGAGTGGCACCATTGCCAGGGTCACCCAGCCAATGATTTGGAAGCAGTCCATGAAACCGAGCAGCCGAGTCTGTTGTTCAAGCTGGGAGTAGTAGTACAGGTAGGCTGCCTTCATAGAGTCGGCCTGCGAATAGCCTTGCTGGGCGAGGTATGTGGCCATGCTGCGAACGGATTCCTGCAGGCGCGGAGAACTGGGGGAGAGATTTGCTCCCATGACAGATTGATGGAAGTTCTGTCTGCGTTCACCCACAGTGGTGATGAAGGCGATTCCGAAGCTGCCTCCCCAGTTGCGAAAGAGATTGGTGAGGCTGGATGCCCGGTTATTTTGGTTGGGTTTGAGCTGAGAGTACGCAATGACGCTGACGGGAACAAAGAAAAAGGCGTAACCGAGGCCCTGGAAGGCCCGTGCCAGGGCATAGTGGCTGTAGTCGGTCTGTAAGGTGAAACCGCTGTAGTAGAGCATGGACGCGGAGACGACCACGAGACTGATAGCGACCAGGACGCGCGGATGGATGATGTCGCGTTGTATGAGTTGGGCTCCTACGGGAGCGAGGAGCGTGATGACGAAGGCCCCGGGCCCGAGGACCAGACCCGCGTCGATGGCTCGGTATCCATAGAGCGACTGCAGTACCTGGGGGATCATGGTTGTGCTGGCGAAGAGGCCGAAGCCGAAGATGAAATAGAGAGTGCCGGCGATGAAGAAGTTTCGGTTGGCGAGAAGATGCAGATCGATGATGGGATCGTCGTGTTGTAGCTCCCAGTAGATGGCGATTGACCAGCAGATGAGTGCTATGGCGAACATCCAGGCGATGAAGGAGCTGCCGAACCAATCGTCGATCTGACCACGATCGAGGACGACTTCAAGTGCGGCGGAGCCGAGGCCGATGAGGATGATTCCGAAAGTATCGACGCGAAGTTTGCCGTTGCGGCGAGCGGACTTGCGCTCCTCATCAAATGCCGGCGGATCATGCACGAAGCGGCTGGTCAGAAAGAGAGACAGGGCTCCGATGGGGAGATTAATGAAAAATACCCAGCGCCAGTTGAAGTTGTCGGTAATCCAGCCGCCCAGAACGGGGCCGATAGCCGGGGCGGTGACGATGGCGACGGTATAAAGCGCGAAGGCCGAGGCGCGCTGGGCCGGTGGGAAGGTATCGACGAGGATGGCCTGTTCGACGGGAGCCAGGCCGCCTCCGCCAATGCCTTGAAGCACTCGGCTAACAAGCATGACTCCGAGAGTGGGCGCGATGCCGCAGAACAGGGATGTCAGCGTAAAGAGGGCGACGCAGGCCATGTAATAGTTTTTGCGGCCAAAGACCCGGCTGAGCCACGCGCTCATCGGGAGGATGACGGCGTTGGCGACAAGGTAGGTAGTGAGTATCCAGGTGACCTCGTCGAAGCTGCGGCCCAAACCTCCGGCAATGTAGGGGAGCGAGACGTTTGCGATGGAGGTGTCCAGCAACTCCATAAAGGTTGCCAGCGTAACGGTGAGGGCAATCACCCAGGGATTGATGGCGCGCCGGGCGGCGATCCTGGGTGGTATGGCGACGGTAAGAGTTGCCATGCTGTCCTCCATGCTGTCGCTGTGTAAATAAGACCGTTCGGTCTTATTTATAAGCATAGCAGAAAAAGACTATTTGGTCTCTATTGAGATGTGATGAGAGATGAAAATTTGCAGTGGCTTTAGCGATTTTTTTTGGTAGCTTTGGCGGCGGGCTTGCGAACCTGGAGATCGATATAGGAGTCAAGGTGTTCCAGGGTGGCACGGAGGCCCTGATCGTTGCGTTCGATTCGGCTGATCAGCATGCCGCCTTCCAGTCCGCCGATGATGAGGTTGGAGACCTTATTAACGTCTACCTCTGCGCGGATGGTTCCCGCTTTAATTCCATCTTCGAGGATGTTTTGCAGAAGGGCCTGCCAGCCGCGGAGAGCTTTGCGGACTTTTTCTCTCAAGACAGGATTCCCGTTGTCGGAATCGATTGCCGTGTTGAGGAGAGGGCAGCCGCCGGGAAAGCTGGAACGGGAGACGAAGTTTGCAATGTGCTGCTTCAGCCGATCGACGTGATTGGGAATGGAGTCGAGGTTTTGCCTGTGCTTGCTGGAGATCATCGCCCAGGCAAAGCCGAATGCCTCGGCGGCGAGCTCTTCTTTGCTTTCGAAGTGGCGGTAAATTCCTCCCTTTTCGAGGCCAGTGGCTCCCATGATGTCCTGCATGGAACAGCCTTCGTAGCCGCGCTGATTGAAGAGCGGCGCAGCTTCCGCGATGATACGCAGTCGAGTTTCTTCGCCTTTACTCATTCTCAATCCTTCAACCCATGGTTTGTCGTCAACTTTTTTTATAGGGCGAGCTATTACCCGCGGTTTGAAACCGCACGGTCTCTAATTTTAGCACTTTTGACTGGTGGGTAGATATATATATAGGCAGTAAGTGGCGCGGTCGTTGAGGCGCGATCGCGCCGTTGCCACGGGTTACAGGTGCGGTGCCCAGCCCTTTTCGTATTCGCGGCCCCAGAACTTCATGGCTGCAGGATCGTTGAGAATGTGGCCGTTCTGCGGGTTCAGGTGGAGTTCGCGATTCACCTCCCAGGCGATGTTCGAGAGCTGGAGCATGGTGACGGCTACGTTACCGACCTCGATGGGAGCGTTCAGCTTTTCACCGGTACGAATGCCCGCGATGAAGTTGGCGAAATGAAGGTTGGTCATGGAATCGGCGCCGACCAGATCCGCGGATGAGGTCTTGTCGCCTACCTTGAACTCGTCGGTCTTCTTGCCGTGAAGGTCGTAGACTTCGTAGCCGTCTCGATCGACAAGAACGGAGCCGGTAGTGCCCATGATGACGGAGCCACGGTCGCGGCCGTAGATCTTCATTCCGTTGCAGCACTTGCCGTCCCAGGAGATCATCTTGTCGTCGTATTTGAAGCTGGTGACAAGCGTGTCGTAGAACTGCCAGTCGTCCTTGAACTGGTAGCGTCCACCTATGGAGGCGACGCTGTTTGGATAGTCGACACCGAGCGCCCAGCGGCAGACGTCAACTTCATGGGTTCCGTTGTTAAGCGTTTCGCCAGTGCCCCAGATCTTGAACCAGTGCCAGTTGTAGGGCTGGACATTGTCCTTGTAGGGCTGACGTGGCGCGGGTCCTTGCCAGAGGTCCCAGTCAAGCGAAGCAGGGACCGGAGCAGGTTTGCCTACGCCAATGGATTTGCGGGTATTGACATACCAGGCATTGGCAAAGTAGGCGCGGCCGATGCGGCCGTTGTGAATGTCATTAACGATCTTAATGGTGTGCGGAGAGGAGCGCTGCTGCGTGCCCATCTGTACGAGCTTTTTGTATTTGCGCTGCGCCTCGATGAGCAGCGCGCCTTCGGCGGGATTATGGCTGCACGGCTTTTCGACGTAGACGTGCTTGCCGGCCTCCAGCCCGGCGATGGCGAGAGGCGTGTGCCAGTGGTCGGGAGTGGCGATGGTGATGGCGTCTACATCCTTGGATGCAAGGAGTTTGCGGTAGTCCTTATCGGTGGCAGCAGAGTATCCGAAGTCTTTCTGCGCACGATTGGCGAACCGCTGAAGAATGTTGCTGTCCACATCGCAGACGTGGGTGATATGAATATCCTTGCTGTTGGCCTTGAGGGCCGAGAGGTGGGCATAGGCGCGGCTGTTGAGGCCGATGACGGCGAAATTGAGCCGATCGTTGGCACCGAGAATTTGGGCGTAGCTCTTTGCGGTTGAGCTAACGGCGAGACCCGCTGCTCCTACTGCAAGGTTGTCGAGAAATTCACGTCGAGAGATCACATCTCCTCCTTGGGAGTTATTGCTGGTAGCAGATGATGGCTGGTAGAGCGTCATCTAGTTGCGGGATAACTTTACACGAGTAAGGGCGGTTGGTTCAAAGTAGAAACTAATTAGGGGTTGGAATTTTCATTGGTGAGAAGAAATTCTAGATGAGAGGTCGACCTTCAATGTCGAGGGCGATGTGGTAGAGGGCGTCGCGGGTGGCCAGGGCGGCACAGCCGTCTTCGAGGAAGACTAGGCCTACAAGGTTCTGACCGGAGACGGCGAGGGTGGCTTCGCGCTGCGGCGTGATGCGGATGATTCCACGCTGGCCGTGAAGGCTGGCGGCAACGTAGAGGTTGCTGTCTACATCGAATGCCATGCCCTGAGCGCGACCGAGACCCTGGTAGAAGACAGTTGTGTTGCCGTCGCGATCGATGGCGTAGACGGCCTGGTTGCTGCTGGTAGTTGGTCCGGTGACGAAGAGGACTCCCTCGTCGTTGAAGACAAGGTGGTAGGCGGCGATGCTGGGCTCGAGCGTGGCGTAGACGAAGATTTCGCCGCTGCTGCCATGAGCGTCGCCGCAGGCGATCTTGAAGATGGTTCCAGAGCGGTCGCCGACGAAGAGGTTGCCGTCGCGGTCGAAGGCGATGCCGGTGGCGATGCCCATGCCCTCGGCGTAGGTAGAGATGGCCCCTTCGGGGGAGATGCGGTAGACGTTTCCTTCGGCGCGGGAGCTGGCGTAGAGGTATCCGTCGGGCGAAAAGGCCAGGCCAGTCGGGTTGAGCAGGTCGCGGACGAAGGGCGTCATCTGGAAGTCGCGCTGGATGCGGAAGATAGAGACGGGTGTCGCCTGGCCGCGGGAGCCGGAGAGGGTGGCGTAGACGTTGCCGTCGGCGTCAACGGCGGGGTTGGCTACAGGATGAAGGTTTTCGGCCATGGGGACGGCGATGCGGAGGTTCAGAGGGTTGCTGGCGGTTCCGTTGCGGTGGAGGACGAGGTCTCCGGTGATGGTGCCGTCAGGGATGCGGATGGTGGCGCGGGTGGGGCGGCTGAGGGTGACGGGGGCGGTGGTGTCGCCGATGGTGGCCTGGGGAATGATATGGGCGGCGGGACCTAGATTAGTGCCGTGCACTACAGCTTCACCTCCGGGCATGGCTGCGGGAGGAGCGACATGGTCGAGGTGAGGTGCGTCGGCGTGGGAGTGAAAGAGACTCATTGATTATTTACGGTATGCGCTGCGGCTGGTGAGTGCAAGGTTGTGGCGGCACGCCTACGTCCGAAAATCCGGACGTGGGGCACCCAGAATTGTGACTAGAAGAAAAGATGTGCCAGTTGTGCGACGAGGAGCGCGAGGAGTCCGGCGGCTACGTCGTCGAGCATGATGCCGGTGCCTTCGGGGAGGCATTCGAGCTGGCGGATGGGTGGTGGCTTGAGGATGTCAAAGAAGCGGAAGAGGAGAAGGCTCAAGGCTGCGTGGCGCCAGTCGGCGGGAATGGCGATCAGGGCGATGAGCTGGCCGGCGACCTCGTCGATGACGACGTGGCCCGGGTCTTCGCGGCCAGACTCGTGGGCGACGATGGTGGCGGCGGGGATGCCTATGAATGTGGCTATGATGGCTGCTACTGCTGTCCCGATGGCCAGCGTGAGGGCGCTGACGTGAAAGACATGGGCGGCTATGAACCAGAGGAGGCCGGCGGCTATGGAACCGTAGGTTCCAGGGCCGGGCTTGAGCAGGCCTGCTCCGAAGAAGGTGCCGACGGTCCAGGCCCAGAGAGTTTTCTTTTCGGCGGGTGGGTGAAGCTGGATGTTGGAGTTCGCCATGTCGTCAGAGGCTAGTTTAGCGAAACGCTTTCGCTCCTGAGCAATTAAAGCGAAACTGCGTGTTGCTTGATGTACTGGTCGAGCCGCGATGGATTGGGGCCGACGTAACGAAAACGTTCGGCCCACTGGAAGCCGTAGGGAGCGCCGATCTCGTGGTCGGAGGGGACGCCTCGGGTGTACATCGAGTTTTCGTCGAGGACGATGTGCTCAATGTAGTTTCGATTGGCGGTGGCATCGTCGTCGCCGAGGATCGGTAGACGCTGCTTGCGCGCGGCTAACTGCTTGCGCAGCCGTGCGCCGTTGTCGCCGCCGGGGCCCTGAGTACCGATGGCGTGAATCGATGCGATCTTTTCCTCGATACTGCCGCTGATGTCGACGATGCGATTGGAGATTTGTGGGCCACGGGCGTAGTAATACTTCTCTGTCACGCTGTGGGGCTTCAGACCTGCATCCAGTTGCTCGGGATAGTCCTTGGACATGCCTGCCATCCAGCAGGCGGACTCGACGACTGCGCCTGTTACATAATGGTCGGGGTTCTCTTCGTATAGTCCCCAGTGGTCGTAGGAGATGACGGTATCGACCTGGAGCAGACGAAAGAGCAGAATCAGGTTGCCGCGAAAGTCCTGCGGCGACATCTCATCCATTCGGTGGTTGCGGTAGGCGAGGTTGTAGGCCTTCTTCAGGCCAAGGGATTTGGCGACGGCGTCGTTGTCTTGCTCATTGTGCAGGACGCCCTCGCCGCGTGTGCCGCCTCCGGTCATCTCGTCATTGGTCGTGCGGATGAGGTAGCCGGTGTAGCCTTCGCGGATGAGCTTGGCCACGGTGCCGCCGGCGAAGAGCGGTATGTCGTCTCCGTGGGGCTGGATGGCGGCGAGCACCTTTCCTGCGTGCGGCTTTCCTGAAGCTGCATGCTCTACAACGATCTCGCCCTTCCGTGTCCACTTTGCTTCTCCGGCATCGGAGCTACTGGAGCGAGGTGCACCCTGATTCGATCCAGTGGACTGGCCCAATGCGGAGACTTCGAACCCTGCGAACGCCACTCCCAGAAGTGTTCCACGGAGAACTTCTCTTCGTTTCATCATGACTCCCAGCCACGAACCTGTGGCGCGACCACTGTATCAAAGCGCGGAGGCTGGCTTTTCTTCACGTGGACCAACTGCGGTCCTAGTCGGTGTCTTCGTCGTTGCGGCGATTCTGCGTGTTGGAACGGGCCAGCTCTTCGAGGTCGTCGGGGTCCTGGATGGGAGTAGAGACTTTGTAGTCTCCGCTGGCCCATTTTCCAAGGTCGAGGATGCGGCAGCGGTCGGAGCAGAAAGGGAAGTCCTCGTCGGTGGCGAGGACTACTTTGCGGCAGGTGGGACAGAAGAGTGCTTTTGACATAGCACTGCTAATTGTAAATTTTTAGACGAAGGAGTGTAGCCGGACTCTTCGGAGCGGTGGCTGGCGTTGAAGATATATTCAGAAAAAAGTGGATAGGGGTGTCGATTTCGGCGTCTCTCGTTCGATGTATGAATAGAGCACGGTTTTAGACGGCCTGAGCCGTCGGGTAACCGGGCCTATAACCGAAACAAAAGGAGACTCAGACAATGCGATTTATGGTGATCGTCAAAGCGACAAAGGAATCGGAAGCAGGCGCCCTGCCGGACCCGAAGCTGCTGGCCGAGATGGGGAAGTTCAACGAAGAGCTGGTGAAGGCGGGCGTTATGCTGGCGGGTGAGGGGTTGCAAGCGAGCTCAAAAGGCGCTCGCGTCAAGTTCTCAGGAGAGAAGCGAACGGTCGTTGACGGCCCCTTTGCCGAGACCAAGGAACTGATCGCGGGTTTCTGGCTCTGGCAGGTGAAGTCAAAGGAAGAGGCGATCGAGTGGGTCAAGCGCTGCCCCAATCCCATGCCCAGCGACTCAGAGATCGAGATTCGCCACGTCTTTGAGATGGAAGACTTCGCCCCTATCCTGTCCGAAGAAGAGATCAAGCACAAAGAACGTGTCCGGGCTCAGTTGAAGAACAAGTAGCCGTTCTTGCATTGGCGGATTGAAGGTGGTGTGATCGGTAGCAGTGTCTGCTGCCGATTCACATAGCGCCATCGAAGCCGTCTGGAGAATCGAGTCGGCTAGGGTCATCGCGGGTCTTACGCGAATGGTCCGCGATGTAGGCATGGCCGAGGACCTCGCACAGGAAGCTCTGGTCGCCGCTCTCGAACAGTGGCCCGAGTCGGGTGTCCCGGCTAACCCCGGTGCGTGGCTGATGGCGACCGCCAAACATCGCGCCATCGATCTTTTCCGGAGAAACTCGCGCATAGCGCGCAAGCACGAAGAGCTTGGTCGCGAGGTCGCCGAACTGGAGCTGACCGTGCCGGACCTCAATGCCGCGCTCGACGACCCCATCGGCGACGACCTGCTACGCCTGGTATTTATCTCGTGTCATCCAGTGCTTTCGACGGAGGCGCGCACCGCTCTCACGCTTCGTCTTCTCGGGGGCCTCACGACCGAGGAGATTGCGCGGGCATTCCTCGTTTCAGAGTCGACCATCGCGCAGCGAATCGTCCGCGCCAAGCGCACGCTCGCCGAAAAGCACATTCCCTTTGAGGTCCCTCGGGGGGACGAGTTGGCGGCACGGCTCTCATCGGTGCTTGAGGTCATCTACCTGATCTTCAACGAGGGCTACTCGGCGACCGCAGGCGACGACCTGATACGGCCTTCGCTCTGTGAGGATGCGCTGCGGCTGGGACGTATCCTGGCCGAACTCGTTTCTGAGGAGCCCGAAGTGTATGGTCTGATTGCGTTGATGGAGATTCAGGCATCGCGCTCAAGGGCCCGCATCGGCGCTTCAGGGGAACCTATTCTGCTGTTCGATCAAAATCGCGCCCATTGGGACCAGCTACTCATTCGCCGTGGCTTCGTTGCACTTGAGCGTGCCGCAAAGACCAGCGGGGCGCGTGGTACCTACGTGTTGCAGGCTGAGATTGCAGCCTGCCATGCCCGGGCGCGTACTCCGCCGGAGACGGATTGGGCCCACATCGTGACGCTTTATGCAGATCTGGCCCAGCTTGCGCCTTCGCCGGTGGTAGAGCTGAATCGCGCAGTTGCAGTCGCAATGGCATTCGGGCCACAGGCGGGCATCGAGCTGATCGATGCGCTAACCTCCGAACCATTGCTGCAGAACTATCACCTGTTACCTAGCGTGCGAGGCGACCTTCTCTACAGGCTTGGGCGCTTCGCTGAAGCCCGTACAGAGTTTGAACGAGCAGCTTCGCTTACTCGCAACGCTCGCGAGCGTGGCTTGCTTCTTAAACGCGCTCTCGCAAGCGCACGAGAAGCTCAGTTCCAACAGCCTTGATGGCCGCCAGATGTATTCTGGGGATCGCGCATTCCGGGACAGGATGTAATTGTTATTCGAGGATACGGGCGACTACGTCGTAGTCGTGGGATTCAGTAATTTCGGCGCGGTAGAAGGTTCCAGGGACAAGCGCTTCGTTGGGGCCGAAGTCGTTGATGAAGACCTTGCCGTCGATCTCGGGGGCGTGCAGCGGGGTGCGGCCTTCCCACAGCAGGTCGGTCTCTTCGCTGGGGCCTTCGACTAATAAATCGATCTCGCGGCCAATCCATTTTGATTTGGACCTGGCGCTGATCTTTTGCTGAAGCGTCATCAGCTTGCGACGGCGAGACTCGATGGTGCGTTTGGGGACTTTGAGTTCAGAGGCCAGTTCGAAGGCGGCTGCGCCCTCTTCGTCGGAGTAGGTGAAGACGCCGAGCCAGTCGATCTGGGCGGCGGTGATGAAGGCTTCGAGCTGCTTGTAATCTTCTTCGGTCTCCCCGGGGAACCCCACAATGAAAGACGTCCGGAGGACGATGCCGGGGACGATGCTGCGCGCCTTCTCGATGAGCTTGAGGAAGACCTCGGGGGTTCCGCCGCGCTTCATGCGCTTGAGCACGGAGGGGCTGGCGTGCTGGAGGGGGACGTCGAGGTACTTGGCGATGTTGTCGTGGCGGGCGATGGTCTCGAGCAGGCTCGTGGTGACCTTGTTGGGGTAGGCGTAGAGGAAGCGCAGCCAGCGGAGGCCGGGGAGGACAGCGAGGGCTGCGAGGAGCTGGCTAAGGCCGTCCTTGATGCCGAGGTCTTCGCCGTAGCAGGTGGTGTCCTGTCCGATGAGGGTGATCTCGCGGACGCCCTGGGCGATGAGGTTTTCCGCCTCGGTGATGATGGACGACATGCGGCGGGAGCGGAACTTGCCGCGGAGCTGCGGGATGATGCAGAAGCCGCAAGGGTGATCGCAGCCTTCGGCGATCTTAATATAGGACGACGCCTTTGGCGTCGTCAGGATTCTGGGGGTCGTGTCGCTGTAGAGATATTCGGGGAGCGCGGCAGTGGCTCCATCCCATGTGGCGCGGGAGAAGCGGCCCTGCTGCTCGCGGAGGTCGCCTTCAGGGCGGGAGGCAAGATGGCCTTGCTCGATCTGGAGTTGAGGAGCGGACGCCTCGGGGCGGCTGTGCTGGTGGACGGCACTGGGGGCGCGGTCGATCTGGGCCTGCGTGAGGATCTGGAAGGGAGAGTTATTGGCATGGCCTGTGGCAGTAAGCCCAGCGGCCGCGAGGATGGCTTCGAGCTCGCCTGTGCCTATGACAGCGTCTACTTCGGGGATGTTCTTCTGAATCTCGTCGCGGTAGCGCTCGACGAGGCAGCCTGCAACGATGAGGCGCTGGGCGCGGCCGCCATTGGCCTGCTTGTGATGCACCATCTCAAGAATGGTGTTGACCGATTCCTGCTTGGCTGAATCGATGAAGCTACAGGTGTTGACGACCAGGATTTCGGCATCTTCGGCTTGGGGGGTTAGCTCGCCTCCAGCCTGGTGGAGCATGCCCATCATGACCTCGGAGTCGACCAGGTTTTTAGGACAGCCGAGGGAGACGAAACCGATTTTTGGCCGGGGTTTCGCGGACGCTGACTGAGTCAGCTCTTCGAGGATGGCGGGGGGAGTCACAGACTCCTAATTATAGCGATTTTCTTGGGATTTCCCGCTTGCGGCCTGGTTTTCGAACGGGTTGCCAGAGACTTTAAAGACTGTGAGCGAAGGAGGCGGGTTGATCTTCTAACCGGCTTCCTTCGCTCAAGATGTCTCATAGTCGGAACCACGACGTTGAAACAACTATGCCAGGCTGCGCTTGACGATTCCAGCTAGGCCGACCAGGCCAGTGCCGAGGAGCGCCAGCGTGGAAGGTTCAGGAACGGGAGAGGCCGAGGTCGTTGCCGAGAACGTCACCGTTCCGTTGCCCTGGGTTGAGAAATACAGGTTGGCTTCGGTGTTGTCGTAGCCGGCGGCATTGGTGGAGAGGATGCCGCTGCCTGTGAATAATGTGTAGTTGCTGAGGCTCTGCTCGGTAAGGGTATTGAGGGTGTAGGTGAGCGTCGTTCCATCTGTGTTCGTCAGCGTGATGACTCCGCTGCCGGCAGTGTAGGGACTGTAGTTGAAGCTCGAGGTGATGGTGCCAGCCTCGCCTGCGGAGAGAAGCGATGTGAATGAGCCAGAGAGTGTATTTGCCGCGCCTACGGCGATCGAGTCGGGCACAAAGGTAAGGGACGATCCGTTATCTGTAACTGATGCGCCGGTGATGGAGAACTGACCGGTGATCGGAGTTGCATGAAGAGCGGAAGGGACCGCAACGAGTGCGGCCAGAACTGCGAGTGAAGAGAGAAGCTTACGCAAGTGGGTATTCTCCTAAGTGAATCTCTGTCAATAGATGCAGATAGGGCCAAATTGTTTTTGGTGAAGTGTTTTACCCTCGATGGTGCAAAAGAATGCATGTTTGCAATGTGCTGTAAAGGCCATACCAGCCCGTGCATTTCAGTTTTCAGGAGAGAGGAAAGCCCATTTTTTATGCAAAGAGAGAGTGCAAAAAACTGCAACTTAAACGTCCCTTTTGAGCCGGCGACAGAAGCTATTCGTAACGCAGCGTTCGCCTCCAAGTGACGTGCGACTCTCACTTCCAACATTGGCTGGTGATGGAGAGAAAAGACCCTCCAACCGCCTCTGGGGGGATTTATGTGGGTAGTGTGGTGGCGCGTTGGCGATTGCGAAGCCGACGGATGGCGTCGATGTGGATGATGAGCGCGATGAGGCCGCCGGCAATGGTGCAGAGTGCGCGACGGTGAGCGATGACAGGGCCGGGCAGAGTGTTGAGCGAGAGCAGGAAGACGATGTAAGAGGTGAGGAAGGCCGTGTAGAGACCGTAGTTGACGGTGTTGGTGGCGTAGGACCAGAGAGCAAAGAAGGTGGTGAGGGCGGCGAGGCAAAGAGGGTCTGGGCGGATATGAACAAGAAAGACAGTAGAGACGACGGCTCCGGCGAGGGTTCCGCCGACGCGGAGGAAGGCGCGGGAGAAGGTCTCGGAGAAGGCTGGTTTCTGAACGAGAAGAGCGGTCATCGGGATCCAGTAGCCACTCTGGATGCCGAGGTGACGATAGATCTCTGCGGCGATGGCTACGGTGAGGGACATGCGAATGGCGAAAGGAAAGGTGGGGATTTGGAGGAGGGTTGCCGGGATGGCACGGAGGCGCAGGAAGGCCCGATAGCGGGCGAAGTCACTGCTTAGAAGGTAGCCTAGTTTTTCGCTGCCGGTTTGGGGGATGGCGCGGAGATTGGCGGCGAGTTCGGGGAGCAGGCGGAGGCAGAGGCTGGTGATGAGAATTTGCAGCGCTCCTCCACCGCAGATGAGTAGTGCGCGGAGTAGCGCGGCGCGAAAGTTAGCCGGAAAGGCGGAGGCTACGAAGAGGGTGATGGCTGATTGCTGGCCGACCCAACTGATGCCCGCTGCGCGTGCGGTAAGGATGCCGTAGGTGAATCCCCAGATGGCTGCGGCGAGGACGAGGGTGAGGCCGCGGTGTCCGGCGAGCATGCCGATGAGGGTAGAGACGAACATCGCGCCGGTGGCGGCGATCATGGGCCAGAGGCGGGAGTCGGCGATGCGCTGATTGACTCCGAAGCCGATGGTGAAGGCCCCGCCACCGGCGATGAGGCCAGCGGAGGGATGGCCGAGGATGACTCCGGCGAAGAGACAGAGGCCGATGGCGATAGTGCCGATGAGCGGAGTGCGGAAGGAGAGCTGCTTCCAGTCGAAGGTATAGATGTCGGCGAGGTAGCCGTGTCGGGCTGGCGCGGGTGGATTTGAGGTCGTCGGCATTCTTGTTTGTTTAGGATGCCTGATTGGTCGGGATATTAGTTCATGGAGTTGCGGAGATCAATGAGGGTGCTGTCGGTGCTGGTGAGACGGAGAAGGCCCTGGCGGGGGAACTCGATCTCGAGAGTGGCGTAGATGGTGAGCGTGACAGCGGCGGCGAGCGCCAGGATGTAAAGCCAGTTTCGCGGGGTGGCCGTCATGCCATAGCCGGCAAGGAAAGCACAGCCAAGGCTGAAGGCAAAGAGAAGCAGGAAGACGACTTCGGGAGGATGCATGTCGAATGCATTCTGGCGAGTGGCAGTGATGTCGATCATGTTGTTAAGCGCGGGGAGGAGGAGTTTGGCTGCGTCCACGTTGGCTCCGGGAGCAGATGCGGCGGCGATGGATTGGCGCCAGATCTCGCGCTGGAGGCGCTGGCTTTCGGGGGAGACCTCTTCGCTTACAGCTTCGAAGAGATGGAGTCGTGAGGTGGTGTAGTTGCGGAAGAGCTGGCGCAGAGC
Source organism: Acidobacteria subdivision 2 bacterium RH1 MAG20 (assembly GCA_002197545.1). The sequence continues at coordinate 2,056 of NFUO01000515.1, read as the reverse complement.
GGGCTGGGTCTGCGGAGGAAGGAGATCGAGGCGGAGGTAGGCGGTGCCGATGTCGTTGGTCTCCTCAGTGAGCAGTTGACGATGCGCGTCGTAGCGGGTGACTGCTCCGGAGAAGGTGAAGGCCAGCAGGAGACCGAAGAGGGCAAAGACTGCGCCTTCGACGGCGTTGCTTTGGACAGGACCTTTGCGGCTGAGACGAAAGCGACGGCCAAGCTCAAGAAGGATGAGCATGGCGGGGAAGAGGAGAAAGGCGAGGGCAGGTGGGAAGATCATGGTTGTTGAGGTGACGATAGCAAATTGTCCGGCTCGTTGGGAGGATTAAAAGAGACTTGGTGAATATGAGATGGCAGGCAGGCGAGGCAGTATTGCTGATGATTTTAGGGTGGGGTCCGACGATGTTAGGATAGTGTTGTGCCGGGTCCTACGCGACGTAATCCCGCCAACCCCGCCAGGTCCGGAAGGAAGCAACGGTAACGGGCTAGTATGGGCGCAGTGGGTCGCCCGGTACACTTTTCTCTCTTCTCCCCCTCTGAAAATTTTAAAGTTTGGATGATGAAATATGGGAGAGTCGCGTCTGTGACGGTCGATGGTGTGTCTTACAGCGATAGGGTTAGCGGCTTTAGATGGAAAGACTCACGCAGAGAGTGGTGATCTGTAATAGTTTTGTATTCTGGTTGAGTTGTCGACGAGGTGATGAATTTGAGTTTGACGTTGAAGCCGCAGGCGCGAGTCAGAGCGAAGATCAGTTCGGTGGGTGCTTATGTTCCGCCACGGTTATTGACCAATGCCGATCTCGAAAAGATGGTGGCGACGAATGACCAGTGGATCGTGGAGCGCACGGGGATTCGTGAGCGGCATATTGTGGATCAGGGCGTGGGAACCAGCGACCTGGCGGTAGAGGCGGCGAAGCGCTGCCTAACGGCTCGTGGCATTGAAGCCAGCGAGGTTGAAGTGATTATTGTCGCTACCGTGACGCCGGATATGTTCTTTCCGGCGACAGCCTGTCTGGTACAGGACAAGCTGGGGGCAAAGGGCGCGTGGGGATTCGATCTTTCGGCGGCGTGTTCGGGCTTTCCCTATGCGTTGCAGGTGGGAGCGAAGCTGATCGAAAGCGGAATGCACAAGAAGGTGCTGGTGATTGGAGCGGATGTGATGAGCTCGATCATCGACTATACCGACCGAGCTACATGCGTGATCTTTGGCGATGGGGCCGGAGCAGTTCTGCTGGAGCCTTGCGATGAAGGAGAGGTTGGGCTGGTCGACTACTGGCATGAGGTCGACGGGTCGGGTGCAACGGCGCTGAATATGCCGGGTGGCGGCAGTCTGCATCCATCGACGGCCGAGACGGTGGCGGCGAAGATGCATTTTGTGCACCAGGACGGGCAGGCGGTGTACAAGTTCGCCGTGCGGAAGATGGCAGAGGCAGCGGAGACGGTGCTGACTCGGAATGGCGTGACGGGCAAGGACCTGAGCTGCTTCATTCCTCACCAGGCAAATAAGCGGATTATTCTGTCGACGGCGGAGCGGCTGGGGATGCCGGAAGAGTGCGTTGTGATCAATATCGACCGGTACGGGAATACGACAGCAGGCACGATCCCTATAGCCATGCAGACAGCGCTGGAGGAAGGGCGGCTGAAGAAGGGCGATCTTGTGCTGCTGGCAAGTGTTGGCGCTGGGTTTACAGTAGGAGCCACTCTGTTGCAGTGGGAGATGTGAGCGCAACGCGGCTGATTCAGGTGGTGGTGTTGGGGCGGTCGATAAGGCTGGCGGGATGGGCGCCGACGGCTTTGGAGGTTTTGTAGAGCTTCCAGAAGGCGATGGCACAACTGATGATGATGCCAGCCCATAGGACGATAAGGATAGTGGTGGCCCACTTGGCGGAAAAAAGGTTCCAGAGGTGGAGAACGTGCCTGCCGTAGTAGATGCCGAGCCACACGGTGAATGCGTGGCGTGCGCCGCGGCTCAGGGTGAAGATGGTGAGAAACCTTCTCTTCGACATCTTCAGCGCGCCGGCGGCGAGGACAAAGGGCGAGAGCGGCATGGGTGGCGGCAGAAT